>CAKRAK010000004.1 GCA_934294885.1 uncultured Lachnospiraceae bacterium | reverse complement strand
TTCAGCCGACCAGAATTTGACCGCTATGCAAGATATAAGTCACACGGAAGCGTAAGAGAGATTTTCGATTGGAATGAACTTTGTATGGTTGAGCTTCCAGTGCCAGATATTGAAAAGCAGAGAAAGATTGTGAAAGCATATAAGGCAATAACCGATAGAATAGCTTTGAAACAGAAGATGAATCCCCTTTCTTATTTATATGATGTATAGACAATTGCGAAACGCTCAGTAACCTACATTGATTTGTGCAAATTTAATATATACAAGAACCTGCTTATATAACATTAAATTTTGCACAAACTTGTATAATTTATCCGGCATTTCGCAATCCTCTGTTCTGTAAAAGCATAGTCCCGAAACTTTAAATACAATTAAAATTTCTTTTTAAAAATAAATTTCTTCTGGATGAGGTAGCTTGCAATAAAAAGTGTCAGCTCTGTCAGTATTTTTGCAATATAAAGGGATAACCCCGGAATCCCGGAATAGATCAAAAGAACAATATTGTTCATAAAAAGGATAAATACCGCAAGAAGAAAATAGGACAGTGCCGACCATAGCCGTTGTTTTTCTTTAAATACGAAGAGACAGTTTGCCATATAATTGCAGGCTGCACTGATAATGCGGGCGATGATATTTGCCAGCAGGATGTATATTTTTTTTCGGGAAAAATCAATGACAAACTGCAAAATAAAATATAGTCTATGAGAAATCCCATAAACGATGAAGCTGCAAATTTTATAAATTTTGAATTCATTTTGCATCATCCCCTTCTTGATTTTATGTTTAGAGGGTACAATATAAACCTTAAATGAAGTTAAATTTTATGGAAAAATGATTTTATTATTTGGAAAGAATGTTTTATAATGATGAGTAGCTTTGGTGTTGAAGCTTATCCATCGGATAAGGACAGACCCTGATATGATTTTTGGAGGAATATATGGTTACACTAAATGATTATCTGTATTCGGGACATACGGTTCTTAGAATACTGAAACGATATACAGAGGATTTACGCATATCGGCAGTGGAACATCAGAATGAAATTGACCTGATGCATTACGATTATCTGTTGCAGATTATGGGAATCTTAGAGCATAACGAGTTTTTGACGGCGCAGTCCCAGAAGATACGGGATTTTTACAAATATATGGTTCAGGAATATTCAAATCTGTCCTTCACCTTTAAGGGGAGGATTAAGTCCTTAATCCGTGCCGAGGCAAAATTTAACGGTTATATTGTGGAATATATATATGATTATTACGAAAAAAACGGGACATATCCTTCAGTAGCGGAGATAAAAGACTGTTTGAATTGTTTTCGTGACCTGATCGCTTACAGAATTGTAATTTCCATGCCAAAGTGTCATCTGAAAAACGGAGAGAACAGGGAACAGGAAGAGGAGAAATATCTGTATCACATTGCAAATGTACTTCCTAAATTTTTGGAGGAACGGGGATTTAGTGCAGAGCATGCCAATGGTGTGAAGCTTAGTTGTTCGGACTTGCTAAAGGATGATGTTCGTCCTTACTACAGAGATTATATTCATTGTGAAAATGTGGGGGATTATCAATCTCTTCATATTACATTTTTTGACCATAGTGCCCGTTGCTACATGGAGATGCAGCTCCGGACAAAGGAAATGGATGATACTGCGGAGATTGGTGTGGCAAATCATTTGTTCTATGAGAAAAAACAGGAGGATTCCAGAGGAAGAACCATTCCTAAGGGAGAATGTGTGATTTTTGATGAAGCATATGAGCGTTGCCGCTTACTGCAGGAATTGGATTTGTCCTCCTTGGATGTGAATATGTTTGCGGCAATTAACAATCACTTAATCAATGATGGCTGTGGTCTTTACCGGGGACGTTTGATTTTGCCTTATGAGCATTTGTCCGGATTTCAGAATGATATTATCGATTGAAATTGAAAATTTAACCATTGGTTTATGGCATGATTTGCAAATCTGTGTTATGATGCAAAATACAGTGCGCATTTGATCATAGAGGAAAAGAATTTGGTATGTTTGAAATAAGGAGGTACGTTATGGAAAAACCACATTTCGACATGGAAGCCAGTGGAGCACGCATGAAGATGCTTCGCAAGGAAAGAAACATTTCCGTGAAACAGGTCATGGAGTATATGGGCTTTGAATCAACTCAGGCCATATATAAATGGGAAGCGGGAAAATGTTATCCTCAGGCAGATAATTTAGTAGCCTTAGCAGTTTTATATAATGTAAGCCCTATGGAGTTTTTAGTGGAAGAGAACCTTGTGTCCTCTTCTTTTTTTTATGTAAATATATTTAAACCAGCGGTTGCTGGACGATGGAGGCTCTTTCGGATATGATATGGCTTGTAAACAAAAACAGACGCATACAGCAGAATTTTGAATGGTAATTTAAACGGTGGAAATAATTTTTATTAAATATTTTCGCGTCTGGTGTTTTCAAAAAAGGAGGAGCCTATGAAAAGAGCATTTTGGTTTGATGAAGCATATATGAATCAACAGATGGAAGATGTGGATGTCACAAAAACGAGAGCTGTTCATTTTGCAAAAAACTATAATAATTGTTCTGTTACTGAAAATGGTGCATTGGGATATAGGAAGACAAAAAGTGCATTACTGGATTTGAATTTTAAGGCTTCTTCCTTAAGAAACTGGGAAGAGGAAGTCGTTGTGAAGGACTTTGTGAAGGCATATTATGAATCTCCTCAATATGCCGTAAAGTGGCTTTTCTTTTTGAGAGATATTTTGAAGGGTATGGGAGAAAGGCGGGCCTTTCGTATCTGTCTGAAATATCTTGCTCTGTCAAAGCCTCTGATTGTGAAGGCAGTTCTTCCCTATATTCCGGAATACGGAAGGTACGATGACTGTCTTGTCTTATTGGATACCTCTCTTGCAGAGGATGTGGCAGACATGTATCAAAAACAACTTGTTAAGGATTTAAAGGCGATGGAGGAAAATGAGCCGGTTTCTCTTTTGGGGAAATGGCTCCCCGGTATTAATACTTCTTCCAAAAAAACCAGAGCGTATGCAGGTAAACTTTGCAAATATTTTCACATGTCCCAAAGGGAATACCGAAAGATGCTTGCAAAGCTCCGTGCCTATGGCAATGTAGCAGAGACAAAAATGTCTGCATCAAAATGGGGAGAGATTGCATATGAGAAGCTTCCTGCAAAGGCCAATATGAGATACGATAAAGCTTTTGAACGACATGACCTGCAAAGAAGGAAGGAATATCTTAGCCGGGTTTATCTTGGGGATGATAAGCTGAATGCCAAAGGTATGATGCCTTATGAAATTGTACATAGAATCATAACAGCGCCTCATTACAGCTTTGGTTTGGGGGATAATCTACTGGCTGAAATGATGTGGAAAAAGATAACAGAGGAGGGCTTCCAAAATGACTGGGGCTTAGAGGATGCCATTGTTGTAGCAGATGGTTCCGGAAGTATGTTTACCAGAATTTCCGGTGGCAGTTCCGTTATGGCAATTGAAATTTGTAATTCTCTTGCCATCTATTTTGCACAGCAGTTAAAGGGAGTATTTCATAATAAGGCAATTACATTCAGTCAGACACCACAGTTTATTGAGTTTAATGATGACAACAGTCTGAAGGAAAAGCTGGAAATTATGTTTGCTTACGATGAGGTGGCAAATACCAATATTGAGGCAGTATTTATGTTGATTCTTGATATGGCGAAGAGTAAGGCTGTTCCAAGGGAGGAATTGCCGAAACAGGTTGTTATCATATCGGATATGGAATTTGATGAGGCCACCGGTGCCTGTCAATATGGAAGAACTGCCAGCAACAGAAGTGAAAAATTGTTTGACAGTATTGCAGCAAGATATGAAAGAAATGGATATAAAATGCCCCGGCTTATATTTTGGAATGTATGCGGGAGGACAAATACCATCCCCAAGGTTGATAATGAAGAGGGTCTGTGTCTGCTTTCCGGATTCTCTCAAAATGCCATGCGGATTGCTTCCGACCGGACAAAAAAAGATCCTTACGATGCACTGATCTCTGTCCTTGATTCGGAACGGTATCAGGTTATTGATGATGCAATCCGGGAAATTGTGGCATAATCTGCATTTTTATATTGCAATCCTGTATAAATCCTTTTTTTCTGTCCATAATACTATTGAAATATGGTAGATAGATGCATTTGCTACCTATCTATTGAAATTTGGCAGGCAGTCGCGAAACGCAGTAGGTCTATCTATAATAATTTTGCACAAGTAATTCAGAGTAGTGTGCATTTCGCAACTGTCGGCCCGTGTTAAGATGGAAGGGAGATATGAAAATGGTTTTAAAAGAAAAAGAGAGAACCGTGATACAGGATTTGCAGACTCAGGAACAAAGCTGTATACAAAAGTATGAAAAATATGCGGAACAGGCAAAGGATCCGGAATTAAAAAGTTTATTTGAAAAGCTAAAACAGGAGGAGCAAAAGCATTATGATTCTCTTGAACAGGTTTTAAACGGAACGGTACCGACCTGTGATTGCAACGATTCCCAGGGTAAGAATTATGAACCGAAGGTTACTTACGGTATGTTGGATTCCTCTGAAGATAAAAAATGTGATGAGTTTCTTGCAACGGATTGTATCGGTACGGAAAAGCTTGTATCCGGCGAATATAATACAGATGTTTTTGCTTTTGCTGACAGTGCATTGAGAAAGCTGCTTGCGGATATTCAGATTGAAGAACAAAATCATGCAGAAATGTTATACAAATATAAAACGGCAAACGGAATGGCATAGAAAAGGGTTCCGTTTTAAGAGGTCAGATACTTTGTTTAAGGTGTCTGACCTTTTTTTATGGTGAGGAAGATGTACACATTTGAATCGTTATAGGTCAGCCAATGGTGACTTTTACCTGAAGAATGAGGAAGCCTGTCGGAACTTGCGTAAGATATCGTAAAGATTTTCCTTGTATATTTGCTAATATAATGTTATCAACATTGCGCGGAGTGCCTGCGTAAGGAAGGAGGTATCGTATGATGTATTTACATGAAAGCTTAAGAGATGGGGCTCTTAAGGTGATCGGATTAAAGGGCACACAGGAGGATTTAAAGGCATACGAGGATTTGAGCCGGATTCAATGTTTGTTAAGGGATTTTGATAAGTCCCAGGAGTACGTTAATGTGGGAAAGAATCTGGATAGGCGGATGGGAAGGGAATATCCTGAAATTCAAATGTTGTGTGATGCGGCTAACGTAATGATTCCCAAACGGAGTTTCGGGGTTTCCGTCGTACAAAAAACGTCGGCAGAAACCGTAAAGGATGCACTAAAAACGGATTATTTCGGTATTCTTGCATCGGTTTTGCTCAAACATCAGATGATAACAGAATGTAAGGATTTTATAAAATCAGTGGATTGCCTGTAAATAAGACACGGAAAAGTGAAGGGATAAAAGGTTTGAAACGGAAAAAGGTTTGATTGATAATCCTTCCGGACTATGATAAAATATGTAGTCGGAATTCATCATTGATGAATGGCTGTGGAATTTAAACATTTGTTTCATTAAGGAGGATGACAAAGTGAAATATAATTTCAAAACAATCGAGCCCAAATGGCAGGAGAAGTGGGAAAAGGCAGAAATCTTTAAAGCAGAGGATTATTCAGATAAACCAAAGTTTTATGGTCTTGTAGAGTTCCCATATCCATCCGGTTCCGGTATGCACGTTGGACATATTAAGGCATATTCAGGATTGGAGGTCGTTTCAAGAAAGAGAAGAATGCAGGGATATAATGTATTATTTCCAATTGGATTTGATGCATATGGACTTCCTACCGAAAACTATGCCATTAAGACAAATACCCATCCAAGAAAGATTACAGACCAGAATATTGCTCATTTTACGGAGCAGCTTAAGAAGGTCGGTTATTCTTTTGACTGGAGCAGAGTAGTTGATACAACAGAAGAGAAGTATTACAAATGGACACAGTGGATTTTCTTAAAAATGTTTGAAAACGGACTGGTATACAGAGATAATGCATTGGTAAATTATTGTCCGTCCTGCAAGGTTGTGCTTTCTAATGAGGACAGCCAGGGTGGTAAGTGTGATATTTGTCATACTGATGTAGTTCAGAAGGTAAAGAATGTATGGTATTTAAGAATTACGGAATATGTTGATAAATTACTTCAGGGACTTGAGGAAGTTGATTATCCGGAGAATATCAAACAGCAGCAGATTAACTGGATTGGTAAATCCAAGGGGGCATTTGTTGATTTTGCCGTTAAAGATATCGATGAGAAATTGACCATTTATACAACCAGACCGGATACTTTATTTGGTGTAACCTTTATGGTCGTGGCTCCGGAGCATCCATTGATTGATCAGTACAAGGATAAAGTACATAATATGGATGAGATTGAAGCATACCGTGTTGAATGTAGCAAGAAAACGGAGTTTGAAAGAACCCAGCTTGTAAAGGATAAGACAGGTGTGAAGATTGACGGTCTGGAAGCAATTAATCCGATTACCGGAAAGACCATTCCAATCTTTATTGCAGACTATGTAATGATGGGTTACGGTACCGGTGCGATTATGGCAGTACCGGCTCACGACCAGCGAGACTATGATTTTGCTACCAAATACAATGTTCCAATCATTCAGGTTATTGAAGGCGGAGATATTTCCAAGGAAGCATATACCGGAGACGGTAACATGATCAATTCCGGCTTCCTTGACGGATACAGTAATAAAAAGGATTCCATTGATCGTATGATTTCCGAATTGGAGAAAATGGGTATTGGTAAAGCAGGTGTACAGTATAAGATGAAGGATTGGGCATTTAACCGTCAGCGTTACTGGGGCGAGCCTATTCCAATCGTACGTTGTGAGCATTGCGGTGACGTAGCTGTTCCTTATGAGGAGTTACCGTTAAAGCTGCCTGAGGTAGAAAATTTTGAGCCGGGTCAGGATGGAGAATCACCACTGGCTAAGATTGATTCCTTTGTGAATTGTAAATGTCCGAAGTGTGGAAGAGCCGCAAAGCGTGAAACAGATACAATGCCACAGTGGGCAGGCTCTTCATGGTATTTCTTAAGATACATTGATCCGAATAACGATAAGGCATTTGCAGATCCTGAAAAGCTTAATTACTGGATGCCGGTTGACTGGTATAACGGAGGAATGGAGCACGTAACCCGTCACTTGATCTACTCTCGTTTCTGGCATCATTTCTTATATGATATCGGTGCTGTTAACACACCGGAGCCTTATGCAAAACGTTCTGCACAGGGTCTGATTCTTGGTCCTGATGGAGATAAGATGAGTAAGTCTAAGGGAAATGTAGTAGATCCGTTGGATGTAGTAGAGCAGTTTGGTGCAGATTGTCTTCGTGTTTATATTTTGTTCATGGGTGATTACGGTGCAGCTTCTCCGTGGAATGACAGTTCTCTTCGTGGATGTAAGAAGTTCATTGACAGAGTTGCGGCAATGACGGATATTATTTCCGATGAGACTAATTCCGATGCTGTTTTGAATAAGCTTCATAAGACCATCAAGAAGGTATCGGAAGATATCGAGAACATGAAATACAATACAGCCATTGCCAGCATGATGGAGCTTGTAAATGAAATCAATAAAGAGGGTAGAATTACTCGTGAAAATTATGAGATTCTCCTTAAATTATTATCGCCATTTGCACCTCATATCTGTGAGGAGCTTTGGGAGTTCCTTGGAAATGAAGGATTTATTTCTCTTGCACAGTGGCCAGCCTATGAGGAGCACCGTTTAGTAGATGCAACCATTGAGATTGGTGTTCAGATTAACGGTAAGGTAAAGGGTAAGGTTACCCTTCCTAGAGATTGCACTCAGGAGGAGGCAATTGCCATAGCAAAGGCAGACATTAAGATTGCTGAGGCGTTGTCAGGAAAGAACATTGTAAAAGAAATCTATGTTCCAAATAAGATTATGAACTTTGTAGCAAAATAATATCAGGTATAATTAAACTAAAGGTGTCGGTTTTCCTTTTATGGAAGACCGGCATTTTTTTTCCATTTTTTGGGGTATTGCGTTAATGGTATCATCATGGTAAAATAGAACATATGTTCATGTTGGGCGAGGAGCTGTTGATACGGCTCGTTTATGGACGTTAGGAATGGAATCCTTAAGGAGAATACCGATGTATGAGGTAATGAAAGAATATACCACCAAAGAAAAATTAAATATTCTTGCAGATGCAGCAAAATATGACGTTGCCTGTACCTCCAGTGGTGTCAGCCGCAGCGGAAAGAAAGGAATGCTTGGTAACAGTGTGGCGGCAGGCGTGTGTCACAGCTTTGCGGCGGATGGCAGATGTATTTCCTTGTTGAAGGTGCTCATGACAAATCATTGTATCTATGATTGCAAATACTGTCAGAATCGTAAGTCCAACGATGTGGAGCGTACCACCTTTGAGCCGGATGAGCTTTGCCGGCTTGTGATAGAATTTTATAAACGTAATTATATAGAAGGTCTTTTTTTAAGCTCCGGTGTTTTAAAGAATCCAACCTATACAATGGAACGTATTTGTGAGACTTTATTTTTACTACGAAACAAGTATCGGTTTAACGGTTATATTCATGTTAAGATGATACCCGGGGCACCGGATGAGCTGGTTGCGGCTGCAGGATATCTGGCTGACCGGATTAGTATGAATATAGAGCTTCCTACGAAGGAGAGTTTAGAGCTGCTTGCACCGAATAAGACATTTCAATCCATTTTGGGGCCGATGGGAAAGGTAACGGATACCATAGCAGCCCATCGAATGGCCATTGGAAAAAGTGCATATATGGAGCGGAGCCGGATAAATGATTACCTGACCAACAGCATTTTCAATCCAGATAATAAAAAATTGAATCAAACTATGGAAGGGAATAGGATTGAAAATCGTACGTCTGCTTACTTACCGGTTCCGGGAGGAAAGAATGGGCTTTCCGATTTGAGAAGAAGATTTGCTCCGGCTGGGCAGAGTACCCAGATGATTATAGGGGCAACGCCGGAGACGGACCTTACATTGATTCAGACGACCCAGAAATTGTATCAGACTTACGATTTGAAAAGAGTGTTTTATTCTGCCTATATTCCGTTGAATGAGGATGAGAATCTTCCGTCATTGGATACACAGGTTCCGCTGCTGCGGGAACATCGTTTATATCAGGCAGACTGGCTTTTGCGTTTTTATGGCTTTCAGGCAGACGAACTGTTGTCTGAGGACAGACCGAATTTTAATGAACGATTGGATCCGAAATGTGATTGGGCATTGCGGCATCTGGGACAGTTTCCTGTGGATGTTCAGACTGCGTCCTATGATATGCTGCTTCGGGTGCCGGGGATTGGGCCAAAGTCGGCAAAAAGAATCGTAGAAGCCAGAAGGTACGGAAGCCTTGATTACACAAGCCTGAAAAAAATGGGTGTGGTTCTGAAAAGAGCACATTACTTTATTACCTGTAATGGAAAGATGATGTACAAAATACCAATCGAAGAGACTTACATTACGGAGAAGTTGATTTGTGATAATCATAAAGAAAACTGGGAGGTGCAGCATCAGAATGAACAGTATGTGCAGCTTTCCTTTTTTGACAGGCTGCAGGTATAACTTTATGGGGATGTTGGATTTACCCGCATAGGCTGGAGGCTTTTTTTGGGAGCGGAATTGACATTCCGATACCGGAAAGGATATGACATGAAAATATATACCTGTAATAATACATTTGAGGATATGATGTGCTGTCTCTATGTTGCCTGGGCAGAGGAGATAAAAATCGGTCATGATCAGATTGCACTGAAAAGAGAGCCTGTTATGCAACAGACATTATTTGATGAATATATCCATGTGGATTACGATGAGGAATTATTTACCAAGGTAGTTCGTTCCATACGGAAAAAACTATCGTATCAGATATATATCGATATTTATTATGTTGCCATGTCCAGAGAAGAGGATGCATTGAATACGATATATGATTATCTTCATCTTGCTTTTAAGAAAGGTGCAGAGATTCGCCGCTGTTATACGGAGCCTGTAGTGATGCGTATGATGGAATTGCGGCGGAGCGTTGGAAATGAAGTACATCATTTTCAGGAATTTGTCCGGTTTGTTTCTTTGGATTCCCGGCTTTATATTGCACATGTGGAACCGAAGCATAATATAGCTCTTCTGGTTGCCAATATATTTGCAGATCGTATGCCATCGGAAAATTATATGATTGTTGATGATAAACGTCAATTTGCGGTGATTCATCCAAAGGATGGAGATTTATATATTCAGCAGTTGACGGCTCAGGAATCCGGGCTGCTGCAGCAGGCAGAATATAAGGAGGATGAATATACGGATATGTGGCGCGGTTTTTTTCAATCTATTGCGATCCGACAGCGGGAAAATCCAAAGTGTCAGCGGAACTTATTTCCTGTATGGATGCGGAAGCATGCCACAGAATTTATGGATGGGACAGATTTTCGGACGGACTCCTATTGACAGATTTTGGAATAACGAATATTCTAAAAATGATAAGTTAAGGGAAGAGATTTTTATTAGGGAAGGCATACCGAAGATTAAAAAAGACGAGCTGGATGAGGAGGAGATTTTTATCAGTAGGGACAAACAAAAGAAAAGAAGACTGCCCTGGAAGGTCAGGATGATTTTTTGTCTTATCATTTTGATTGTTTTAATTGTGATGGGGCTGGCAGTTTATATGTATCTGTCCAATTTAAGAAAAAAACCGGAAATCATTACAGAAGCAAATCTTCAGAAGGTGGTGAATGTAAGTAATTTATCGACCTTTGAAGCGAATTACGATGGAGTTGCTACAGTAATGAATGAGAAGGATCCGGATAAGGTAGATTATTATGTATCTTATAGGTCAAAAGTAAAAGCCGGCATTGATTTTTCGGAAATTAAGTTTCGGATTGAATCCGGTGAGGATGAATCTGACGAAAAGAAAACCATTACCGTAACGCTTCCGGAGATTACGATTTCCGAACCGTCAGTGGATATTGCATCACTGGATTATATGTTCATGAACAAGAGGGCGAATGATGCCACGGTATCCCAGGAAGCATATAAGGCATGTATAAAGGATGCCGCAGAAGAATGTGCCAAAGAAGAAATGCTGCGTAAGATGGCAGAACAGAATGCAGAAAATGTTGTTATGGCGTTGGTAAAGCCTTTTGTAGAGCAGGCAGACGGAGATTATGACATTAACATCCAATGGGGAGGTACGACGGATGAAGAATAAATTAAGCATATTATTGTGTGCCTTTGTCCTTTGTGTGACCTGTGTGGGATGTGAGAAGAAGGATGAACAGAAGACGGAACCGCAGTTATCCCAGATGAAAGCCATATGTCAGCTTGCAACACTGGAATGTTATTATCATAATGTTGACAAATATCATGAGGATGATGCATCCGGATTTTGGATTTTTACCAAGGACAAGGATTTCTGGGTTGAATATGGCGGAGTCGTAACATTGGGAATTGATGCCTCCAATCTGAATATGAAGGTAAATGGAGATGTCGTCGAGGTGACCGTACCGGAGGCGGTTGTGTTGGACTGTAAGGTGAACGAGGATGAATTTACAGAGGATTCCTTCTATGTTGCCAAGGGTTCTGCTAAGGTTAAGGCGGAAGACCAGCAAAAGGTGTTGGAGGAAGCACAAAAATACATGAAAAAAACAGCGGAAGAGGATGAGGCACTAATGGAAAGTGCAAGACAGAGAGCCCAGTCTTTAATTGAAGATTATGTAAAAAATATCGGCTCTGTAACAGGGGTTGATTATAAGATTAAATGGAACCAAAAAGATGGCGGTACAAAAGAGTAATCATTTTATAATTATATAAAAATGTTAAGAAACAGGAGGAGAAACATGAAGAAATTGATAAGTAAGGTAATGCTTGCGGTTATGGTTGCCAGTCTGCTGGCACCCGGGACACCGGTTCAGGCACAAAAGACGCCGGCTGATGAAGTGGCGGTAGTGGAGCAGAGGGAAACAAAGGCGACAGCGGCAGAACTTAGAACTGCATTGGCAGCAGCCAAAAAGGATACGGCAGCAAAAAAAACAGCGATGTATGCGGCACACAGAAAGGCTTCGGCTGCAAATGAAAAGGAAAAGCTTGGAAGCTATGGTTTCTTTAAGGAATATGGTTATACAGCAGCCTGTAAGGTATTGGAATCTAAAAATTCCGCAGTTACAGCGTATACAAAGATTGGTCAGTCCTCAGATTCTACCAGTCTTAAGAATTTAAAAGCAACCATTCCGTTTCTGAAGGAAGCCAATTCCTTAAGAGCACAGGAACGCGTTGACCCACAGGCAACTTCCGTTAAGCTGCAAAGCCTGCAGGTTAGTATGTATCTGATGGCGGTTTCCGAGGTGCAGACAAACTGGTCATCTTATAATATGGGACATTCCCGGATGTATAATGTGGCAGAAAATATTGCATGGGGTTACAGCGATCCCTTTGTTGGCTGGTATAATCAGGAAAGAACCGTATGGATGAACGGTTCAAGAGATTTTATGTCTGTGGGACATTATTTGAATTTGTGTAATTCAGAATATACCATAACAGGATTTGCGGTTAACCAGTATAGTGGATATGGAGTAACCCATGGACAGACCTTTATCTGGCCAGGCTCTGCCGGGGAGACCATGACAGTTGCGCAGTTTGAGGCGAAGTTAAACAAATATTGTAAATCCATTAGTGATGCCAGAACTGCTTATAAAAATGCCAAGGCAGCTTATGAGCAGGCATTAGCCTATGAGAATCAGTTACAGGCACAGCTTGATGCGATTCCGGTAACTTATCGGATTACATATGTATTAAACGGTGGTACCAATAACAAAGTAAATCCTACAACCTATGATATTAACACAGCTACCGTTACCTTGCAGAATCCATCCAGAGCAGGTTATACATTTGTTGGCTGGTATCGGGATGCTGCATATTCTCAGAGAATTACCCAGATTGTTCAGGGAACAACCGGTAATCTGAAATTATATGCAAAGTGGAAAAAGACTACCGGGGGAACGGTATCAGGATTAAAGTTAACCGGCTTATCATATCGCAGAATTCGTGTGAATTATAAGGCGGCAACCAATGCAGTAGGTTATCAGATCCGATATTCTACTTCAGAGAAGATGACCGGTGCCAAGGCCGTTTATACCAATAACGTGAAGCATGTAATCACCGGCTTGAAGGCAGGAACTGTATATTATGTACAAGTGCGTGCTTATAACAGAGATTCTGTCGGAACGGCTGTTTACGGAAGCTGGAGTCAGAAAAAGAGTGTAAAAGTATTCCGGTAGACGATTAGAATTTGATGGGTGCTGATTGATTGTGAATATAACAAAAAGGGTTCAGACATTTTCATGTCTGGACCCTTTTGTTATACAGCCGTTACCGGCATTTTATTTTTTAAGATTTTGCTTTATTTCATCTGTTCTAAGCTCTTTGTACGGATTTCTTCGCAAATCTTACTTACAAAGGTATTAAGCTCCATAGAACCTAAGTCACCGTCTTCTCCACGCTTACGAACGGATACCGTGTTGGATTCCTGCTCGTTAGCACCTACAACCAGTATATACGGAAGCTTTTGCATTCTTGCTTCACGAATCTTATATCCAATCTTTTCGGAACGTTCATCCATAGTAGCAAGGATTCCGTTTTTCTTAAGAGTAGCAAGCACTTCCTTACCATAATCATGGAACTTGTCTGAAATAGGAAGAATACGTACCTGCTCCGGTGCTAACCATGTAGGGAATGCACCTGCATATTTTTCAATTAACCATGCAAGGGTTCTTTCATAGCATCCCATTGATGTTCTGTGAATGATATATGGACGTTTCTTTTCTCCGTTTTTATCAATGTAGTACATATCGAAACGGGTTGATAAGAACATATCCAACTGGATGGTAATCATAGTGTCTTCTTTTCCGTATACATTCTTTGCCTGAATATCAAGCTTTGGACCATAGAAGGCAGCCTCTCCTTCTTCTTCTGTGTAGTCAATACCGATTTCATCCAAAATCTCACGCATTGCATTCTGAACATGATCCCAATCCTCAGCAGTACCCAGATATTTTTCGGTATTGTTTGGATCCCATTTTGACATACGGTAAGTAACATCATCTTCTACACCAAGAGTGGTTAAACAATATTTTGCAAGTGCTACACAGTTTTTAAATTCATCAGCAATCTGCTCCGGTGTACATACCAGATGACCCTCAGAGATTGTGAACTGTCTTACTCTGGTTAGTCCGTGCATTTCTCCGGAGTCCTCGTTACGGAACAGAGTAGATGTTTCTCCCATACGATATGGAAGATCACGATAGCTGTGCTGTTTTGCTTTATATACAAAATACTGGAATGGACATGTCATTGGACGAAGTGCTAATACTTCCTTTCCACTTCCCTGAGATAATGAAGAACCGTCTGCACCCTTTGCAACACCGTTTTCATCAACAGCGTCTGCAGGTGGCTCCGAATCCTCTTCATCATCATTAATAACAAACATACCATCTTTATAGTGATACCAGTGGTCAGATAATTTGTAGAAATCTGCTTTTGCCATTAAAGGAGTTTTAGTACGGACATAGCCCCATTCATTATCCTCTAAATCTTCAATCCATCTTTGCAGAGTCTGGATAATCTTAGCACCCTTTGGCATTAACAACGGAAGCCCCTGTCCGATAATATCAACAGTTGTAAATAACTCTAATTCACGACCTAAACGGTTATGGTCACGATGCTTGATGGACTCCAAAAATTCCAGACGTTCCTGTAAATCTTCTTTTTTGGTAAATGCTGTACCGTAAATTCGTGTCAGCATCTTGTTATCGGAATTACCTCTCCAGTATGCACCGGATGAAGATGTAAGCTTAAAGAATTTAACAGGCTTTGTGCTCATTAAATGAGGTCCTGCACAAAGGTCAATAAACTCTCCCTGCTCATAAAAGCTAAGCACTGCATCCTCCGGTAAATCATTGATTAATTCAACCTTGTATGGCTCCTGACGTTCTTCCATTAATTGAAGGGCTTCAGCTCTTGGAAGGGTATAACTCTTAATCGGAAGATTCTCTTTTACAATTTTTTTCATTTCTGCTTCAATCTTATCCAAATCTTCTCTTGTTAAAGAAGGCATATCAAAATCATAGTAGAATCCATCGTCAATTGCAGGACCGATGGTGCATTTTGCATCCGGATACAAACGTTTTACCGCCTGAGCTAAAATATGAGCAGCAGTATGGCGGAAGGTTTTCTTTCCTGCATCAGTATCAAAGGTAAGGATATTCAGGGTACAGTCACTGTCAATAACAGTACGTAAATCCTTTACTTCTCCATTAATCTCACCGGCGCAGGCTACTCTGGCAAGTCCTTCGCTGATATCCTTTGCGATATCAAGGATACTCATGCCGGATTCATATTCTTTTGTTGAACCGTCTTTTAATGTAATAATCATAGTTTATCTTCTTCCTTTCTTTTTTTTACCTATTTGATTTCCTTCCTCTTTTTCGAGGGAGGTTTCATTACAATTGTTGCTGATATTAATATAAATTCCCTTCTTGATGGGAGAGAACAGGAATCCGGTAACAATACCGGTTAGTGTGCAGATGGCACCTAAGGTTAACAATTTTTTTCTGCTTATCATTGTGTCTTCTGAAAAATAATCACAGACAGCATCTTTTGCATCTGTAAGGACATGCAATGTTTTTTCTAAAATTTCCATAAAAACTCCTTTCTTTCTTGTGATTACCGGACATTTGTGAAATGCTTTTTCTCTTTATAATTTGCGCAAATTTAATATATAGCGCAGGCGCGCTCTTGCTTCATCCGCACAAATCCATGTAGGTTATGGAGCGTTTCGCAATCCCCTAATATGATCACATAAAAAAATCCCCGGCACATATGTGCCAGGGACGATGTTTCGCGGTTCCACCCTGATTCCTATTATAGTAAATAATAGGCACCTTGTCTGACGATATCGGAGTCACCGGCCGGTATTAGCGGCTGCTCCAAGGTGGTTTTCAAAATGGATTTATATAGGCTTATTCCAGCATATTAAGCCCTCTCTGAATATAACTTCCAAATCTACTGTCCTTGTCATCGCATGAACGATATGATGTTTAATACTATTCTTGATTGTAGACGAATCAAATAAGAAAGTCAACTAAAATATTATGCCCGATTACTGTCAAGTAATCGTTGGCATGGTTCCTACCCGGACGCTTTCTTTCGCAGTGATGGTTCCTTTCAAGGACCGTTCCCACTGTCTGCTTCTCGTAGCGGTACTAAATTCGTGCTTCGCACTTATTAAGTACCGACGGAAGCAGATGTCCTTTTCAGGAATCCATCAGCTGCTTTTGAAAGCTGTCTTTTCACATAATCATCCTATAAATAATAAGATTTATTTATGTGATTGGGAAGAGGTTTCGTACCTCTTCCTTTATTTTCTTGCCAACTAATATTTTATTCTAAGTTATGCCCGATTTTGAATTTAACATTACATAAATTTCATCGGTATTAATATGATAAAATTGGAAATCCTAATGATATTCCACTGGAACGGTAAAGTAGAATAAGGCAAAAAACCGCGGAAAACCGTTGCTTTTTGCACAAAATAAATTTTTTTGAAAAAAATTGAAAAAAACACTTGCATTTTTGAACAACATACTATATAATCAACGATGTTGCTGATGAAAACGGCAACAAACTGAATACGGGCCGCTAGCTCATTTGGTAGAGCACCTGACTCTTAATCAGGGTGTGCGGGGTTCGAGCCCCCGGCGGCCCACTTGCAAAGGTGGATTGATTACAAGATGTTGTGGTTGGTCCATTTTTATTTGTGGGAAACAGGAAAGTCGTATCTCTCTTTTTCGGATATGACTTTTTTTATGGTGGTGAGGAAACTGCATGTGTTCAAGGAGTGCATTTGACGATTGATAACCACAGCGAGATTCGTGAAACATATCTTGTCTCTATGCAAAAATTTTATTGTAAGAAACCGTTACCGGAAAAGAAAGTGTCTGGGTAAGAATGTGGTATTATTTAACAGAAAAATAGGGTTTTACTTTCTGGCGAATTTAATTTACAATTGGATACAGGGGATAGAGAAATTCAGGCTGCTGAGCGTTTCGCAATTGCCTGATTATGGAATAAAAACAGGGAGAACAATATGGCTTTAAGATTAAAAGCAGAATCAACAAGATCAACTTATGGGAATGAAGAATTTATTGTAGAGGGGAAAATATTTCATTTATATTTAGATGATCCCAATGAAAGGGAGCATGTAAAAAAGGCATTATGTCTGGAAAACTATGAATTTTTTAAGGAACAGACCGGATTAGGGCATTGGGTTTTGTACAATCCCAAGCAATATAAAATAGCAAAGAACAGAGATCATAAGGATATTCTGATTTTCAATTCTACTGATTACGATGGAAGTAAATTGGAGGTGCCGATTAATGCCAGCAGCTGTTGCGGTATGTTCAGCTGGGTAGAATTACCGGAGGAGTTGGAATTAACTTCTATGTTTGATACAAGTAATGTGGTAGACATGTCTTTGATGTTTGCGGGATGTATTTTACCAAAGTATTTTTCTTTCGGTACCCATTTTCATACCTATAATGTAAGAGATATGAAGTATATGTTCTATAAAACGACTTTGAAAAGAGGGGTGAATCTTACATTGGATACCTCTCATGTAAGGGATTTTAATCATATGTTTGCCCATACCATATTTTCGGATGAGATATTGCTGGATTTTGATTTGTCTCATGCCAGAGATGTTAGCTTTATGTTTAACGGAACCTGTTTCCGGAAGGATCCCGTATTTGGTAAGAAATTTGAGGTAGATGATTACCGTATGAATACAGACAGTATGTTTTTACAGGCAACCTTAGATGATGAGATTGTAGGAAGGGATATATTGCTGACTCACAAGATAAATAACAGGTAAAATAAATTCAGGCGTATCTTCACAGATACGCCTGAATTATTTTAAATGAAATATCTTTTGTAATTGTATCATCCCATGGAAGCAAATAAAGCAGCAATCTCTTCCGGTGACAGCTGTCTGTTCGGATCATCGGCAACAGGAGCAGCTTCTTTAACCGGTTCCGGGGTTTTTTCATCCTTCTTAGGAGTTGGTTCCGCAGCGGCGAACAAAGCAGCAATTTCATCCTGGGATAACTGTTTGTTTGAATCGGCGCTCTCCGGTTCCGGGATGACCGGTTCCGCAGCTTTGTCAGGCTTCTTAGGAGCAGGATCTGCAGCTGCAAATAAAGCAGCAATTTCATCCGGAGATAATTGTCTGTTTGGATCATCAGTGGCTGCCGAAGTATCAACAGGAGGGTCTTCCTTTGGTTCCTTTCCTACAACCGTGAAGGTTGGGGTAAATGGCTTTTCTTCCTCCTCTTCATCTATCAATTCCTCTTCCGGAACTGTTTTCTTTGGTGTTGGTTCTGCGGCAGCAAACAAAGCGGCAATTTCCTCCGGAGATAACTGTCTGTTTGAGTCATCATTTTCCGGTTGAATATTCACAACCGATTCTTCCGGAAGTCCCTGTGTAGCGGTTTCTGTTATTTCGGAAGCTGTATCTTCGAAAACATCTTGGACGTCTTCTGCAGGAATATTCTGAGCAGGGTTCTCTGTTATTTCGGAAGCTGTATCTTCGAAAACATCTTGGACGTCTTCTGCAGGAATATTCTGAACAGGGTTCTCTGTTATTTCGGAAGCTGTATTTTCGAAAGAATCCTGAGCGTTTTCTGTTGGAATCTCTTGGGTAAGAGTGTCTGTTATTTCGGTAATTGTATTTTCAAAGGTATTTGGAATATCTTCCGGCATTTCCTTTATTGGCTTCTCCTGTGGAATTGTTTTTTGTACCGTGTCCAATGCAGAAAAATCTTTCGGCGTCTGGACAGATATCTGTACCTGCTGAATACTGTTGGAAATATTTTGAAGCTCATGGGCTACATTATTCAACTGGATACCCATAGACTGTTCCATGCCATGAGACTGGCTCTTTAAATATTGGACAATATCTTCTAATGTATCAATGATTTCTTTGTTGTTGGGTTGAATTTGATCAAAGCCCTGAATCATCGTTTCGCTTAACTGATTACGCAGATCCTTTAAGGAAGAAATCATTTTTGTTGTTGTATTCTGATTATACTTGATCATCAGCTTGGTTGATTTGTTCTGGGTATTGGATATTTCAGTCAGATTCTTATATAAGGCATCCTGACTTTCCAAATAATTGTTTTCTAATGTGGAAAGTGTTTTGGCAACCTGTTTGGTATAAAGAAAGGTTGCTTTGTCTAATTGTGACTGGCTGGCATTCATTGTCTCCATCTGATTCAGAACGTATTCCATGTTGTCCTGTATCAGCTTATTTGTATTTTTTTCTTTGGCAGAAGCATAAGATAATATGTTCTGTGTTAAAATAAATGCAGCAGCAAGAAAAATCATGCTAACACCTGCAATGGCAAAAATCATTCTGGGAAAAATGATAAATGTGTATATAAGTGCAATTCCTGACAATAAGGCTGCAATGACCGAAAATGCTAGACGGTTATCTTGTTTGTTCATAAAGGACCCCTCCGTAAGTTTCAATATTCTTCTATTTAATAAAAGCCTGAAAACAAGGCATAATCTTTAAATATTATACATCATAAATAATTTTCCGTAAAGAAAAAATCGGCTCGGAGCAGGTTCATGGAGATAGTTAATTACGACAAGAAATAAACACAAGAACAAGTGTTCGAAAATGATGGACAGATAAAGGGAAATGTGCTAAAATCGAAAGCAATTTGATGATTTAGGCTTATGATACGGAGTTTGGAGGTGTTGTATGGAAGCCGAACAAAAACCTTTTATTTTACATTCAGAATTTAAACCGACAGGCGACCAGCCCCATGCAATTGAAGAACTGGTAAAGGGCTTTAAGGAAGGCAATCAGTTTCAGACACTGCTGGGTGTTACCGGTTCCGGTAAAACCTTTACGATGGCGAATGTAATAGAACAGCTGCAAAAGCCTACTCTTATTATTGCCCATAACAAAACATTGGCTGCACAGCTTTATAGTGAGTTTAAGGAATTTTTCCCCGAGAACGCAGTGGAGTATTTTGTCTCCTATTACGATTATTATCAGCCGGAGGCTTATGTACCGTCTACGGATACTTATATTGAGAAAGATTCTTCCATTAATGACGAGATTGATAAATTAAGACATTCTGCTACAGCAGCATTAATCGAGCGGAAGGACGTTATTGTCATTTCATCGGTATCCTGTATTTACGGTATCGGTTCGCCGGAAGATTATGCGGATATGATGCTGACCCTTCGTGTTGGCATGACCTATGATTGGAATCAGTTGATTTCGGATTTGATTGATATACAGTATGAGAGAAATCAAATGGATTTCCAAAGAGGTACCTTCCGGGTACATGGGGATGTTTTAGAGATTTTACCGGTGTCAACCTTTGAAAATGCGATTCGGGTAGAATTTTTCGGAGATGAAATTGACCGGATTGTGGAGTTTGACCCCCTTACGGGAGAGGTGAAAAGAAGCATGAGCTGTGCATTTATCTTTCCGGCATCCCATTATGTTGTTTCCCAGGATAAGATTGAAAAGGCAGTTACCCTGATTGAGGAGGAGTTAGAACAGCAAGTTGCTTATTTTAAGGAAAATGATAAGCTTCTTGAGGCACAGCGGATTAGTGAACGGACGAGATTTGATATCGAGATGCTAAAGGAGACCGGATTTTGTTCCGGTATCGAGAATTATTCCAGACCTCTTGCCGGACTGGAGCCGGGGGCAACACCTAATACCCTGTTGGAATTTTTTAAAGATGATTTTCTGATGATAATAGACGAGTCCCATATTACGGTTCCCCAGATTCGCGGAATGTACGCAGGAGACCGTTCCAGAAAACAGACCCTTGTGGATTTTGGATTTCGTTTACCGTCGGCTATGGATAACCGTCCCCTTCGCTTTGATGAATTTGAGGATAAGGTGGATCAGGTTATGTTTGTATCGGCTACCCCATCTGTATATGAGGCGGAACATGAGCTGCTTCGAACCGAACAATTAATTCGTCCCACCGGTCTGTTGGATCCGAAGATTGACGTACGGCCTGTGGAGGGTCAGGTGGATGATCTGCTTTCAGAGATTCATATTGAAGTTGAGAAGGGGAATAAGGTATTGGTTACAACCCTGACCAAGCGAATGGCAGAGGATTTGACGGATTATCTTCGCAGTAATGATGTAAAGGTAAAATACCTCCATTCCGATATTGATACATTGGAACGAATCGAGATTGTAAGAGATTTGAGACTGGGTATATTTGATGTATTGGTTGGTATTAACCTGCTGCGGGAAGGCTTGGATATTCCGGAAATTACATTGGTTGCCATTTTGGATGCGGATAAGGAAGGATTTCTTCGTTCCGAAACCTCTCTTGTGCAGACAATCGGACGTGCAGCCCGTAACAGTGAAGGACGGGTTATTATGTATGCGGACAGTATTACAGATTCTATGCATAATGCCATTTCCGAAACAAACCGGCGTCGTCAGATCCAGGAGGCTTATAATGAGGCACATGGAATTACCCCGACCACCATTAAAAAAGCGGTAAGAGATCTGATTACAACCTCTGTGGAGGATGATGACGATTCGCGCAGAAGAAAAGATGAAAAAGATGTGGAATCCATGAATCGTAAGGAGCTTCAGGAAGAAATCAAGAAGCTTTCCGGGAAAATGGAGCATGCTGCGGCAGAGCTTAATTTTGAACTGGCAGCAGAATTAAGAGATAAAGTAAAGGAATTAAAGATTGCATTAAGAGATTATGATGATTAGTATAATGGAACGGTTATGACAAAGCTGTTATACGGATTCGTATTATGAATGGAGGAAAAATGAAACAGTATATCACCATTAAAGGTGCAAAAGAACATAACTTGAAAAATATAGATATTAAGATTCCGAGGGATGAACTGGTTGTTATGACGGGACTGTCCGGTTCCGGTAAGTCTTCTCTGGCATTTGATACCATTTATGCAGAGGGACAGCGAAGGTATATGGAGTCCCTTTCTTCCTATGCCAGACAGTTTTTGGGACAGGCAGAGAAACCGGATGTGGAAAAGATAGAGGGCTTATCCCCGGCGATTTCCATTGACCAGAAATCTACCAATCGCAATCCCCGGTCTACGGTTGGTACGGTAACGGAGATTTATGATTATTTGAGATTGCTGTACGCAAGGATTGGAATTCCCCATTGTCCGAAGTGTGGAAAGGAAATCAAAAAACAGACTGTTGACCAGATGGTGGATGTGATTATGGATTTACCGGAGGGTTCCAAGATTCAGTTACTGGCACCTGTTGTCAGAGGAAGAAAGGGTATGCACGAAAAACTCCTCGCCCAGATGAAACGCAGTGGTTATGTAAGAGTTTTGGTTGACGGCTCGGTGTATGACCTGTCGGAGGAGATAACCCTTGATAAGAATAAAAAGCATAATATTTCCGTTATCGTCGATCGTCTTGTGATTAAGGAAGGCATTGAAAGACGATTGAGTGATTCCATAGAAGCGGTTATGAAGTTAGCAGACGGTCTGATGGAAGTGGATGTAATCGGTGGGGAAAAGATTAATATGAGTAACAGCTTTTCCTGTCCGGATTGCGGAATCAGTATTGATGAGATTGAACCGAGAAGCTTCTCCTTTAATAATCCCTTTGGTGCCTGTCCGGTGTGTTTCGGATTAGGTTATAAGATGGAGTTTGATGTGGAATTAATGATTCCCGACCAAAGTATTTCCATTGCGGAGGGAGCAATCGTTGTACCGGGATGGCAGTCCTCTACAGACAAAAAATCCTATACAAGAGCAATATTAGATGCTTTAGCACTGGAATATCATTTTGATCTGACAACACCGTTTAACCGGATGTCGGAGGAAGCAAGGAACGTGATTCTATATGGTACGAACGGACATTCCGTTAAGGTACACTACACGGGACAAAGAGGTTCCGGTGTATATGATGTTGCTTTTGAGGGTTTGATTCGGAATGTACAGCGACGTTATCGGGAGGTAGGTTCCGAAACGGTTAAGGAAGAGTATGAAAGCTACATGACCATCACACCATGTGATGAGTGTAATGGTCAGCGGCTGAAAAAGGAGTCTTTGGCAGTTACCGTTGCGGATAAAAATATTTATGAATTGACACAGATGTCAATTTCAACTCTGGTTAATTTCTTGGAAGGCATGGAGCTGACAGACCGTCAGCAGTTTATCGGAGGGGCGATTTTAAAGGAAATAAAAGCAAGATTGCATTTCCTGTTAGATGTAGGTCTGGATTATCTTGCACTGTATCGTCCTACAGGAACCTTATCCGGTGGAGAGGCGCAAAGAATCCGTCTGGCAACCCAGATCGGTTCCGGATTGGTGGGCGTTGCATACATTTTGGATGAGCCTAGTATTGGCCTTCATCAGAGGGATAATGATAAGCTGATTGCTACCTTGAAAAAGTTAAGAGATTTGGGTAATACCTTAATCGTTGTAGAGCATGATGAGGACACTATGCTTGCTGCAGACCATATTGTGGATATTGGTCCCGGTGCAGGAGAGCATGGCGGAGAGGTGATTGCTCAGGGAACCGCCCAGCAAATTATGAAATGCAAAAAATCCATAACCGGTGCTTATCTATCCGGTCGGATTAAGATTCCGGTTCCGGAGGTGAGACGGGAAGCAGCAGGATGGATTACCGTAAAGGGTGCAAGGGAAAATAACTTAAAGAATATTGATGTCAGCTTTCCTCTTGGTGTTATGACCTGTGTAACCGGTGTATCCGGTTCTGGAAAAAGCTCTCTTGTGAATGAAATATTATATAAAAGGTTAGCCCATGATTTAAACCGGGCAAGAGTGAAAGCCGGTAAGCATGATGACATTGAGGGAATGGAACAGCTTGATAAAGTTATTAATATTGACCAGTCTCCGATTGGAAGAACGCCCCGGTCAAATCCGGCAACCTATACCGGAGTTTTTGACCTGATCAGAGATTTATTTGCCGGCACAAAGGATGCAAAGGCAAAGGGATACAAAAAGGGAAGATTTTCCTTTAATAAACCGGGAGGAAGATGTGAAGCCTGTAAAGGTGATGGTATTATTAAGATAGAGATGCATTTTCTCCCTGATGTGTATGTGCCTTGTGAGGTTTGTGGTGGAAAACGATATAACCGTGAAACATTAGAAGTCTTTTATAAGGGTAAGACTATTTATGATGTTTTGGATATGACGGTGGATGAGGCCTGCAAATTCTTTGAAAATGTTCCTATGATCTTGCGGAGAATAGAAACCCTGAAGGAAGTAGGATTAGGTTATATTCGTCTGGGTCAGCCGTCTACCACCTTATCCGGTGGAGAAGCGCAGCGGGTTAAGCTGGCAACAGAGCTGGCAAAGCGAAGTACGGGGAAAACCATTTATATTCTGGATGAACCGACTACGGGTCTTCATTTTGCGGATGTACATCGTTTGGTTGACATACTGAGAAGATTATCGGATGGCGGCAATACGGTTGTAGTAATCGAACACAATTTAGAGGTTATTAAAACTGCGGATTATATCATTGACATTGGTCCGGAGGGTGGAGAAAAAGGTGGAACCGTGATTGCGGCAGGAACGCCGGAAGAGGTAGCCCGGTGTAAGGATAGTTACACCGGATACTATATTAAGAAAATGTTAGAACGATAAAGAGCTTCTTTCCGAAAACCACCGAAAGCATAACAGAAGACGCTGGCATGGGATTCCGGAAGGACAACAGCTTATGAAAATGTCGTATTTTGAAAAATTTAATAGAAATAAAACTTTTGAATCCTCTGCAACAGAGGATTCTTTTTTATATACTTAAGGTTGCAACTGCTTTACATATTCGTCAGAAAAAATGGAATCAAAGGGAGGTATATTTCTATGAAGGAAGACCACTATCTTATAAAGGAAGCGGCAAATCTGGTGGGGGTGGAACCCCATGTGCTTCGTTATTGGGAAGAGGAGCTAAAGATGGAAATTCATCGCAATGACTTAGGTCATCGTTATTATACCCAAAGGGATGTGGAAAATCTGAAGCGGGTAAAGGAACTAAAGGACAGAGGTCTTCAGCTAAAGGCAATCCGTAATTATCTGGAAATGCGAAAAGAACAAATCAGTAAGGAACAGCAAAAAAAGTTGTCGGTAGAAAACAAGAAATCCGGGTCAGAGGATGAAGAATCATTGTCAAAAGAGGAAAAGGATTCTGTTTCGAATCGTAAAAGGGAACAAGAGGAGCATGCAGCAAGGGGAACCGAGCAAAAATCAATCGTTCCGGTTAAGGAGCTGCATGTATCCAATGAAGAAAAAATGATACAGTTTCAAAAACTGATGAATAAAATTGTTGCAGAGGCCATTGAGGAAAACAATGAACTGATCGGTAAAAGCGCGGGAACCTACGCAGCCCAGGCAATGGCGGGTCAGGTAATGGAGCTTTCAAAGGATCAGGAGCGTCAGGCGGAAGAGAGATTTCAAAAATTAGACCGTACATTGAGAGAGATACAGCAGGCAAGGCTGGAAGCTGCCGCCGCCAATATGAGACCGGTAGATAAGAGAAGACAAGCCCGTTTAAAGAGAAATGGAAAAAATAAACAGCAAAAAATGCAGAGCCAAAGTGTGGAAAATCAAAAAGAACAGGATGAAACTGCATAAAAAATTATCATAACTGTATAAATATTTATTTTACATATTGCATTTTCCCGAAAAAAGTAGGTATAATAGAAATCTATTCTATTATAGCTTGCAAATCTAAGCATCATATATGCTTAATGATAATAAGTGACAGAGAGGGAAAATGATATGAAAAATATGGTAAATTTTGCTAATTTCAGCAAAGAAGAATTAAATGACATTTTAGATTTGGCATATGATATGAAAAAAAATCCGGAAAAATATTCGGATGCCCTGAAAGGAAAGAAGCTTTATACATTATTTGAAAAGACTTCCACCAGAACCTTTTTATCTTTTACAACCGGCATAACCGAACTTGGCGGAACCTATTATAATCAGTTGTGGAAGGATTCCAATTTTGTATTAGGTGAGACGGTTTCTGAGATTAAGTATGTCTGCCGTAATGTGGATATTATCATGGCACGTTTAATCAGTAATGAAACAGTGGAACAGTTTAATCAAAATGTTACGGTCCCTTTTATTAACGGCTGTGATTCAACTTATCATCCATGTCAGATTTTAGCAGATGCGTTGACATTAAAGGAACACTTCGGCGGGTTGAACGTAAAGCTGTTATACATTGGTGCAAAGAATAATGTATTTAATTCTCTCGTTGAATTTTTTGCGAAGATGGGTGAGGGAACCATTTATGGATTGACTCCTCTTGTGAATGATACAGCGGTTGATGGGGATTTTTACGAAAGAGCAAAAGCCACCGGACATTATGTGGAGTTAGATCCTGCAATGTCCATGGAGGAAGCAAAAAAATATGTTGATGAAATGGATGTTCTTTACACTGATACATGGGTAGATATGGAGTTCTTTAATAATCCTGCTTACCAGAAGCAGAAGGAAGAAACCCTTGCAAAGATGATGCCGTATCAGATTAACAGGGAATTGCTTGCAGACAGTAAGGCAAAGGTAATGCATGATATGCCGATGCATGTTGGCTTTGAGATTAGTCAGGAAGTAGTGGATGAGAATTTAGACTTCATTTTGGACCAGGCGGAGAATCGGCGCCATGCTGAGAAAGCGGTTATGGTAACGTTATTAACAAAATAATACCTTTAAAAAGCATTTGACAGAATATAGATTAGATTCTGCCGGATGCTTTTTTTAATCCGTTCTTGAAAAAAGCGGGTAATGTGACGATAATTATATTGATATGGATTATTATGTACAGGCTTGGATTTTGTAAGAATTACGACAGAAAAATGAGTGGGGGATTGATTATATGGCATTCATAACAAAACCATGTATTCCTGAAATATCATTAGCAACAGATATGATGTCGGCAAAATTGAAATTACACCTTGATGAGAAGGGTCAGCAGTTGTCAAAGGAAGATCTGATGGAGCTGTTGGCTGCGCGTGATGTTAAGGCAGGGATTGATCATGATGCGTTAAATCGTATGATTGAACATAGTATATATGACATTTTTGTGGAGGTGGCAAGAGGGAAGGCTTCCGTAAAAGGAAAGGACGGATATTTTGTCTTTCATGTGGAACCTCCAAAGGAGCAAAAGGGACCGAAGATATTAGAGGACGGCTCCGTTGAATATGTGCGTACTTCTGAATATGCCATTGTTAATGAAGGTGATCTTTTAGCGGAGTATGTGCATGCTACAAATGGTGAATACGGTTATACAATTGATAATGCCATGCGTGTTCCCATGAAGGGGAAGGAATGCGGTTGTTTAAAAGGAAAGGGCTTCCGTTTGCGGGAAGCGGTGTGGATGTGAAGCAACCGTTAAAGCATGTGAAGTTTGTTTTGCGGGACGGGGATATAGAGGTGAATCTCCTGTATTGATAAAAGGTTAAAGTGAGTTTTGCAAATAGATTGGTTATATGATAAAATGATGAGGCATGTATGGAACTGGATATTGTGTTAAATGGACTGGCCATTATTCTGTTTTTGGGATTTGGGATGGCGTCAGTAATCGTATTTTCAACAATTGATAAACAAAAGGATATAACGGTATTAAGCCGATATGGCAGGAACACAGAGCCTTTGGATATTCTTTATGTGAATATCGGGTTACTGTTGGTAGCTGTGATGATTGTTATGCATAGCTATCGTTTTCTCCCTGCACTGCTGGTATTTCTTTTGTGGATTCTATTAAACGGCAGAACTCAAAGTGGTATGGCACCGGCAGGTGTTTTTATCGGAAGTACCTTTATCGGCTGGGATGAGATGACTGCATACCGGATTATCAATGACGATATCAGCACAATTAAGGTTCTGATATACAGCAGGGAAAAATGTTATGTGCTTCGTTGTGATAAGGAAAAACGAAAGGAAGTGGAGGATTACTTTGTCCGCAACGGCACTGAAAAAAAAGACAGACGTGAAGGAGAGTAATATCATGAGACATTTAATTGATCCGATGGACCTGAGTGTAAAAGAGATTGATGACATACTGGATTTGGCAGACGATATTATTGATCATAAAGAGCAGTATAGTGAGGTATGTAAAGGGAAAAAATTAGCAACCCTTTTTTTTGAACCAAGTACAAGAACCAGACTTAGCTTTGAAGCGGCTATGATGGAATTAGGTGGTAATGTACTTGGTTTTTCTTCTGCGAATTCTTCCTCATCCACAAAGGGAGAAAGTGTTGCGGATACCGTAAAGGTTGTATCCTGCTATGCGGATATTATTGCAATGCGTCATCCGAAAGAAGGTGCACCTCTGCTTGCATCCATGAAGTCTGATTCGCCGATTATTAATGCCGGTGATGGTGGTCATAACCATCCGACACAGACATTAACAGATCTGTTAACCATTCGCCGCGAGCTTGGTAAGCTTCATGATTTTACAATCGGCTTTTGCGGAGATTTGAAATTTGGACGAACGGTTCATTCTCTCATTAAAGCATTGTCCAGATATGAAAATATTCATTTTATTATGATATCTCCTGAGGAACTGGAGATTCCGGAGTATATCAAGGAAGAGGTTTTTGAACAAAAAGGAATTGATTATGTTCAGGTTCGCACGATTGATGAGGTTATAGATCAGTTGGATGTTTTATATATGACAAGAGTACAGCGGGAGCGGTTTTTCAATGAGGCTGATTATGTCCGTTTAAAGGATACCTATATTCTGGATCTGCCAAAATTGCGAAAAGCAAAGGACAGCCTAAGAATATTACATCCGCTGCCTCGTGTAAATGAAATTGCAGTTGAGGTGGATGATGACGAAAGAGCAGCATATTTCCGACAGGCACTGAACGGTAAATATGTAAGAATGGCACTGATTATGACATTACTGGGATTAGAAAAACCGGTTTGCTAATGGGAGGACAGAATATGAATATAGACGGAATTCAAAACGGAATTGTACTGGATCATATTACAGCCGGAAAGGCTATGCTTGTGTACAAATATTTAAGACTGGATAAGCTGGACTGCTCTGTTGCGATTATAAAAAATGTAAAGAGCAATCGGATGGGAAAAAAGGATATTTTAAAAATTGACCATCCGGATTATGATATTAATCTGGATGTATTGGGATATGTAGATCCGGATATAACGATTAATATTATTAAGGATGGCATCCGGGTTGAGAAGAAAAAGGTAGGTCTGCCGGAGAAGATTGTAGATATTGTAAAATGTAAAAATCCAAGGTGTATTACAACAACGGAACAGGGAATCAAACAGATATTTAAGCTTACGGATTCTGAAAAACGAATTTATCGTTGTGTATACTGTGAGGCGGAGAATCAGAATGAGATTATAAAATGGTAAATATTTGCCGGTTATAGGAATATGGGATATATAAACGCATTTGACAATGTGCAGAATGTAGTATTGTTAAATGCGTTTTTCATGCATTTGATTGAATATATATGTTACAGAAATGTTACGAAAACATTGAATTTCTATAAAATCCTTTACAAATGGGATAATCATGCTATAATGAAAACAATTATGTCTAGTGTTTAGGCAAACCTATATGAGGTGAGTTATGGAGCAGTATATTGTTAAAGGAGGCAATCCCTTAGTTGGAGAGGTTTCCATTGCAGGAGCAAAAAATGCAGCATTAGGTATATTGGCTGCGGCAATTATGACAGATGAAGAGGTTGTAGTTGAGAACGTTCCGAATGTAAGGGATACGAGAGTACTTTTGCAGGCAATTCAGGGAATTGGAGCAAGAGTCAATTATATAGATGAACATACCGTAAGAATTTGTGGTGGTACGATTAACCCGTTGGCAGATAACTGTGTTGATGATGAATTTATCCGTAAGATTCGTGCATCATATTATTTGCTTGGAGCAATGCTTGGCAAATACAAAAAATCCAGTGTGGCATTGCCGGGTGGCTGTGATATCGGAAGCCGTCCGATTGATTTACATATCAAAGGTTTCCGTGCATTAGGTGCAGAGGTAGATATTCACAGCAGTATGATACATGTAGAAGCAAAGGAATTAGTGGGAGAGCACATCTATATGGATGTGGTTTCTGTTGGCGCGACGATTAATGTTATGATGGCAGCCGTATTGGCAAAGGGAAAAACCATTATTGAGAATGCGGCAAAGGAACCGCACATTGTTGATGTTGCCAACTTCTTAAACAGCATGGGTGCCAATATCAGAGGTGCCGGAACGGATGTGATCCGAATCAGTGGTGTGGATAAGCTAAAGGGAACCGAATATTCTATTATTCCGGATCAGATTGAGGCAGGAACCTTTATGGTGGCAGCAGCAGCTACGAAGGGTGATATTACAATTAAGAACGTAATTCCAAAGCATTTGGAGGCGATTTCTTCTAAGCTGAAAGAGATTGGTGCCGTTGTAATGGAATATGATGATGCAGTTCGGGTTGTCAGCAATCACAGACTGCGTCCTACGAATATTAAGACATTACCGTATCCGGGATTTCCTACGGATATGCAGCCACAGATGGCAGTGGTACTGGCTTTGTCAGAAGGAACATCGGTGATTACCGAGAGTATATTTGAAAATCGTTTTAAGTATGTAGACGAATTATTCCGTATGGGTGGACATATTAAGGTGGAAGGCAATACCGCCATTATTGATGGTGTGGATCATTATGTTGGTGCCAATGTGGTTGCACCGGATCTGCGTGCCGGCGCAGCACTTGTGATTGCCGGATTAGCAGCAGACGGATTTACGGTTGTAGAAGATATCAAGTATATACAACGTGGATATGAGGATTTTGACGAGAAGCTTCGGAATTTAGGGGGTCAGATCGCGATAGTAGAAACTGACAAAGATATCCAGAAATTCAAGTTAAAAGCTGTATAATGTGAATGAAAGAAGCTTGTGTTTTCAACTGACACAAGAATGTATCCTGTAAGAAGAGTTTTACATGATAATTTTAAAAATGCTATCATCCAATGGATGACAGCATTTTTTTATGGGGGAAGACATATGGAACGCATTTTATTACTTCATCAGGATAATAATTGCAGCGAAAGAACGAAAGATTATCTGGAACTGGGAGGCTATGAGATATTAGAGGGGAGCATTGAAGGATATGGAAGTGACAAGCTGCTTCGAATCGATAAAATGAAATTTACATTTCAGATGGTGCAGATGATTCTGATTGAAGGAGATGAGATTACTTTATATTCCAAGGTATGTAAAAAGCTACGAGGAATGACAAACAAACCGATTATTGTATTATCCGGGAATGGGGAGGAATGGGAAAAAATAAAAATCTTTCAGTCCGGAGCCAATGATTATCTGGTAAGTCCGTACTTAAAAACAGAACTGATTGTTCGCATCAAGGCGCATATTGAATGTTACAGGAGACTGACAAAGGATTCGGGAATCATTCAGATAAAGGGATTAATGATCAATACATTTGAACGAAAAGTATATGTGAACAATCAGCTTGTTACATTGCGGGGAAAGGAATTTGACATTTTGTTATTTCTTGCTCAAAACTGTAACCGGGTTGTTCCCAAGGAAGAAATTTATCAGTTGATATGGAAAAACAGTGAATATGATCAGCCCTACAGTAACACTGTGGCGGTTCATATTAAAAGAATCCGGGAGAAAATAGAAGAGGATATGGACAATCCTCAATATTTGGAAACCGTCTGGGGTGTGGGATACCGGTTTATGGGAGTACATACGGATTGACAGATTGGAAAAATCATATTAGCATTACCATATTAAAAAGTAAGGCAGGTGTGCTATGAAAATAGAAATTTTATATGAAGATTCCGACATCATTGTATGTGTTAAGCCTTATGGGGTGCCGGCACAGGGAGATAAAAGCAGGGATACCGATGTGTTATCCTATCTGAAGCATCACATATTTGAGGAAGGGGAGTTGGAGGAAGAGCCTTATCTTGCGCTGATACACCGGTTGGACCGACCGGTAGGCGGAATTATGGTGTTTGCCAAAAATCAAAAGGCTGCAGCCAGCTTATCCGATCAGGTACAGGATGGAAGTATGATAAAATTTTATCAGGCAGTTGTGACGGGACAGATGCCGGATGAGATGGGGGAACTGGAGGATTATCTGTTAAAGGACGGTAAAACCAATACAACAAGGGTTGTAAAAAAAGGTACAAAAGGTGCAAAATATGCGGCACTGTCTTATGAGGTATTAGATGTATTTGAGACGGATCAGGGAGTTTTGTCTTATCTGTTGATTGAACTGTTAACCGGAAGACATCATCAGATCCGGGTTCAGTTAGCAAGCAGGGGAGCAGGCATTTACGGTGATACAAAATATAATCCAGCTTTTCAAAAAACAAAAAAGAAGTATCAGCAGATTGCTCTTTTTGCTACAAGATTGGAATTTGAACATCCGGAAACCGGTGAACATATGGTATTCAAATGTGAACCGGAGGGGGACGCCTTTGATGTGATTGAATTAGATGAATTCTAGAACTTGCAAAGAAAAAGTATTCCATATATAATGTAGCAGTGAGTGACTTTGAATGAAAGTATGGTTAGGAGAAAAAAATGGCAAAGGACAAAAAATTAGTAGAACAGATTACATCTATGGAAGATGATTTTGCACAATGGTATACAGACGTTGTGTTAAAGGCGGATTTAATTGATTATACAAGTGTTAAGGGATGTATGGTACTTAAACCTGCGGGATATGCAATATGGGAAAGAATCCAAAAGGAGCTGGATGATCGTTTTAAAACGACAGGTGTGGAGAATGTATATCTTCCAATCTTTATTCCGGAAAGTCTGTTGGAAAAAGAAAAAGATCATGTAGAGGGTTTTGCTCCGGAAGTAGCATGGGTAACCCATGGCGGTTTGAATCCGTTACAGGAACGTCTGTGTGTACGTCCTACTTCTGAGACATTGTTTTGTGATTTTTATAAAAATGATATTGAATCATACAGAGATTTACCAAGAGTATATAATCAGTGGTGCTCGGTTGTTCGTTGGGAGAAGGAAACAAGACCGTTCCTTCGTTCCAGAGAATTTTTATGGCAGGAAGGTCATACTGCTCATGCAACAGCTGAGGAAGCAGAAGAAAGAACCATCCAGATGCTGAATTTATATGCTGATTTTTGTGAGCAGGTGTTAGCAATGCCTGTTATCAAGGGTCAGAAGACTGAGAAAGAAAAATTTGCGGGTGCGGAAGCCACCTATACCATTGAAGCATTAATGCATGATGGTAAGGCTTTACAGTCCGGTACCAGTCATAATTTCGGTGATGGATTTGCAAAAGCATTTGGAATTCAATATACAAGCAAGGATAACAAATTAGAATATGTACATCAGACTTCATGGGGAGTGACAACCAGATTAATTGGTGCGGTTATCATGGTACATGGTGATAATAACGGACTGGTATTACCTCCGAGAATTGCTCCTACACAAGTTATGATCGTTCCGGTTATGCAGAAGAAAGCAGGGGTATTGGAAAAAGCAGCGGAGTTAAAAGAAATGTTGTCCGCTTATCGTGTGAAAGTAGATGATTCCGATAAGAATCCGGGATGGAAGTTTGCTGAGTCTGAGATGAGAGGAATTCCGCTTCGTGTGGAGATTGGACCAAGAGACATTGAGGCAAATAAATGTATGCTGGTTCGACGTGATACCGGAGAGAAGATAGAAGTTTCAATCGATGAATTGGATGCTAAGGTTGAAGAACTGTTGGAAGACATTCAGAATAATTTATTCCAAAAGGCATTAAAGCATCGGGAAGAGAACACTCATGTAGCAAAGAATTGGGATGAGTTTACAGATATTATTCAGCATAAGCAGGGATTCATCAAGGCAATGTGGTGTGGTGAAACTGCATGTGAAGAGGCGATTAAAGAAGAGACTGCAGCATCTACCCGTTGTATGCCGTTTGAACAGGAACAGCTTTCAGATGTATGTGTACATTGTGGAAAGCCGGCTAAGAAAATGGTTTACTTTGGCAGAGCATACTAAAATGATTGATTTACTGTCCAGACATTATGTGGTTATCCGCGTATGCCTGGACAGTTTTCTTCTGTAGGGAAAAATATTAATAGGCATTTGCGAATTTTCTATTTTCATTTGTACAAAATTTAATAGAGATATAACGCAGACACGCTTGCGCTTCATCCCCACACAGCGGTACTAAACTTGGGATACACTAACGTTTTCCTCGTTAAGTACCGGTGTGCTACAAGAGTCTGCTTACATATCCTATTAAATTTTGTACAAAATCAACATAGATTACGGGCATTTAGCAATACCTATAAAACATTAAGAAAGGGAGGAGGATGATCCGTGGATATGAAAATACAGATGCCGGAAAATGCAGCGAAAATTATCGGGGTTTTGCAAGATGCCGGTTATGAAGCGTATATTGTAGGGGGCTGTGTAAGAGATGCGATCCTTGGAAAAAAGCCGGATGACTGGGATATAACCACCTCGGCAAAACCGGAGCAGGTAAAGGCATTATTTAAGCGGACTGTGGATACCGGAATTGCTCATGGAACGGTAACGGTTGTTATGAAGAATCAGGAAGAAGGATGTCTGGAGGCTTATGAAGTAACAACCTACCGGGTGGACGGAAAATACGAGGATCACAGACGTCCCAAACAGGTTACCTTTACAGCCAGTCTGATAGAGGATATGAAACGCCGGGACTTTACCATCAATGCCATGGCATATAATGATAAAGAGGGTATAATAGACCATTTTGACGGGATAAAGGATTTGGAGAAGAAGATAATCCGTTGTGTTGGTAATCCGAAGGAACGTTTTGATGAGGATGCATTACGGATATTAAGGGGCGTCCGTTTTGCAGCCCAGCTTGACTTTTCCATTGATCCGCTGACAAAGGAAGCCATACAAAATCAGGCGGTATTTTTGAAGGATATCAGCGCGGAACGGATTCATGTAGAATTAACGAAGCTGTTGATTTCAAAGCATCCGGAACAGCTTTTGCAGGCCTATGAATTAGGTGTCACAAAGATTGTTCTGCCGGAGTTTGACCGTATGATGGAGACAGAACAGAATAATCCCCATCATTGCTACAATGTAGGTGTGCATACCCTTCATGTTATGGAACAGGTAAAGCCTACGGAGTGTATGCGTTGGGCGGCTCTGCTTCACGATGTGGCAAAACCAGTATGCAAGACCACCAAGGATGGAATTGACCATTTCTATGGACATAATGAAGAGGGAGAAAAAATTGCAAGACAGGTTTTGAAACGTTTGAAGTTTGATAATGATACCCTTCATAAGGTTGTCCGATTGGTTTACTGGCACGATTATGGTATGGGTCAGGTTCCGAAAATCGCAACCTTTCGGCGGGCCTTGAATAAAATGGGCATGGATCTGTTTGAATCCTATGTGGATATAAAAAGAGCGGACATTCTGGCTCAAAGTGAATATATGAGAGAGAGTAAGCTCCATAATCTGGAAGTGTTAACGGGATATTACAAAACAATCCTTGAAGAAAACCAATGTATTCATGTAAAGGATCTGGCAGTGACCGGAAAGGATTTGATTTCCCTTGGTATGAAACCGGGAAAGGATTTGGGAATCATGTTATCTTATCTGTTGGAGTGTGTGCTGGAGCATCCGGAATGGAACGATAAGGAGACTCTTGTAAAATTGACTGCGGACAAATTAAATCGGTAGTGATATTTTCCCCTCCCCCCTCATAAGATGAAGGGTAAAGGAGGGGAATTATTATGTCAGAAAAACTTGCGGAAGTATACGAACAATATGATATGGAAATCCTGTCTTCTAAAAAAGGTCGTGGAGCTACGATATTGAGTACCTCCGGTGGTATGAGGATTTTAGAACCCTTTAGGGGAAATGTTACGAGGCTGGAGCAGGAATATGTGTTAAAGCATACATTGGCAGAGCACGGTTGTGATTATGTGGATGGATTTATTTTGAACAGGGAGGGACAATTATTGACCTGGGATAAATATCGACAGCCTTATGTGATGAAGGTTCATTTTGAAGGCCGGGAATGTGATATGCATTCTGAAGGGGATATATGCAGAGCAATCAGCCTTCTTGCCCGGTTTCATCTTTTGGGACAACAGGTTCTTACGGATTTTAATACAGCCTGGGATTGTCACTTAGAGGAACGGGAGCAGAAAAGAATTGACGAGATCCGTCTTGCGATTGAAAATGGAGAGGAATTGGAAAAACTGTCCAGCCTTTATGAGATAAGTGAGGAAGCCTTGGAAAACCTTATGGGTGGAGAAGAAAATCATAAGCCGGCTTCGGTACCGGGGAAAAAATCCGAAGAGAGAGACCTTCGACGGATAAGAAGTGTGGAAACACTGTTTAACCGGCATAATCAGGAGATTAAAAAAATCAGAAAATTCATTTGTACGGTAAAAAGAAAGAATGCGTTTGAGACTACATTTTTAAAGGTATATCGTCAGTTCTACGACAAAGGAACGGAAAGCAGCCGGTTGATAAAAAATATATCCTTTGGAGAGGGAAACCCCGGGATACCGGGACCGTATCAGCATTACGGAATCTGCCACGGAACCTTTAATCAGCACAATGTAATATTAGGAGAGGAGAGGGATGCCCTCGTTCATTTTGAACGATTTTTCAGGGGGAATCAATTACAGGACCTGTATCAGTTTGCCAGAAAGGCAATGGAGAAAAATTCCTTTGATTTTTCCATGCTGGAAATGATGTTTCAAAGCTATATGAATTTTATTCCTCTTACAAAAGAGGATTTTAAATATATTTATATTCTGTTTTCTTATCCGGAAAAGTTCTGGAAAATAGCAAACAGTTATTATAATACCAATAAAGCCTTTTTATCTCCGAAATATGTGGAAAAATTGGAAACGGTAATCGCTCAGGAAACGGAAAAAGAGCGAATGTTGGATGAGTTTGAAGAAAAAATCCTTCTTTTCAATTAAATATGAATTGGATATAATGAAGGAAATTGTACATAAGCAGATTTTTAAAGCATTCCGGTATTTAACGAAGGAAAGCGTCGGTGCTGCTTCGTTAGGTATCGTTATGTGTAAGGAAAGTAAGCGATTGAGACACACGGAATGGGTGGGAAGCAAGGATTCCTGTAACGGGGGCTTGTCATCACTTAAAAGAACATATGAAAAGAGGAACGATATGAATCGGAAGAATTGGAAAAATATATGTATTGTCAGTTGTCTGCTGTTCATTGGAATTATGTCGGGACTGACGGGATGCGGAAAAAAGGAAATCACCATACCGTCTTATGATGATTCTGTTACTCCGGCAAAGAAAACGGAAGCATTTTGTATTGTGACAAACATAGATGAGGTGAATGAAAAAATTTCCTTGAAGGCTGTAAATTATGCAACGGAATATCAGTTGTCATTTACAGGAGGTACCGATGTCCGGGATAAATATGATGATCTTCTGTCTATTTCCAATGTTGATCCGGGCAGTGTTGTGGATATTGTCTATGATGCAAATAAAGATAAATTATTGTCTATGAAAATTAGTGACAACGAGGGTGTATCTTTATTGCAGGATGTTTCCGGTGCGGTCATTGATTATGAGGAGCAAAAAATTTATTTTCAGGGACAGGAATACAGTCTTGGAAAGAATGTCTGTGCTTTTTCGGATAACAAAGAAATCGGTTTAGATGAAATCTGTTCAGAAGATCAGCTGATGCTTTGGATGTATGACAATGTGATCTGTTCTATTTATGTGGAGCTTGGACATGGATATGTAAAGCTTGAGGATTACGAATCTTACATGGGTGGTACGGTAGAGCTTGGATATGATGTTATCGAGACGGTAACCGAGGACATGCTGTTAACGGTTCGAGAGGGGGATTATACCCTTCGGATATCCAAAGGAAATGATAGCGGTACGAAGGAAGTAACGGTTTTGAAAAATCAGGAAATAACTGTATCCTTGCAGGATATTGCCATTGAAGCAAAGGAAACCGGATCAATTTTATTTGATGTCACGCCGTCGGATGCTGCTGTGTATATTGACGGACAACGGGTTAATACAGAGGGAGCAGTAGAGATTACATACGGAAAACATCGCATTTATATTCAAAAGGAAGGTTATCAGACATATAGTGCGGCATTTAATGTAAGTTATGCATATAAGATCAAGAAGTATACCCTGACACCGTTGAACGAGGATAACACACAGTCTCGGACAACAGAGAATTCCACCGGCTGGAGTGCAACGGAAATACCAACAACCCAAAGAGGTTCTACGACAACAGAGAATGGAAGCGGCAGAACCACCGGAGGAACCACAACGGAACGGGACAGTGAAACATCCAATAAAGTAACCATAATGAAACCATTAGATGCTCATGTATATTTGGACGGAAAATATATTGGAATTGCACCAATTTCCTTTACAAAAGTAACGGGAAGTCATATAATTACATTAAGTATGTCCGGCTATTTATCAAAAAGTTACACCGTGACTTTTACAGATGATGGCAAGGATAAGACGCTGGAATATGATGATTTGATTTCTGTTTCCAGTCTGATAGAGTAATATATTTTATTCCATGTGGGAATATGGCGGATTCAAAGCCTGATACAATGTGTGTGAATGATGTGCGAATGTGCCCGGGTTATATGATATTCAATTTTGCATAGGGCATAAGAAGATTTCACCTACATCTAAATGTAATGTAAGTACGAAGGGAGACACAGATGGATTACAAGAAGATTTATGATGAATGGATGACAAACCCTTACTTTGATGAGGACACAAAAAAAGAATTGGCTGCGATTGCCGGGGACGATAATGAGATTAAGGAAAGATTCTATGCAGATCTGGAATTTGGAACAGCCGGTCTTAGAGGTATTATCGGAGCGGGTATTAATCGGATGAATATTTATGTGGTACGTCGTGCTACACAGGGACTTGCCAATTATATTAAGAAGATGGGCGGTGAAGAAAAGGGAGTTGCCATTGCTTATGATTCTCGTAGAATGTCACCGGAGTTTTCTGAAGAAGCAGCATTATGTCTGGCTGCAAATGGAATCAAAGCATATCGTTTTGAATCTCTTCGTCCAACACCGGAATTATCCTTTGCAGTACGTCATTTAGGCTGTATTGCCGGTATTAATGTAACTGCCAGTCATAATCCACCTGAATATAACGGATATAAAGTTTATTGGGAGGATGGTGCCCAGATTACACCACCTCATGATACAGGTATCATGGCAGAAGTAAAAGCAATATCTGACTTATCTACCTGTAAGACCATGTCAAAAGAAGATGCTGTTGCAGCGGGACTTTTCGTAACCATTGGACAGGAAGTGGATGATGCATATATCAGTGAATTGAAAAAACTGGTTATTCATCAGGATTGTATTGATAAGTATGGTAAGGATATCACAGTTGTTTACACCCCTCTTCACGGAACCGGTAATATTCCCGCAAGAAGAGTGTTGAAGGAGATTGGATTTGAGAATGTATATGTTGTTCCGGAACAGGAATTACCGGATGGTGAATTTCCTACAGTAAGCTATCCGAATCCGGAAGCAAAGGAAGCATTTGAGCTTGCATTAAAGCTTGGAAAAGAAAAGGATGCGGATTTAGTTCTTGCTACCGATCCGGATGCAGATCGTCTGGGTGTGTATGTGAAGGATAGCAAATCAGGAGAATATAAATGTCTGACCGGTAATATGTCAGGCTGTCTGTTAGCTGAATACGAGATTAGCCAAAAACTTGCAACAGAAGGTTCACTGCCAAAGGATGGTGCGTTAATCAAGACAATCGTAACCACAAATCTTGCAGATGAGATTGCAAAGGCATATAACATTCGTTTGATTGAGTGTCTGACCGGATTTAAATATATCGGACAGCAGATTCTTGGTTTTGAGACAAAGGGAGAAGGAACTTATCTCTTTGGATTCGAGGAAAGCTATGGTTGTCTGATCGGTACTCATGCAAGAGACAAGGATGCAATTGTTGCAACTATGGCATTATGTGAAGCTGCTGCATATTATAAGAGTCAGGGCAAGACATTATGGGATGCAATGATTGATATGTATGATAAGTATGGATATTGTATCGATGCAATCCAGTCTGTTGGATTCAAGGGAATCGAAGGTCTTCAGAAGATTCAGTCTATTATGACTACACTTCGTGAGAATACACCGGAGAAGATTGGTAAGTATGATGTTCTTTCTGCAAGAGATTATAAGGCAGACACCATCCGGGATATGAAGACAGGTGAGGTTAAGCCAACCGGTTTGCCAAATTCCAATGTATTATATTATGATTTATCAGAGGATGCGTGGTTATGTGTAAGACCTTCCGGAACAGAACCAAAGGTTAAGTTCTACTATGGTGTAAAGGGTACATCCTTAGAGGATGCTCAGGCTCTTTCTGATGAGATGGGAAAAGCAGTTCTTGCAATGATTGATGAAATGACCCGCTAAGCTTATGGCAGAAAATAAAACGGTAATAAGAGATTCGGTAAGGAATTTATAAATTTCTAAACACTGAATGAAAGCTATGCTCATATAAGATTCAACATGAAAAAAGACATTCTGTCCGGATGTCTTTTTTTTATGCTGTAAAATATACCCGGAGGATATCAGTTTTGTTGTAAACTCCTAGGACATAAAATAAAAATCTGTTTCATACACTGTAACAACAAATGGTTGAGGATTTTGTCCTTGAAAGATTATATTGAAGAACGAGCAATAGAGATTGGAACTTATATTATGGATTCCAATGCAACGGTGAGACAGACAGCCAGTAAGTTTGGAGTTTCAAAATCTACGGTACATAAGGATGTCGCAGAGCGCCTGATTTATATTAATCCTGCATTGGCTAAGGAGGTTCGAAAGGTATTGGATATTAACAAGGCAGAAAGGCATATCCGGGGGGGATTGGCTACAAGAGAAAAGTATTTGCACTAATGTGTAAAATCTAATATAATAGAGTAGTATGTTTGTGAGTTAATGGATTGTTTAAGAAAGAGGTTATAACGGATATGAAGTTTATACATATGGCAGATGTTCACCTTGGTGTCGTGCCGGATAAAGGAAAGGCATGGAGTGAGGAAAGAGAACAGGAGATAAAAGATACCTTTGTGAAAGTAGTGGAAGCTGCAGAGGAAAAACAGGTTGATTTAATATTGATTGCCGGTAATCTGTTTCATGTTCCACCATCAGAGGGTATGATTCGGGATGTGGATTATATTTTATCCAAATTAACAAAGACGAAAACAGTGATTATGGGTGGAAGCAGTGACTACATTGCACCGGATAGTCCCATGGCAAACTATCAGTTTTCTTCCAGAACAATTTGTTTGTCCCCGGAGAAGATCAGTAATGTATATATGAAGGATTTGAATGTTTGTGTAACAGGATTTTCCTATCGTGATAAAGAGAATACCGATGATATCTTGAATCGTATCAAGCCGGCTAAACAGGGTGCGGTTAATATACTGTTGGCAAATGGTGGTGACAGTAATCATTGTCCTTTTAATAAAAAGAATTTGCGGGAATCCAACTTTGATTACATTGCATTAGGCGGTCATCGTAAGCCGGAGATTATTAAGGAGAATGCTGTGATTATGGCAGGTTCCTTAGAACCCATTGATTATACAGATACGGGAGCAAGAGGATATATTTACGGAGAGATTACAGATGGTGAGATTCGGACAGAGTTTGTTCCGGTTGCACAGCGTGCGTATATTAATCTTCTGATTAACATTAAGCCGGATCATGTACCTCCGATGATTCTCGATCTGGTGGATCGTCAGATACGAACCCTTGGAGAGAAGAATATATATCGGATTCTGGTAAAGGGACATAATCACAATAATGATGTTTTTGATTTTTCATCTGTTGTTGAAAAATACAATGTATATGAGGTGATTACTGAAATATCGGATGAATATGACCTGAACAAAATTTACGAGGAGAATCAGAATAATCTCATCGGAAGGTTTATTGATCAGTTGTCTGATAATTATTACAGTGATGAAGTATGTAAAAAAGCCATTCACTATGGATTAGATGTTTTATTAAAGACAGGAGAAAAGTAATATGAGAGTAAATAAAATACATTTACAGGATTACGGACAATTTCATGAAAAAGATATTACATTAGCTCCTGGTGTCAATGTTTTATATGGAGCCAATGAAGCAGGTAAATCAACTACAAGGGAATTTATTGTTGATATGCTGTATGGAATTGAAGACACGGATGAACAGGGACATCCAAATGACCATTATGAGAAGAAGAAACCGATTGGCGGAGATTCTTATAAGGGTTCTATGGAAGTGTCGGTTGACAATGTTCCCTATCTGATAGAACGGGATTTTGATAAAAACAACAAATCAACTACAGTTAAAAATTTGGATGACGGAACAATGCTTCCGTTAAAAAAGCAGGGTAGTCTGGTCGGTACATTGTTCCAAACCGATAGAAGCACCTATCTGAATACATTGTGCATGAGCCATATAGGTGTGGCAACAGATGATACGGTTGTTAAGAAGTTAAATGATTACATTGTCAATATGGCATCTACAAAGAGTGGAGATCTGGATGCTGTTGATGCGATTTTGGAATTAAAGAATAAAAAGGCAGAGTTTTCCAACGAAGAATTGGAAAAGCAGGAGCAGGAGTTGTCGGATCAGTTATGTCTGGGTCGTGATTTGGATGCAGAGATTGCTGCCGTCCGGGAGGAGTATGAGGAAGTTGAGAATTCCGGAAAAGAATCGGCTAAGCTGCAGTTCTCTCCGATTTTGAAGAAACAAGAGGAAGAGGATGTATCGGAAGATGAGACCGACTCTGAAGAAGTAAAACGGTCAAAGAAGAATAAGAAAAAGAACAAAGCATCCAAGAAAAAGAATTCAGAGGATAGGGATGAATCAGATGATAGTGCAGATGCAGTAAAAACAGACTTGGCAGATGAGGAAGACTTAGAAGCTGAGAAAGCGGAAGCTGACGATCTGTATGACGAGAATGGTAAGAAGAAAAAGCTTACCAAACGGGAAAAGGATATTCGCATGTTAAGTAACATGGGGAATCAGAGTATTTTGGATAATGCATTCGTGATCTTATTTATCGGACTGATTTTGATTGGTCTGTTTGTAGGTATTGCCTATGCAGTTCCTGTGAATATCCCGGAGGTTAAGATGGCAATTATGGGTGCCGGTGCTGCATGGGTTGTGCTTTCGGTAATCCAGATATTAGTCAGATGTGCAAAGCTGCATAAGCTGTTAGAAGAATTAGAAATCGAACAGGGCTTTGAAGAGGCAAAAACAGGCTATGTAGCAGGGGATAAGGAATCCGTTAAGCTCAAACTAAAAGAGTTAAAGGAAAAAGAAGAAGCGCTGATTCAGGAGAGAACCAATCAGGAATCTATTATTAAAGAGCTTACTTTGGTAAAAGAAAAGATTCAGAAAAATGAAGTGGAATTAGCAGCCATTGATTTGGCTATGAATACCATTCAGGATCTTTCAGAGGAGATTTACGGTTCCTTTGGCAGCATATTGAATCATCAGGTATCTGAGTTGATTCGTAAGATTACCGGAGGGAAATATACCGAGGTTAAGATTGATGACCAGCTTCAGATTATGATCAAAAAAGGAAATGCCTATATCAGTATGGATTATTTAAGCACCGGAACGATAGAGCAGGTATATCTTGCATTACGTCTTTCCATTGCAGGATTGTTAATTGAAGAGGATATGCCGATTGTAATGGATGATACATTTATTACTTATGACTATCAGAGAGTGAAGGATACGCTCAAATGTCTGAACGAATATACTGACAAGCAGATTATTATATTCACAGGCAATCCGGGAATTCAGGATATGTTTACAAAGTTAGGTGTTACCAGTAACTATATTTCGATATAAAAGATAATTCGTAGCGTGTATCAGAGATTTTTTGGTATACGCTATATGAGTATTGATTACAGAAACGAGGGAAATTTGCATGGCTGATAATATGAGAACAGTTTCAACAAAGTCTACATCCCAGAATCAAGGAAAGCAATCAGGACAAATGGGGAAGAATCCCAAGCCGGCTCAGAAAGAGGAATTGTTAAAGGAAAAGAAGAAAAAAGAAAAACGGGAACGACGGAGAAAGCGTCGCAAGGTAAGAAGAATTATTATTAGTTATCTGCTTGTTATCTTTTTGTTGGTAGGTGTAATTGGTGGCTATTATCTCTACGAAAAGATGGGAAAAAAGATTATGGCTTATAAGGAAGAGGCAGTGGAATTGGTTGCTGATTCCTCTGAAAGTACGTTCCGTCAGGATGAGACATCGGTTGTATACGATATTAACGGAGCAAAGCTTCGGGACGTTACCGGTGAGAAAGAGGTTTATTATAAGACATACGATGAAATTCCTGCCTACTTTGTAGAAGCCATGGTTTCCGTTGAGGATAGAAGATTTTATGAGCATAATGGTGTTGACTATGAAGGTATTGCCAGAGCGGCATATATTCTGTTTAAAAACGATGGTAATATAACCCAGGGTGCAAGTACCATTACCCAGCAGCTTGCCAGAGGAATTTTCCTCACCAATGAAGTAAGCTATGAGCGAAAGATTAAGGAAATCTTTATTGCATGGGAATTGGAGAAAAAATATACAAAGCAACAGATTCTGGAATTTTATCTGAACAATATTTTCTTCTCTAACGGTTATTACGGAATTGGTGCTGCTGCAAAGGGATATTTTAATAAGGATCTGGATGAGCTCAGTATTTCAGAGGTAGCATTTTTATGTAGTATTCCAAACAGTCCTACCTATTATGATCCTCGGACCAATTATGACCATACCATTGACCGAAGAAATAAGATTCTTAAGGATATGTATGGACAAGGCTATATTAATGACGTGGAACTGGATATGGCATTGAATGAGAATATTGTTTTGGCAGATCCGGAAAAGGTAAGTCATGATTATATTGAAACCTATACGAATTTCTGTGCAACAGAGGCTTTGATGGCAGAATCCGGATTTAAGTTTCAGTACAAGTTTGACACCATAGAGGAGCAACAGCAGTATAACAAGGAATACCGGGAAGCATATGATACATATTATGCAACCTTATATACCGGAGGTTTCCAGATATATACTTCTTTTGATCCGAAAAAGCAGAGGGCATTACAGTCTACGGTAGATGATGTGTTATCTGTGGACGAAGAAAAGAATGAAGAAACAGGAATCTATAATTTACAGGGGGCAGCCACCTGTATCGATAATTCAACCGGACGTGTTGTTGCCATGGTTGGTGGACGTACCCAGAATGAATTACAAGGCTATAGCTTAAATCGTGCTTATCAAAGTGCCCGTCAGCCGGGTAGTACCATTAAGCCGTTGATTGTATATACACCGCAGTTGGAAAGAGGTTATACACCGAATACGGTTGTAGATGATAATGCCTTTGAGGATAGTGATATGCCACAGAACTCAGGCCTGTCTTATTCCGGAATGACATCTTTGGCAGCAGCAGTTGCGGCATCTAAGAATGTAGTTGCGTATCGTTTGTTTGGCCAGTTAACACCGGAGGTTGGTGCGGATTACCTTTTGAATATGAACTTCAATTATCTTACCATTGATGACCGTCATAATATGGCAGCTTGCTTAGGTGGTCTTACTTATGGAGCGACAACCGTAGAGATGGCATCCGGATATGCTACGATAGAGAATGACGGAGAGTTTCGTAAGCCTACCTGTATTGTTAAGATTACAGATGCAAAAGGAAATGTTATCGTAGATGATAAGATTAAGTCAAAGCAGGTATATGAATTAAATGCCAGCCGAATGATGACCTCTATGTTAAAGGGTGTATTTACGGGAGGTACAGCCAGCGGTTTGGGTATACCGGGAATGTCCTGTGCAGGAAAGACCGGAACAACAGATAATAATAATGACGGTTGGTTCTGTGCATATACACCGTACTATACAACCAGTGTCTGGGTAGGATATGATACCCCTCAGTCTACAAGAGGTTTATGGGGTTCTACTTATCCGGGTAAGATCTGGCACGATTATATGACACAGATTCATGAAGGCTTAAAGGATTTGGGATTCCCTGATTACGAGTATGTACGTTCTACCAGAGACTGGAAGGATACAAGATCCAGCTCAGAGGAAAGCTCTGAAGAGGTATCGTCAGAGGTTGATCAGATTTCGGAAATATCCACTGAGGTAAGTACGGATATCATTATTATTCCGACAGAGGCTCCAACAGAGGCACCGACAGAGGTTCCTTCCACAGAGGCGCCAACACCTCCGTCGATAAGTGAAGATGAATAATTCCCAATGGCGTGACAGTTAAGATAATTTCATAAAAGAAGAAACAGGGTTAGACAAATCGTCTAACCCTGTTTTTGTAATCCCTTTAAAGTAAAGTTAAGATTTAAAATTAATAATTTTCCCGGATGGTGTGTTTTTGACGGTATTCACTGATTCGATCATTAATCCGGTCAGATGGGTCCAAAATATCTGAAATAGATGCATCATGATTTAAATGATCAATCAACAATGCAATGTATTTGCTCATATCAGCGGAAGTATACCATTCTCTTGTTAATAATTCCGGTGTCTGGTAGGTTAAGTTTGTTGTAATAACCTTTTCAATGATTCCGTCAGCCTTTGCCTGATCAAATACATCTAAGCCATTTGTAAATAAACCAAATGTGCAGACACAGAATACTCTGCTGGCTTTCCGCTTCTTTAACTGTTTTGCTACATCAATCATGCTTTCTCCGGAAGCAATCATGTCATCCATGATAATAACATCCTTTCCTTCTACGGAGTCACCTAAAAATTCATGTGCAACAATTGGATTACGACCATTTACAACACGGCTGTAATCACGTCTCTTATAGAACATACCAACATCAACACCTAAAATATTCGCAAAATAAATTGCACGATTCATTGCACCCTCATCCGGGCTGATAACCATAAGATGTTCCTTGTCCAATTCCAAATCGGGTGTAGTACGAAGTAATGCTTTTAAAAACTGGTAGGTAGGTCTGATGTTCTCAAATCCGTGTCTTGGGATTGCATTCTGTACTCTTGGATCATGTGCATCAAAGGTAATGATGTTATCTACACCAAGGTGTACAAGCTCCTGTAATGCCTCTGCACAGTCAAGAGATTCTCTTCCGTTTCTCTTATGCTGTCTGCTTTCGTATAAGAAAGGCATAATCACAGTGATCTTTCTTGCTTTACCGCCACAGGCTGCAATAATACGTTTAATGTCGGCATAATGATCGTCAGGTGACATAGGAACCTTTCTTCCGTATAATGAGTATTCAATGCTGTAATTTGTTACATCGGAAAGGATATATAAATCTTTACCTCGAATGGACTCTAATAATTCTCCCTTTGCTTCTCCGGAACCAAAACGTGGACAAGATGACTTTACAAGGTAAGAATCTTTTTCGTAACCGCTAAAAGCAATTGTGGACTTTTCGGTATTATTTCTAGCAGCTCTCCACTTTGAAAGATAAGTGTCTACCCGCTGACCAAGTGCTGTACAGTTTTGCATTGCAACAATACCTAATGGGCCTACAGGAATGGTTGATAATAAATTAGTGTCATTTGGCATGATATTTTCCTCCATGTTTATCATTTTAAACCTTAGTTTATTTAAATATTCGTTTTCTTTTTCATTAGACGAATATCATTACCGTAAAAATTATAAACGCTGTATTCTGACAAAATACGACTGATCACCCGGTCAGAATATCGTTCTGAAACCTCTTTTAAAGAAAGGTTAGAAGAGATGATGGTTGGTTTATGATCTCTTAATCGCGTATTTAATATATCATAAACTTCGGAAGTAATAAAGTTTGTTTTTGTTTCTGTTCCCAAATCATCAATAATAAGTAAATCACATTCAAAAATATATCGGTATAATTTCTGACTGTTTGGATTATTTCCTTTTCGCATCAGAACATCACCACATATATTTTCAAATAAATGAACTGCACTTTGATACAATACTGTGTGATTTCTGTCTAACAGATATTTTGCAATGCAGTTTGACAAATAGGTTTTACCAAGTCCGGTTCCACCGTAGAAGAACAGATTACCACCCTGCACCGGAAAACCTTCAACATAACGAAGTATTTCCTGATGAATAAATTTCATATTTTCATAAGGGCTGTTTGGATGGACACCATCCTTTTCCCTGCTATAGTAATCCAAAGAAAAATGATCGAAGTTTTCAACTTCAAGGTTCTGTTCTATGGTAGACTGACGGTACAGATATCTTAATGTAGCCTGCTTAAAACAGCTGCAATAGGTGTCGCCGGTTCTTCCTGTGTCATGGCAAAGGGGACAGGTATAGATTGGCTTTAAATAATCTTTGCTATATCCATGTTCTTCTAACAGCGCCTCTTTTCTTTTGACACGTTTGGCATTCTCGTCTTTTACCGTATCCAGGGAAACAGGCTTTCCTAACAATTTGCTGCGAGCTGCGTCAATTGAGGTCTGAGCAATTGCTTCATCAATCTGTTCGATTTCCGGGATGGCTGCATAAACTTCCTTTTTTCGGTCTTGTTCTTCTTCCCTGTTATTTAATTGGTTCTCGTAATAGGTCCGCATGATCTCGTCATATTGCTCATCTGTAAGTGCCATGATTTCTCCTGTTGTCAGGACTGCCGTCCTGCCTGATTCATAATTAATGTTTCAAATTCATCTATGGTTGCATCAGAAATGGAACGCTGTGGTTCTGCAATCTGATTGGAACTCTTTGCCTGATAATTTGCCGCTTTTTTCTTTTTGGCTTCTGCCCACTCTTTATCAAGGGCTTCTATATCGGAAAGCTTATGTACATTTTTTTCGTGCCAGCTGTCTAAAATGCCGTTCACGTAATGGAAGTTTGCGGATTGTGGATTGGAACTGATTGCCCGTTTGCATGCTTCCATAATAATATTTTTGTTAAATGCATATTTGTTGTACCATGTATCAATGTACTCCGTCTCTGTTGGGGTTGCAACCCGTCTCGGAATTCCAAGTGCCTTTAACACAGATATGTAAATGGAGTTATAGTTTCTTGAAACAGCTTTTGCATCCTCTACAGACTGGATTCCCGATTTGTACCAGTCGATGGCAACCGCTTCAATATAACGGCAGCTCTTTTTTCCTCTTGTGACACAGTATTCTACCAGATATTCCAGTAAATCCGAAGAAAAAGAAAGCTCTTGGTAAATATACAGGATAGAATTGTAATCTGCCTGTGTCAGAGGCCTTGAAAAATAGGTTTCAATCTGGAAAATCAGATTGCTGAAATCTTCATCGTTATTTTTCCTATCTTCAATAAAAGAAGGTTTGTATTTCACCTTATTCGGTGCGGTTATAATGGAATCCTCTTCGTCTTGTGTTGCGGAGGTTTCCTGTGTTGTCTCTTTCAAGGCGGTATCTCCGGATGATACAGCTTCCGGTTCTGCTTCTATACCAAGCATGGATAACAGGGATTCTTCTTCCTCATCAGACTTTTTCGGAGAAAGGGGCAACAGTGTGATTCCTGTCAGTGTATGGTCGGCACTGTATTCCAATTGTAATACACCTTCCTTTATCCAGTACTTAATCGCACGGCATATATCCTTCTGGGTCAGATTAAAGTGATCTGCAATATCTGAAATCGTAAGCGCCCTGCCGCTGTGAAGCAGACGAACCAAATACAGATAAACCTTTACAAATTCTCCGTTTGCATCTGTCATGTAGTAGTCAATAAAGAAGTTGGAAACAGCAGAATATGTTTCATGATTTTTTGTTGATATTGTAATAGTTTCCACTGTTTTCCCTCCTGCTTTCCGCATAAATAAGTATTACAATCTAGGGATAGAAACAACGTTTTTCCCCGATTCTTCCACAGTATAGCACAGCAGTTTTGAAATGAAAACAGAACGGATGTTCCGATAAGGCCTTGTCTGAAAAATGTGGAAAATGTGGAAAATGTGGATATCTTCCAATAACAACGTATTTATCATAAAAAATATCCACAATTTATATTTTCCTACCTAAGAAATATAAATTGTGGATAATGTGTATAACTACTTGCCAAGTAGAGATTCTCCAATTAAATACACGTCTCCGGCACCCATAGTTATCAACAAATCATTTTTTTTGCAATTTTTTAATAAATAATTTTCTACTGCATCAAATGTACTGAAATACCGGACATCGGTACCGTATTCTTTGATTTTCTCCATTAAATCCTTTGAGGAAACCAATCCGGTATCCGGTTCCCTTGCTGCATAGATATCTACTAAAATAACATGATCAAAGCCCTTTAATGCCTCTGCAAATTCATTCAATAAAGCCTTTGTACGGGTGTAGGTATGAGGCTGGAATACAACCCAAAGCTCATTATGAGGAGTATGGATTGCCGTTGTAAGGGTTGCTTTAATCTCTGTTGGATGATGAGCATAGTCATCAATGACGGTTACATTTCCTAAAGTTCCTTTTCTTTCAAATCTTCTGTGGGCACCGCCAAAATGGGCTAATCCCTGAAGAACCGCGTCATGTCCGATGCCTAAAATATCCGCTACGGCAATGGCTGCTAAGGAATTGGTTACATTATGGGTACCACCGATGTTTAAGTGAATCTGTTCCTTTTCCTTTCCATCTACAACAAGGGTATAATTCATGTGTCCCATATCATCCGCCTCGATATTGGCTGGGTAATACCTGTTATGGGAAGACATACCAAATGTAATAATATTACAGGTTAAATCCCTTGTTACCCGAGGAAGACAATCCATATCACCATTTACAACTAAGGTTCCGTTGTCGGGAAGGTTGGTTGCGAAGGTATGGAAGCTTTCTATGATCTCATCGATTCCGCTAAAGAAGTCTAAATGATCGGCATCTACATTTAAAATAATGCTGATGTATGGGAAAAATGAATGGTAGCTGTTTGTGTATTCACAGGCTTCTGTAACAAAATAATCAGAAGAGCCGACTCTTACATTTCCTCCGATGGAATCTAAAATACCACCTACGGATATAGTTGGGTCTACATCTGCCTCCATGAAAATCTGACTCAGCATAGAAGTCGTTGTTGTTTTTCCGTGGGTTCCGGCAACAGCAACCGAGTATTTGTAATTGTTCATGATCTGACCAAGAAGCTGTGCCCGTGTAAGCATTGGCAGCTGTCTTTTTACACATTCCGCAAATTCTTCATTGTCTTTATGAATTGCTGCGGTATAGACAACCAGATCAATCTGGTCGGTAATATTTGCGGCACACTGTCCGATGTTAACCATCGCTCCCATGGAAATTAATTTATCTACAATGTCCGAACCTTTGGAGTCTGATCCGGTAACAGTAAAACCTTCTTTTAATAAAATCTCGGCAAGACCGCTCATGCTGATTCCGCCAATTCCGATGAAATGAACGTGAATTGGTTTTTTAAAATCAATCTGATACATATTGATATATCCTTCTTTCATATATAAATATAGGAAATAAAATTCCAAACACCACAAGTATAATATAATGAAGCAATATTTACAAGGAAAGATTGCACTAATGCTTGACTTTTTATATGGTTTCTGCTATCCTTGACCTTGCGACGCAAGTCGAGGCTTTTTTTTTGTGTGCAATTTTTTCCTTAACGCTTGAAATTGCATAGAGAAAAAAGTACAAATTAATAAAATGACGGAGGTGGAAGTTGTGCGAGTAAAGATTACATTGGCATGTACAGATTGTAAACAGCGTAACTATGATCTGACAAAAGACAAGAGAGTTCACACAGAGCGTATGGAACTTAAGAAGTATTGTCGTTTCTGTAAGGCTCATACCTTACACAGAGAGACCAAATAATTAACGGAGGTGAGTAGAAGATGGCAAATGAAAATGATGCATCTTTCAAAAGAAGCTTTTTCACTGAGTTAAAAGCGGAATTCCATAAGATTATTTGGCCGGAAAAGGTTCTTCTTCGGAAGCAGGCTGTTGCAGTAATTATTGCTGCAATTGTAATAGGAGTGATTATTTCGTTTTTTGATTGGTTAATGCAGATTGGTCTTACATTTATTATTGGATAAGGTGGGTGAGCGTATGTCAGAAGCAGAAAATAATAACGAAGCTAGATGGTATGTTGTTCATACTTATTCAGGATATGAGAATAAGGTTAAGGCTGATATTGAGAAAACCATTGAAAACAGAAAGCTTCAGAATCAGATTTTTGAGGTATTAGTTCCGTTACAGGATGTCGTAGAACTGAAGAATGGTTCTAAGAAAGTAGTTTCTAAGAAGTTATTCCCAAGCTACGTTCTTCTTAACATGATTATGAATGATGCTACATGGTACGTTGTTCGTAATACGAGAGGCGTAACAGGTTTTGTAGGACCTGGATCAAAGCCGGTACCTCTCACAGAATCTGAGATGAAGAATCTTGGTATCCGTGTTCCGGAGATGGAAATTGATGTTGAGGTTGGGGACACTGTAAAGGCTGTTGCGGGTGCCTGGGAAGGAACCGTTGGAGTTGTTACAGATGTGAATACCGCTAAGCAGTCAGTTACGATTAAGGTTGATATTTTTGGTCGTGCTACATCTGTGGAAATCGGTTTTATGGAAGTTACAAAGATTGATTAATGAATCAAAAACGTGGGAGGGTATATCCCGTTTGACCACATGAATTAGGAGGAAACAAAAATGGCTAAAAAAGTCGAAGGTTATATTAAGTTACAGATTCCAGCAGGTAAGGCAACTCCTGCACCACCAGTTGGTCCTGCTTTAGGTCAGCATGGTGTTAATATCGTAGAATTTACAAAGCAGTTTAATGCAAGAACAGCAGATCAGGGTGATATGATTATCCCTGTTGTTATTACAGTTTATGCTGATAGAAGTTTTAGTTTTGTAACAAAGACTCCACCAGCTGCAGTTTTATTAAAGAAGGCTTGTAAGCTTCAGAAGGCTTCAGCAGTTCCTAATAAAACTAAGGTTGCTACCATTTCTAAAGCTGAGGTTCAGAAAATCGCAGAGCTTAAGATGCCGGATTTAAACGCAGGTAGCATTGAAGCAGCAATTAGTATGATTTCAGGAACAGCTCGTTCTATGGGTATTGTTGTTGAAGATTAATTTGATTAAATAGTGGGAGGGTCGCTCCCGATAATACCACAGGAGGTTTTTATTAAGATGAAAAAAGGTAAAAGATATGTTGAAGCGAAAAAGCTTGTAGACAACACACAGTTATATGATATTCCAGAAGCAGTTGCAATCGTAAAAAAAGCAGCTAGTGCAAAGTTTGATGAGACAATTGAAGCTCATTTAAGAATGGGTCTTGATGGACGTCATGCAGATCAGCAGATTCGTGGTGCTGTAGTTCTTCCTCACGGTACAGGTAAGGAAGTTAAGGTTTTAGTATTTGCTAAGCCTGATAAGGTTGATGCAGCTCTTGCAGCAGGTGCTGATTACGCCGGTGGCGAGGAATTAATTCCAAAGATCCAGAATGAAGGATGGTTAGATTTCGATGTTGTTGTAGCAACTCCTGATATGATGGGTGTAGTTGGTCGTCTTGGTCGTGTACTTGGACCAAAGGGCTTAATGCCTAACCCAAAGGCAGGTACTGTTACTCCTGACGTAACTAAGGCAATTGCAGAGATCAAAGCTGGTAAGATTGAATACAGACTTGATAAGAGCAACATTGTACATGTTCCAGTTGGTAAGGCTTCTTTCTCTGAGGAGCAGTTAGCAGACAACTTCCAAGCGTTAATAGATGAGCTTAACAAAGTTAAGCCGGCAGCAGCTAAGGGTCAGTATATGAAGAGTGTAACTCTTACATCTACAATGGGACCTGGTGTTAGATTAAACACAGCTAAACTTTGCTAAGATCCAATACGATATAAGTACGGAAAAGAGAGGTCAGACACCTTTACGGTGTCTGACCTCTTTCTTTTTTGAAAAAAGGAAATGCATGACCGAGAACCGGGGCAACAAGAACCGGAACAAATAACAGGGAATGAATATCTAAAAAACAGCGTGCCATAAAAACAGGTATAAAGCCTTTTAAAAGATCTAAAAAAAGTGCCAGAAGTCCGCAGTAAAATCCACCGTACATAAAAGCGTTGGCAACCCCGGGATTATGATCCTTTGGCAGTTCACAGATATCAATATTTTTAATGATTTTTGGCACCCAATAGGCATATAATATGCTTCCCATAAAAAATCCCAAAAGCGTAAATAAAAGATATAACATAATATTACCCTTCATATAATTATGATTCCGGAATTAAATCCTCATGGGGAATTATATAATAATCCAGATTGGTTTCCTCCCAAAATGGAATACAGGTGTAGTCTGTGCCCACCGCATGGGAGGTTCCTTTCCCGTATCACAGGAGAGTATTAATATTTTCGTATTGATTCAAATCCTTTTCTGTTTTTCTTCGGGAACATCTGATGTGCAATGCATACATTTTACTGCATCGATTGGAATTTCCCCTAAGCAATAAGGACATTTTCTTGTTAAAGGAGCAGCCTCTGCTTCCGGCTTATGTCCGATGGAAATAATCTTATTAATGGTTTTCATCAAAAGAAAGATAATGAATGCCATAATTAAGAAGTTGATTACTGCCGTAAGAAATGTACCATAGTCAATATAGTTATCTCCGATTAAATGCAGCTTTCCCTGAACCTCGGCACCACCGATACAATTGATAATGGGATTAATGATATTATCCGTAAAGGAGGTAACGATTCCCGAAAATGCACCACCGATTAAAACACCCACTGCCATGTCCATTACATTTCCCTTTAATGCAAATGCCTTAAATTCATCTAAAAATTTTCTCATTGTAAATTCTTCCTTTCGTAACGTTTTCCTGTAAAATATCCTATAGGAGAGGGTGAAACGCGGAGGAAACTGTTTATACTTTGTACAAAATGTAATATATATATCGCAGACCCGCTCGCGCTTCGTTCCGCACATAACGGTACTAAACTCAGGCAAGGCAGCAGCCTGCCTTCGTTAAGTGCCGATGTGCTTCAAGAGTCTGCTTCTATATTATATTAAATTTTGTACAAAGTCATTCAGTCCTTCCCGCGTTTCGCAATTGTCTATAGGATATAGTAAGAGATAAGGTGGAAATTTTCAAGGAATTTGAAAATTTGTTTGACTTTTTTGGTGGATGTATCGTTATATAGTATGAAACGTTTCGGAGGTGATACAGTAGTGAGAGAAAATGCAGATGTGAAAAAGGCAAAAAAGGGCGACATAGACAGCTTAAACCTCCTGTTTGAGCAGTACTATGATGTCATATATCGCTACTGTTATCGTCATGTAAGGCACAAGGAAGCTGCACAGGATATCACACAGGAAGTATTTTTAAGGGTGTGCCGGCATTTTTCGGACTATCGGCATTATGGTAAGTTTGAGAATTATTTATATGTAATTGCGGGAAATTTATGCAAGGATTATTTTAAAAGGCCTGTGGAATATTCTCTGGAGGATACGGAACTGCCGTTGAATACAAGTGATTTTAGTCGTATCGAAAATCGGATTTGTATTCAGCAGGCAATGGACAGGCTGCCGGAATTGGAACGGGAAATCATTTATTTACGCTTTGATGAGGATTTGAAGATAAAGGATATTGCAAAGATATTGGGTCTTCAATTATCTACAACAAAATATCATTTGAAAAAAGCACAGAGTCTGTTACAGCAGGAGATCAGGAAGGGAGGTAATGATAATGGCAGGTTATGAGGAATATACAATGATTCCGAAACCGGATAATGAGAAGAAGGAAGAAACGAGAAAGCTTTTCCTTGCGTCTTTTGAGAAAAAACGCATGACGGATATTGAATTTATATGGGGTCAGGTACGGTTTATCAGTACAAGGATGTGGATTGGACAGCTTGCGGCGTTGGCGCTGTTATGCATTTGCGCGAAACGGTATATACAGTCTCCTGATGCCAATTATTGTGTGGAGTCATTTATTTCCACGATGACACCGGTATTTGTCATTTTTCAGGTTGATGAGATTGGAAATATTTTTCGGAGAAAAATGCTGGAATTGGAAGCTACCATGCGATTTTCCGTTAAAAAGCAGCTTCTTTCCCGGATGATTATTTTAGGTATTACGGATTTGATTTTAATGGCTGTTTGGATTGTTGCATTACATCTGATGAGCGGAAAGGCATATGTGAATCTTTTAATGTATACCTTGGTTCCGTTTAACATTACGGTGACCGGACTCTTTTTCCTGTTGAATTTTACCGGTGAGGGGTATGCGTATCGTTATATGGCACTGAGTTATATGGCTCTTGTATGCGGCGTGTTTACCGTTCTTCCGAGGTGGAAGAATGTAATCTATGCTCCGGATTATCAATTTTTGTGGGTGATCTTATTTGTGGTTTCCACAGGTCTGTGTATTTGTATGATGGGAAGTCTATGGCATTTGTATTCGGATAACAATAGGTTAAGAGAAAGGAAGTATTATGGAACTGAATATTAAAAATATAAGTAAACAATTTGGTGATAAGACGGCGGTTTCGAATCTGAACATCAAATTCGGAACCGGTGTATATGGATTATTAGGAGCAAATGGAGCGGGAAAGACAACGTTGATGCGTATGATTTGTGGAATTTCCACCCCATCGGAGGGGGTAATTTTGCTGGATGGGAAAACAATCCAGGAGCTAGGAGAAAACTATCGCGACCAATTAGGTTATTTGCCACAGGACTTTGGGTATTATAAGGAATTCAGTGCAAAGGAATTTATGTTGTATATTGCGGCACTAAAGGGTTTGCTGCCGGGAATTGCAAAGAAAAAAACAGTGGAATTATTAGAACTGGTGGGGTTATCGGATGTAGCCGGTAAAAAGATAAAAACCTATTCCGGAGGAATGAAACAGCGCCTTGGAATTGCACAGGCAATGTTAAATGATCCGAAGATTTTAGTATTGGATGAACCGACAGCGGGACTTGATCCGAAGGAAAGAGTGCGGTTTCGTAATCTGCTTTCCGATTTTGCAAAAGACCGACTTGTTATATTATCCACTCATATCGTCTCGGATTTGGAGTATATTGCAGATGAGATCCTAATCATGAAAAAGGGCAGTCTCATTGAAAAGGGAACCGTAGAGGAACTGGTATCCGGAATGGAAGGAAAGGTATGGCGTGTAGTAACAGATGATACCGGTGCACGGAAGCTTTGTGAAAATCATGACATTATAAATCTTCGTCATGAGGGAGACAGCGTGGAGCTGCGGGTTGCGGCTGATGAAATGCCAACGAAGGATGCAGAAGTCGTTACACCGACACTGGAGGATTTGTATTTATATGAGTTTCAGGATGCTGTGAATGAGTAAAGGAAAGGATAGAAAGATGAAGAGTTTAATTCTATTTGAATTTCAAAAAATATATAAGAAAAGGATGAACAAAATCGTTCTTTTTGGAACATTTTTGCTTATGGCCTTAAGTATGGTCTTAAACATCGATCAGGTATGGACTTATAATGAAAAGAAGGAAACCATGAAAGGAAGGGATTACGTAGAATATACCAAATCTGTCTGCAAAAAATTAGAAGGCCCCATAACCGAAGAAAAGGCAAAGGAATATCTGGAAGAATATCAGAAAATGCTGGAAAATCCGGAGTATTTTGTGACGGATGAAACTGGTGAACATTTTACGGATGATGTTTACTGTTCTTATTATATTCCTCATAGATGGCTGGTAACGGAGCTTGGACATGTCTATGATGAGCCGGGTATTCAATCATGGGGAGAAAATATAAAAAAATTGAACTTAAATGAGATAGAACCGTTGTATGAAGCTCGGACAAATCGGTTAAGAGATACCCTTATACAGGGTTCTTCCGACTGGCAGTATACCGATGCGGAGCAAAAATACTGGATATCTGAGGCCTCTGAAATCCGGACTCCGATATCCTACGGTTATGTGGAGGGTTTCAATCAGTGGTTTGATATGGCAAGCTTTTACTGCATTCCTTTAATTGCATTGTTTATTATTATGGCGACTGTTTATGCGGGGGAATATGAGCAGAATACAGACAATATCATATTAACCACAAAATACGGAAAATCAAAAATCATTACCGCCAAGAATATTGCGGCAATTTTATATGGCTTACTGTTTTGTACAGTTAATGTGGTAATCGGGTTTGTAATGATGTTTGGATGGTACGGAATATCCGGTTGGGATATGCCGATTCAGAGTATCTATTTCCAGTGTCCGTATGCCGTAACGAATCTTCAGGCAGCCATGCTGTTTGTTGCAGCATTCTATGCAGTAGCAATGGGAATCATCAGTATAACCTTGTGGATTTCGGCACGATCAAAGAATGGTCTGACGGTACTGGCAATTATGTTGGTGTTCTTCTTTATCCCGATTTTTTTGAAGGAAAGTATGACTAATGGAGTTTACAATCATATTCTCCAGTTGCTTCCATATTCTTCTCTTTCTTCTTTTGGATTACAAAGTATGGTATCGTATCCTTTTGGAAAGGTTGTAATTCCTTACGGAACCATGAGATGGCTCACGTATCTGTGTCTGACTGTTGGTGTACTGCCTTTTGCAGGACGGGCATTCAAGCATCATGAGGTGAGGTAAAAACAGGCATTTTCAAACGGGTGAAAGACTTTATATGCTTTCATTATTTTATAAATTGGATATATCTGAGTAGGGGAGGTGCGTGCATAGCACCTCCCTTTTTCATGGCAATGAGGAAAATGAACATATTCATGGGGTGTATTTGACGACCACTAATTTAGAGAGGGATTTGCAGAAGGTATCTTGTCTCTGTATGATAGGATTTTTCATGCGAATAAAATTTAAAAAAAGGTTCACAAAACCACTTGGCATACGAGTTAGCATAGACTAACACATATGCGAATGAAATAAATAAAATATTCGCATATAGCAGGGAGAAATCAGAATGTTTATTGAAGGAAAAGGACTGGTAAAGAAATACGGAGGAAGAATATGTATACGAAGTTATGATGTACCGCCGAAAGCTTGTTCCCGATTTAATAAAAATGGCTTTGAACGGAAAGGAAAAAGCAGGCCCTGACGAGACAAGAACGTATCTGAAATTTATGATTGACGAAAATTACAGTGTGTTTCCAAGTCTTACGCCGGAGGATGAAAAGAGACTTTTAGAGATACTTCCGGAGCAGGCAAGACTAAATCTCAGTCAGGAAGCAGAAATCGGAGCCATGTTTATGCAGTGGATGGATGGTGTTCGCCCCGATGTGAATTTTCCGCTGGTAGCAGATTTGCTAAAGCTTTATGTCCTCGGTGCGGAAGGAAAGGACATCTTTCATGAGCTGGCATTTGAGGAGATGATGGAGCGTATGCGGGATGTAATCATATATGAGTTATTTGGTAAAACACAAGGATAGAATTTTGGTGCAAACTGTGGTAGGATAGAGTAAGAATTTGCTTATGTCAATGAGGATTTTATTGCTAGGAGATTTTTATGAGTAACCCAAAGGATAAGCACTATGCTTTCTTTCAGAATAGAGAATGTGAATATTTCCCCTGTCATGAGGGGGTGGCAGAAGAAGATTTCAACTGCCTTTTTTGTTACTGCCCATTGTATATGTTAGGTAAAGAATGTGGCGGTAATTTTTCGTATACGGAAAAAGGAATTAAAAATTGCAAAAACTGTAATCGTCCCCATATGGCAGACCATTATGATGAGATCATCGGCCAGTTTTTAAAGATAAAGGATCGGATGCAGGCACCGGAATATGTGCATAAAAATCAAAAGGAGCTGCGAAGAGGCTTTACTACCGGAACCTGTAGTGCTGTGGCAGCTGTGGCAGGCTGTTATGATTTGTTAATGGGAATGGAGAAAAACAATGTTACCATTGATACGCCAAAGGGAATCCGTTTGGATGTGGCGGTGGAGAAGGTATTTGATTCTGAGACTGCATGCGAGTACCGGGTAAAAAAGAACAGTGGGGATGACCCGGATGTTACGAATCAGGCATATATTCATGTAAGGGTAGAAAAGATAGGATGCGGGGATGCCAAGGAGTTATCCAATGTTTTTATCAGTGAATATGACAGTCAGGTTTTCCTTGCCGGAGGAACCGGTGTGGGAAGAGTAACCAAAGAGGGTCTGGAACAGAAGGTTGGTATGCCTGCCATTAATGTGGTACCGAGGAAGATGATATTTCAAGGGCTGCATGACATTTTGGATGTTTCGGATTATGATGGAGCTCTTTTAATTACGATCATTGTGCCGGAGGGTGAGACCCTTGCAAAGCAGACCTTTAATGAACAGTTAGGCATTCAAGGGGGCATTTCCATATTGGGAACGAGCGGAATTTTAGAACCGATGAGTGAAAAGGCGATTATAGATACCATAGAGGTAGAGATTCGGCAACTGTCGAATACCGGATGCAAAAATTTACTTGTGACACCGGGAAACTATGGACAGGTTTATGCATCAAAATATCTGAATCTGGATTTGTCGGAAAGTGTAAAGTCCAGCAATTATATCGGGGATACCATTGATCTGGCAATTTCTTATGGTATGGAGTCATTTTTACTGGTTGGCAATATCGGAAAATTAATCAAGTTAGCAGCGGGGATTATGAATACCCATTCCAAGGTGGCAGATGCCAGAGGGGAAATTATGGCGGTTCATACGGTGCTTTGTGGCGGAACGAAGGAAATGGCTGATAAGATTATGGGTTGTGTGAATACAGAACAGATGCTTAAGCTGTTAGAGGAATGGAACTTAAGAGAAGGAGTAATCCAGAGTATTCTTAAAAAAATACAGGAGCATATGCAGCTGCGGATTAAGGATAAGATGGAATTTGGAGTGATTTTATTTTCAGAAAGCTTCGGATATCTGGGACAGACGGAGAATGCCGGGACACTGTTGGAAAAATACAGATGATCGGTGTTTGATTATTGTGTTCGGATTTTCCTTTTTAAGGAATGAATATAGGGTATAGAGTGTATTTAATCATACGGAAATCAATGTAAGATAGAGGAGATAGAAATGGTTCATTTTGTAGGGGCAGGTCCCGGTGCAAAGGATTTAATTACAGTACGTGGTAAGGAGTTATTAGAGCGGGCAGATGTGATCATCTATGCCGGCTCTTTAGTGAATCCGGAATTATTGGAATACGCAAAGAAGGATTGTGAGATTCATAACAGTGCTTGCATGACACTGGAGGAAGTAATTGCTGTCATGGTTAAGGCGGAGAAGGAACAAAAGATGACGGTGCGTCTGCATACGGGAGATCCTGCAATCTTTGGTGCGATTAAGGAACAGATGGATGAATTGGAATTGCAAGAGATTCCTTATGATGTGTGTCCCGGTGTCAGTGCCTTGTTTGGTGCGGCGGCATCCTTGAGGGTCGAATATACCCTTCCGGAGGTATCTCAAAGCGTGATTATTACAAGAGCACAGGGAAGGACAAAGGTGCCGCAAAAGGAAAGTCTTGTCAGTATGGCAGGGCACAAGGCGACTATGGTATTGTATTTGTCCTCGTCTTTAGCAGCTCAGGTAAAAAGGGATTTGATGGCAGGGGGATATGATGAAGATACCCCGGTTGCCATTGTATATAAGGCAACCTGGCCGGATGAAAAAATAATCAGAACAACTCTGAAACAGTTGCCGGAAACGATGGAAAGAGAAGAAATTCATAAAACGGCATTGATTATTGTGGGAGCTGTGTTGGACAGTTCTTATGAAAAATCCAAGCTGTATGACAAAACCTTTACCACGGAATTTAGAAAAGGAATTCATGAATGAAATTATTGATAATTAGCTGTAGTCAAAATTCATATCGTTTCTCAAAAAAAATAGAGAACTGCTTCGCGGAAAATTCGGACTATGAAATCATTTCGGCTGTAAAATGCAAGGCACTTCCGGAGGAGTCTTTCAAGGAAGGTCTTACGGAGTTTGTCGGGGAATGGTTTTACAGGGTGGATACTGTTTTGTTTTTATGTGCCACCGGAATTGCAGTAAGAAGCATTGCACCATATATACAGCATAAGGGTAAAGATCCTGCTGTTTTGGTTATGGATGAAGGAGGAAATTTCTGCATTTCTTTGTTATCCGGACATATGGGAGGAGCAAATGCACTGGCATCGGAAATTGCCGGTTTGACAGGAGCAACACCGGTTATAACGACAGCTACTGACGTGGAGGGGAAGTTTTCTGTAGACAGCTTTGCCCGTTCCTATCATCTTTCCATAGAAAACTGGCAGCTTGCGAAGAACATATCGGCAGCCATTTTACAGGGAGAGAAGCTTTCCTATATTTCTCCTTTGGAACAAAGTGGTATAAAGTCCGGGAATGAAAAAGATGAGGCTGATCTGCAACATCTTTCGGAGCTTTTATTAAAGGAGGCAGGAGAATGTTTTGCCACAGACGCGCTTCCGGAGTATAATGTATCCATTGATTATGAAGAAAAGGACATACATCATAAAAACTGCTTATGCCTCATTCCCAAGGTGTTAATTTTAGGAATCGGCTGTAAGAAGAATACACCCCTTGAAAAGATTGTAGAAGCAGTAAAAAAATGTTTCCATGAGAATCATTTATACGAAGCGGCAATTTGTCAGGTGGCAAGTATTGATATCAAAAAAGAGGAAACCGGCATAAAGGAGTTTTGTGCAGCAAAAAACATACCATTTGTTACCTTTTCATCGGAGGAATTAATGGCGGTAGAAGGTACATTTACGCCCTCTGCCTTTGTAAGCTCCGTAACTGGGGTTGATAATGTGTGTGAACGCAGTGCCATGGCTGCTTGTAAGGATGCCGGAGGCAGGCTTCTTGTAAAGAAAACCGCCTATGACGGTGTAACGATATCCGTAGCACGACGGTATAATGAGGCATTTAAGTTAGTTTGAGAAACTTCCGGAAACTGTGACGAAAACGGATTGTGACCATTATCATAGATAGATTCGGATTGACTACAATGAGGCATTTGGGTTTTCGGAAACATTTCAATGAATTTGTGCAAATTTAATATAATATATAAGCAGGCTCTTGTAGCGCACCGGTACTTAACAAGGGAAAGCGTTAGCGCATCCCGAGTTTAGTACCGCTGTGCGGGGATGAAGCGCAAGCGTGCCTGCGTTATATATATTAAATTTGCACAAATGATAGAAGAATTAAACACAAAACCCAAATGCCGGGCTTAAGTAACGAGGAGATATGCAAAGAATGAAACGTTTATATGTAGTTGGAATGGGGCCGGGAGATTATAGCGGAATGACAGGGGCGGCAATCCAAGTGCTGGATTCCTGTGATGTCATTGCAGGCTATACGGTATATGTGGATTTATTAAAGGAACATTTTCCGGATAAAGAATACATTGTAACCGGAATGAAGCGGGAGGAAGAACGATGTCGTCTTGCCTTCCGGCAGGCTGTGATGGGGAAAACGACAGCCATGGTCTGTAGCGGTGATGCCGGTGTATATGGTATGGCAGGGATTATCCTGCAGCTTTGGGAAGAATATGAGGATGTAGGGGTTGAGATTGTTCCCGGAGTTACAGCCGCATTATCCGGCGGGGCAGTTTTAGGTGCTCCCTTGGGACATGATTTTGCGGTTATCAGTTTAAGTGATCTGCTGACACCATGGAAAAAAATTGAACTGCGGTTAAAATGTGCGGCAATGTCCGACATGGTAATCTGCCTTTATAATCCTTCCAGCAAAAAAAGAGCAGATTATTTGCAACGGGCGTGTCACATTTTATTGGAAGAAAAATCGGAAAAAACGGTTTGCGGATATGTCAAAAATATAGGAAGGCAGGGAGAGAGTTGTCGGCTTCTTACTTTAAAGGAGCTTGCCGATGAACAGGTAGATATGTTCACTACTGTATTTATCGGTAATTCCTGTACAAAGGAGATTAAAGGAAGAATGGTAACTCCGAGAGGCTATCATCTGGCATCGGAGGGGAAATCAGAAAGCAAATAAGTCATGAAGAAAATTGTTATTTTTGGAGGAACTCTTGAAGGGCGGCAGTTAGCAGAAGTACTTCGGGGAACAGATATACAATTACATATATGTGTGACAACGGATTATGCCAAAACATTAATTCCCAAGGGAGATAATATACAGGTTCTTGTTGGAAGAATGGATTGTGAGGAAATGATTCGTTTGTTTGAGAATCTCCGACCGGAGCTTTGCATTGATGCCACACATCCCTATGCGGTTGAAGTGACACAAAATATTCAGACAGCCTGTAATGAGAAAAATATTTCCTATATCCGGTTGATTCGGGAAGATGATACGGACGCCATCACCACAAGGGATGTTTGCTTTGCGGATAGTGTAGAGGCTGCGGTAGAGCAATTGTCCGGAACGAAGGGAAAGATTTTTATTACAACCGGAAGCAAGGAATTAGAGCAGTATACAAAAATTCCCGATTTTCAAAACCGGTGTGTCGCAAGAGTTTTATCCACGCCGGAGGTATTGGAAAAGTGCAGCAGCTTAGGCTTTCATGGAAAGAACCTCATTGCAATGCAGGGGCCTTTCAGTATGGAGTTAAATGAAGTCATGTTCCGGGAAAGTCAGGCAAAATGGCTGGTAACAAAAAGCTCCGGAAGTGTTGGTGGATATACTGCAAAATGTGAAGCTGCCATACATCTTGGAATGCATCTGATGATTATTGGAAGACCTTCCGAAAGAAGCAGTGTACCGCAAAAAAGCCTGTCGCAGGTTTTGGAATTTTTGAAGAAAAAATATGATGTGACACTTCGGAAACCAAGAATTTATCTTGTTTCCATGGGGCCTGGAAAGGACAGTCTGCTTACGAAGGAAGCGAGAGATATATTAAAGCATGCGGATGCTTTGATCGGGGCAAAACGTATGCTGGAGATTTTCAAACAGGAAAAAAAACCGTGTCTGATCAGCTATAAGAAAGAGGAAATCGTTGCTTATATTAAAGAAAATCCTCAGTATCAATCCATTGCAATCTGTTATTCCGGGGATATTGGATTTTATTCCGGAGCAAAGCATATACAGGATATGCTGGAGGGATATGAAGTCGTACCGGTGTCGGGTATATCCTCTGTGATTTATTTTCTGGATAAGATTGGTGTGTCCTGGGAGGATGTTGTTTTCACAAGCTGCCATGGAAGGGAGCTTGATATTACTAAGATATTGGAAACAGGGAAAAGGGCATGCGTCCTGTTAGGAGACGGAGATTCCTTTCACAGACTCTGTGAGGATGTTATTGCTATGGAAGGACAGTCCGGGTATCGGATGATATTGGGAAGCCGTTTGTCTTATGAGGACGAGAAGATTGTGATGGGATGTGGGAAGGATTTCTTGATGAAGGAGCTTCCGCCATTGTCACTTGTATATATAGAAAGAGGATAATATGTATCAATATAAAGGGCTTGGAATCAGGGATGAGGAATTTATCCGTGGTCAGATTCCTATGACAAAAATGAATATTCGGATTTTATCGGTTGCAAAGCTGCAGCTGGAACTGGATTCTGTGGTATATGATATAGGAGCCGGAACCGGTTCCGTTACGGTGGAGATGGCATTTTTATGTCCCAAAGGAAAGGTATATGCTATTGAAAGAAAACCGGAGGGCTGTGAACTGATTCGTAAAAATATAGATAATTTTAATCTGAAAAATGTAGAGGTAATAGAAGGAACGGCACCGGACTGTCTTGAACAACCGGAAGCTCCCACCCATGTTTTTATTGGCGGGAGCAGTGGGAAACTGATGGATATCGTGAAGGCAGTTCGGAAAAAAAATCCAAAGGCTCGTTTTGTGGTGAATGCTGTAACCTTAGAGACCTTATCGGAGCTCATGAAGTTATCAGAGGAGTATCCGGAATATGAAGATATGGAGATTATTCAGGCACAGATTACTGAGGTTAGAAGGATTGTGGATTATCATATGATGCAGGGAACAAATCCGGTTTACATTGTGTCATTTTCGGCTAAAGAGGTAGAGTAAAGTATGGCTGATTGCAGAATTTTGCTTGCCGCACCCAAAAGCGGCAGCGGAAAAACAATGATTACATGTGGAATAATTGAATTATTAAAGCGTCGGGGAAGGAAGGTTGCGTCCTTTAAATGCGGCCCGGATTATATTGACCCGATGTTCCATCGAAGGGTGTTCGACATTGATTCCGGGAATCTGGATACCTATTTTACGGACGAAGAGACTACAAGATATCTGCTACAGCGAAAGGCCAAGGAATCGGATATTACCGTAATAGAAGGTGTGATGGGATATTATGATGGCCTGGGGGGTGTTAGTGTAAATGCCAGTACCTATGAGGTTTCCCGGGTAACGGAAACCCCGGTAATCCTCATTTTGGACGGAAAGGGTGCCAGTGTTACATTAGCGGCGTTGGTAAAAGGAATACAGACCTTTAAAACGGACAGTCATATTGCAGGGGTTATTTTGAACCGGACATCTGCCGGATATTATCGGCGGATTGCCAAGGTGATAGAAGATTACTGTCATGTTCCGGTTGTGGGATATCTTCCGGAATTAAAGGATTTATCAGTTCCATCCAGACATCTGGGACTGATTTCTCCGGAGGAAATTGCTGAATTTGATGCATGGATTGGAAAGATAGCGGATGTCATGGAAGAAACCGTTGATATGGAACAGATTTTATCCATTGCAGGTTCTGCGGGAGTAATTCAGGGAAAACAACCGGAACGAGTCAGAAGACTGATAGAGGAAAATGCCGGTTTGAAGCCGGTTCCAATCGGTATTGCCATGGATGAAGCATTCTCTTTTTATTATTCGGAAAATCTAACCTTGCTAAGGGAACTGGGAGCAGAGCTGATACCATTCTCACCCTTGCATGATAAGATTTTGCCGGAGGGTATACAGGGATTAATCCTTGGTGGAGGGTATCCGGAAAATTATGTGGAACAACTGGCATGTAACAAAACAATGTTGCAGTCTATAAAATCAGCCGCAGATAAAATCTATTTTCTTGCGGAATGTGGAGGCTTTTTGTATCTGCAAAAAGCCATGGAGGATATGGAAGGAAATGTATATTCCATGGCAGGTGTACTGGAGGGACAAGGATACCATAAAAAGAAATTGTCACGTTTTGGATATATGCAGTGCACGATGAAGCATGGCGGATTTTTAGGGGAGGCTTCATTGGTGATAAAAGGACATGAATTTCATTATTTTGATTGTACGGATAATGGAACAGATTGTCTGGCAGTAAAACCTATGAATCCGGATAGTTCATATGAATGTATGGTTTACAATGAACATATTTTTGCGGGATTTCCTCATTTTTATTATTATAGCAATGTGGATATGGTAGCAGGATTTGTAAAGGCTTGCAGAAAGGTTAACGGTTATGAAAACTGAGATTTCAAAACAGGCAAAGGCACATTGGGATGCCATTGCAAAACCAATAGACAGTCTTGGATTGTTGGAAGAATATGTGGTAAAGCTTTGTGAAATTCAAAAAAGCGCGGCACCGCCTTGTATCGGGAAAAGAGCCCTTCTTGTTCTATGTGGTGATCACGGTGTTGTGAATGAGGGTGTAACCCAGACCGGGCAGGAGGTAACAAAAATTGTTGCGGAAAATTTTGCAAAAAACCAATCCAGTGTAAATATTATGGCAGGCATTGCAGGAGTGGATGTATTTACCATCGATATGGGAATGAATACCACAGATTATCCGGATACGGAATTAAAGCAGGGCGTTGTCGTTAACCGTAAGATTGCAAGAGGAACAAAGAATTTGGCAAAAGAACCGGCAATGACCTTGGAAGAATGTAACCGGGGGATTGCCACCGGTAAAGATTTGGTAAAAGAATTAAAGACTATGGGTTACCGGATTATTGCAACCGGGGAGATGGGAATTGGAAATACCACCCCTACCAGTGCATTGGCGGCATATTTTTTAGATGTAGATGCAGCTCTTGTTACTGGAAAGGGCGCGGGATTATCGGAAAAGGGAATCAACAAAAAGTGCAAGGTAATAAAGGATGCCATACGGCGTGTGAAGGATAAAGGAATGACAGCACCGACACAGGTCTTAGCAGAGCTTGGAGGCTTTGAGATTGCTGCCATGGTTGGCGTATATTTAGGAGCAGTGGAGGAGCACCTTCCCGTTGTAATGGATGGAGTGATTTCCGTCGTAGCGGGACTTGTAGCATATTATATGGATGAAGAAGTGGCAGATTACCTGTTTGCATCCCATGTTTCTATGGAGCCGGCAAGTAGTCTTGCATTAAAAACCATGGGATTAGAAGGTATGATTCACGGAAGGATGTGTCTTGGAGAGGGTACCGGTGCCATGACATTATTCCCGATTCTTGATATGGCGGTAGCGGTATATGCCAATATGGGAAGCTTCACGGATTATGCCATTGACCCATACCAAAGGTTTGTGTAGAATGAGTGCAGGGATGATTGGAATGGGGAGGCACAAATGAATACAGAAGTCCAAAAGAAGAAATGGAAAAAGAGATTTCATAAAGTCATAGTTGTAATCGTATTTTTATTTTCTTTATTAAGCCTGTTTATGGCGGTGGATAAATACAGACATGGCTATGATGAGGTATATGCTACCATTACGGAAACATATGAAAGCACCGGACAGTTTATCCGCCATCCTTCATATAACATGGAGTGGGAAGCGGCAGACGGAAGCCGTGCAAGATCGGGAAATATCGTTAATAGATTGAATTATAAAGAGGGAGACGTTATTTTAATCCGGGTGGATAAAGAAAATCATAAAACAAGATATAATGATCTGATACCTGATATGTGTGTTGACATTCTTATGATGATCCTATCAGTTTTCATCTATATTAAAATAGGAAAAAATGTTGCTTCTTTTGATAAAAAGGATGAAAAGCGGATATAGCGAAAGAATAAAACAGAAATACGGAAGCGAATGAAAATGGAAGAGAAAAAAGCAAAGAAAAATATAAAAGAAGAATTGATAAAGGAAAGAGAAGAGATTAAGGATTACCTGAAGGAAGATATCGAAACAGGAAAAAAAGAATTTAAAAACACAATTAATTCAACCATAGATAAAAATGGGGATCATCACATTTCTTTGGGAGAAATATTCGGCGAAATGTTTTCCTTAAAAAAGGATGTGGCAACGGTAGATCAGATTACAGATACATTGGTAAGTGGCGGTCATATTACCGGTACCAATATGTGTCTGCTTGTCCTTGCGATTTTTATTGCTTCTATCGGTTTGAATGTAAATTCTACTGCTGTGATTATCGGTGCTATGCTGATTTCTCCGTTGATGGGAACCATTCAGGCAACTGCCCTTGGTACGGCAACCTCCGATGGAGAATTGTCGGTTCGTTCCCTAATGGGATTTCTGGCACAGGTTGTTATCAGTTTGTGTACTTCTACCTTGTATTTTTCCATTTCCCCTCTTTCAGATACAACATCTGAGTTGTTAGCAAGAACACAGCCTACAATCTGGGATGTTATGATCGCAATCTTCGGTGGCTTCGCCGGAATTATCGGTGTTACCCGAAAGGAAAAGTCCAATGTGATTCCCGGAGTGGCAATTGCAACAGCCCTGATGCCACCCCTTTGTACCTGCGGTTACAGTATTGCTCACGGACAGTGGAAAATGTTATTGGGAGCAGGCTATTTGTTCATTGCAAATTCTTATTTTATTTATTTGTCAGCCGCGATTATATTAATCCTGTTGGGTGTTCCAAAGGTAAAGGAAAAGGATGAAAAACGAAAAAAACGTCTTAAGAGGGCATTGATCCGGAATACGATTATCATTATTATTCCAAGTATTATCATGGCATATTTTATGGTACACAGAGCCGCTGTGGATAAGAATACCGTTACAGGTTTTGAAACGGCAGTGGATGTTCAGGTTTTAACAAAGGAGATGGAGGTATTATTCCCGGAGGTGGAAGAGGTGTCGGCCGGTCAGCTTACCAAGCTGGACGATTCCGGCAATACGGTTGACCAGAAGGTTATTTTGTTAAAGACCCGGTTGGATATGAATGATAAGAAGGATAAAGGGGAAGCATTAAAAATACAGGCATGGTTGAGGGAACGTTATACAGAATATGATGTGGAATTTGACTAATAGGTAATCTCTTGCCGTCTGATAGATGGCACTTTTAAAGGATGAAAAAAATTATCAAAAAACGGTTGACATACCAAAGTGGAGATGGTAGACTTAAATAAGTTGAATAGATAGTTTCAGGTTGTTACTATTGAATTAGGCAAGACTGGGTTGTACCATTTAAAAGGTGAGATGAATAAGGACTCATGATTTGGTATGATGCAGTTTTTTTATTACCAAAAGATAGAAAGGCTGGTAACAAATGCAGATATTAAAAGTAATTAACAACAATGTTGTTAGTGCATACAACGAAAAAGGAAAAGAAGTGATTGTTACCGGTAAGGGAATTGGTTTTCAGAAGAAGCCTAAGGATATGATTGATGATACAAAGATTGAGAAGACATTCCGGTTGGATGATGAATTTACCAGAGAGTTTGAAAGAGTAGTTGCCGATATTCCCTATGAGTACATGGCGGTTGTAGGCCAGATTATTACGATGGCAAGCGAACTTATGGATCATGAATTAAGCAAAGGAATCTATATCTCTTTGTTGGATCATTTACATTATGCGATTATCCGGCAAAAAGAAGGGATTCAGATTCAGAATACCCTGCTTTGGGAAATCAGACGTTTCTATTCAGCAGAATATCAGATTGGATTATATGCCCTTGATCTGATTAAAAAAGAATTACTGGTATCTCTTCCGGAGGATGAAGCAGGATTCATAGCGATGCATATTTTGAATGCGGAATTGGGAAGTGATATGAAGAAGACAGCGATGGTTCCGGATATCCTTAAGGATGTATATAATATCATTGGTTATTCGGCAAAGCATAAGATTGATGAAACTACGATTTATTATGACCGGTTTGTTATTCATATGAAATTCCTGATAGAGCGAATTGTAAAGAACATTGAGTACACCGGACAGAATGATGCTTTGTGTGATATGATTCGGGAACAGTTTCCGGAAAGCTATCGATGTGCATTAAGAATCCAGACATATTTAAAGAGTCGGATGGATTATGATGTGCCGGAAGAGGAATTGAGTTATCTGGCAATACACATTGAGAATCTGTTGGGACATCAATAGATTTTATGAAGTAAGGTAATAATGGGGACATACCCATATTATAGAGAATATTATTTATAAGGGATTGTGACATTTGGTTGGCAAAACCCGCGAGATTAGAGACTTAGTATATGCATTTGCTATGGGAAAAAGCATATATATAATGAAAAATTTTAATCTTGCGGGTTATTTTTTTACTTTTTTGTCACAATAAGTAAAAAAGGAGGGATTGCTTATGGCAAGTAAGTATGACGGATTAGCAAGAATGATAATCCAAAACGTAGGTGGAAAGGGTAACATTAAGAGCGTTACCCATTGTGTAACAAGACTTCGTTTTTCATTGAAGGATGAGTCAAAGGCGCAGACAGATATTATTAAGGATTTAGACGGTGTTGTAACCGTAATCCAGAGTGGCGGACAGTATATGGTTGTAATCGGTAATCATGTTCCTGATGTGTATGCAGCTGTAGTTTCGGTTGGACATCTGGAAAGTCTGGCTTTGGTATCTGATGAAGAAGAAGGACCAAAGGAGAAACAGAATTTATTTAATGCGTTTGTCAGCATTGTAACCGGAGTATTTTCTCCATTCCTTGGCGTGTTATGTGCATGTGGTATTTTAAAAGGATTTTTATCGTTATTTACTGCAATCGGAATTATGGATGCCGCAGGCGGTACCTATAACATTTTATATTCCTTAGGAGATGCAGCATTTTATTTCTTGCCTGTTATCTTAGGTTACAGTGCAGCAAAGCGTTTTAAACTTCCGGAAATGGAAGGTATTATTATAGGTCTTGCGTTGGTATATCCATATGTATTAAATGATGGAACCTATGATATTTCCAATCTGTTTCATATTCCGGTAATTGCACCTTCTACAGGTAATTATACTTCCACTGTGCTTCCTGTAATCTGTGCTGTTGCATTTGCTGCATGGTTTGAGAAGAAATTCAAGAAGTTTATTCCGGATGCAATTAAGCTTTTCATGGTACCGTTGATTACATGTATGGTAACCATCTGCTTAACATGGTGGATTATCGGACCTGTTACATCCGTTGCATCCAGTGGTATCGGTATTTTCTTCAATGCAGTGAATGATTTCAGCCCAATCTTGATGGGATTATTAGTTGGTTTCTTCTGGCAGATTCTTGTTATGTTTGGTTTGCATTGGGCATTGGTTCCAATCGCACTTATGAACATGACAACCGGAGGAGATGTTATTTTAACAGCAATGCTTGGTACAACATTTGCACAAACCGGTGCTTGCTTAGGTATTGCATTAAAGACAAAGGATAAGAAGTTAAAATCAATCGCACCACCTGCAATTATTTCAGGTATTGCCGGTGTAACAGAACCTGCAATTTACGGTATTACCCTTCCTAAAAAGGCACCGTTCTTCCGTACATGTGCAGTATCAGGTATTGCCGGTGCAGTACTTTGTGCATTGGGATTAAAGGATTACCAGATGGCAGGTATGGGAGTGTTCATGTATACAATGTTTATTAATCCTGAGACAAAAGAACTTGCTCCTATGATTACAGGAATCGTAATTTCTATAATTTGTGTGATCGTAGCTTTCGTTGTTGAGTTAATCTTCTTTAAGGATGATGTAAAAGCATCTCCAAAGAAGGAGGCTGAGATTGCAGATGCTCTTGCTGCAGATGCACAGGCAAACTCTCAGGAAGCTGGAAGCAAGGAAGAAACATTTGTATCACCTATGGCTGGTGAGTTGATTGCTCTTTCTGATGTGAAGGATGAAGCATTTTCTTCCGGAGCATTAGGTAACGGTGTTGCGATTGTTCCGACAGAAGGTAAGTTATATGCTCCTTGCGATGGTGAGATTACAACCTTCTTCCCAACCGGACATGCTGTTGGAATTACAACTGACAAGGGTGCGGATATTTTGATTCATGTAGGTATGGACACCGTAAAATTAGACGGTGATGGATTCTCACCAAAGAAAGCACAGGGTGATAAAGTAAAACAAGGTGAATTGTTATTAGAGTTTGATATAGACAAGATTAAGGCTGCAGGTTTGGAGATTGCAACTCCGGTCATTGTTACCAATTCGGATGATTACAGTTCCGTAAAAACAGTGGAGCCAAAGACTGTAGCAGTAGGTGATAGGATTATTGAATTAGCATAATAATCCTACATGGAATCATTGTTATGTGCAGAATTAGATTGTTAAGGGATATTCTCCCCCCCTTCACTCAATTCCTTGACAATCTATATTCTGTTCATATATATAAGGAGGTAAATATGAGAACTTTTCGAGAAGATTTTTTATGGGGCGGTGCAACCGCAGCAAATCAGTATGAAGGTGCATGGGATGTTGATGGAAAAGGACCATCGGTTTCTGATATGTGTACAAACGGTTCCCATACATCACCAAAAAGAGTAGGTCCAACCTTTGAGGAAGGAACCTTATATCCAAGCAGAGAGGCAACAGATTTTTATCATCATTATGCAGAGGACATTGCATTGGCTGCAGAAATGGGATTCAAATGTTTCCGTATGTCAATTGCATGGACAAGAATATTCCCAACAGGAATGGAAGATAAGCCAAATGAAGCCGGTCTGGCTTTTTATGATAAAGTATTTGATGAATGTAAAAAATATGGAATAGAGCCTTTGGTTACCATTTCCCATTATGAGATGCCATATGCATTAGTAGAAAAATGTAATGGATGGGAAGGCAGAGAATGTATCGAGTATTACATGAATTATTGTAAAGCGATTTTTGAACGCTATCAGGATAAAGTAAAATACTGGTTAACCTTTAATGAAATTAACGCAGGAACCATGCCAATGGGCAGCGTGTTATCTTTAGGAACCATTAAGGGATATCAGGGAGCTGTTACAGAGGTACCGGATAAGCCGCAGGTACGTTATCAGGCGCTGCATCATCAGTTTGTAGCCAGTGCATTAGCTGTAAAATATGCTCATGATCATTATCCACAGTTTAAAATGGGTAATATGTGTATTTTCTCAACCATGTATCCGTTAACCTGTAATCCGGATGATGTCATTGAGACACAGAAGGAAATGAGAAAAATGAACTGGTTTGCTTCAGATATTCATGTAAGAGGTTACTATCCATCTTACTCAGAGCGTTTCTTTGAAGAGAACAATATCGTGATCAAAAAGGAACCGGGGGATGATGAGATTCTGAAAAACGGTACAGTTGATTTCTATACCTTCAGTTATTACATGAGTAACTGTGTTTCTGCAAAACCGGATGAAAATCAGTCTTCCGGCAACTTAATCGGTGGTGTTAAGAATCCATATCTGAAGGCAAGCGACTGGGGCTGGCAGATTGACCCACAGGGACTTCGCTATTGCTTAAATGAGTTATATGACCGTTATCAGATTCCTTTAATGGTAGTGGAAAATGGTCTTGGTGCTTTCGATAAATTAGAGGAAGACGGTTCGATTCATGACAGCTATCGTATTGATTATCTTCGTGAGCATATCAAACAGATGGAAGAGGCTGTTAAGGATGGCGTAGATTTAATGGGATATACTCCTTGGGGATGGATTGATGTAGTCAGTGCATCTACCGGTGAGATGGCAAAGCGTTACGGTTTTGTATATGTTGACAAATATGATGATGGAACCGGTGATTTATCCCGCAAAAAGAAAGATTCCTTCTACTGGTATAAGAAGGTAATTGAGTCTAACGGAAGAGAATTGGATTAATGGGTAAAGTTTTATTTTTTGATATAGACGGAACTCTCATAGACTATAATGGAAACCTGCCTGCTTCAACGCAAGATGCCTTGGAGCGGGCTCGTTTTAATGGTCACCAGATTGTAATATGTTCCGGGCGCGCCAGATACCAGATGTCAGAAACCCTTCTTACATTGGCTGACGGAATTATCGGTACAACCGGTGCAAATGTAGTCTTTCAGGGAAAAACCATATATGAACATTTTCTTCCGGAAGTGACCAGGAAAAAAATCTTTCGCGTTCTGGCACAGGCTTCCGCCTATGGGGCAGGTATGAGTGAAAAAACCATGCACATGGATGAACGTTGCTATCGTTATCTGCGACAGAATCTTTTCAATATAGATGATGAAAATGACCGGAGTCAGGAAATTATGGGTGATACAGTGGTCACAGATCATCCGGATGAGACGGAAGATTTAAAAAAGGTATTGTATTACGGAAGTAAATGGACGGTTGCCCGGGTGGCAGAGGCTTTGTCGGACTGTTGTGATGTTACGGCATCCAGCTTTGAAAAGCCGGCAGATGATTGTGGTGAGATAACCGCTAAGGGCATTAATAAGGCATTTGGCATGGAAAAATATCTGGAATATCAGGGGATTTCCCCAAAAGACGCCATTGCCTTTGGGGATGGTCCCAATGATTTTGATATGATTGAATATGCCAATGTTGGTGTTGTAATGGGAAATGGCAGAGAAGAGTTAAAAAAACTTGCCGATTTTGTGACAAGGGATGTAGACAAGGACGGAATCCAATATGCCATGAAACATCTTGGACTGATCTAGTACGAGCCTTCCAATACTTAATATATTTTCAAAAAAAAGAAAAGATGATATTATATGAATTGTCATGTAATATCATTTTTTTGTTTGAAAGGATTTTGTTTCATGTTATATCTGGTAACCGGAGGAAGCGGAAGCGGAAAGTCTGCGTATGCCGAAGACTTAGCAGTTCAATTAAAGAATCAGACCCGGGATGGCAGCCTGTATTATATGGCTACCATGCATTGCTATGATGAGGAAAGCAGGAACCGGATCAAACGTCATCAGGACATGCGAAAGGATAAAGGATTTCAGACCATTGAACAGGAGTTGTTTTTAGGAAAAAACGAGATGGAAGATGGGTTTTTACAGAAATCTTTTTTTAAGGGAGGATGCAAAAATAACGGAACCTTTCTCTTAGAGGATTTGTCCAATCTGTTAGCCAACGAGATATATATTGGAAAAAGGAAGGAACTGTTTTATGAAGGAAATCAGATGGAAGGTGGGAAAGCCTCCGGAGGGAGACAATTACTGGATGCAATTAAGGCAATCGTAAATCATGGGAAGCATCTTGTAATCGTCACCAACGAAATATTTTCTGATGGAATGATTTATGACAAGGATACAGAGAATTTTATGAGGCAATTAGCCTTTTTAAATTGCGAGATAGGAAAAGTGGCAGATGGTGTGATTGAGGTCGTATGTGGAATTCCTATCTGGCAGAAAGGAACCCCGTTATGATAAAATCGTTTATTATTGCATTTTCAACCTATTCCAAAATCCCGATGCCTGTAATTAAATGGGAAGAGAAAAACATGAAATATACCATGTGTTATTTTCCTCTTGTTGGGTTGGTAATAGGAGCTTTGCTTATGCTTGTCAACAGAGCCTGTAATATTTTGCAGATGAACAGTCTGGTACAGGGAGCCTTCTATACTGCAATTCCCATATTGGTAACCGGTGGGATTCATATGGATGGATTTATGGATACTGTAGATGCCAAAAGCTCTTACGGAACCTATGAAAGAAGACTGGAAATTCTAAAAGACCCTCATGCGGGAGCCTTTGCAATCATCTATGGATGTCTTTATCTGATGATCAGTGTGGCATTATTTACGTCTTTGGATTGGTATGAGATTGTTTTTGTTTCTGCCGGTTATGTGTATTCAAGAATATTAAGTGGTCTGTCGGTAGTATGCTTTAGGAAGGCGAAGAAAACCGGTATGCTTTCGGATACGGCACAACACTCTTCCCATAAGGTCAAATGGATTTTGATATTTGAATTATTGGTATTTTTATGTTTTCTTTTTGGGGGAACCGGTTACGTGGATAGGGTATTACACATAAGTTTGTGGAGGTATGCCATTGGATTGTCTGTTGCGGGATTACTGGCATTTCTTTATTACGGTTATACTGCCAAAAGGTGGTTTGGTGGAATTACCGGTGATCTGGCAGGCTACTTTCTGCAAATCTGTGAATTGTGGATATTAATCGGCATTACAATATTGAAGGCTGTCCCTGCTTTATGATAGAATCCTTATGTATTGCGGTATATAGGCAATTACGAAATGCGTAGTAAACCATATCATTTGTGTAAATTCAATATGATATATTGCAGGCACGCTTGCGCTTCATCCGCACACAGCGGTACTAAATTCGGAATGTGCTAACGCTTTCCCTCATTAAGTACCGGCGTGCTACAAGAGCCTGCTTATATATCATATTAAATTTACACAATCTAAGAGGAAAAAGCTTTCGCAAATGGCTATACGCATGTAGAAGAAATGAAACAGACAGGTGAAATAGATGATATTGGTTATAGGTGGTGCATATCAGGGAAAGGAAGCCTATGTAAGGGAACATTTTCCTGATGGATGTGATGTGATTTTGGATTATCATTTACGAATAAGAAAACAGTTACAAGAGGGGAAAGACCCCATGGAGGAGGCAAAGCAATTGGTTTTATCTTCCTTAAATGGTGCGGATAAGGAGCTTGTGATAGTGTGTGATGAGATTGGCTCTGGTGTTGTTCCAATGGATGGCTTTGAACGGCAATATCGTGAAAGTACAGGACGGGTGTGCTGTTATTTTGCGGAGGAATCTGAAAAAGTAATCCGTGTTATTGCAGGAATCGGAACGGTAATAAAGGTGGTTTCGGAATGAAAATAATTATGATTCGTCATGGAGCAACAAAGGGAAACAAAGAGGGGCGTTATGTCGGCTGGACAGATGAAGGAATCACCCATGACAGCAAACGTCTTTTAGAGGAATGGCATGAAAAAGACCGGATTTTTTCCAAGGTGACTGACGTGGTAATCAGTCCTCTGCTGCGATGCCGGCAAACAGCGGATATTCTTTTTCCGGGAAGGGCTGCAATAGAAGTGCCGGAGCTTCGGGAATGTAATTTTGGTGATTTCGAGTATAAAAATTATAAGGAATTAAATGGAAATCCGGTATATCAGCGTTACATAGACAGTAACGGCGAAACAGGATTTCCCAATGGAGAAACGAAGGCACAGTTTCAGAACCGCTGTATAAAAGGCTTTTGTAATGTAATGAAGAGATATGAGGAATCGGCTCCTGATATGGTTGCCTTTGTTGTACATGGAGGTACCGTTATGGCCCTTTTGGATGCATATAGCAGTCCCCATAAAGATTATTACGAATGGCATATTCATAATGGGGAAGGGTTAATCATGGATTTATTCCGTAGGGAAGATGGTTTTATAATGGAGCACATAGAAAAGATTGGAAATATATGAAAGAACATATTTTAATGGTCTGTATCGGATATTTTTTGGATCGGATTCTTGGGGATCCCCATAATTTGTGGCATCCGGTACAGGGAATCGGAAAAATAATTGAATTAACGGAAGGACTTCTTTGGAAATTGTTTCGGTTATCACCAAAACGGGAGGAGCAAAAGGGAAAAAAACGTCTTGCAGGCGGAATATTGGTGTTTGTGACGATTTTGATCGTAATCGGGATTTCAATCGGTATATTTATACTTTTGGATAAATTTTGTCCAAAGTTAAAAATTGTTTTCGGTGCCATTATATGTTATCAGATGCTTGCTAAGAAATCCTTAAGGACGGAAAGTATGAAGGTGTATGATGCCTTAATGGGGATTGATACCCGGTCATGGAAGAGAACATCTTCAAAAGAGGAACCGTCAAAGGAGGAAAAACTGCAAAATGCCAGAGAGGCTGTTGCCATGATTGTGGGAAGAGACACACAATCTCTGTCAGAAGAAGGGATTATAAAAGCAACAGTGGAGACTGTTGCAGAGAACACCTCCGATGGTGTAATCGCGCCTTTGCTTTACATGATTTTATTTGGCCCGATTGGTGCGCTTGTTTACAAGACTATTAACACAATGGATTCCATGATCGGATATCGCAACGACAGATATTTATATTTTGGAACTGCTGCCGCAAAGCTGGATGATATTGTGAATTTTATACCTTCCAGATTATCGGCATTTTTAATGATAGAGGCGGCAGGAATGTTAGCCATGGATAAGGAAAATGCATGGAAGATATATAAAAGGGATCGGTTGAAGCATCCCAGTCCCAATTCTGCCCAGACGGAGGCGGTGTGTGCCGGGGCGCTGAATATTGAACTGGCAGGTCCTGCCTGTTATTTTGGGGTTTTACATGACAAACCAACCATAGGGGATGCAAAACGAAGTGTGGAGACGGAGGATATAAAAAGAGCGAATCGCCTGATGGATGTGGCGGCGGATCTGATGTTTCTATTTTTCGTGATTGTTGCAATGGCAATTTATATCAAGGCATATCGATAACAGGGGGATAGTATGAAGAATGTGCATGGGGGCAATATATATGATTACAATCAAATAAATTATGATTTTTCTGCTAATGTGAATCCGTTGGGAATGCCGGAATCGGTTGTGGAAATAATTAAAAACAGGGCTGCACAGGCATGTATTTATCCGGATATACAAGGGAGGGCTTTAAAAAAGCAGATTGCTCTGCATGACGGAGTTTCTCCGCAGCATATTGTATTGGGAAACGGAGTAGGTGAATTGATATACGGATTATGCAACGGACTCAGACCGGAACGTTGTCTTGTGCTGGCGCCTACTTTTTCTGAATATGAAAGTGGGATTCGCAGTGTAGGCTGTAAGCTAAGCCGTTTGAATCTATCGGAGGATGACGAATTTCATCTGACAAGAAATGATATGTCGGATTTATTTTCCTGGATTCGGCAGATAAAGGGGAAAGGAATTATTTTCCTGTGTAATCCCAACAATCCTACCGGTGTTGTAGTGGAAAAACAGCATTTACTTCGTATTGCGGATGTATGTGAACAGGCAGGGGTCTTTCTTTGTGTGGATGAGAGTTTTTTGCCCTTTTTAAAGGATGAGACTTCTTATTCATTAGTGAAGGAGGTGTTTGCATACAAGCATTTGATCGTGCTGCGGGGATTTACCAAATTCTATGGAATGGCAGGGCTTCGTCTTGGTTATGCCCTTACCTCCTCTGAGGATGTGTTACAGGGTTATTTGCGGGTATTACCACCATGGAATACTTCATCCATAGCCCAGTGGGCAGGTTCACAGGCATTAACATGCAGGGAATATGAGGAATGTACCAGAAATCTGATAGAACAGGAACGTTCTTTTTTGATGGAGGAATTACGAAAAGGTTTGGTAGAAAAGGTGTTTGATTCCCGGACGAATTATATTTTGTTCAAGGCAGAGGAACACTTAAAGGAAAAATTGCTCATGGACAAAATTCTCATCAGGGACTGTAGCAATTATGCAAATCTTTCACAGGGATATTACCGGATCGGGGTAAGAACTCATGAGGAAAATCAGGTGCTGATTACAGCATTAAAGAAAAGGTTGGAACAATAATGGCAAAATCAATTATGATTCAGGGAACAATGTCAAATGCAGGAAAAAGTCTGATTGCTGCCGGACTCTGCCGTATCTTAAAGCAGGACGGATATCGGGTGGCACCCTTTAAATCTCAAAATATGGCATTGAACTCTTATATTACAAAGGATCAGCTGGAAATGGGAAGGGCACAGGTCGTACAGGCTGAGGCAGCGGGAATGGAGCCGGATGTGCGAATGAATCCCATCTTGTTAAAACCCACCACGGATATGGGCTCCCAGGTAATCATAAGTGGTAAGGTCGCAGGGAATATGAAGGCTGTTGATTATTTCAAAAAAAAGAAAGACTATATTCCGGTTATTAAAGAAGCCTATGACAGTCTGGCACAGGATGTGGATATTATTGTAATTGAAGGTGCCGGCAGCCCTGCTGAGATTAATTTAAAGACTGACGATATTGTGAATATGGGCTTGGCAAAGCTTGTAGATGCACCTGTTTTACTTGTGGGAGATATTGACCGTGGGGGTGTGTTTGCACAGTTAGTGGGAACAGTAATGCTGTTAGAACCGGAGGAGCAGGAGCGGATAAAGGGCCTTATTATTAATAAGTTCCGGGGAGATGTGACAATTCTCCAACCGGGATTACGGATGTTAGAGGAACGATGCAAAAAGAAGGTACTGGGAGTTGTGCCTTATGAGAATCTCCATATTGAGGATGAGGATTCCCTTAGTGAGGCGTTATATCAGAGGACTTATACCGGTGGTATCGACATTGCGGTAATCCGCCTGCCGAAGATTTCCAATTTTACGGATTTTCAGGCATTATCTATGGACAAAAGAGTCAGTCTCCGGTATGTCAGTTCCAAGGCAGAGCTGGGACAGCCGGATGCGATTCTATTGCCGGGAACGAAGAATACCATTGCTGATATGAAGTGGCTGCGGGAAAGCGGACTGGAAGGGGCAATCCTTAGACAGGTCAGGGTGACCGGAGACAGAGACGCATGTCAGGTGCCGATTGTTGTGGGAATCTGTGGCGGATATCAAATGCTTGGACAGAGCATAAGGGATTCCGCCGGTGTTGAAGGAGGCGGAACCGTTCGGGGACTTGGATTGCTTCCGTTAGAGACTATTTTTGAAAGGGAGAAAACAAGAACCCGTGTGGAGGGAACCACAAAGAACTTAGAGGGTGTTTTAGAACCTTTGTCAGGGAAAAAAGTCAGCGGTTATGAAATCCATATGGGAAAATCAACAGGAGATGCCGGTTCTTTTATGATAGTTTCCGATGAAGAAAATCCGGTAATGTCTCATGAAGAGGATTTGTCCGGTGGGAAGACGGATGGATACTACAAGGAGGGTGTTTTTGGAACTTATCTTCACGGTCTCTTTGATGAGGATGAATTTCGGACGGCATTTATTAAACTGTTGTGTAAGCGAAAAGGAATCTCTTATGAGGGAGAGCCGGATATGAGTTATGCAGAATATAAAGAAAGCCAGTATAATCTGCTGGCGGATGTTTTGCGGCAGTCTCTGGATATGGAGGAAATCTATAAAATCATAGGTATTTAAATAATGATTGTAATAGATGCCGGCTTATGTTAAACATATATATGGCTATATTGGTAAAGGAAAAGGATGAATAAAAATGGCAGAAGAACAAAGGGAAGAGTTGAAAGAAAATAAAATGGGTGTTATGCCGGTAAGAAAATTATTGATTACCATGGCACTCCCAATGATGGCATCTATGCTAGTGCAGGCTTTATATAATGTGGTGGACAGTATTTTTGTATCCCGTTTAAGCGAGGATGCGTTAACTGCGGTTTCCATGGCATTTCCTATGCAGAATCTCATGATTGGTGTTGCAAGTGGAATTGGTGTTGGTACCAATGCGTTATTATCCCGGTATCTGGGTAAAAAGGAACCGGAAAAAGCCAATGAGATTGCAATGCATGGTATTTTTTTGATCATATGCAGCTGTATTTTGTTTTTATTAATTGGGGTTTTTCTGACAAGACCCTTTTTCTTAATGCAGGGTGCTAAGGGTGAAATCGTAACCTATGGTCAGGATTATCTTGAGATTATTTTAATTTGCAGCTTTGCCTGCTTTTTCCAGATTATTTTTGAACGATTGTTACAGTCTACCGGACGAACCATTTACAGCATGTATACCCAGGGTACCGGTGCCATTATTAATATTATTTTAGATCCAATCATGATTTTTGGTTTGTGTGGTTTTCCGAAAATGGGAATCCGGGGTGCTGCGATCGCAACGGTAACCGGACAGTTTGTAGCGGCAGTGATGGCTCTTATTTTTAATAGAAAGGTTAATAAAGAGCTTCATATTACATTCCGACATTTCCGACTTTCTCTGCGTAAGCTTGGACAGATACTTTTGATTGGTGTTCCGTCGGTTATTATGATTGCTATTGGCTCTATCATGACGGTATGTATTAATAAGATTTTAGGCACCTTCACTTCTACTGCAGTTGCGGTGTTTGGAGCGTATTTCAAATTACAAAGCTTTGTATTTATGCCGATTTTTGGCTTAAACAGTGGAATGGTTCCCATTATCGCATTTAATTATGGAGCGAAAAAATATGACCGTGTCATGGAAACCGTAAAGCATGCTGTCATTTTTGCAGTTTCCATTATGTTGTTTGGACTGGTCTGTGTTCAATTATTCCCGAAACAGATGCTTTTGCTGTTTGATGCGTCCGATAATATGTTGGGAATCGGTATTCCTGCAATGCGAATTATATCCATCAGCTTTATTTTTGCAGGATATTGTATTATTGCCAGCTCCTTTTTTCAGGCGCTGGGAAATGGCTTTTACAGTATGATGGTTTCCTTTATCCGTCAGCTGATATTTTTAGTGCCGGTAGCATATCTGTTGTCAAAAACTGGTAATATAAATCTGGTATGGTTTGCATGGCCGATTGCAGAGATTGCCTCTGTTGTGGTATCCACTATATTTATCAATAAGGTTAGAAAAGAAAAATTAGTATAAAAGGAATGCGTATATGGAAGAGATAAAATTACAGCATGTATTACCGGGAGATATTGAGAAAACCAGCTTTGAGATCATCACCCGGGAAATGGGAGACAAAGTATTAGACCCGAAGCAGGAGCCGGTCATAAAGAGGGTAATCCATACTTCTGCGGATTTTGATTATTTGGATAATTTGTGTTTTTCAAAGGATGTCGTAGATATGATGCAGCAGGCAATTCGGGAAGGGGCCTGTATTGTAACGGATACCCAGATGGCAAAAGCGGGCATTAATAAGAAACGCTTGGCAACTTATGGTGGTGAAGTTTTTTGCTTTATGAGTGATGATGATGTGGCCGCCATTGCAAAAAAACAAGGCAGCACAAGAGCCGTAGCCAGTATGGATAAGGCTGCAGGTCTTGATCAAAAGCTGATATTTGCAGTGGGAAATGCACCTACAGCCTTGGTTCGATTGTATGAGCTCATAGAGGAAGGAAAACTGTCCCCGGCAGGAATTATCGGAGTCCCTGTTGGATTTGTAAATGTAGTGGAGGCAAAAGAATTAATCATGAGAGCACCTGTTCCTTACATTGTTGCCAGAGGCAGAAAGGGCGGCAGCAACATTGCTGCGGCAATTGTGAATGCATTATTATATTCCATGAAAGAAGAATAGGAGTTACTTTGAAATTACAGTACAAAGAATAGGAGGACAATTATGGAACCTGTAAAACGTTTAAAGAGAGAATTACGAGCAAAGGGAACGGTTATCAGTCTGTATAAGGATACGGTTGAAGTAAACGGACAGATTGCTGAATGGGATTATATTCATCATGATGGAGCAGCCTGTGTGGTTGCTGTCAATCAGGATGGAAAGCTTTTAATGGTACGTCAGTACCGGAATGCATTGGATCGGTTTACATTGGAGGTTCCTGCCGGAAAGCTGGATACGCCGGATGAACCTACCATTGATTGTGCGACAAGGGAACTGGAAGAGGAAACCGGATATAGGGCTAATAAAATGGAGTATTTATTAACCGTTAATTCCACTGTGGCATTTTGTAATGAAAAGATTGACGTATATCTGGCTACGGATTTGGAAAAGACCCAGCAGCATTTAGATCCGGAGGAGGAAATTAATGTAGAGGAATGGGAGCTTGAAGATTTGAAAGAACTCATATATTCCGGAAAGATGACAGACGGAAAAACCATCGCAGGCATTATGACGTATGCCGCTAAATATAACCGATGAAAATGCAATCGGTCTAATCTTATTTGCAATTAAGAGGAAACCAAAAGAATAATGGAAGTACGCAGACTTTTATATAAACGTCAGGATTGGGAACATCAAATTTAAGATGAAAAAACGCTCACAAAGTTGAGCGTTTTTTGTCTCTGTTCGTTTTATGAACTCAATTTTTTTAGGTCTTTTTTTCGGATTGTTATTAAAATCTTTTGTTCTTTCTGTAAGGGTTCATCGGGATCCATTGTAATGTTAAAATCTTCTCCCTGCATAATCGCAACGACATTGATCTTGTATCTTTTTCTAAGCTCTAATTCTCTAAGGGACTTGCCGACCCATTCTTCCTTTGGATAGATTTCTACAAGACTGGTGCTGTCAGAAATGTCAAAATATTCAATAAAGTTATCACAGATTATCTTTTGACACATACGAATGCCGGATTCTTTTTCCGGATAAACAACAGTATCTGCACCGATTTTTGAAAGAATATCACCCATAACCGGATCCTTTGCTTTTGCAACGATTTCCGGAACTCCCAATGATTTCGCCGTTACCACTGCCATGATTGTTGGTTCCAGATCATCTGACATTCCGGTAACGACAACATCCATATCGCCAATACCTGCTTCCTCCAAAGCCTTTGGGTCCGTTGCGTCTACACACATGGCACAGGTTACGTTTTCTGCAATATCATTGATCAGGCTGCTGTTCTTATCAAAAACCATCACATCGCAGCCACTTCTGTATAACTCCTCTGCAACACAAATTCCAAATCTTCCTAATCCTATTATTGCTACTGATTTCTTCATAGCGTCCTCCTTTTTACTATCTCAAAGACATAATAAAGGAAATGCAGTTTGCAATTCCTAAATCATCCTACCATAATTTTTGCTTGTGCATGATGCACCGTGTTTTTATTTGATGCTTTTTGTCCAAAGAAGATGAACATGGAAATCGGACCAATACGCCCCAAATACATACAAATAATAATACAGATTTTGCCAAATGCATTCAAAGTTGGGGTAACATCCCTTGTTAAACCGACAGTTGCAATGGCACTGACCACTTCAAATGCACTATCTGTCATGTTCAGGTTATTTGTAACCATTAACAAAATGGTAAATATTAAGACCATAAGTATACTGATCATGGTGACGCTAATGGCTCTTCTAATCAAATCCGGATGAATGGATTTGCGAAATACCAGAGTTTCATTTTGTCCTTTAATAACTGCAAATACCGTGAATACCATAACAGCAGCAGTCATTGTTTTAATACCTCCCGCGGTACCTACCGGGGATCCTCCAATCAGCATAATAAAATAAGAGGTTAACGCAGAGGATTCCGTTAAATCAGCCTGACTGATTGCGGCGAAACCTGCAGTACGGTAAGTGACGGATTGGAATAATGAATTTAAAAGCTTATCGCCTATATTCATAGATCCAATGGTTCCCGGATTATGATATTCAAACAAAAAGGTTGTTAAGAATCCAAACCCAATCAGGAAAAGAGTTGTGATTAATACAATCTTTGTATGGGTTGTAAGGTTTCTAAAATAATCTCTTTTTTGAATCCGTCCGGAATAAGCAAGCTTTCCCACATGGATAAAATCTCTCCAGACAACAAAACCAAGTCCGCCGGAAACAATCATTAACATGGATGTAAACAATACCAACGGAGAAGATTGGTATTGCATCAGACTGTCCGGACCCAATATGTCAATTCCTGCATTACAAAAGGCTGAAATTGCCGTGAAAAAGGAATACCAGATACCTCGTATACCGAATTTGGGAACAAATTCAATCATATACAGACATCCCCCTATAAATTCGATACTAAGGGTTCCGATAATTACATATTTTACAAAATGACTTAGGTTTTGCAGATTATTTAATCCGAATGCATCCTGAATCATCAGGTTATCCTTTAAAGAAATCCGTCGGTTTAATATAAGAAGGATGGCTGTTGTTAAAGCAACGACGCCCAGACCTCCTAATTGAATTAGGATGAGTATGATGATCTTGCCAAACAGTGTCCAATAGGAATAAGTTGGAACGACGACTAGGCCGGTAACACATACAGAGGTGGTCGCCGTAAAAAGAGCTGTCAGAAAATCGCAGTGTCCGTCAACGGAAGAAATAGGAAGCATTAATAAAACACTTCCAATTAATATGGCATATAAAAAACCAAGTAAGATTTTAGTTGTTGTAGATGTTTGCTTTTTCGTTTTCATGATAGCCCCTTTGTTTCTATAATATAATGAAACCGATTTGTCGGTAAAACAGACTTTGTGATACCCTGTTAAAATGTATCTAAGAGGTATCTTATAATTAACGAAAGCATTTGTCAAAAAAATTTTGAAAAAGTATATTATTCCTACTAGACAAATAGGAATAATAGTGTTATTATATCCCTTGTAAACAAGTAGGAATTAAAAGAAAGGTCGTGATAGTATGTTTTTAACAGTTAAGATTCATTATTCTTCCATCTATTACGGTGACTGCTGTAATAGACGAATGTGTTGCTGTTGACAGATTAGATAACGAATATTACATAAGTGATGGAATCAGATTATAAATGAAATTGATATAAAAAGAAAAATAAGAAAAGTGAGGAAATATATTATGGGAAAGAAAACAAGAGCAGAAAGAAACTTTAAGTTTGAGACAAAGCAGTTACACGTAGGACAGGAGAATCCGGATCCGGTTACAGATGCAAGAGCAGTACCTATTTATCTGACTTCATCTTACGTATTCCACAACAGTCAGCATGCAGCAGACAGATTTGGTCTTAGAGATGCCGGTAACATTTACGGAAGATTGACAAATCCTACAGAAGATATTTTTGAGCAGAGAATCGCAGCCCTTGAAGGCGGTGTGGCTGCATTGGCAGTTGGTTCCGGAGCAGCAGCTTTAACTTATGCATTACAGGCAGCAGCTCATGCAGGAGATCATATTGTTGCAGCAAAGAACATCTACGGTGGTACCTATAATTTGTTGGCGCATACATTACCGGATTACGGTATCGAAGCTACATTCGTAGATCCTTTTGATTATGACGGAATCAAAGCAGCAATTAAAGAAAATACAAAGGCAATTGAGATTGAGACATTGGGAAATCCAAATTCAGAAGTAGTAGATATTGAAAAGATTGCAAACATTGCACATGAAGCAGGAATTCCGTTAATCGTAGATAATACATTTGCAACACCTTACCTTGTTCGCCCAATTGAATATGGTGCAGATATTGTAGTACATTCAGCAACCAAATTCATTGGTGGTCACGGAACGACAATCGGTGGCGTAATTATTGATAGTGGTAATTTTGACTGGACAAAGAGTGATAAGTTCCCATGGTTAACAGAGCCGAACGTATCATATCATGGTGTAAGCTTTGCTAAGGATTGCGCACCGGCAGCATTTGTTACTTATATTCGTGCGATTTTACTTCGTGATACAGGAGCAACCATTTCTCCGATTCATTCCTTCATTTTCTTACAGGGCTTGGAGACATTGTCTTTACGTGTAGAGCGTCATGTAGAAAATGCATTAAAGGTTGTAAAATATCTGGAAAGCCAGCCATTGGTAGAGAAGGTAAATCATCCTTCTATTTCAAAGGATCCGGAACAGCAGGCACTTTATAAGAAGTACTTCCCGAATGGTGGTGGTTCTATCTTTACCTTTGAAATTAAGGGCGATGCAAAAACTGCGCAGGCATTCATCGATCAGCTTGAGTTATTCTCATTGCTTGCAAATGTAGCAGATGTGAAGTCATTGGCAATTCATCCTGCATCAACAACACATTCAGAGTGCAATGAGGCAGAGCTTCTGGATCAGGGAATCAAGCCGAATACAATCCGTCTTTCAATCGGTACAGAGAATATTGATGATATCATTGAAGATTTGGATGAAGCATTCAAAGCAATTGCAGAGTAATCGGGAATTAGGGAAAATTAAATGGGAAACGTCCCGTGTTTATATTCATTATGAATTTTTGAACATTACCATCACAGGCACGCTTGCGCTTCATCCGCACGCAACGGTACTAAATTCGTTTTAATATGGCTTCATAATCCATATTAAACTCATTAAGTACCGGCGTGCTTCAAGAGCCTGTTTATGGTAAATGTTAAAAATTCATAACATATAAACAACGGGACGTTTCCCATTAGTTTGTTATCTGAGTGCAAAGTAGAGGAGCACCAGAACACCAAGTATGATCCGGTACCATCCAAATACCTTGAAGTCGTGTTTTTTAATGTAGCCCATTAAGAATTTGATTGCAAAAATAGAAACTGCAAATGCAACCACCATTCCGAAGATCAAAACCGCTAATTCCGTACCGGTAAATGCTAATCCAAACTTTAACAGCTTAATAAAGCTTGCGCCGAACATAACAGGAATTGCTAAGAAGAATGTAAATTCTGCTGCAATCTCTCTGGAGGTTCCGATTAAGATACCACCGATAATTGTGGAACCGGAACGGGATGTACCGGGGATTAGGGATAATACCTGAAATACACCGATTAAAAGTGCATCTTTAAAGGATAATGTCTCTAAGGAAACAACCCGCGGTGTTCGCTTTTTGTTATAATTTTCAATGATAATGAAAATGACGCCGTATAAGATTAACATCAGTGCAACAACGGTTGGGGTGTGAAGATGGGCTCCCATCCAATCGTCTAGCGGCAAGCCTACAACCATAGCGGGAATACATGCAACTACAATCTTAAACCATAGAACGATTTTGTCCATATAACAGTAATTGTTGCAAAAGCTTTGAAGGGATTTCATAAAACCGCTGTCCGCCTGATTTTGAAAATAGCTTTTCTTTCTTGCCTTTGCTTTTGTATGGAAAGGCCAAAGTTTATCCCAATACAAAACAACAACGGCTAATATTGCACCAAGCTGGATGACAACATCAAACATTTTCATGAAATCCCTGCTTTGATTCAGCTTGATGAATTCATCTACCAAAATCAGATGTCCGGTGCTGCTGATGGGAAGCCATTCGGTAATACCTTCCACAATACCTAGTAATAATACCTTTAACCATTCAATCATTTCCAGACTCCTTTATACAATTTCTAAGATAGTGTTTACCATACGGTCATTCTGCTCCGGTTTTAAGAAACAGAATCTTACATATTTTTCTCCTAAGCCTTCATAATCGGTACAATCCCGAATCATAAAGCCCTTTTTCAGACAGTATTCAAATACATCCGTGGCTGTCAAATCATCCTTTAATAATTTGATCAGAACAAAGTTTGCGTCGGGTTTAAAGACCTTAATTGTCTTGCGGCTGCACAAAGCGGAATAGATCAGATTACGTTCTGTCTGAATTACGCTGCTTGTCAGGTTCATGAAATGCTCATCCGTGAACATGACGCTTGCGATGGAGGCTAACGAGTTGATATTCCATGGCACCTTTGTATCATCCGATGCTTCTATATATTCTTTGTTGGTTGTGATTGCATATCCCAGCCGTAATCCCGGTGTACAGAAGAATTTGGATGTACTTCGAAGAACCAGAAGATTATCATAGCTGCTTGTAAGGGAAACAGAGGAAATCTGGTTTACGTTGGATACAAATTCCACATATGTTTCGTCCACCATAACAAAAATATTCAGCTTATGGCATGCCTCGACAATCAGACTCATGTCATCTCTTGTGATGGCCTTACCGGTTGGATTATTAGGATTACAGATAATCACCATGTCAATGTTTTCATAAAGAGAATCGATGAAATGTTGAACATACAATTCAAAATCATCTAACTGATCCAGCATATACATCTCGACTTCGCTTCCGGTAAGCTTGGCAGCATTTTTGTATTCGGAATAAGTCGGTCCGATAATAACGGTTTTCTTTGGTTTTATGGTTGAAAATGCGTTACGGATCAATTCGGAGGTTCCATTTCCTAATATAATCTGCTCCATATCAACATTGCAGTAATTGCCAATGGCGGTACGAAGTCTTGCATAGTTGCGCTCCGGATAATCCTGTAATACATCTATGTATTCAATCATAGTTTGTTTTGCAAGGGGTGACATGCCAAGTGGATTCACGTTGGATGCATAAGGCAGGATGCTGTCTTGTGCGATTTGGTATTTTTGGGAAATGACTTCTAAGTCACTACCATGAAAAGATTCGTTATTGTGTCCCATAATAACCCTCCCGTTCCTTTTATTGTATTTTTATATATCGTCAATTATTCTTTCCAATTCATTTATAATTTGTTATAATAACCATTAAATGTGTATAACGAGTGGTTCTGAATTTGGATAAAGCAATTATGCTTTCTATTATATAATTTGCAAATGAAAACTGCAATGTCAAATGATAAAAACAAGCTAAAGATTGGAATGAACGAATGAAAAGTAAAGTAGAACAATACGCTAAGGGAGACTTTTATGTGGAATATCCGGAAGTTGTCCTTAGTAAAAGTCATTTACAATTAAAGATAGAATCCGGAAGTGTGTATACCGGAAGTATTGAAGTCCGGTCAGAAAATGATGTCCCAATGAAAATGATGGTGTATGATGATGCATATCTGTTACAGTTTCGGGAGCATAGCATAATAGGAAAGAATGGAACGATTGACATTACCTTTAATGCGTCGAAGAGAGAAAAGGGTGCTACATTTGAGGGCAACATTTATATCATTGGGAATGGAATCGAGAAAAAGATACCATATAATATAGAGGTTATTGCACCATTTATTGATGCAGATGGTGTTGCGTTAGAAGATTTGATGAAGTTTTCTGCCCTTGCGGAAGAGAACTGGGACAAGGCAATAGAGATATTTTATTCGCCTGAATTTGTGAAGACATTACTACAGGGGAATTCTGAATATATTCAGGCATATTACAGTATTAAGGATTCCAAGAACCGAAATCAGGCATTAGAGGAATTCTTAGTTTATATTCACAAAAAACGTGCAATGCTTTTTCAGGTGGAGCATGACAGATTCCAGTTTCATTTTCCGAAGATGAGAGAGGAACATCAGTTGATTCTACATAAAAATACATGGGGATATTGTAAGCTGTCAGTGAGAACAGATGCCAAGTTTATTACATTGCATCAGGAGAGCATTTGCAGTATGGACAGTAAGGAGGATACCTGTGCACTTTCTTATACACTGGATCCGGAATTTTTGAAAGAAAATGAGGCTGCCTGCGGTAAGATTATTTTTGAAAATACGTATCAGAAGATAGAAGTATCCATTATGATACGAAAGCCGGAAGAACCGGCAACTGTGTTTGTTCATAAGAACAGAGATTATCATCTGGTCAAATTAGAGACCGCAGCATTGATGCATCATTATCTGGATTACCGAATCGGATTGCTGCCGTTACAGCATTTTATCGATAAGACAAGACAGTCTTTAGAGGAGTTGATCCGGTTAGAGCCGGGGGTCGGTGTTTATAAGCTGGGGCTGCTTCATATGGGAATCCTTGCAGGAAATGATAACAGTGTCAAACAGGAAATCCGGAGAATGGAAGCGGATATGGACAAAACAATGGAAGGTCCGAGAGAGCATTGTTATTATTTGTACATAAAGGCATTACTGTCTAAGGATGTAAGACAGATTGTAAATGCATGTGAAGAGATAGAAAAGGCACTTGCCAATGAAAAGGATAAATTATTTTATTTCTGGCTGTTGATTTATCTGGATGAGCGATATCAAAAGGATAAGCAGTGGTTCTTTTCCCAGATTGAAGGGTTGTATTCAGGTGGGTACGAAAGTCCCCTTCTTGCGATTGAGCTTTGTGACCTTGTGAATCAGGATCCCATGCTTTTGAAAAAGCTGTCGAAGGTGGAGCTTGCGGCAGTCCGGTTCGGCCTGAAGAATCAATATCTCAGCAAGGAAGCACAGGCAGAATTTCTGCAGCTTGTTTTAAAAGAAAAGAAATTCCGCCCGCAGGTATTTTCTCTTTTGCGTGTTCTGTATGAAAGAGACAAAAAACCGGAAATTATCAAATTAATTTGTACCCTTTTAATCCGGGGCGGTAAGTTAGAGCAGCGGTTCCATACTTATTATGCAGAGGGAATTAAGTGTGGATATAAGCTGGTGGGAATTCAGGAAAATTATCTCCGGACAATGAATCATGAGCAATACGATCTCATACCGGATTCGGTGTTGCGATATTTTAATTATAAAAGCTGTCTGACAGATCGGGAATATGCATATTTGTATGCCAATGTCATTGTGAACAAAAGAAAATACCTGAATCAGTATGAGGAGTATCTTCCGAATATGGAAGCCTTTATGAGAGAACAGATTATAAAGGGTAATATGAGTGATGATCTAAGTATTTTATATGGAGAATTTTTGCGTCCTCAGTCAGTAAATGCTACGTTTGCGTCAAGCCTGCCTAAGGTTATTTTTAAGCGAAAACTGACTGTGGCCAATGATAATATTGTGGCGGTTGTTGTTTCCCATGAGGAGCTTCGGGATGAGATTATCGTTCCGGTAAAGAATCATGTGGCGTATGTAGATGTGATTACGGAATCCGCCGTAGTTTCTCTTGTGGATAATGGACAGAACCGATATGTCAGCACCATTCCTTACAAGCTGCAAAAGCTGGTAGATGAATCGGAATATATGGATATATTAGAGCAGTATACAGGGGATGATTATCATTACGTTCTGTATCAATATTACGGAAAGAAGGCGTACGAACCTTCTGATGCGGAAGAGGTTAATATTGCAAGAGATATGATATCGTTTCCACAAATCAGTGAGGTTACCAGACAACAGGCAATCTTTGGAATTGTAAAATATTACAGGCAGTATTTGGATACGGATATACTGGCATCCTATTTAAGACGGGTTGACATGGATTACGTGGAAAAAGGGGATGCGGTATTTTATATTGACAGCCTGCTTAAGGTTCAAATGTTTGATACCGGATATGAGGCAATCAAACGCTTTGGTTATCAGGGTGTAGATGTTGATCTTTTGGTGGCTTTGGTTGAGAAGCTAAAGACATATTCCCAGTATGGGGGAGAGGAGATTTTACTTGCCATATCCAATTATTTGTTCCGGATGGGTCATGATACACCGGAGATATTGTCCTATATGGTAGAATATTATCAAAGCGGATTAAAGGATATGATCCGTTTGTGGAAACGGGCATCCAGCAGCGTAAACCGTCTAGATCTGTTAGAAGAGAATATTCTTTGTGAAACCCTTTATACGGAACAATGGAACCGGGATGTATTCACGATATTTGCCCGATTCGTTGAGAAAAAACGAAGAGGAATGGTAATAAAAGCATTTTTTAAACGGTCTGCTTTTGCTTATCTGGTGGAAGAAGAGGATTTGCCGGAAGCATTTTTTACCTCCCTGTATCGTCAGATGAATACAGATGAATTGCAGGATGATATTTGTGGTGCGGCATTATTGTTATACATGAGCCGTAAGAAAAAAATGGATGAGCAGGAAATCTCATGGATGAAGCTTCAGCTTGCCCAGTTTGAAAAACGGGGTATATTACTTCCGTTTTTCCGCAGCTTCAAAAAATATGTGAAGCTGCCAAAGGATCTGTTTCTTATGACATATGTGGTAACAAAGGATAAAGCAGGAAAAGAAATCTCCTTCCGCTACGGTATTCAATCCGGTGCTTCTAAGCCGGAATGCAAAAGGGAAGCAAGAATGATGGAAGTTCTGCCGGGTTACTATGTGAAAGAATTTGTTTTGTTCCATGGAGAAAATTTACTTTACGAAATGCCGGAAGAAAATGCAGGACGGACAACGGTTTATGAAAGTGACGGGATGAAGTCAAAGGGAGAATCCGAGGAATATGAAAATCGCTTTGAAATGATCAATTCCATGCTGTTGAATCAGGAAATCGGGGAAAACCAGATGTTGATTGATAAGATTGATCAATACCTGAAATTGGCTGCCATTGTAGAGGAAAATCTTCAGGTATTGGATTAGTGTAGGAGATAGAGTATGAAGGAAATATATTTGGGTCTGGACTTATGTAAAAAAAATATCCAATTAAGCTATTACAGAGATGACAAGTCAGAACCTCAATCTATTTGCCAACAGAATAATACGGAAACCTTTCTGTTTCCTAATGTAATGTTTTATGACACAGCGGAAAATAAGTGGTATGTTGGAAATGATGTGGCAGGAGTCCGGTTTACAAGAGATGGTGTGATAATAGAGAATATCGTAGAAAATATTGATTCCTCTGATCATGTCGTAGTCGGAACGACATCCTACACCTATGAAATGCTGCTGCTTATTTTGTTAAAGACCCATGTGCAGGATTTCATTTCAAGAAATGATGAATATGCACTAAAGGGAATTACGGTTACCATGGATGTTTATCATCCCATTGTATATAAGGTACTCAAACGCTTTGCAAAGGAGCTTGAACTGGATCAGGAACATTTTGCCATTATCAGTCATGAGACTGCATTTTTCCAGTTTGTCATGAATCAGGATGAGAAGCTGCATACAAACAGTGTGGCAATGTTTGATTATGGCCATGAAGGAATGGAGTATTATCGCATTGACCGGAAAAATATACGGAATACGACTATTTACTATCTTGGATATGAAAGTCTTAAGGATTCCCTTCCTTATACAAAGCTGTTTGAAGATGTAGAGGAATTAGACCGGGAATTTTCTCTTGTGGCAAAGAGTAAGATGAGAGAAACCTATGTGTCTGCGGTATATCTGACGGGCCCGGGCTTTAACGATAACTGGATTCGGGAAACCCAGAAGGTGTTGTGTGACGGCAGAAGAGTCTTTATGGGTCAGAATATTTTTACAAAGGGAGCCTGCTATCACGCCAAAAACGGTGCATATGAAAATGGCAGTGACATTATTTTATGTACGGAAGGAAGTATCCCTTTTGATATCGGAGTCATGGTGGGTGACCCGGAGGGAAGAAGTTATTTTCACCCAATCGCAATTGGAGGAAAAGAATGGTATAACATGCATGGAAAGGCAATCTTATTCTTAGATGATACAGATAAAATTGATATGGTCTACCGGGATAAGGTAACAAAAGACATGCAAAAGGAAGTGATTCGGATAAAGGGACTGCCTCACAGGCCTCCTAAGACGACAAAAATTTCCTTAGAGGTTGAATTGTTTAATGCGACTATGGGAGCCATTGTAATCCGGGATGAAGGTTTTGGAAGCATTTATCCAACTACCAATAAAATATATAGAAAAGAATTTTCTGTGCAGATATAGAGGTAAAAAATATGGCAAGAGTAATATTGTGTGAAACCACGCCGTCAACAACTTCATATATTTTTCCTAATACAAGAATAGAAGTATTTTCCTATGAGGAGCTTTGTTATTATATTTATAATAATGTGGCATTGATTTCTCAGGAATTTATTGGCGTGGGAATGTTGAACTGGATTGAAAACTGCCTGCATTTACCCGAGCTTGCAGCCACACTCCGTAAAAAGAAGGAGAAGGAGGACACAGACTTAACGGATTTGCTGACAGCAATCTTAACCTTTAAGGAGTATTATACGATAGAAGAGGTTAAGGAATTTATCTTCCGGTTGGAGCGTATGAAGGGAATGTCCAAACCACAGTTCCGGAAGCTGCAGGGGGATGGATTTTTAAGATATCACAAATATATGAAGGCAAATGCAATCTACGATGAGATTCTGGAACAGTTTGCAGAATTAAATAACGAAGAACTGCTGGGTTCCCTGTATCATAACAAAGCGGTTGCATTAGCACATAATTTCGAGATCAAAGAGGCAATGGAGGCGTATCTTAAGGCATACAGCTATACCGGTAATAAAGAGACGATATTTGAATATCTTTTGCTTGCAGCAACTTTTTATGAAAGAAAGGAAGTTGAGGTTCTGGCAAAGTATTATGATGTCGAGGACATGACGGATAAGATATACGATACCATTGACGATGCACAAACCGATGTAAAAGGTTCGCCGGTTTATAAGCGAATGGAAAAAGCGATGTATCATTATCAGAAAAATAATCTTACAGATTTTAATAAGCGGATGGACACAGTATTAGAAGAGTTAAAACAGGATTTTCGTGAACAGATTGTATAGGAGATAGAACATGGGATTGGTAGCTTTAGTAAAGGATATCTTTACTAAAACAGAGGTGACGGAAGAGACATTTGAATATGAAAGCATTGACAGTTATCTGGCAAAGCAGGGACAACAGGAGCCGGAGGGTGAGAAGGACGATGTAGCATATAAGTGTGACCAGATTGTGGATGCAACTTACCAGATGGAAGACCTGCGTGTGGAATATGATATGGTTACATCTTACTTTACGGATATTCAGTTGATTGAAAGTCTGCCTCAAAATGTCCGGAAGGAAATTACGGATATTGCCAAGAAAATCAGCTTTCTGGAAAGTGAAACAACCAAATTCTTACATTCGGATGACCGGATCAGTGATGAAAACTTCCGGTTGATTCAGGGACTTGAGAAAAATCTTTCGGAGATATTCGGTCAGCTTAAGGAACTGGAGGATATGGATTTAAAGATCAAACGGGATATGAAGCATTTGGAGGGCGAAAAAAATACACAGGAATATTTGCAGGATTCCATTGAACACCGACAAGGGAAGCTTCGGATTTTTATGATCATATTTGGAACGGTTTCCGCTCTTGTAGTTGTGACACTGGCATTAGTCGGTATGCTGGCAGATTTGAATATGATTATTCCGGTTCTGATTATACTGCTTGTTGTAGTTTCCATGGCGGCAGTGGGAGTCGTAACCTATCGGAAATTATCCTACGAATATAAGATGTCAGAGCTTCGGGAAAATCGGGCAATTAATCTTTTGAATAAGGTTAAGATTAAATTCATTAACAATACCTCTACCTTGGATTATCTGTATAGCAAATATAACGTAAAAAGTCTGCGGGAGTTAGAATATTTATATGATCAATATCTGCTTATGGTGGATGAGGTACGGAAGTATCAGCAGTCCGCAGGTAATTTGAGGGAATATTGTGATGCCTTAACAAAATTATTGTTTTCTCACGGTATAAAGGATCCGGATATCTGGGCGAAACAGTCGGCAGCTTTAATTGATGACCGTGAAATGGTAGAAGTAAAACATTCCTTGAACGTAAGAAGACAAAAGCTTAGAGAACAGATTGCGTATAATGAAGATTTACGGTTAAAGGGACTTAGGGATATAAAAGAATTATTAAGCGTCAATCCGGACTTAAGGGCTCAGGTTAAGCGGGAGCTTGAAGTATATCATATTAATTTGTAATAAGCGTTTGCAAAACGCTTTATATCTTTTCAACTTGTGCAAATTTAATATATATATCGCAGGCACGCTTGCGCTTCATCCGCACACAGCGGTACTAAACTCGGAATACGCTAACGCTTTTCCTCGTTAAGTACCGGTGTGCTACAAGAGCCTGCTTATATATTATTAAATTTCGCACAAATCAATGTAGGTTACTGAGCGTTTCGCAATCGCCTAATTAATTTGTAAATATGGGGAGCAAACATGAGTGATAAAGAATTACCGAAAATATTAAATAAAGACTCTTATGGGTTAACCTGGTACGAGCATGCACAGCCGTATTTTGGAAGCCACAGAGGAATGCGTTACCGGATTGCAAGAGATCCCATGGACGATGTTGCATTGGCACCGCCGGATAAAAAGGGAGAGGCTACCTTTGAAATCATTATATGGCCGGAACCCTTTTCCTTTGATGCGACAGAGGATGACAAAAAGACGAAAAAAAATTTCCCTTTTACGATAGAAGGAAAAGAAGAAATGATCGTCTGGCTGAATGAACAATATGAGAGCAGATTAGATGAATGGGAAGCGGTAAGAGGCAGGTATTAAATCAGAGGTGAAAATGTGGCAAAGAAAAAATATTATGCGGTAGCAAAAGGAAAAACACCGGGGATATATTTTGAGTGGAAGGATTGCAAGGCGCAGATTGACCATTTTTCCGGTGCTGTATATAAGGGATTTGATACCTTAGAGGAAGCGGAACAATTTATAAAAGGTGCAGCTTCCGTTTATGAAAGGAAGTCCAAGGATTTGATATCAACAAAAACATGTCTGGTTGCCTATGTGGACGGAAGCTATGATGACCGGCAAAAGCGCTATGCGTATGGCTGTGTTTTTGTATTGCCGGAGCAGGTAGTAACTGTGAACGGAAGTGATAATGATCCGGACTATCTTTCCATGCGGAATGTCGCCGGAGAAATCTTGGGAAGTGAAACTGCCATTGAATGGGCAATAGAAAAGGGCTATGAAAAGGTTATCATTTATTATGATTATGAAGGTATACAAAAATGGGCAGATAACCTGTGGAAGGCGAACAAACCGGGAACTATCCGATACAAGGAATATGTGGCAGATAAGAGAGGGCAAATAGAAGTTTCTTTTTGCAAGGTGGCGGCTCATACGGGAGATACCTATAATGAGATGGCAGATAAGCTGGCAAAAGAGGCCTTGGGAATTATATAACCATTATTAGATATTTGCGAAACGCTTTTTCTCTTTATAGTTTGTGTAAATTTAATATATATATATTATTTAATTTACACAAAACAATATAGGTTACTGAGCGTTTCGCAATCAACTAATAACCATTATAAATGTGAGGAGGAAGTATGGAGTTTAGTAAGTATTTTGATCATACAATTTTGAAACCGGAGGCAACTACCGCAGACGTGGAACGAATCTGTAAGGAGGCAATACAATATCATTTTGCTTCCGTATGTGTAAATAGTGCTTACACAAAACAGGTTGCAGATTTGTTAGGGGATACGGATATTGGTGTTTGTACGGTAGTGGGATTCCCTTTGGGCGCCATGAGTACCATGGCAAAGAAGTTTGAGACCATATCGGCAATTGAGGATGGAGCAACAGAAATTGATATGGTAATCAATGTTGGTGCGATTAAGGATCAAAGATATACGGTAGTAAGAGAGGATATTGCCGCAATCAAAGAAATCTGTATGCATAACACAATGGGAAGAGAGGTGCTGTTAAAGGTCATTATCGAAACCTGTTTGCTGACAGAGGAAGAGAAAAAAATCGCATGTGAGCTCGCTGTTGAGGCAGGAGCTGATTTTGTGAAAACCTCTACAGGATTTTCTACCGGAGGAGCAACGGTAGAGGATGTTGCACTTATGAGGAAAACAGTAGATGAAAAGACAAGTGCTTTAGAGAAAGAAACCGGTAAAACATGGAAGCGGGTTCAGGTAAAGGCATCCGGCGGAATCAGAGATATGGCAACAGCAAAGGCGATGATAGAGGCAGGAGCACAGAGGCTTGGAACATCAGCAACCGTTGATATCGTTACAACAGAGCAAAAGCATTGATAAGGAGGAGAATGATGAGAAGATTTAAGAAAGTAACCAGTTTTATTTTAGCTGGAGCAATGGTGCTTAGCATGGCAGGCTGCGGAAAAAAGGAAGAGGCAGTGACCACAGAGGAAGCAACAACTGAGGTTACAGAGGAGGTAACAACAGAGACAACAGAGGCACCGGTGGATGACGGCAATTTGTTGACAAATGGAGATTTATCACAGGGAGATGCAGATTTTAATATCTATACCAATGGTGGATTGGCTACTATGAGGGTAAATAAGGATGAACAGCTTCAAATCGATATTAAAAAGGTTGGCAGTGTAGAGCATGGCGTTCAGGTGTATCATGATGGCTTTGCCCTTAATAAAAATGCAGAGTACAAAATGTCCTTTGATGTATCCTCTACATATGAAAGAGACTTTGATGTTCGTTTCCAGTTAAATGGTGGAGATTATCATGCGTATCATGCAGAAACCGTTCACGCAACACCGGAGGAGCAGCATATTGAGTTTACATTTGTAATGGAAGAGGACTCTGACCCGGCACCAAGATTGTGCTTCAATATGGGCTATACCAAGTCTATGGAGGATGAGGGAATTGATAAGGCATCCGTTGAGGAGCATACCATTTTATTGGATAATATGAGATTGGAATGTACCGATGATTCTAATGCAGAGACAGCATCCGTTGGTGTTGAGGCGCCAAAGATTAAAGTAAATCAGGTGGGATATCAGCCTGACGCAATGAAAACGGCAGTATTTTCGGATATCAGTGATAAAACATTCCAGGTTGTGAATGTGGAAAACGGTGATGTTGCCTTTGAAGGAACCTTATCTAAGGCAACACATGATGAAGGTGCCGATGAGGATGTATGTACCGGTGATTTTTCTGATTTGAAAACAGAGGGAACCTTTAAGGTTGTAGCAGGAGATGAGGAATCTTATGAATTTACAATCAGCAAGAATCCATATGAAAGCAGCTTCGCCAGCGTTGTGAATATGTTCTATCTGCAAAGATGCGGCGAGGAGCTTAAGGAAGAATACGCAGGTGTATTCTCTCATCCTGCATGTCATACAGGAAAGGTAACGGTTTATGGTTCAGACAAAACAATAGAAGCCAGTGGAGGTTGGCATGATGCCGGAGATTACGGACGTTATGTGGTTCCCGGTGCAAAAGCGGTAGCAGACCTGTTATTGGCATATGAAGCAAATCCGGATGCATTTAGTGATAATATGAATATTCCGGAAAGTGGCAATCAGATTAACGACATTTTAGATGAAGCCAAATACGAGCTGGATTGGATGCTTAAGATGCAGAAGGATACCGGTGGAGTTTATCATAAGGTTACCTGTAAAGTCTTTCCGGAAACTGTAATGCCGGAGGAAGAAACCGATGATCTGTATGCATGTACCGTGTCTGCAACGGCATCCGGTGATTTTGCTGCAGTGATGGCAATGGCTGCCAGAGTATATGGGGAAAGCTCCAATAAAGAGTTAAAGGAATTTGCAGATACTTGTCTTGCAGCATCGAAAAAAGCATATGATTATCTTGGTAAGAATTTGAACAAAGGTGGATTTACCAATCCTTCCGGTGTTGTAACCGGTGCATATCCGGATGGAACCTGCACGGATGAATACTATTGGGCAGCAGCGGAATTATATAAAACAACAGGAGATAAGACTTATATAGAAGATATCAAGAATACATTGGAGAAAATCGAAAACTTCGGTGGATTTGGATGGGCAGACGTAGGTGGTTACGGTTCTTATGCCTTACTGACTGCAGACGGTGCAAAGAATGTAGATTCAGACGTGTATCAGAAGATTCATGATACATTTATAGCTGCTGCGGATGAGGTTGTAAAGAACAGCTCCGAGAACGGCTACCTTGTAAACCGGGATGCCGAGTTTGAGTGGGGCTCTAATATGGGAATCGCAAATGATGGAATGTTACTTACCCTTGCTTCTGAGATTGAAGAGAAGGATGATTACGAAAATTATGCAGAACATCATTTGGATTATCTCTTTGGTGTAAATGCCACCGGTTACTGTTTCGTGACAGGAGTCGGAACCCAGTATCCGGAACATCCACACCATAGACCATCACAGGCCACAGAGGTATGTGTACCGGGAATGTTGGTTGGTGGAGCAGACAGTGCTTTAGAAGATCCGTATGCAGAGTCTGTTTGTAAGGATATGCCTGCAGCAAAATGTTATATTGATAACGAGCAAAGCTATTCCATGAATGAAGTAACGATTTACTGGAATTCACCATTGGTATATTTGATGGCGGTTGCACAGAAGTAAATTTGTTTATCTCGTAATATTATGAAAAGTGTGGTGAATCGTTTGAAAAAGATTGTGATTTCTCTTTGCGTTTTTCTGTTATGTATTTCTGTAACGGCTTGTGGTTCCGGAAAAAATGAAGACTCCACAGAGCAGGAACGAACCATTGTAATAACGGAAGAAGCAAAAACCGAAGAAAAGACAGATGCGGCAACGGAGGTGATTACCACGGAGGAGACCATTTCCGAGGCTGATTGTACAACTATGTATGCAACGAGAGAGTTGAATATTCGTGCAGAAGCATCCGAGGATTCCCGGATTATTGATGTATACGAACGAAGAGCAGAGGTATCGGTTATCCAATATGGTGAACAATGGAGCAGTGTATTATACCGGGGCAAGACATATTATGTTGCCAGTGAGTATTTAAGTGATACCCAGGGAAAAAGTTATACCATTGTAATTGATGCGGGACATCAGGCTCACGGCAACAGTGAAAAAGAACCGGTTGGCCCGGGGGCTTCCGAGATGAAAGCAAAGGTATCCGGAGGAACTCAGGGAAGAACAACCGGATTGCCGGAATATGAGTTGACCTTGCAGGTTGCTTTAAAACTGCAGACGGAATTGGAGAACAGAGGCTATGAAGTCATTATGGTTCGAACAACCAATGATGTGGATATCAGTAATTCGGAACGTGCAGCAGTGGCAAATAATGCAAATGCAGATGCCTTTATCAGAATTCATGCTAACGGTTCGGAGGATACTTCCGTAAATGGTGCCATGACAATCTGTCAGACTTCCGCTAACATTTATAATGGAAGCATGTATGACAAAAGTAAGGATTTGTCCACAAAGGTGTTGGATAGTCTGGTAGCAGCTACCGGATGCAAAAAGGAATATGTCTGGGAAACCGATACCATGAGTGGTATCAACTGGGCACAGGTTCCGGTTACGATTGTGGAAATGGGATATATGACAAATCCCAATGAAGATACCTTAATGGCATCTGAGGACTACCAGTTAAAGATTGCAGCCGGAATTGCAAATGGAATAGATGAATTTTTAGGTGAGTGAGGAGAAAAGGGATGAAGTGTACAAATTGTGGAGCTGATTTATTAGAGGGTGCAAGGTTTTGTACCAAGTGTGGAACCTCTGTTGTTGGGAAAATCCAGCCGACACCGACCGTTAGTCCGGCTATGGGGAAACCGCAACAACCAAAGAATTATCAACCGATGAATCAGCCATTGAATCAACCGAAGAATCAACAACCGGTGAATCAGCCGATGAATCAACAATCGGTGAATCATCGACCGGTAAATCCTTCTATGACACAGCCGGCAGACCCGGTAAATAGTCAGCAGCAGGAAAAATTTCAATCAATGTCAAACGAACAGCCGTCGCAAAGCTACTATAATAATGGGGAGGTGCCTCAGACATATGGGAAAAAATCCTCAGGAGGTATTATTGCGGCAATCGTTGTAATAGTGATTCTTGTAATAGTGATCGCTGTTTTAGGAATCATGATTTTGATGAAAAACGGAAAGTCAGATGAAGCAGGTGATTCTACACAGAATGTAACAGAGGCAACGACGGATGCGGATTCCTCAACAGACACGGAACAGGATTCTGAACAGACCGGCGAGAATATCTTTGATAAGATTCCGTCTTCTTATCTCTTTTGCAGTGGTGTTGGCGGCTGGGGAACGGAAATTGATATCAATTCCGATGGTACTTTTTCCGGTTCTTATCATGATTCTGACATGGGAAGTAGTGGTCCGGGTTATGACTCCACACTTTATTACTGTAATTTTTCCGGAAAATTTTCTACGCCTAAAAAGGTAAACGATTATACATATTCCATGAATGTGGAGTATTTGGATACAGAGGGAACTCTGAATGAAGAGGAAATCCGAGATCGTACAAGATATATTACATCAGAGCCGTACGGACTTGAAAATGCAGATGAGGTTATGATTTACCTTCCGGGTGCAAAGATGTCAGAGTTACCGGAGGGATTTGTACAATGGACTTCTGCCATGGCTTCTCATAATTCCAACAGTGATTACTTGGATTATTATGGATTGTTTAATGTAAAGGATGGATATGGATTTTATAATTCAGAGCATACCGGAACCACAGATTATACTGTTGAAAATGATGCATCCTCAGAATATATCATCAGTGACAGTGACAGCCGTATCTTAACGGATGCAGATGTAGATGGTCTGGAATTATGGCAGATTAATTATGCAAAGAATGAAATCTATGCAAGACATGGCTATATTTTCGAGTCCAATGAGTTGCAGAACTATTTTAACAGTAAGTCATGGTATCGTCCTTTGTATGCAAAGAAGGAATTTAACAGCCTTGGTTTGTTGTCTAGTGTGGAAAATAAAAATGCCGCATTTTTAAGTAAAAAAGAAAAAGAACGTGGCGGATATAAGTTAGATTAGGCAGGCGATTATGAATAAAAGAAATAAAATTAAGCTTTCTGTGCTGTTTGTATTCTGCTTTGTGGCCGGTATGTGTCTGGCTGCATGTGGTACGGATCATGAGAGTACAACCGAACAGGAAAGAACCATTACAATACCTACAGAGGAATCCCTGATAGAAAAGGATGGAACTGTGGAGGAGGATGTTTCTACTACTGAGATTACAACAGAGGAAAAAACGCGGGAAAGCGCAGCTCAAACGGATGAACAGCTGGAGGCGATTCTGAATCAACAGATGGAGGAAAGAACCTTTACCGGTGATTGTTCCATTGGTGTGGTGAATCTGATTTCCAAAACAACAGCGGTTGTAGATAATCATTCCATGCAGGCTGCCAGTTTGATAAAGCTGTATATTGCCGGGGCGGTATATGAGAATTTGGATAACGGAACCATTACAGGCTCGGAGAATACGGATGCTTTGGTTTCCAAGATGATTACGGTAAGTGATAATAACGCGGCAAATGATCTGGTTACCTTGTTAGGGAATCAGGATGTTGCCCTTGGAATGGAGCGGGTAAACCAGTATTGTCAGACCCATGGATTTTACGATACCCATATGGGACGGTTGCTGCTGGCACCGAATGATGATGACGATAATTATACCTCTGTAAATGATATCCTATCATTTTTATCTCAGGTGTATGAAGGTAAGCTTTCCGGTTCCGTAGATATTTTGTCTTATATGAAATCACAGGAACGAACTTCCAAGCTGCCGGCAGGTATTCCCGATGGAGTAGTAACTGCGAATAAGACCGGTGAATTATCAGATGTGGAAAATGACGCAATGATTGTTTTGACAGAGAAAAAACCATATGTAATCTGTGTGATGGGTCAGTACTTAAGTGCTGCAGGAGATGCCAGAACATGGATGACGGATTTATCCGGAACGGTATATGAATATACTCAGCAAAATTAGAAAAAATACTTTTGGAGAAAATGCCGGAAAGAGTGGAAGTAAAAGATCGGATGCAGTTGAAACCGGAACAGGAAAGAAAAGGAAGGTATTATGTTGAAGTTAGGTTGTCACGTAGGTATGAGTGGGAAGGAAATGATGATAGGCTCTGTTAAGGACGCACATGCGTATGGAGCGAATACATTTATGCTTTATACAGGTGCCCCACAAAATACAAAAAGAAAAGAAATCAATGAATTGCGGATTGAAGAGGCAAGAGCTTTGATGGCGGAGTATGGAATGGAGGAATTTATTGTTCATGCACCGTATATTATTAATCTTGCCAATACGGTAAAACCGGAGACCTATGAGCTGGCAGTACAGTTTCTTGCAAAAGAACTGGAACGGACCTCTGCTATGGGTTCTAAGGTGATGGTATTGCATCCGGGTTCCCATGTTGGAGCCGGAGAAGAGGCTGGGATTGAACAGATCGCAAAAGGGCTGAATGAAGTATTAACAAAGGATACCGATGTATATGTTGCCCTTGAAACCATGGCAGGAAAAGGCAGTGAACTTGGAAGAAGCTTTGAAGAACTGGCAGCCATTTATGACAAGGTAACTTATAATGACAAGCTCCGGGTGTGCTTTGATACCTGTCACGTCAGTGATGCGGGCTATGATATTATTCATGATTATGATGGAGTGATGGAGCAGTTTGACAAAATAATCGGAAAAGATCAGATTGCGGTATTTCATATGAATGACAGTAAAAATGAACCGGGGGCTGCAAAGGATCGCCATGAAAACTTTGGATTTGGTCACATTGGTTTTGATGCATTGATGCGGATTATGAACGATATGAATTTCGAGGAAATTCCTAAAATCTTAGAGACACCATACGTAAAAAATCCGGATAATGCCAAAATTTCTTACGAACCGTATACAGCTGAAATTGCCATGATCCGCTCCGGTGTATTTGATCCCGACTTAAGGGAAAAGATTATAGCGGGGAATCTGTAGAGATACGGATAGTATGCAATGATTGCTGTTATAGATGATTTGGGATACAAACGACCCGATCAATAAATGTAAAAAATATGCTTGACATGGATGTTTTACTTGTCTATAATGACAAATGCATGCGGATTTTACGGGATTCGTATGCCCAAAATAAGAAAACAGGAGGTGAAAAACATGCCAACATTCAACCAGTTAGTTAGAAAAGGTAGACAGACTGTAGAGAAGAAGTCAACTGCACCAGCTCTTCAGAGAGGTTATAACTCATTACAGAAGAAGCCAACCAGCTCTCCTTCACCACAGAAGCGTGGAGTTTGTACAGCAGTTAAGACAGCTACACCTAAGAAACCTAACTCAGCTCTTAGAAAGATCGCCAGAGTACGTTTATCTAACGGTATCGAAGTAACAAGCTACATTCCGGGTGAAGGTCACAACCTTCAGGAGCATAGTGTTGTTATGATCCGTGGTGGTAGAGTAAAGGACTTACCAGGTACCAGATATCATATCATCCGTGGTACTTTAGATACAGCCGGTGTTGCAAAACGTCGTCAGGCTCGTTCTAAATACGGCGCTAAGAGACCTAAAGATGCTAAGTAGAATCTAGGTTAGAGTAAGTCTAAACAAATGAATAGTGCTGGTAAAGGCTATGTTTTTCATATTAAAAATATAAGCAAACCCGCACGAACACATTCCCCAAGTAAGCATTTTGCTTCCAAGCGGAATATGAGTACCTTTAGATTGATCGGATATCAATCTAGCTAAAATAATAATAGGAGGGAAGTACCGTGCCACGTAAAGGACATATTGCAAAGAGAGACGTATTAGCGGATCCAATTTATAACAGTAAAGTGGTTACTAAGCTTATCAACAACATTATGTTAGATGGTAAGAAGGGTGTAGCCCAGAAAATCGTATATGGCGCATTCGAGCGTATTGCAAACGAGACTGGTAAGCCAGCTTTGGAAGTTTTCGAAGAGGCTATGAACAACGTTATGCCAGTTCTTGAGGTTAAGGCAAGACGTATCGGTGGTGCTACTTATCAGGTACCTATCGATGTAAGACCTGATAGAAGACAGGCATTAGCTCTTCGTTGGTTAACAACATTTTCTCGTAATCGTTCTGAAAAGACTATGGAAGAAAGATTAGCAAAAGAGTTAATGGATGCTGCAAACAATACCGGTGCAGCAGTTAAGAGAAAAGAAGAGATGCACAGAATGGCAGAGGCAAACAAGGCATTTGCTCATTACAAATTCTAGTATAGGAGGACAAGATATTGGCAGGAAGAGAATATCCATTGGACAGAACCAGAAATATTGGTATTATGGCTCATATCGATGCCGGTAAGACAACATTAACCGAGCGTATCCTTTATTATACTGGTGTTAACTATAAAATCGGTGAGACTCATGATGGAGCTTCTACCATGGACTGGATGGAGCAGGAAAAAGAGCGTGGTATCACAATCACATCTGCTGCTACAACATGTCACTGGACATTAGAGGATCATCATAAGAAGAAACCGGGCGCATTAGAGCATCGTGTTAATATCATTGATACTCCTGGACACGTAGACTTTACTGTTGAGGTAGAGCGTTCACTTCGTGTATTGGATGGAGCCGTTGGTGTATTTGATGCTAAGGCCGGTGTAGAGCCACAGTCAGAGAACGTATGGCGTCAGGCTGACACATACAATGTTCCTCGTATGGCTTTCATTAACAAGATGGATAAGATGGGTGCAGATTTCTTCATGTCTGTACAGACAATTATCGATCGTTTAGGTAAGAATGCAATTCCTGTTCAGATTCCAATCGGAGCTGAGGATGAATTTATCGGATTAATCGATTTGTTCGAGATGGATGCATATTACTACAAAGATGATGCAGGTAAGGATATCGAGATTACCGAGATTCCTGATGATTTAAAAGAATTAGCTGACAAATGGCATGATAATCTTGTTGAGAAGTGCTGTGAGTTAGATGATGATTTAATGATGCAGTACCTTGAAGGTGAAGAGCCATCTATCGATGAGATGAAGAAGGCACTTCGTAAGGGTACAATTGCAAATGAAGCAGTTCCTGTATTCTGTGGATCAGCATACAAGAACAAGGGTGTTCAGAAGTTATTAGATGGTGTTATCGAGTACATGCCGGCTCCAACTGATATCCCAGATATCAAGGGTGTTGATATGGAAGGTAATGAGATTACAAAGCCATCTTCAGATGATGAGCCATTTGCAGCTCTTGCATTTAAGATTATGACAGACCCATTCGTTGGTAAGTTAGCATTCTTCCGTGTTTATTCAGGTACCTGTAACGCAGGTTCTTATATCCTGAATGCAACAAAGGATAAGAAAGAGCGTGTTGGACGTATCGTTCAGATGCATGCAAATAGTAGAACAGAGATTGACAAGGTTTACGCTGGTGATATCGCTGCAGCTGTTGGTCTTAAGATTACAACAACAGGTGATACAATCTGTGATGAGCAGCATCCTGTAATCCTTGAATCTATGGAATTCCCAGAGCCAGTTATCGAGCTTGCTATCGAGCCTAAGACAAAGAATGATCAGGGTAAGATGGGTGAAGCACTTGCTAAGTTGGCTGAGGAAGATCCTACATTCCGTGCTCATACAAACCAGGAGACAGGTCAGACTATCATCGCTGGTATGGGTGAGTTACACTTAGAGGTTATCGTAGATCGTCTTCTTCGTGAGTTTAAGGTTGAGGCAAACGTTGGTGCACCTCAGGTTGCTTACAAAGAGACAATTACAAAGCCAGTTGATATTGACAGTAAGTACGCTAAGCAGTCAGGTGGTCGTGGTCAGTACGGTCACTGTAAGGTTAAATTCGAGCCTATGGATGCCAACGGTGAAGAGTTATTCAAGTTTGAGTCTTCTGTTGTCGGTGGTGCAATTCCTAAGGAATACATCCCAGCAGTTGGTGAAGGTATCGAGGAAGCTACTAAGGCCGGTGTATTAGCCGGATTCCCTGTAGTAGGTATCTACGCTAACGTATATGATGGTTCTTACCATGAAGTTGACTCGAATGAAATGGCATTCCACATTGCCGGTTCTATGGCTATGAAGGAAGCTATGCAGAAGGCTTCTCCGGTATTACTTGAGCCGATTATGAAGGTTGAAGTAACAATGCCTGAGGAATACATGGGTGATGTAATCGGAAGCTTGAACGCTAAGCGTGGTCAGATTCAGAGTATGGATGATCTTGGTGGTGGAAAGATTGTACGTGCATTAGTTCCACTTGCAGAGATGTTTGGTTATTCTACAGAGCTTCGTTCTTCTACACAGGGACGTGGTAACTACTCAATGTTCTTCGAGAAGTATGAACCAGCTCCAAAGAATATTCAGGAAAAGGTTATCAACGCTAAGAAGGGTAACTAATAAAAATGATTTGTGTATAGGATGTGGAAGCGTCCTATACACATGTTAATAAATTTCTATAATTTGGATTATACTAAGAAAATACTTGAAAATATCAGGTATTTCTAATATAATCATTGTTAGCTGTAAAAATGCCCGCTGAGGCAACATTTTTAAGGAGGATTTAAGAAATGGCAAAAGAAACATTTGACAGAAGTAAGCCACATTGTAACATTGGTACCATTGGTCACGTAGATCATGGTAAAACAACTTTAACAGCTGCTATTACTAAAGTATTAGCTGAAAGAGTAGCTGGTAACGCAAAGGTAGATTTTGAGAACATCGATAAGGCTCCAGAAGAGAGAGAGCGTGGTATCACAATTTCTACAGCACACGTTGAGTATCAGACAGAGAAGAGACATTACGCACACGTTGACTGTCCGGGACATGCTGACTACGTTAAGAACATGATTACCGGTGCTGCTCAGATGGATGGTGCTATCCTTGTAGTAGCTGCAACTGATGGTGTTATGGCTCAGACAAAAGAGCATATCTTATTATCTCGTCAGGTAGGTGTACCTTATATCGTAGTATTCATGAACAAGTGCGATATGGTAGATGACGAAGAGTTATTAGAGTTAGTAGAGATGGAAATCACAGAGCAGTTAGAGGAATATGATTTCAATGACTGTCCAATCATCAAGGGTTCTGCTCTTAAGGCACTTGAGGATCCAATGGGACCTTGGGGAGATAAGATCATGGAGCTTATGGATACTGTTGATTCTTATATTCCAGATCCACAGCGTGATACAGATAAGCCATTCTTGATGCCTGTAGAGGACGTATTCACAATCACAGGTCGTGGTACTGTTGCTACTGGTAGAGTAGAGCGTGGTTGCTTGCACTTAAATGATGAATTAGAGATCGTTGGTGTTAAGGAAGAAGTTCAGAAGACTGTTGTAACCGGTATCGAGATGTTCCGTAAGTTACTTCCAGAAGCTATGGCTGGTGATAACATCGGTGCTTTACTTCGTGGTATCAACCGTGATCAGATCGTTCGTGGTCAGTGTTTATGTAAGCCAGGTACTGTAACTTGTCATCGTAAGTTTACAGCTCAGGTTTACGTATTAAGCAAAGATGAAGGTGGACGTCATACTCCATTCTTCAACAACTATCGTCCACAGTTCTACTTCAGAACAACTGACGTAAC
>CAKRAK010000003.1 GCA_934294885.1 uncultured Lachnospiraceae bacterium | reverse complement strand
GGAGACCGGAGAGACTTTAACGGAAACCGTCAGCAGGGAGACCGGAGAGACTTTAACGGAAACCGCCAGCAGGGAGACCGGAGAGACTTTAACGGAAACCGTCAGCAGGGAGACCGGAGAGACTTTAACGGAAACCGTCAGCAGGGAGACCGGAGAGACTTTAACGGAAACCGCCAGCAGGGAGATCGGAGAGACTTTAACGGAAATCGTCAGCAGGGAGACCGCAAGGACTTTGATGGAAATCGTTCACAGGGTAATAGAAGAAATGACCGTAGAGAGGAAAAAATTTCAATTCCGGCACCAATGGATCGTGCTTCTATGAATCGTGACAGAGATCGTCATAATGATAAGAGAGAACGGGATAAGAGTTCTATGTTTGAAGATGGTGACAGCAGAAAGAAAGGTCGTAAAAAAGACGACCAGTTTAGCCAAAAAGGTGGAAAACAAAATAAGAAACCAGTTTCAAAGCCTGTTAAAAAGGAGCCTGAAGAACCTGTTATCCGTACAATTGAATTACCTGCAGAAGGTTTGTCTGTACAGGAATTAGCAGAAAAAATCAAGGTTCCTGCAACACAGTTAGTGAAAAAATTATTCCTTGCAGGCGAGATGGTAACAGTAAATTCTGACTTGGATTTTGATAAGGCTTCCGAACTTGCATTGGAATATAACTGTATTGCGGAAGAAGAAGTAAAGGTTGATATTATAGAAGAAATGTTAAAGGAAGAGGCTGAGGATGAGTCATTAATGACAGAACGTCCACCGGTTGTATGTGTTATGGGACACGTAGATCATGGTAAAACTTCTTTATTGGATGCTATCCGTGCAACAAAGGTAACCGCAAACGAAGCCGGTGGTATTACACAGCATATCGGTGCGTATACTGTTGATGTAGACGGACAGCAGATTACATTTTTAGATACGCCGGGTCATGAGGCATTTACTGCAATGCGTATGAGAGGTGCCCAGTCAACAGATATTGCGATTTTGGTTGTAGCTGCCGATGATGGTGTTATGCCACAGACTGTAGAAGCAATTAACCATGCGAAGGCTGCAGGTATTGAAATTATCGTAGCGGTAAATAAGATTGATAAGGAAAGTGCAAATGTTGACAGAGTAAAACAGGAATTAATGGAGTATGAATTAGTTGCCGAGGATTGGGGCGGTTCAACTGTATTTTGTCCTGTATCTGCACATACAAAAGAGGGTATTGATAATCTCTTAGAGATGATCTTACTGACTGCTGAGGTTTTGGAATTAAAAGCAAATAAAAATCGTAAAGCTCGTGGTATTGTTATCGAGGCAAAGCTGGATAAGGGTCGTGGACCGGTTGCAACCATGCTTGTACAAAAAGGTACTTTGAAGAAGGGTGAATATATTTCTGTTGGTAGTGCATATGGTCGTATCCGACTGATGTTAAATGACAAGGGACAGGAAGTAACTGAGGCAGGACCATCACAGCCGGTCGAGATTTTAGGTCTGAATGCAGTGCCGGCAGCCGGAGATATTTTTGTTGCAACAAAGAATGAGAAGGAAGCCCGTTCTATGGCAGAGACTTATATCAAACGGGATAAAGAGAAATTGATTGCGGAAACAAAGGCAAAAATGTCGTTGGATGATCTGTTTTCTCAAATTCAGGCAGGTAATGTAAAGGAACTAAATTTGGTCGTAAAAGCAGATGTTCAGGGTTCTGTGGAGGCTGTGAAACAAAGTCTCTTGAAGCTGTCGAATGAAGAGGTTGTAATCAAGGTGATTCATGCAGGTGTAGGAGCAATTAATGAATCTGATGTTATTTTAGCTTCTGCATCCAATGCGATTATTATCGGATTTAATGTTCGTCCGGATGCACAGGCAAAGGATGTGGCTGAACGGGAAAAGGTTGACCTTAGATTGTATAAGGTTATTTATAATGCCATCGAGGATATTGAAGCAGCCATGAAAGGTATGTTGGATCCAATCTACGAGGAACAGGTTACGGGACATCTTGTTGTTCGTCAGACCTTCAAGGCTTCCGGTGTTGGTACCATTGCAGGAAGCTTTGTATTGGATGGAGTTATTAAACGTTCTTCTACCGTACGCGTTACAAGAGACGGAGAACAGATTTATGAAGGCCCTCTTGCATCCTTAAAACGTTTTAAGGATGATGCAAAGGAAGTTAAAACAGGATTTGAATGTGGTATTGTTTTAGAGAACTTCAATGATCTGAAGGAAGATGACCAGATTGAGGCATATGAGATGGTTGAGGTTCCAAGATAGGAATTGAGTAAAGAGGTTAATTATGAGAAAACATACAAGTATTAAAAATACACGTATTAATGGCGAAGTCCAAAAAGAATTATCCCGGATTATTCAGTATGAAATAAAGGATCCGCGGATTCATTCCATGACTTCCGTAACTCAGGTTATGGTTACATCTGATTTGAAGGAATGTAAGGCATATATATCAGTATTAGGTGATGAAAAGGCAAGGGAAGAGACTCTTGCCGGCCTACAAAGTGCAAGTGGATATATTCGCAGAGAGCTTGCAAGATCCATTAATCTTCGTAATACTCCGGAAATCACCTTTATTATGGATAACTCCATAGAATATGCCATTAATATGTCAAAGAAAATTGATGATGTATTAAAAAATGATGGTGGTATGGAAGAGTAGGAGGAAAATTTGAACGATTTTATACGGGAAATTGAAGCTGCAGATACAATTGTAATATTAGGGCATAAACGTCCGGATGGAGATTGTGTCGGATCCTGTCTTGGAATCTATAATTATGTTTTGGATAATTACGGAGATAAGAGTGTGGATATCTATCTGGATGATTTTAAGAAGGAATTTATGTTTTTAAGAGGTGCAGATGGGATTCTGCATGAAAAACAGAATAAAACCTATGATTTATGCATTTCCGTTGATAGTGGTGATTTGGATCGCCATGGAGATTTTGTATCTTATTTTCACGAAGCAAAACGTACCATGTGTGTAGATCATCATGTAAGTAATGTTGGATTTGGAGATGTTTGTTTTTTAAAAACAGATTGTTGTGCGGCAGCGGAAGCAATCTATACACTGTTAGATGAGGATAAGATAGGACAAGAGTGTGCAGAGTGTTTATATTTGGGAATTGTTCATGATACCGGTGTATTCAAATATTCCAATACAACAAAGCGTGCAATGGAAATTGCAGGAGCTTTAATTGAAAAAGGTGCCAGAACAACACTGGTGATTGACGGTACCTTTTATAAGAAGACATTTAAACAAAATAAAATGTTGGCAAAAGCATTGGATGCGGCATTTCTGATGTTTGATAATAAGGTTATCGTTTCCTGCCTGGAAAAGGAAGTATTTGATGAAATGGAAGCAACCAATATAGATACAGATGGTGTTGTGGATGCGCTTCGTATCACAGATGGCGTAGAATGTGCCCTGTGGATGTATGAGTATCCGAAAAAAGGAACCTTCAAATGTTCCCTTCGTTCCAATTCTGTGGTAAATGTCAATCTGATTGCCTGCTCATTAAACGGAGGTGGACATGTGAGAGCATCCGGCTGTGAGGTGGAAGGTGATAAAGATACGATTATTTTAAAAATAACGGATTTGATTAAAGAACAGTTGATAGCAGCAGGAGAATTATAAGAAAGTATAAGGAATCTGTATGTATAATGGAATTATAAATGTATATAAAGAGCCCGGATTTACATCCTTTGATGTGGTTGCAAAGCTAAGGGGCATTTTAAAACAGAAAAAAATCGGACATACAGGTACGCTGGATCCTGATGCGGAAGGTGTTTTGGTTGTATGTCTTGGAAAGGCAACGAAGCTGTGTGATGTTCTAACGGACAAGGATAAGACTTATATTGCAACCCTTTTGCTTGGTGTATCTACGGATACCGAGGATATTTCCGGTAGAATTTTAGAAAAAAAAGAGGTCTCTTTATCGGAAGAGACCGTACTGGAAGGGATTCAATCCTTTGTGGGAAGCTATGACCAGGTCCCTCCCATGTTTTCCGCAATTAAAGTAAACGGTAAAAAGCTTTATGAACTGGCAAGACAGGGACAGGTAATCGAGCGTCAGCCACGTCGGGTAACAATCCATGAAATTGAAGTGATGGAGTGCAAGCTGCCAAGAGTTGTACTACGGATATCCTGTAGTAAGGGAACTTATATCAGAAGTCTGTGTCGTGATATGGGAAACCGGCTTGGTGTGGGAGGAACAATGGAACATCTCATTAGAGAAAGTGTGATTTCCTCTGATACAGGAATGAGATTTGAGAGTGGGGATGCATTGACCCTGTCTAAGATCGAAGCTCTGGTAAAGGAAGATAATCTGGATTCCGTTATTTTGCCTATTGATGCAATGTTTCCGAATCTGTCCCGGTTATATGTTAACGAAATGGGAGAAAAAAAGCTTCAAAACGGTAATTTTTTATATATGAATGACTTTGAGGTCAATACTGATTTTACGGAAGATAATGGCGTGCCGGACGGAGCATCCTTTCTGATTTATGATAGGAATCAATCTTTTAAGGCGATTTACTGTTATCATAAGAAGAATCAGGTATTCAAAGCTGATAAAATGTTTTTGTGATTGAAACGATAGAAACCAGGTAAACAAAATGATATATGTAAACGGCAAAAAAGCAGAAAAATTTCAAATGAATCATACCGCGATTGCATTGGGTAAATTTGATGGTATTCATATTGGACATCAATTACTGATGGCTGGATTGAAAAAAGCGAAAACTGAGGGAAAAAACACCTTGGTTTTTTCTTTTGGAACACCTCCTGATGCAGTGTTAAATGGAAGGGAACGGAAAAACATCTATACAACTATAGAAAAAGTAAATTATTTTGAACAGTTTTGTGTTGATGTATTGTTGGAGTATCCTTTTACAAAGGAATTTGCGGCGATGTCCCCGGAGTTGTTTGTAACACACTGTCTTGTGAATCAACTGGGTGTTGAAATCATATATGTTGGAGAAGATTTTCGATTTGGAAAAGAACGAAGCGGTGATGTTGGTCTCTTGAAAAAATTGGGAAGACAATATGGGTTTCTGGTCTGTGAGATTTCAAAGAAAAAAACAGATGGACAAATTGTCAGTTCCACCTCGATTCGTAAATTGTTACAGGAGGATTTTGCCCTGGCTAACCGGATGCTCGGCAACCCATATTTTGTATACAGTGAGGTTGTTCATGGAAAACATTTGGGAAATACCATTGGTTTTCCAACGGTAAATCAAGTGATTCCGGAATATAAGGTGGTTCCTCAAAAGGGAGTGTATGCCAGTCGGATATGGATAGATGGTAAAGTCTATTATGGAATCAGTAATCTCGGAGTAAAGCCTACCATTGCAGGCGTCCATAAAATGGGTCTTGAAACCTATATTTTTGATTTTCATGAGGATGTATATGGAAAAAAAATTAAAACAGAATTGCTGGAATTTATTCGAAAAGAGGTAAAATTTGATGGTCTTGAACAGTTAGTCAGTCAGATTCAAAAGGATATTTTAATCTGTAAGGAAAAAATACTTGACAAAGACAATTAGATTATGTATACTAACCAAGGCTGATGAGTGTAAGGTAAATTTACTTTACAAATAGATGATGCAGATTTGCTCTCATTATTCGATAACATTAGCTGAAGGATACATGAAGAATGACAGAAACGTAGGGTGATGAAAGTGCTTCATGATATGGAAGAGATTGAAAAAAGAGCTTTGTTGTTTGATTTTTACGGAGAACTGTTAACAGAACATCAGAAGAATATATATTCCGACATTGTAATGAATGATTTATCCTATTCGGAGGTTGCAAGAGACGAAGGAATCAGTCGGCAAAGTGTTTATGATCTGGTAAAACGCTGTGATAAGATTTTAGAAGATTATGAAAACAAGCTGAAGCTTGTGGAGAAATTTTTAGAGACAAAGGAAAGAGTCAGCAGGATTCATGAACTTGCGACGGAATTAAAGGCATTAACCTTACAGGACGACCTGATAAAGAGAATGGATGAGATTGAATTTTTGTCCAAACAAATCTATGAAAGCTATTGATTGATAGGAGAGCAGTATGGCATTTGAAAGTTTATCTGATAAATTACAAAATGCGTTTAAAAAGTTAAGAAGCAAGGGAGCTTTGACAGAGGCAGATGTAAAGGATGCCATGAAGGAAGTCAAGAGAGCGTTGCTTGAGGCAGATGTTAACTTCAAGGTTGTAAAGAAATTCATTAATGCTGTCAGTGAAAGAGCCGTAGGTGAGGATGTATTAAAGGGTCTGAATCCGGGACAGATGGTCATTAAGATCGTAAAGGAAGAGATGGATAAGCTGATGGGTTCCGATACGGAAGAGATTCATTTACTGCCATCTAATGAAGTTACTGTTATCATGATGTGTGGTCTGCAAGGTGCCGGTAAAACAACTACTGTTGCAAAGCTTGCCGGAAAATACAAAGAAAAAGGCAAAAAATGCTTACTGACCGCCTGTGACGTGTATCGTCCTGCCGCTATCAAACAGTTAGAGATTAACGGAGAAAAACAGGGTGTGCCTGTATTTACAATGGGTGACCAGAATTCTCCTGTAGATATTGCAAAGGCAGCTGTTGAACATGCTGCAAAGAATCATATTCAGATTGTATTTTTGGATACTGCCGGAAGACTTCATGTAGATGAAGCCATGATGGAAGAATTAAAACAGATAAAAGAAAATGTGAATGTCACCTGTACGATTTTAACAGTAGATGCCATGACCGGTCAGGATGCGGTGAATGTTGCCACAAACTTCAATGATCAGATTGGTATAGATGGTGTTATTTTAACAAAGTTAGATGGAGATACCAGAGGTGGTGCTGCATTATCCATTCGGGCAGTTACCGGCAAGCCGATTTATTACGTTGGTATGGGAGAAAAACTTTCTGATTTGGAACAGTTTTATCCTGACCGTATGGCAAGCCGAATCCTTGGAATGGGAGATGTAGAGTCATTAATTGAAAAGGCTCAGAATGCCATAGATGAAGAAAAAGCAAGAGAAATGGAGCAGAAGCTTCGGAGCAAACAGGGATTTGATTTTAATGATTTCTTAGACAGCTTTGAGCAGATGGAAAAAATGGGAGGCATGCAGGATATGCTTTCTATGTTACCCGGAATGGGAAATCAGCTTAAAAACGTTGAGATTGATGAAAAACAGATGAATCGTCCAAAGGCGATTATATTGTCTATGACAAAGGAAGAACGCGCCAATCCGGGTATTATTAATCCAAGCCGGAAACGCAGAATTGCAAAGGGCGCCGGTGTAGATGTAAGTGAAGTGAATCGTTTGCTGAAACAGTTTGAGCAGACCCGTAAACAAATGAAACAGTTGTCCGGTCTGATGGGTGGTAAAAAAGGAAAAAGATTCCGAATGCCATTTGGATTTTAATTGATATTGATGGGAAAACCAGTTTGAAAATTATGGTTTTAACATATATGCTATATTTAGCAGTACCTTTGGTACAGATTATGAAGGAGGTGAAAGACATGGCAGTAAAGATGAGATTAAAGAGAATGGGATATAAGAGACATCCTTTCTATAGAGTAGTAGTTGCAGATGCTCGTTCTCCAAGAGATGGTAGATTCATCGAGGAAATCGGTACTTATGATCCTAACCAGGAGCCAAGCGTTGTTAAGATTGATGCTGAGGCTGCAAAGAAGTGGTTAGCAAATGGTGCTCAGCCTACAGACACAGTTGCTAAGTTATTAAAGCAGGCTGGAATCGAGAAGTAAGACCAGGGAGGTTATTGTAAATGAAGGAATTGGTTGAAGTAATCGCAAAATCCCTAGTTGATCACCCTGAAGATGTTGAAGTTGTTGAGACTTCAAAAGAAGATGCTATTTATGTTGAGCTTAAGGTTGCTCAGGAAGACATGGGCAAGGTAATCGGTAAGCAGGGACGGATTGCAAAATCCATCCGTACAGTTGTGAAAGCAGCTGCCTCAAAGGGTGATAAGAAGGTAGTCGTAGTTATCAAATAGTGATGGCTCGGTAACGCCGGCGACATAAGTCGCCGGCTTATTTCATATTTGTCGGATAATTGTAAAACTTTCAGTATGCTATATTATTTATGCAGGTTGTTGAGGGTTTCACAATCATCTGTTTGGATTCATAGAAAGAGGAGTGCAAATGGAAGAAATAATTTTAGATAATTTGCTGCAGATTGGAACCATTACCTCCACCCACGGTATTCGTGGTGAAGTGAAGGTGTTTCCTATGACGGATGACAATAAGAGGTTCAAAAAATTAAAAGAGTGTTATATTGAATATAAAAATGAATGGATTCCCATGACCTGTAAGAGTGCGAAGTTTTTTAAAAACATGGTCATTCTTGGGTTTGAGGGTTATGATAATATAAATGATATTGAAAAATATAAGCAGTGTAAACTTTATGTAGACAGGGATCATGCCGTTAAGCTTCAAAAGGATGAGTTTTTTATTGCCGATCTCATGGGATTGCCTGTTGTTACGGAAGAAGGAAAAGAGCTTGGTGTTTTGACAGAAGTGATTCCGACAGGAGCCAATGATGTATATGTAATTACAGATTCTCATAAAAAGGAATTACTGCTTCCGGCGATCAAAGAATGTATTAAGGATATTGATATTGAACATAAAAAGATTACGGTAGCACTTATGAAGGGAATGGAGGTGGACTGATGCATTTTCATGTGTTAACTTTATTCCCGGAAATGGTGCTTCGGGGACTGGATACTTCAATTATTGGCAGGGCAATTAAAAATAATCTGATTTCCATTGATGCTACGGATATCCGCGCATTTACAAAGGAAAAGCATGGACATGTAGATGATTATCCATATGGCGGTGGAGCCGGTATGGTAATGCAGGCACAGCCAATCTATGACTGTTATTGTCATGTTCTTGATCGGATTCAGTCAAGAACTTCTAAAGGAGAAAATCTCTCAAAGACCGGCTTTCAAGGAAAAAAGCCAAGAGTAATCTATCTGACACCTCAGGGAAAGGTTTTTGATCAGGCTATGGCAAAAGAATTTGCCGGGGAAGAGGATTTGATTTTCCTATGTGGACATTATGAGGGTGTGGATGAACGTGTATTGGAAATGATCGTAACAGATCCGGTTTCTATCGGGGATTATGTATTAACCGGTGGAGAACTGCCGGCAATGGTTATGATCGATACCATTTCAAGACTGGTTCCGGGTGTGTTGAACAACGGTGATAGTGCAGAGTTCGAAACATTTCACGATAATTTATTGGAATATCCCCAGTATACAAGACCTGAAGTATTCATGGATAAAAGTGTTCCTTCGGTATTGTTAAGCGGGCATCATAAGAATATTGAAAAATGGAGATTGGAACAATCTATTCAACGAACAAAGCAGTATCGTCCGGATCTGTACCGAGAATATATGGAAAATAATAGGGAGCAGTAATCGAGAAACCATCAGTACATTTTTTGTGTAAATTTAATATATATAATTAAATTTTACACAAATCAATGTAGGTTACTGATGGTTTCGCAAACGCCTATTCCATATTATTTGTGAAAGGAGACAGGAATATGAGTATACAGGATGAATCATGTGAAAAATCTGATATAATAAAAATTGCAGAGCAGATTTATGAAACGAAAAATAAAATACAGGATGTTACTCTTTCCTTGGAGAATGAACGTTTTCATGCAAGATATATACCTCAAAGAAAGGAAATCGCCACTGCCCGGACGATAACGAGAATCTGCTATATCATTTTACTTGCCCTTGTATTTGCAATCTGTCTGATTGTTTTCATAATCGGATCCAAGATAGGGGCCACTATGGGTATCTTTATGCTTTGTGCCGGTGGGTTGGGAACCTGGAGTGCATTTTATGGGGTTAAATTAATCAAAAGGCAGATAGAAAATTATCCAAAGTTAAATTTTGATGAGGAAGGTTCGAAGAATAAAATTGCGCTGTTGGAAGAAGAGGTTTCCAAATTAAACGGACAATTGGAACAATTGGAGAAACAACAAAATCAAATACTGGAGCAAAAGGAAAGAAATGAACGCTTTTTGAAGGAAAAAGGAATTTTAGTTGAACCGGAGGAAACCCATGCGTTGAAAACCGGTGGATTGACACTAAGAGATAGAAATGAGTTTTCCGATAATATACAGGAGCTGTTTGAGTTGTATTCCAGTGAAGAACGATATATACAAAATTATCTGGACCATTTGAAATTTCGGTTGGATGAAGTGAATCTGGAAATAACCCGGATTGATGATAATTTTGAACAGGCAAAAAAGAAAATTATAATAGGAGGATTTGCTTTTGTCTGTCTGATTCTGGTACAGGGAATATTTGCAAATTTTATGGAAAAGCTGTCTGTTCTGATTGCCTGTTTCATCAGTTTGGGAGGGATTTTTTATCTGGATAAGGTCTGTTCCGAACCCATTGTGCTTTATCTGGTAGAGCATGAAAGTAAACTGGCAAGTGAGTATGCGTTTGTTAACAATATGGTTCCAATCCGATATAAAAGAGAGGAATTGCTGGCAATTATTCATCAAAATGAGGAAGAATTAAAAACAGTTCGGGATAAGAAAAAAGCTTTGGATTAGCCCTTGGCGGTTTCGGAATTCGATAGATTTTTAAGTCTGTAAAAATATGAAAAAAATGTTGCATTTTGTGGCAATCTATGTTAGATTATATGAGTTGTGACTTTGTGCATAGTCACTTTTACTATGGATGGTCCTCTGCAAGTTAGCATGAAGCTATAAAAAGCCATTGTGGCAATTCTTGTAAGAACGTCTGATATTATAAGGAGGTTCGTGATGAACGACATTATTAAAAACATTGAAGCTGCACAGTTAAAAGCTGAAGTACCTGAGTTTAAGGTAGGCGATACAGTAAAGGTATCTGCAAAGGTTAAAGAGGGTAACAGAGAAAGAATTCAGATTTTTGAAGGAACTGTTATCAAACGTCAGGGTGGAAGCAACAGAGAGACATTTACTGTTCGTAAGAACTCTAATGGTGTTGGTGTTGAGAAAACATGGCCTGTACATTCTCCAATCGTAGAGAAGATTGAGGTTGTAAGACATGGTAAAGCCAGACGTGCTAAGTTATACTATTTACGTAACCGTGTAGGTAAGGCAGCTAGATTAAAAGAGATTGTAAAATAATCTTTCAGACAAAACAGGCTGGAGTAATTGTTACTCTAGCCTTTTGTTTATGCAGTAAGCTGGGTTTTAGGAGTTTGTATGAGGCGTAGAAGAAGATATCGCAGTAGTTATGATCGAAAAGAATTTGATATTAATGATTTTTTTGTAAATGTGGGACAATGGTTTATATCGATTCTGATTGTTGTTATTTTGGGATATTCCATTGTTACTTTTGGCGTACAGTCTGTTACTATGGTTGGACAGAGTATGGATCCTGTATTATCAAATCAGGATGTTGTTCTATTAAATAAACGGGCATATACATTCAGTGAACCAAAACGGTATGATATTGTTGCCTTTCGCCTGAAGGATGAGCCGGATGCATACTTTAATATTAAAAGAATTGTGGGTTTGCCGGGAGAAACAGTTCAAATTAAAAACGGTAAGTTATTTATTGATGGAGAGGTACTGACAGATGTTCCTTTTGAAGGCCTGATTATGACAGAGGGTCTGGCAACAGACGGAGTTACATTGGATTCTAATGAATATTTTGTAATTGGGGACAATTGTAATAACAGTGAGGATTCCCGGTTTATAAATATCGGTAATATAACAAAAAAGGAGATTTCCGGTAAAATTTCTTTTCGAATCTGGCCAAAGGATTCCTTTGGTGGTATTGAATGATTTTAATTGGATGAGGAATAAGGTATGAATATACAATGGTATCCTGGTCATATGACAAAAGCAAAGCGGATGATGCAGGAAAACATAAAATTAATTGATATAGTTGTTGAATTATTGGATGCAAGAATTCCTTTAAGCAGTCGTAATCCTGATATTGATACGTTGGCAAATAATAAGTTTCGCCTTGTATTACTGAATAAGTGTGATTTGGCAGATGATGGGGTTACGAAGCAGTGGGAAGCATATTTTAAAGAAAAGGGAATTATGGTTGTAACTATTAATGCAAGAGATGGTCAGGGGATGAAGGTTATAACCGGTAAGATTCAGGAAGCCTGTAAGGAAAAAATAGAACGGGACAAAAAGAAAGGAATCATGAATCGACCGATTCGAGCCATGATCGTAGGAATTCCTAATGTAGGAAAATCAACCTTTATTAATTCCTATGCAAAGAAGGCTTGTGCAAAGGTTGGTAATAAGCCGGGAGTAACAAAAGGAAAACAATGGATCAAGATAAATAAAAATGTAGAGCTGTTAGATACACCGGGTATATTGTGGCCTAAGTTCGAGGATGAACAGGTAGGTTTACATCTGGCATTTATTGGTTCGATTAATGATGAAATCTTACAAAAAACAGAGCTTGCGGTGAATCTGATTTCCTTTTTAAAATCCAATTATTCCGGCATTTTGGAGTCTCGATACGGGATTGATGAAGGTGAAGATGATAATCAGATATTACAAGAAATCGGAAGCAAGAGAGGCTGTCTTTTAAAGGGAAATGAAATTGATTATGAGAAGGCAGCAGGAATTTTGTTGGACGAATTCAGAAATGGAAAATTAGGCCGTATATCAGTGGAACGACCATAATGAACAAAAGAAGAATAGATGAGGTGGTAATATGAGTAAAAACAATCAGCAATCTTCAGAGGTTAATATTGTAAAAGAGGTTGTTCAGATGATTCTTTATATGATTTTTATATGTCTTGTTGTGTGGATAACCATTACCTTTATCGGTCAAAGAACGGTTGTAAACGGTGATTCCATGCAGAATACGTTACATGACCAGGAAAGTCTGTGGGTAAGTAAGATATCCTATAAAATTCATGATCCGGAAAGATTTGATATTGTTGTTTTCCCTTATGAGGATGATTCCGTATATTTTATAAAACGGATTATCGGTATGCCGGGTGAGACCGTAAGAATTGATGAAGAAGGAACCATTTATATCAATGGAGAACCTTTAGAGGAAAATTACGGCTTAGAGACCATTGACCGGCGTCATATCGGAAGGGCAATCGAGGATGTGAAGCTAGGGGATGATGAGTATTTTGTTATGGGAGATAACCGGAATAACAGCATGGATTCCCGTTTTGAGGAGGTTGGAAATATTTCCCGTGATAAGATAGAGGGCAAGGCGGTGTTACGAATGTGGCCGCTGTCAAAATTTGGATTCATAAAATAACTGCAAAGCTGTCATAGCAATATGGCAGCTTTATTTTACGCGAAGCATGTTTTGTATAGTTAATGGAAAAAGCCAAGGTATCGTGTAATCACGATACTTTGGCGAATGTTTCTTATTGATGTAAGAACAGGAGGGCTTTATGGGAATTAATGATATTAAACAGGAATTAAAAATGACAAACCCGGAAAATTTGCAGACATTTATAAGTCAATATAGGGAAGATGAGCGTGCCGGTGTAATGAAGCTTGTGGAAACCGCAAAAAAGAGGCTTTCAGATTTTGAAAAAGAAAAAGAACGTACATATGAGATGCAAAAATATGAAAGAATGTATGAAAACTGCCGATATATATGTGGAATCGATGAAGTGGGAAGAGGACCTTTGGCAGGACCTGTTGTGGCAGCAGCCGTGATTCTTCCAAAGGATGTAGATATCTATTATTTAAATGATTCCAAACAGCTTTCCGAAAAAAAGAGGGAAAGCTTATACGATGAGATCATGGAAAAAGCCATCGCAGTCGGAATTGGATTTGCAGATGAAAAATGTATTGATGAGATTAATATTTTACAGGCAGATTATGTTGCTATGAGAATTGCGTTATCCCAATTATCGGTTACACCGGATGTTTTATTAAATGATGCGGTTATTATTCCGGAGGTTGACATTAAGCAGGAAAAGATTATAAAGGGTGATGCAAAAAGTGTATCCATTGCGGCGGCAAGTATTATTGCTAAGGTTACAAGAGATCGTTATATGGTAGAAATGGATGAAAAATATCCGGGGTATGGATTTGCAAAGAATAAAGGATATGGCAGCGCTGCTCACATTGAGGCAATTAAAACCAATGGCCCATGTGAGATTCACAGAAGAAGCTTTATCGGTCATTTTATCTAAGAAAAGACAGGATAGTAATGGTTTTCGTTGTTTAGAGTTTTTTGTTTCGGAAGGAGGATTTGTATGAATATTGGACAGTTATTTGGTGTATATGATGGCTCCATACAAAATGGCAGGATATCTGATGAAAAAATGGTTGCCCGGACAAATCAAAGCAATCCTTCTGAGGATGGTGTTAATTGGAAGGAAGGAACGGTATTTAAAGGTGAAATATTGAATTCGGACGGAGAAAAAGTGACGATACGATTAGAGAATAATGAAATCCTTCCTGCAAGACTTCAGGGAGATATTGCCTTAAGTCCCGGAGACCAGCTGCTATTTTCCGTGAAAGAAAATAATGTAAACCAGATTTTGATAAAGCCATTGTTTGATTCTTTGTACAGCGGACAGACAAAGGTGTTAGAACAGGCATTGGAGTTAAATGGTCTTTCCCCAACAGAGAAAAATTTTTCCGCAGCAAAGGCATTAATGGATGCCGGCATGACTTTAGATAAGGGGAATATGACAAGATTGTTATCTCAAAGCATGAAGTTTCCGGAAACCTCCATGGATACTTTAGTAGCACTTCAGAAGTTGAATATACCGGTTACGGAAGAATCCATTCAACAATATAGCCGCTATTCCAATCTTCAACATGAAATTTCCGCAGACATAGAAAGGGTAGTTGATTCTATGACCGATTTTTCAAATCTGTTTCCGGAGGGATATGACGGACAAACAATATTGTCCTTTGTCAGAGAGATAACAAATTTGTTTTCGGATTCCGGTGATATTCCGGTGCAGACAGATGAGCCGGCAGCAAATGAGCAGATGCCGGATACCGGTGAAATATTGGATGGGGAAACACCGGAAGCACATACTTTGGAAAACGGTATGCAGGCAAATGAATCAGTAGATTCCTCCCTTCAAGGGAAAGTGACAGATATTATGAAGCAGGAAAATACCGGTGATAAGAATACAGAATTTTCCGTTATAGAATTTTCAAAAAATTCGGGGCTGAATGAAAAAGAAGTAACTCAGTTGATAAAGCAGGCTGTTTCGTTGGATGTACCGGAGCATGAGGTGATGAATCTTTTGAAAAATACATCTTCTCCGGAAAAAGCGGTACAAAATCTAATATCTACCATGGAGTCATCTCTTTTGCCGGATGAAGCCCTAAAACAGATGTTGTTTTCAGAACCGTTTAAAAAATTATTTTCCAATATGATACAGGAAAGCTGGTCTCTAAATCCAACGAAAATGAAGGATCCCAAGGAAATTGACGAATTGTATGAAAGAATACGGAATCAGAGCAGGGATTTTGAAAATGCATTATTGGATAAAGGCGGAAACGGAAAAAGCTTCCAGCAAAATTCCCAAAACATGAGGCAGAATATGACCTTTATGGAACAGATTAATCAACAGATGATTTATGCTCAGATGCCCATTCGATTATCCAATCAAAATACAAATTCAGAATTATTTGTATATGCAGACAAGCGAAAGCTGATGGAAAAAAAGGACGGAATCAGTGTGATGCTTCATTTGGACATGGATCATTTGGGGCAGACAGATGTCAGGGTAACATTAACCAAATCCAATGTTCATGCCAGATTTTATTTGAATGATGAGGAAAGTGTATCAATTGTTGCAGGACATATAGAGGAATTAGAAAAACAGCTGGCAGACAGGGGATTTTCTCTTACAAATGAAGTTGTTAAAAGAAAACCCGCAGAATCCATTAATAAGGTGGTAGATGAAATTATTGATGAAAATGCAGAACGAAGTATTAAAAGATACACCTTTGATGCCAAAACCTGATAAAACATTTGTTATAGTTTTATAATGCATGGGAAAGGAAGGGTACTATGGGAGACAATAAAAGAAAAAAAGCGGTAGCATTATCCTATGATCCCAACAATATGGCACCTTCGGTTGTTGCTTCCGGTGAGGGAAGAATTGCAGAACGGATTATTCAAAAGGCAGAGGAATCGGATGTTGCTACCTATCAGGATGAGGGTCTTGCAGATACATTATTAAAGCTTGAAATCGGTGATATGATTCCTCCGGAATTGTACGGTGTTGTTGCGGAGATTTTAGTTTATGTAGATAAGATGGATAAGATTAAGAGTAAAATTATGAAATAAAGGAGCGTGAAGTGTGAATAAAAGGGAGGTTGGTGCTTCTTATGAAGAAGCTGCGGCTGATTATCTGGAAGGTCTTGGTTATGTTATATTAGAAAGAAATTATCATAATCATTACGGTGAGATAGATATAATCGCAAAGGATGGTAAGGTTCTTGTTGCCGTAGAAGTAAAATACCGAAAAAATGCTCACTATGGAGATCCTTTAGAGGCTGTTGATTTCAGAAAGCAAAAAAGAATCAGCAGAACCTTTTTTGTATATTATGCATTAAAGGGATATGAGAATATTCCCTGCCGGTTTGATGTGATTGCATTAAACGGTTTTGGTGAAATTCATCATATAAAGAATGCTTTTGATTACACCTGAATAAAGAAAGGAAGTAAGGAGCTTATGAAATTAAAATATATAAATCACAATCAAACATGTATCATGAATGAAAGGGATGGCGTATTTTATGTTACGTTTCCCTTGTTTGAACCATACAAGGAACTTACTCACGGATTTTCAACCAGATTGGGCGGTGTTTCAAAGGAACATTTGGCATCGATGAATCTAAGCTTTTCCCGTGGGGATGAAAGAGAAAATGTACTGGAAAATCATCGTCGTTTTGCAAAGGCGGTTGGGTATGATGAAAACAGGCTGGTGTTTTCGGATCAGGTACATAAGACGACGATACATAAAGTAACCGAACAGGATGCAGGAAAAGGGATTGTGAAAGAAAGTGATTTAAAGGAAATCGACGGGCTGGTTACAGATATTCCGGATATTCCGTTGATTACCTTTTTTGCAGACTGTGTTCCGTTGTTTTTCTATGATCCTGAAAAAAAAGTAGTTGCTCTGGCTCATTCCGGCTGGAGAGGAACCATTGAGGAAATCGGTGCCAAAATGGTTGCCTTTATGAGGGATGAATATGGATGCCTTCCGGAGAATATAATATGTGCAATTGCTCCCTCTATTTGTCAGAGCTGTTATGAAGTAAGTGCGGATGTGGCAGAGCAGTTTTTGGAAAAATACAAAGTGTATTATGAAAATAAGGATATGAGTGAGCTGTTATATCAAAAGGAAAACGGAAAGTACCAGCTGAATCTGCATAAGGCATGTGAGCTTACCTTGTTAAATGCCGGAATTTTAAAGGAACATTTGGATATTACGGATTTGTGTACCTGTTGTAATCCGGATGTATTCTTTTCCCATCGTGCCAGCCATGGAAAAAGGGGAAATCTTGCAGCTGTAATTATGTTAAACAGATAGTTTGAAACGATAAGTTTCGTTAAAAGGAGAAAGGGGATAACATTTTTTGGCTTTACAAATAAAAGTGCCTATTGTAAACTAAAAATGCAAAAAGATAAGGAGTATGACAATGAGTAAACCAATAGTTGCCATTGTAGGCAGACCGAATGTAGGAAAATCCACATTATTTAATGTTTTAGCCGGTTCAAGAATTTCGATTGTTAAAGATACACCGGGCGTTACAAGAGATCGTATCTATGCAGATGTGAATTGGCTGGATTATAATTTTACGATGATAGATACCGGAGGAATTGAACCGGAAAGTAATGATATTATTTTAAAAAGTATGCGGGCACAGGCACAGATTGCCATGGATACTGCAGATGTAATTATATTTCTGGTAGATGTTAAGCAGGGACTTGTGGATGCGGATCATAAGGTTGCAGATATGTTGAGACGTTCCAAAAAACCGGTTGTTTTAGTTGTGAATAAAGTAGACAATTTTGACAAGTATATGCCGGATGTATATGAATTTTATAATTTAGGACTGGGAGATCCCCATCCGATTTCCGCTGCATCCCAGCTTGGTTTAGGTGACATGCTGGATGAGGTCGTGTCTTACTTTGGAGATGATACTAAGGGTGAGGAAGAGGATGACCGTCCTAAGATTGCAATTATCGGAAAACCAAATGTAGGAAAAAGCTCTATCATTAACAAGTTACTGGGAGAAGACCGTGTGATCGTATCGGATATAGCAGGTACTACAAGAGATGCAATCGATACCGTGGTGACCAGAAATGAACAGGAATATGTATTTATAGATACGGCAGGACTTCGCAGAAAGAATAAGATCAAAGAAGAAATTGAACGTTTTTCCATTATCCGTACTGTTACGGCGGTGGAGCGTGCCGATGTATGCGTTCTTGTAATTGATGCGTTAGAGGGTGTTACGGAACAGGATGCAAAGATTGCAGGAATTGCCCATGAAAGAGGAAAAGGCATGATCATAGCCGTTAACAAATGGGATGCCTATGAAAAAGATGATAAATCCGTATATCGTTTCAGTGAAAAGGTACGTCAGATTTTATCCTTCATGCCATATGCGGAGATTATATTTATTTCCGCCAAAACGGGTCAGCGTATTCCAAAGTTGTTTGACCTGATTGACGTTGTAATTGAAAATCATGCCCTTCGTATCGCAACCGGTGTCCTGAACGAAATCCTGACGGAAGCAGTAGCGTTACAGGAACCGCCATCTGATAAGGGTAAGAAGCTAAGACTTTATTATATGACTCAGGTTTCTGTGAAACCACCTACCTTTGTTATTTTTGTAAATGATAAAAAATTGAGTCATTTTTCCTATATCCGGTATATTGAAAATCGTGTCAGGGATGCCTTTGGCTTTAAGGGAACCCCGATTCACTTTATTGTACGTGAGAGAAAAGAGAAAGGTTGATTATAATAATGAAAATACTAGTTCAGGTTCTTTGTGTGATTATGGGTTATGCTTTTGGATTGATTCAGACCGCATATATATACGGAAAATGTCATGGAATTGATATTCGCGAATACGGGAGCGGTAACTCAGGTACAACAAATGCATTACGGGTTTTGGGAAAGAAGGCAGGATTGATTGTTTTTGCCGGTGATTTGGGTAAAGCAGTTGTGGCATGTGTCATTGCCAGACTTATTGGTATGTATATTTATCCGGAAATGATGTATTCCCTGATTTTATTAACCGGTTTTGGTGTTGTATTGGGTCATAATTTCCCTTTTTACATGAATTTTAAGGGAGGAAAGGGAATTGCTGCAACAGCAGGTGTTATTTTAGGTCTGCTGGATTGGAGGATTGTTGCAATCTGTCTGATTTCTTTTCTTGTTTGTGTTATTGTTACAAGATATGTATCTCTTGGTTCGTTGATTGTTGTTGTATTATTTTTTGTTACCTTTTTATATTTGGGAACCAATGGTATGTTGATGAATCCGGTTACCAATGAGGCATATAGTAATAGCAGTCTTTTGGAAAGCTATATTGTTATATTTTTATTTGGTGCACTGGCATTTTACCGCCATAAGGCTAATATTGTCCGTCTGGTACACGGAGAGGAAAATAAGCTTTTTTCGAAAAATAAGACAGAGTGAGAACATCATTTGATTGGTGCATGATGGAATGGGAGGTAATAATATGAAAAATATTTGTATTTTAGGTGCAGGAAGCTGGGGAACCGCATTATCCATATTACTTTGCAAAAATGGTCATAATGTTACAGTTTGGTCCATTGACCCGGAAGAAATATTAATGCTGAAGGAATACAGAGAGCACAGAGATAAGCTGCCGGGGGTTATGATTCCAAGTACAGTAGAATTTACAACGGATCTGGATTCTGCATTAAAGGGAAAGGAACTGGTTGTTTGTGCAGTACCGTCACCTTTTGTACGATCAACAATGAAAAATGCGTCTCCTTATATTGAAGAGGGAACAATTGTGGTAGATGTTGCCAAGGGTATTGAGGAGCATACATATAAAACAATGACGGAAATCATCAAAGAAGAATGTCCACAGTGCAGGGCTGCGATTTTATCGGGACCAAGTCATGCGGAAGAGGTAAGCAGAGGAATCCCGACTACCATTGTTTCCGGTTCCAAGTCCAAAGAAGTAGCTGAGATTGTACAGGATACTTTTATGAATGACTTTTTCCGGGTTTATACCAGTCCGGATGTGATAGGTATAGAATTAGGCGGTTCTGTTAAGAATGTAATTGCATTGGCGGCCGGTGTTGTAGATGGTCTTGGATACGGAGATAACACTAAGGCAGCATTAATCACAAGAGGTGTTTCAGAGCTTATCAGACTTGTTATTGCCATGGGAGGTCATATTGAGACTGTGGCAGGTCTTTCCGGTATCGGTGATTTGATTGTAACCTGTACCTCCAAACATTCCAGAAACCGGAATGCGGGATTTTTAATCGGTCAGGGAAAAACTTACCAGGAAGCAATGGATGAAGTAAAGATGGTAGTGGAAGGTGTGTATTCAGCAAAATCAACCTACGAGCTGTCTAAAAAATATAATGTTTCCATGCCGATAGTGGAAGCTGTTAATGATGTATTATTCCATGATGTTCCTGCAAAGGAAGCCGTTTTCTCTCTCCTTACAAGAGATAAAGCAAGGGAATCAGAGCAGTTAAAGTGGTAATTTTATAAGTGTTGATTGGTTAGAGGAATTATGTAGTCATAATTCCTCTTTTTTTGCATATATTCATTTTAGGATGTTCGAATTATATATTCTTTTAAGGAGGATTTTATGAAAGACCAATATGACGTTTACCAGGATATAAAAGAACGAACAAATGGAGATATGTACATAGGTGTAGTGGGACCGGTCAGAACCGGAAAATCAACCTTTATCAAGCGGTTTATGGAAAGTCTTGTTCTCCCCTCTATGGCAGACGGACCGGAAAAGGAAAGAGCCATTGATGAACTGCCTCAAAGTGGTTCGGGTAAAACTATTACAACAACAGAACCGAAATTTATTCCCAATGAGGCAACTACTATTACATTGAATAATGAAGCAGAGATTAACGTAAGACTTGTGGACTGTGTCGGTTATATGGTAGAAGGAGCTACCGGACATATAGAAGATGAGCATGAACGTCTGGTGAGAACACCGTGGTTTGAATATGAGATTCCATTTTCCAAAGCGGCACAGATTGGAACCAAAAAGGTAATGACGGATCATTCTACCATCGGTATTGTTGTTACAACGGATGGTTCCTTTGGTGAGATTGGAAGAGAAAATTATGAATCTGTTGAAAAAGAAATTATTGAAGAAATGAAAGCATTGGGGAAACCCTTTGTTGTTGTATTAAACAGTACGAAGCCGGCAAACAAAGAGGTGACGGAGCTTGCAAATCATTTAACAAAGGAATATGGTGTTAAGGTATTGCCAATTAACTGTGACCAGTTAAAAAGCAGTGATATATTGAATATTTTGAACAGCATATTGCTGGAGTTTCCGATTCATCAGGTTAATTTTTATATTCCGAAGTGGGTGGAAACTTTGGAAATTCATCATCCCATCAAAGAAAATTTGATTGCATACGCAAAAAATGTTTTGGAACATATGATTGGTATGAAAAATGTATATGAGCTTGAAAAACCGGATACAGAATATATCAGTGAGGTATATGTATCCAATATGGATTTAAGAGACGGTACGATTCATATCCGAATCACTATTCCGGACCAATATTATTACCAGCTGTTGTCAGAGCTGTTGGAATCTCCGATTGATAATGAATATGACTTCATTAATATTATAAAAGAAATCGCTCAAAAAAGAAAAGAATACAATCATGTGGCCGGAGCGATGGAAAGTGTGTTTGCAAAGGGATACGGTCTGGTAATGCCTGAAAAAGAGGATATTGAAGTTGAAGAACCGGAATTGATCAAGCATGGAACCAAGTATGGCATCAAAATAAAAGCAAAGGCTCCATCCCTACATTTTATAAAAGCAAATGTTTCAACGGAAATTGCTCCGATTGTGGGAAGCAAGGAACAGGCGGAAGATTTTCTTTCCAATATGAAGGAGCAGAGAAAAATTTCCACGGAAGCATTCTGGAATACCAATATTTTCGGAAAAACCGTAGAACAGATGGTGGAAGAAGGATTGTTAAGCAAATCCAATAAAATAAACGATGATTCCAAAATACGGTTACAGGATACAATGGAAAAAATCATTAATGACGGAAATGGCGGAATGGTGTTTATAATCATTTGATTTTTACATGGAAGTATAATATAATATAAGTCGTTTTCATGCTTTGATTGAAAACGGCTTATTTTTGTTAATGAATTGTTTATTTTAGGATGTACATATGGATATAGAATATAAGCTGCAGGTGTTTGAGGGTCCTTTGGATTTATTGTTACACCTGATTGATAAGAATAAAGTTGATATATATGATATTCCCATTGTAACGATTACGGAGCAGTATCTAGAGTATGTAAATCAGATGCAGACGAAGGATATGGATGTTATGAGTGAATTTCTTGTTATGGCGGCAACACTTATTAAGATCAAATCAAAAATGCTGCTTCCAAGGGAAGAATCGGAAGAGGAAGAAGAGGAAGACCCAAGAGCCGAGCTGGTACGTCGTTTGCTGGAGTATAAGATGTACAAATATGCGGCATTGGAGCTTAAGGACATGGAATTAGACGCTTCTTATACGTTTTATAAAAAAGCCTCCATTCCTAAGGAGGTGTCTGCATATAAGGAAGATGTGGATCCTGTTTTGCTGGTTAACGGAATGACCCTGAATGCCTTAAATGAGATTTTTAAATCGGTTATGAAAAAACAGGTAGATAAAATTGATCCGATTCGTTCCAAATTCGGAACAATCGAAAAAGAAGAAATCAACATTGAAGAACGTATGGTACAGATTCGGGAAGAGGTAAGGGGTTTAAAAGGAATTAATTTCAGAACCCTGTTAGAGACGTTTCCCAGTAAGATGAATGTTATTATTACGTTTATGTCTATTTTGGAATTGATGAAGGTTGGAGCCATTACTATTCGACAGGAGGAAATTTTTGGCGAGATTGTAATTGATTCATTGGATGAACTGACCTCGGAAAATGTATTGAATCCGATTACAGGTGAGATGGTTACAGGGGAGTAAATATGGAAGAGAAAAAGGAATTTAGTATACCGGAATTAAAGGGAAGGCTGGAAGCGGTTCTGTTTTCTGTGGGAGAAGCGGTTTCAAAGGATGATTTGTGTAAAGCATTGGAAATAGACGAAAAAATACTTTCGCAGATTGCAAAGCAGATGATGGAGGAATATGACGTAACAGAAAGAGGAATCAGAATCCTTGAGATTGAAGATTCGTACCAGTTATGTTCCAAATCGGACTACTATGATACGATCATAAAGATTGTAAATACGCCTAAAAAGCATGTTCTTACGGATGTATTGCTGGAAACCCTTTCAATCATTGCGTACAAGCAGCCGATAACCCGGCAGGAGATAGAAGCCATCAGAGGTGTTTCCTGTGTTCATGCGGTGAATAAGCTGGTGGAATATCACTTGATTCAGGAGGTAGGCAGGTTGGATGCTGCCGGAAGGCCGATTTTATTTGGTACCACCGAAGACTTCTTAAGAAGCTTTGGTGTACAGTCAACGGATGAGCTTCCTATGATTACCCCGGATAAGATTGAGGATTTTAAGCAGCAGGCTTTAGAAGAGGCTCAGCTTACATTTCCGGCTGTAAAGGATTGATGGGTGATATTTTAAAAGATATGTTCATATATTTGTAATAATAATTTACAAGGATATGACATGTCTTTTTTTTATGCTGTAAAAAATGATAAAAATAATTCTCTTTTTCTTTGGATTTTTGCATTTTTTCTTGCCATTGGCTGTGCCGGTATTCATACATATGAAGAAAATGAGAAGCTTCAGACTGCTTATGAGCATAATCGATATTATGGGGTCTGGACAAAAGAGGGAGTTCGGATGGAAGAAGGGATTCCGAAAAGACAGGAGCTTCCTGTCATGAAGGAGAAGGATTCTTTGGATAACCTTCAGGCGGGCTATGCTGTATTAATGGATGGAACAAACGGAAGAGTTTTATATGAAAAAAACGGTTATGAAAAAGCACCTATGGCAAGTACAACCAAGATTATGACCTTAATCGTTGCATTGGAAAATGGAAATGGTGAGGATTTAGTAACGGTTTCTTCCAATGCAGCCAGACAACCGGATGTGAAGCTGCACATTCAGACCGGGGAACAGTATCGTTTGAAGGATTTGCTCTATTCCATGATACTGGAGTCTCATAACGACTCTGCGGTTGCCATTGCCGAGCATATCGGAGGCAGTGTGGAGGGGTTTGCTAAAATGATGAATGACAAGGCAAAACAATTAGGTGCCTACGATACGAATTTTGTCACTCCCAATGGTTTGGATGCAAAAAAACATTACACGACGGCAAGAGATCTTGCGTTAATTGCCAGATACTGTCTTTCCAACCGGCAGTTTTGTGAAATGATACAAACAAGAACGTACCAATTTCATGAGCAGACGAAGGGCAGAAGTCTGACGGTGAATAATAAGAACCGGTTTCTTGATCTATATGAAGGAGCAATCGGAATCAAAACAGGATTTACCGGAAAAGCAGGCTATTGTTTTGTGGGCGGAATCGAAAAAGAAGGAAAAAAATTAATCAGTGTAGTTCTTGCATGCGGATGGCCGCCTCACAAAAATTATAAATGGCAGGACACAACAAGACTGATGAATTACGGAATCAATGAATATACGAAAAAAACGGTTGTTGAGAAAAATATATCCTTCCAAAAGATAAAGATTCAAAATGGCATTCAATATAAAGAATGTATCCCTTATACAAAGGATCGTGTATCCCTGTTAGTAAAGGGGGATGACCGCATTACCTATGACGTATGTATTCCAAAGACTTTGGAGGCTCCGGTAAAAAAGAATCAGAATGTGGGAATATTGAAAATATACATAAACGGAAAGGAATATCAGGATATATCGTTGTATTCTGATGTGAATTGCGAGAAAATCACATACCAATATTGCTTTCTTAAAATTCTGAAATCCTATATTAATGGTGGGTGAATGTTTGCTTTTTTTCCTGTTTCATGATAAAGTAAATGCAATGGAAATTACGAATTTTGGATTACCTGAATATTATACAAGATAGGAGAATAAACATGAGTTTACATTACATTTCCCAGGTACCATCTGCGGAAGAGATTAAAGAATTATTTCCAATGAGCGAGGAGAATAAAAAAGTTAAGGCGCAACGGGATGCAGAAATTGCAAAGATTTTTACCGGTGAATCAGATAAATTTATTGCAATTATCGGTCCCTGCTCTGCGGATAATGAAGATGCGGTTTTGGATTATCTGACCCGTTTGACGAAGGTTCAGGAAAAGATACAGGATAAAATTTTAATTATTCCGAGAATTTATACAAACAAGCCAAGAACCAACGGTTCCGGATATAAAGGAATGTTACATCAGCCAAATCCGGAGGAGAAGCCTAATTTTATTGAAGGATTAAAGGCAATCCGTAAGATGCATATTGATGCGATTGGCAAGACCGGATTGACAGCGGCTGATGAGATGCTTTATTCCGATAACTGGCCATATCTTTCTGATATTTTATCTTATGTTGCAATCGGTGCACGTTCTGTTGAGAACCAGTCTCATCGATTGATCGCATCCGGTATCGATGTTCCTGTTGGTATGAAAAATCCAACCTCAGGAGACTATTCGGTTATGATGAATTCCTGTGTGGCAGGTCAGTCCAGTCATACTTTCATGACAGCGGGCTGGGAGGTTAAGTCAGACGGTAATCCGTTGACCCATTGTATTTTAAGAGGTTCCCTGAATAAGCATGGAGTGTCTATGCCGAACTATCATTATGAAGATCTGATCGCATTATGTGACGCATATCATAAGTTTGATAAATTAAAAAATCCGGCAGTTATTGTAGATGCAAATCATAATAATTCAGGAAAACAATGGGATGAACAGCCTCGAATTGTAAAAGAAATTCTTCATAGTATGCGTCATAGTACAGATGTGGCAGGACTGGTTAAGGGTGTTATGGTAGAGTCTTATATTGAAGACGGTAATCAGCCGGTTGGTGGCGGCTGTTACGGAAAATCTATTACAGACCCATGTCTTGGCTGGGAAAAATCAGAAAAATTATTATTGGAGATGGCTGATTTATTGTAATTTTATAAGGATTACAGGGGGTGTAGTATATGTTTAAACGTGTTATTTGGATCATTCTTGATAGTGTCGGAATTGGTGCACTGCCGGATGCGGATGTATTTGGTGATGTGGGGGCAGATACGTTAGGAAATATTATCCGGAAAAGAGGACATTTGCATGTTCCCCATATGGAAGGCATGGGATTGTATTCCATTGACGGAACCTCTCTTCCTAAGTCGGATGTTGTACCAATCGGTGCATATGGCAAGGCAAGGGAATTATCAAACGGAAAGGATACAACTACCGGTCATTGGGAAATGACCGGTATCTATACCAAAAAGGCATTTCCGACTTACCCGGATGGATTTCCGGAAGAGATTATGGAACAATTTCTCTTAAAATCCGGCTGCAAGGGATATCTTGGTAATGTTGTTGCCAGTGGAACCCGGATTATTAATGAATTAGGGGATGAACATGTAAGAACCGGTTTCCCGATTGTATATACCTCTGCGGATTCTGTTTTTCAAATTGCTGCCCATGAGGATGTGATACCGGTTAAGGAATTGTATCGAATCTGTGAGGCTGCAAGAGGTATTTTACAGGGAGAACATGGTGTTGGAAGAGTAATTGCCAGACCCTTTGTAAAGGAAGGTTCTACCTATGTTCGTACAGCCAACCGCAGGGATTTTTCATTGAAACCATCCAAAGAAAGTCTGCTTACCTATTTGGATGATGCCGGATACCGGGTTTCTGCCGTTGGAAAGATTCACGATATTTTCTGTGGTGTGGGAATCGGAGATTTTGTTCATACAAAAAGTAATGTAGACGGTATTGAAAAGACGCTTGATTTTATGGAAACTCAGCATGATGGATTGATTTTTACCAATTTGGTGGAGTTTGATTCTTCCTGGGGACACCGGAGAGATGTGGAGGGTTATGCTCAGGGACTGGAGACCTTTGATGAATGTCTTCCCAAAATCCTTACCAATATGAAAGAGGATGATTTGCTGATTATTAATGCAGATCATGGCTGTGATCCAACATTTCGCGGTACAGACCATACAAGAGAATATATTCCTGTTCTGATGTATCATAAGAAGATGGATCATGGTATTAATCTGGGAGTTTTGGATACCTTTGCGGATATTGGAGCAACGATTGCAGATAACTTTGGTGTATCTAAGTTAAAGATTGGGGAAAGCAAAAAATCTATGCTGTAAAAGCCTGAAGGATAAAGATACATGAGGAGGGGTTGCCATGAATACATATGATTTGATTTTAAAAAAGAGAAATGGAGAAGTGTTATCCTCAGATGAGATAGATTATCTTGTGAAAAAATATACAGATGGAACCATACCGGATTACCAGATGGCAGCATTTTTGATGGCTGTGTATTTCCGTGGTATGAATAATGAAGAGACTACCAATCTTACAATGTCTATGGCTGACAGCGGAGACCGGCTTAATTTATCTTCCATAAAAGGAATCAAGATTGATAAACATTCTACCGGTGGTGTTGGAGATAAGACAAGTCTTATTATCGGTCCGATTCTTGCAAGCCTTGGGGTTCCGGTTGCGAAGATGAGTGGACGGGGTCTCGGTCATACAGGAGGAACCATAGATAAGCTGGAAGGGATTCCGGGTTTTCAGACCAGTATATCAGAAGAACGATTTATGAATCAGGTAAATGATATTGGTCTTGCAATTGTAGGACAGACAGCCAATCTGGCTCCGGCTGATAAGAAAATCTACGCCTTGCGGGATGTTACGGCTACCGTGGACAATATATCTTTAATTGCAGCAAGTATTATGAGTAAAAAGCTTGCTGCCGGTGCGGACGGTATCGTGTTGGATGTAAAATGCGGTTCCGGAGCATTTATGAAAACGTTAGAGGATGCAAGAGCTTTGGCAAGGACTATGGTGTCTATCGGCACAATGGCAGGAAAGAAAACAGTTGCCCTGATCACGGACATGAACGAACCTCTAGGGAACAGTGTCGGTAATATTTTAGAGGTAAAGGAAGCAATTGAATGTCTGAAGGGTAACGGAAATCATCGTTTAATGGAGGTTTCGAAAGCATTGGCATGTCAGATGCTGTTACTGGCTCAAAAAGCATCGGGAAAAGAACAGGCGATGAAGCTTATAGATGATGCGGTTGCATCCGGTAAAGCCCTGGATAAGCTGAAGGAATTTGTAAAGGCACAGGGTGGTGAAGACAGTTTTATTGATGAGCCTTCCCAATTTGCTGCTGCATCCATTGAAAAAAAGATATATGGAAAAGATATAATGCCGGTGTATATGAATCGGGGATATCTGCTATCCTGTGATAATCAGTCAGTGGGAATGACCTCTTTAATTTTAGGTGGCGGACGAGAGACGAAGGACAGTGAGATTGACTTAAGCGTGGGAATTCGTATTTTCAAACAATTAGGTGATGCTATAGAAAAGAATGATATTGTTGCCATTCTTTACGGTAATGATGAGAACAGGCTTTCTCAGGCGACGAATCGTTTTATTTCCGCTTATCAGGTTCAGGAAGAAAGGGTTAGGGCAAATCCAATCATTTATGAATTGATTACGAAGGATAATTTATAATTTTATCGAAAGAACCAAACCACATATATCGTATTGGTATATGTGGTTTTTTATGAATATTTTCATTCGGAGTTTAATAATATGATAAAAAGAATAATGGATTATTCATTTGAAAAAATTCAGAAAAATCTTTATAAGTATAATGTGCAATCTGTTCCTGCTTCTCGGTCTTGTTCAGATTCCGGGAACCGGATGTTATGCTGCAAATGAAGAATTAACCATTGAATCACCCTCTGTTGTATTAATGGAATTGACCAGTGGTCGGATTTTATATGAAAAGGATGGAGACACACCAAGGAAACCTGCATCGGTAACAAAAATTATGACAATGCTTCTTGCCTTTGACGCAATAAAGGCGGGAAAAATTGCATTGACAGATGAGATTACCGTATCACAGCATGCGGCAGATATGGGTGGCAGTCAGGTTTATTTGGAAGCCGGAGAGGTGCAGACCTTTGATGATTTGTTAAAATGTATGATTGTTTCTTCTGCAAATGATGCGGCGGTTGCTGTCAGTGAAGCTGTTGCGGGAAGTGAAGAGGCATTTGTTAAAAAAATGAATGAACGGGCAAAAAAATTGCAGATGAACCATACAAATTTTGTAAATGTATGTGGACTGGAAGCGGAGGGCCATGAAATGAGTGCCATGGATATTGCCCTTTTGTCCAGAGAACTGATTTTAACCCATCCGGAGGTATTTGATTATTCTTCTATCTGGATGGATCATATTACCCACAAAACAAAAAGGGGAGAATCTGAGTTCGGTTTGGCAAATACCAACAAATTCTTAAAAAAATATAATGGAGCAAATGGTTTGAAAACCGGTTACACTTCAGTTGCGGGTTTTTCCATGTGTGCGACGGCAAAACGGGACGGCATGACGTTGCTGGCGGTTGTTATGGGTTCCAAGACAAAAGAAATACGGTATCAGGATGCAGAGGCATTGTTAAATTACGGATTTTCTAATTGTAAATTATATGAGGATAAAAAGGTATTAGACGGAAAGAATGTAATTGAGATTACAGATGGCGATAAAGATTATATGAAAATTTATGCAAAAAATGATTTCTCCTATGCTTTGGTAGGGGATTCGGACAGTTCTAAAATCACAAAAAAATGTGTGATAGACAAGAAGACGGCACCGATTAAAAAGGACAGTGTGATTGGAAGAATGGAATATTATAACGGAAATGATAAAATCGGTGAAGTGGAATTACTGGCAATAGAGGATATCAAACAAATTCAGTATACAGGCTTGTATTTAAAACTGTTAAAGCAGTATATCTGCCATATTCATTCGTAAACCTGCCTCGACAAAAAAAATAGATTATGTTACCATTAGGAGAATAAAAAGTTTAGATATGCAAGGAGAGGAAAGCATGCATAAAGTATCAGTAATTGTTCCGGTATATAATTGTGAAGCATATATTGAACGATGTGTAAAAAGTCTGTTGAATCAGCGGTATAGTCTATATGAAATTATACTGATTAATGACGGAAGTGTAGATAACAGTCCGGAAATTTGTCAAAGACTTGAGGAAGAAAATGAAACGGTACATTTGATTTCCCAGGAAAACAAAGGTGTATCCTGCGCCAGAAATGCAGGGATTGACTATGCGACAGGGGAATATCTGATTTTTTGTGATGGAGATGATTATGTCAGACCGGATTATACGGAAACCTTGGTGAAGGGAATCGAGGATGCTGATATTGCTGCATGCGGATATGTAAGAGAAGGGAAGGATTCAAAGGAGTTTCTGATTTCGAATCCTGTGGATATACATGAGTTTTATTACCATGTTTTATGCACGCCATATATAACCGGTGCCTGCTGGAATAAGATTTTTCGTCGTTCCTTAATCGGAGATGACCGCTTTCAGGAAGGATTATCCATCGGTGAGGATATGTTATTTGTAATCCGGTATTTAAATCACTGTAAAAAGGTTCATTATATATCGGATGCCTGTTATGTCTATGTGTTGAATCAGGATAGTGCCCTGCAACAGACATATAAGAAAAAGACACTTAGAAGAAATGTAACGGATAATATAAAGGCGGCGAACCTGATTAAAGGCTCCTATAAGGGTGATGATAATTATATAAGAGATTGTATCGGATATCGTATCATTCGCAGCAATCTCTGGGTTTATTTTCAGATGGTCATATCTTCGGAATATGTAAGTGAGTACGGAAAACTCATAAAGAAAAATTTCAGAAGATATCATAAATACTACAAAAAAATAAAATCCAAAAGGGATTTACAGGATTTGGCAATTTTAGGGATAAGGATAAGTCCGAGACTGTTTTTTTTCATGGCATTGGTTGGAAAAAGGATTTTGGGAGACAGGATTCAGAAATATCTTGTTTAGTATAAAATATCTTACGAATGTACGTAAAATTGTTGCATATCATATGAAATCTTAGTATACTGATGATTGATTTATAAATGAGATTGGATTTAAAACATGTTTTGGATGTTTTAAACAGAATAGATTGCGGGAGAAGGGTATGAGTGGAGAGAAAAAACACAATTCAAAACTAGAGGAATTTGAAAAGTCAGAATATATTGAGCTTACGTTACCGGATGATGATAAAGAGTCTGTCCGTACGGAAAAGAAAGACTCTGGCTTCAATGATAAGGCAGAGAATCAGAAGGCAGGGGATAAGAAATCAGAAGCCGGGTCAGAGGAGAAGGATTCAGAGGTAAGTTCAGAGGGGAAAAAGTCTGAAGCTAAAGAGGATAAAAAGTCTGGTGGGAAGGATGATAAAAAATCGGATTCCAAAGATGAGAAGAAACCGGAGAAAACAACAGACGACAAAGCTTCTAAAAAATCAGATGACAAAGAATCAGACGTAAAAGGGGACGAAAAGAAATCACAAGGGAAATCAGATGATAAAAAAACGAATTCTGTAGATGAGAAGCAGTCAGAGTCAAAATCAGGCAAGAAAAAGCCGGATGAAAAAGACGACAAAAAAACAGAAGAAAAAAAGGATGACAAATCAGAAACAAAAGCAATCTCCCAAAGCAAACGTTTAGCGGATGTGAATGCTGCAAAAAAAGAACAAAAGGATAACGAAGGGGAAGGGAATACAAATGAGGGCACTCAGGTTTCCTCCGATAAAAAGAAGAGAAAATGGCCGATTGTAGTATTGTGTATTACAATTGTCTTTTTACTTGGAGTTTATTTTACAGGTTTTTGGTATTTTTCTTCTAATTTTTATCCTGCGGTAGCAATTAACGGGACGGATGTGTCAAGCATGGATGAGCCGACTGCAAAAAATACATTGGATAATTTTTATTCTGCATATGTATTAACCATGAATACTGTAGATCAGAAGGAAGAAAAGATTGTCGGAAAAGATATTGATATGGTTATTACATTGAAGGAAAAGGTATCCAGATGTTTGAAGGACCAGAAACCATATATATGGTTTGTTGAGATTTTTAATAAACATGATTTTCAAATTGATGCCGATGTTACATGGAATCAGGAGAAGTTAGAGGATATTTATAAAAAGATGGACATTCTGACTTCTAAAGATATTGTTGATCCTGTAGATGCATATATCGGTCTTGAAGGAAAACAGTATGTGATTGTAGATGAGGTTATGGGTAACCGTTTGGATGAGGATATATTCAAGCAAACGGTTGCTGAAAAACTGAGTCAGATTCAGGCAAATATGGATTTGACTGCTGAGGATTGCTACTGTAAACCGGCTGTTTTCAAAGACAGTCCATCTCTTGTGGAAGAATATGAAAAGCTGGGTGATTTCAAGAACTGTGTAATTACCCTAAAATTAGACGATTTAGAATTAGAACCGAATATTGAATTTTTGGATGATGTACTGGAAGAAAAAGGTAATACAATGGCTGTTTCCGAGACAAAGGTAAACAACTACGTAAAAAAACTGGCACAGCAGTATGATACTGTTGGAACAAAGAGAAAATTTAAAACCTCTTGGGGAAATCAGTACATTGAAATTGAAGGAAAGAATAACATTGGTTATATAATGGATCAGGAGCAGACTGTAAAAGATCTGATGAGTGCATTAAATGATAAAAAGCCGGCTACCGTAGATGTTACATTTACCCAGAAGGGAATTTCCTTAGTTGGTGATAATGATATCGGTGATACATACATAGAGGCAAATCTTTCAAAACAAAAGGTTGTTGCATATAAGGATGGTAAAAAGATTGCGGAAAGCGATTGCGTATCAGGTTGTATTTCCCAAGGACACGGAACCTGTCTTGGATTGTATGTCATACAGGCAAAACAAAGTCCGGCAACCCTGCGGGGAGAAAAGGTTCCGAAAACCAGAACTGTTATTGCTTTAGATGAAGCAGGTAATCCTTATGAAACGCAGGAAACAACCATGGAGTATTCATATGAATCCCATGTAACCTATTGGATGCCGTTTAATGGCGGTTATGGTCTTCACGATGCAGACGGTTGGAGATATGCTTATGGCGGGGATATATTCTTATACAGCGGTTCTCATGGATGTATCAACCTTCCGAGAGAATTTGCCCAGAAGTTATATGAGACTTTTGATGTCGGAACTCCTGTTTTAGTTTATTATGAGGACAACGATGACCGAATCAGTAAAAAATAAATAAGTGTTATGAATTGACAGGGTCGGCGGATTTAAGCGCCGGCCCTTTGTGCAATATTGATATTTTTACCTGCTTCCAGTATAATGGAAACAGATTATTTTGGGTGCTGGAATGGCAGGAGGTATTTATTATGGGGAAGTTAGAAGTAAGAGTTAATCAATGTCTGAATGCTATTAGAAAGGTAACGGATTTTACACCGAGAGTTGCTTTGGTCTTAGGTTCCGGATTAGGGGATTTTGCTGATCGTATTCAGATAGAGGCGGTAGTTGCGTATAAGGATATTGATAATTTTCCACAGTCTACGGTAGCCGGACATAAGGGAAGATTCGTGTTTGGATATGTGGAAAAGACACCGGTGGTAATTATGCAGGGAAGGGTTCATTACTATGAAGGATATTCTATGGAGGATGTTGTGCTGCCGATTCGTCTGATGCATCTGTTAGGAGCAAAAACACTGTTTTTAACAAATGCAGCAGGTGGATTGGGAGATGGCTTTTCCTGTGGTGATTTTATGCTGATTACCGATCATATATCCTGTTTTGTACCAAATCCCTTATTAGGAGAGAATGAAGAATCCTTCGGCCCCCGCTTTCCGGATATGAGTCATATCTATACACCGGCTTTGCAGGATACCATTCGTCAATCGGCAAAAGCGCTTGATATTCCGTTACAGGAGGGTGTATATTTGCAGCTTACGGGACCAAGCTATGAGACACCTGCGGAGATTAGAATGTGTAAGCTTTTAGGCGCATCTGCTGTAGGTATGAGTACCGCCGTTGAAGCTGTTACAGCTTCTCATATGGGTATGGAGGTATGTGGAATATCCTTTATATCTAATCTTGCAGCCGGAATCAGTAAACAGCCGTTATGCCATGAAGAGGTTAAGATGGCTGCCGATGCTGCGGCACCGAAATTCCAACAACTGGTAAAAAATGTGATTTCAAAAATGTAAGAAGGTGATTATATGAGAACCCGATTATATGATGCCCGTATTTTAACGATGGAACCGGATCGGGATATTTTTAAAGGTGAAATATGGGTTTTGGATGGAAAAATAGAAAAAATAATATGCTCCGATATGGAAAACCACAAATTCGATACGACGGAAGCACCGTCTTTTGATCGGGAGATTGATTGCATGGGAAACCTGATCATGCCGGGCTTTGTCAATTGTCATGCCCATGGACCTATGACCTTTTTACGTTCTTATGCGGATGACCTGCCCCTGCAGGAGTGGCTGCATAACAAAATATTTCCTGCGGAGGGGTGTTTACGGGAATCGGATATTGAGACCTTGATGGAACTGGCGATACTGGAATATGTGAGAAACGGAATTACAACCAGCTTCGAAATGTATTTTTATCCGGAAATGATTGCAAAGGCTTGTAATCGAATGGGATTTCCGGTAGTGATATCCGGAACTGTATTCGGTGAGACAAAAGAATCTGTGGATGGTGCGGTAAATACTTTAAGGGGTGATTATAAAAGATTTCATGGAGCCGGTGAGTTTGTAGATTACCGGTTAGGTTTTCATTCCGAATATAGCTGCTGTTTTGAATTACTGGAAGCAATCAGCGATTTGTGTAAGGAGTTAAAGGCTCCGGTTTACATGCATAACAGTGAAACCGAAAGGGAAGTGGAGGATTGTAAAAAAAGATACGGAAAAACACCGATTCGCCTCATGCATGATCTTGGTTTGTTCCGATATGGGGGAGCAGGTCATCATCTGGTTCATACAACTCCGGAGGATTGGGAAATCATGAAAGAGGATCATATTTTTGCGGTAACCAATCCTGCCTCAAATATGAAACTTGCCAGTGGAATTGCTCCGTTAAAGGATTATTTGCATAGGAACATCCCGGTGGCAATCGGAACCGACGGACCGGCAAGCAATAACAGTCTGAACTTTTTTAAGGAAATGTACCTTGCCTGCGGATGTGCTAAGTTAAAGTATAAGGATGCGGCTGCTGTTACGCCTATGGAAATTCTTCGTATGGCTACCGTAAACGGTGCCGATTTGCTGGGGTTACATTCCGGCTGTTTACAGGAGGGGAAATCAGCTGACCTCATTTTGCTTGATCTGCTAAAGCCGAATATGCAGCCGTTGAATCATATGGTTCCTAATATTGTGTATAGCGGCAGCACGGACAATGTGCTTATGACGATGATACATGGGAACATTGTGTATGCAAATCAACATTATTACATGAATGTAGAGCCGATTGATATATACAGAGAAGCCAACTGTATCATCCGAAGAATCGAATTGGAAAGTAACATGGTTTCATCATAAAATATAAAAAAATGCATATATATGATAGTAATTGATATTGATAGAATTTATGTATGTATAGAAAAAGCCGGCATGAAAAATACATAATAAAAAGGTATTTCTTTCTTTTTGTTTTCTGTATGGAATTGCTGGCGATTGTTGTCATTCAACATATGATTTCTTTTAAAGCCGGTCAGAATGATAAAAACAATGAAAAACAGAATTTGATCAATCAATCTGTTTCCCGTGATATGGATTGTTTTCCAATTCCCATATCCTATAGAAATCGCATATATTATGAGGATTCTTATGGTGCCGGACGTATTCAGGGAGAACATGAGGGGTGCGATATTATGGATCGGCAGGATACCCCGGGAGAGATTCCGGTTGTGAGCTGTTGCAGCGGAACGGTCACCAATATAGGCTGGCTTTTTCTTGGTGGCTACAGAATTGGTATAACCGGAAAAAATGGGACGTACTTTTACTATGCCCATTTATCATCCTATGCCAACGGTTTAGAGCTTGGAGATCCGGTATGGGCAGGACAATTCATTGGTTTTATGGGAAACAGCGGAGAAGGGGAAGAAGGAACCACAGGTAAATTTCCCACACATTTACATCTTGGTATCTATAGTTCCCATCAGGAAATGAAAGCAGTAAATCCTTATTTCTACTTGAAAAATAAGGAGTGACGCTTTTATTTTCTCTTTTTCTATGATAAAATAAAACGATATATGTAAAACCTTAAATATAATAGAAAAATGATAGGTGTAAAACCTTAAATATATATAGAAACAGGGGTGAATAGAATGGAAATTCAGCTTTGGCGGGAGATTTTAGATCCGTATCGCCTTGCAGTAGATGAGTTAATCGTTAAGTTTAATCACATTATAGAAGAATATCGTAATGCAGGATTGTATTCACCGATAGAGCAGGTGACGGGACGAGTAAAAAAAATATCCAGTATTTTAGATAAAATGCAAAAGAAAAACATTTCAATCGAAGAGATAGACGACCGCATTTCTGATATGGCAGGAATTCGTATTATTTGTCAGTTTGTGGAGGATATCGAGAAGGTAGTTGAAATTATACATAACAGAACGGATATGGAAGTCGTTCAGGAAAAAGATTATATTAAGAACATGAAGGAAAGCGGATATCAAAGCTATCACATTATTATTTATTATGATGTCTATACTTTGGATGGAACAAAGCGGATTCAGGCCGAGATTCAGATTCGGACTCTGGCTATGAATTTCTGGGCAACCATTGAGCATTCTCTTCAATACAAATATAAGGGAAATATGCCGGAACATATTAAGGAAAAGCTTCATAAGGCATCAGATGCTATTATTACATTGGATCGGGAGATGGGTACTGTCCGGGATGAGATTATGGATGCACAAAATATTTTCCAGGTAAAAGCAATGCTGGTTTCCGATATTTTGATTAATATACAGAATTTGTTTAAGGTTGCAAGTAAACGAGAAGTTTTGAAGATTCAGGACGAATTTTATAAGGTATATCAAAGTGAAAATTTGGAACAATTAGAACGGTTTTCCAAGCAGTTGGATATTATTTCCGAAGGATATAAGGCACAAAGCCTTATGTAAATCCTTTTGAAATCTCGTATTTTCTTTGGTATATGGAAAGGATCAGACAGAAAGGTTAACAGGTTGTGCAGAAGATAAACTTACCAATTTCATTTGAAAATAAAATGAGGGACATGTTAGGAGAGGAATATGCTGATTATTTGGAATCCTTTTCGAAACCGGCCAATCAGGGCTTGCGGGTTAATACATCAAAGATTTCTGTTGAAGAGTTTTTGAAGATTTCCCCATTTTCATTGAAGCCGGTGCCATGGTGTCCCAACGGTTTTTACTACGAAAAAGAGGAGAAACCGGCAAAACATCCCTATTATTATGCCGGATTGTATTACATTCAGGAGCCTTCTGCCATGGCTACGGCAAGCTTTCTTCCTGTGGAGCCTGGAGATAAGGTTCTTGATCTGTGTGCGGCTCCAGGTGGTAAGTCTACGGAGGTTGCAGCCAAATTAAAGGGAACCGGACTTTTGGTAACAAATGATATCAGTAATTCCAGAGCCAAGGCATTACTAAAAAATATAGAGCTTTTTGGTGTTGGAAATGCATTGGTTACCAGTGAACCGCCGAACGAGCTTGCAAAGCGTTTTCCCGCTTTTTTTGATAAGATTGTTATTGATGCACCATGCTCCGGGGAAGGAATGTTCCGTAAACAGAACAGTATGATAAAAGCATGGGAGCAAAATGGTGTGGATTTATTTGTTGGACTGCAGCGATCTATTTTAAAAGAAGCTGTTACCATGTTAAAGCCGGGAGGAATGATCATTTATTCTACCTGTACCTTCTCCAAAGAGGAAAACGAACAGTCAATCGAATATCTGTTATCCTTAGATGATTCTTTGAAGCCGGTAGAGCTCCCTCTGTTTTCCGGCTTTGATCAGGGACATCCGGACTGGGGACTTACATCGAATCCGGAGCTTTGTAAATGCAGAAGATTATGGCCACACCGTATTGAAGGAGAGGGACATTTTGTGGCGTTGATTCAAAAGGAAAAATCCAATCAGTGGAACGGTTCCGTTTCGGAATACGAGTTTTCCAAAGGCAAATTATCTCCTGAGGCGGTTTCATTTATTCGTGAAATTGCATATCCTTTTGATTGGAATCGTTTTGACGTTCAAAAGGATCGGGTTTTTTATATTCCGGAGCACATGGTAAATACAAAGGGATTGCGGATCCTACGGTGCGGTCTTTATATGGGAGACATGAAAAAAAATCGTTTTGAACCGAGTCAGTCTCTGGCGATGTTTTTGAAAAAAGAACAGTTTTCTAATGTGTTGTCTTTGGATATTGATGATGAACGGGTGATTAAATACCTGAAGGGCGAAACAATAGAGCTTAGTAGTGAGGAACAGAAGGTGTTAAAAAACGGAATTTGTTTGATTTGCGTAAATGATTATTCTCTGGGCTTTGGTAAAGTGAATCAGGGAACGGTTAAGAACAAATATCTTCCGGGCTGGCGATGGCTGTAGTGTCTGCCAAAGGAATTTTGTTTGACGGATAGACTGAAAGGAACGTAGTTGGAGAATAAAAGAATGAAAAAAATCGGAATCATCACAGGAGCTTCCTCCGGTATGGGGAAAGAATTTACAGTTCAACTGTCAGAATGTCTTTGCACTGTAGACGAGCTTTGGATAATTGCCAGAAATGAAGAAAAATTGAATCAGTTCAAACAAATGATTCCCGGTATTTCTATACGGAGTATTCCCCTTGATTTGTGCAGTCAAAAGGATTTGAATCAATTAAAAAACATATTGGAAAATGAAAATCCCAATATCAGAGTCATGGTAAATTGTGCCGGAGTAGGCTATGCAGGTGCCTTTTTGTCGTTAGAGGGAAAGGAAATCGCAGATATGATTGAGTTAAACATTAAGGCATTGACTGAGGTTACCTATCTTGTATTGCCTTATATGCATAACAAATCCAATCTGATACAGCTTGCTTCTGCTTCTGCATTTCTTCCACAGAAGGATTTTGCGGTATATGCTGCAGCCAAAGCTTATGTTTTAAGCTTTTCAAAGGCGTTGCGTGCTGAATTGAAGCCTTCCGGTATTGTTGTAACTGCGGTATGTCCGGGACCGGTGGATACCCCTTTTCTTACAATATGCAACAAAGGGAAAAAACAAAAATTACTGAAAAAATTAACCACTGTTCAGGCAGATGCAGTTGTAAAGCAGGCGTTAAGGGATGCAAAAAAGGGGAAAGCAATGTCTGTTTACGGACTGCCTATGAAGGCGGTATATTTCATTTCTCATTTTTTAAAATAAAGACCGAATATCAGCATATGCATAATCCTTGCATATTGGAATACCCGATTTTTCCGAAACTTATAGACAGGGGATAGATGACCGTGCAGGAAATTGTAATTACACAGGAATATGAAGGACAAAGATTAAATAAATTCTTAGGCAGGTATTTAGATGGAGCGCCTCAAAGTTTTATTTATAAAATGCTTCGAAAAAAGAATATAAAATTGAACAACAAAAAGGCAACAGGGAATGAAATGTTGTCAAAGGGTGATAGCATTAAAGTATTTATGACAGATGAAACCATTAAAAACTTTAGAAAAGACGGAGCTTTGCCTCGTCTGGAAGGTGCTATATCAGAGGATGTAACGGATTTTTCGGAGAACTTACATTCTACGGCTGCCTTGGATATTTTATATGAGGATCAGGATATATTGGTTTTAAATAAGCCTACAGATATGTTATCTCAAAAATCCCAGCCCGGAGATTATACCCTGAATGAAATGATTGTTGATTATTATAAGGGGAAAACAAAGGGAAACTCAATCTTTACCCCTTCTGTATGTAACCGGCTGGATCGGAATACAAGCGGCGTCATTTTAGCCGGTATGTCTTTAAAGGGTTCCCGGTGTCTTTCGGTTATGTTAAAAGAAAGAACTCTGGATAAATATTATCTGACAGTAGTATCGGGAAAGGTTCCGGAAAAAGAGTCTGTTAAAGGGTATCTGACAAAGCTGTCTACCCATAACCGTGTCCGGATTTTTTCTACGGAGGAAGAAGCAAAGAAAATGGGGGCGACAAAGATTTCCTATATTGAAACCCGGTATGAGCCATTGGCATATGGGTCATGGAAGAATCATTCTTTTACTTTGTTAAAGGTAAAGCTTATTACGGGAAAAACCCATCAGATTCGTGCCCATTTACATGCCAGCGGATATCCGATTATCGGGGACGGCAAATACGGAGACAAAAGTGTGAATCAGATTATGAAAAAGGATTTTCATTTAAAACATCAACTGCTCCATGCTTATTGTATCATTTTTCCTGAAAAGGTGCCGGAATTATCAAAAGAACTGGAAGGTATGAGCATACAGGCAAAACCACCGAAGCAGTTTCTTGATATTGTATCCGGTGTATTTCATATCCAATCATGATAGAATTTATAGTTACAGTACAGAAGAAAGGGGCGGCATATGGCAACTTGGAATTCAAGGGGGTTACGTGGCTCCGGCTTTGAAGAGCTTATCAATATGACAAATGATGTATATTGTGAAAAGGGACTTGCCCTGGTGCAGAAGATACCAACTCCCATTACGCCGGTTCAGATTGATAAGACAACGAGACAGATTACACTTGCATATTTTGAAAAGGACTCCACTGTAGATTATATTGGTGTTGTTCAAGGGATTCCCATATGCTTTGATGCGAAGGAATGTCACACGGATACATTTCCTATGCAGAATATTCATGACCATCAGATCCGTTTTATGGAGCGGTTTGAAAAACAGAACGGTATCAGTTTTTTATTGATCGATTTTACGGCAAGAAATGAATTTTATTATTTGCCGTTTCGTGTTTTAAAGTCTTACGTGGACCGGGTAGAACGAGGAGAACACGCAAAGAATTTTAAATACAGTGAGCTTGACCCGAAGTATTTTTTAAAACGGGAAGGGGGAGCCATGGTTCACTATCTGGAAGGCATCAGTCTGGATTTACAGGAACAAAAACAGATGGAGGCTTCCGCACAATAATTTGATTTTTTCTGTAATTTATGTATAATAATTTTAGTTTACAGGAATTTTTTAAAAAGGGAGAAAAAATATGAGTAAGATTATTCTAACCGGTGATCGTCCGACAGGAAGATTACATGTAGGACACTATGTAGGTTCGTTAAAACGTCGTGTGGAATTGCAGAATTCAGGAGAATACGACAAGATTTATATTATGATAGCAGATGCTCAGGCATTGACAGATAATGCAGATAATCCGGAAAAGGTTCGGGAAAATATTATAGAGGTTGCGTTGGATTATTTATCCTGTGGTTTGGATCCTGAAAAATCCACTCTTTTTATTCAGTCTATGATTCCGGAGCTTACGGAATTAACCTTTTATTACAGTAATCTTGTTACATGGGCTCGGTTAGAACGTAATCCGACGGTTAAGAATGAGATTTCAATGCGTGGCTTTAATCGTAGTATTCCGGTTGGATTTATGACATATCCGATTAGTCAGGCTGCAGATATTACAGCATTTCAGGCAAATGTTGTTCCTGTAGGTGAGGATCAGATGCCGATGTTAGAGCAGTGCAAGGAAATCGTTCATAAGTTTAATGCAACTTACGGTGAAGCCTTAACAGATCCTGAAATCATGTTACCGGAAAATGATGTGTGCAGAAGACTTCCGGGTATTGACGGCAAGGCGAAGATGAGTAAGTCCTTAGGTAATTGTATTTTTCTTTCCGATACGGCAGAGGATGTTCAAAAGAAAGTAATGAGCATGTATACAGATCCGGATCATATTAAGGTGAGTGACCCGGGTAAATTAGAAGGTAACACGGTATTTACTTACCTGGATGCGTTTTGTAAGGATGAGCACTTTGAACGTTATCTTCCGGAATATGCAAATTTACAGGAATTAAAGGATCATTATACAAGAGGCGGACTTGGAGATGTAAAGGTGAAACGTTTCCTTAACAGTGTTTTACAGGAGGAGTTGGAACCAATCAGAAAGAGACGTCATGAATATGAGCAGAATATTGCATATGTATATGATATTTTGAAAAAGGGAAGTGAAGAAGCCCGTCAGGTTGCAATGCAGACCTTAAACGGAGTGAAGGCTGCTATGAAGATTAATTACTTTGAAGATGAAGAGTTAATAAAAAGACATATTGAAAAATATCAGAAAAAATAATGATATTTCCGAAAATGCATTTTATGCAAGCTTTTGCATGAAATGCATTTTTTTTCTGATGGTTGACAAATGAAAAGAGATTCCATATAATAACAAAGGTTTAGCTTGGTAGTGAATTATCACTTTAATTTACTAAAGTGATAATTTGATATTCTAACCAATATATGTTATATTTTTTTTGCTTTATTTAATTCGTATCAGTACTTGAGATGTGTTTTGTACAATGATAAAATGTTTCTCAATTACCTGTTAATTCGTAAAAAAGGAGATTTATGATGGAAAAATTGTTACATACTCCGGAGGGAGTACGGGATGTTTATGATAATGAATGTAAGAAGAAGATAAAATTAATGGACAAGATGCATCAGGTTTTATCTCTTTACAGTTATAATGATATTGAAACACCAACCTTTGAATTCTTTGATATCTTTAATCACGATAAGGGTTCTGCTTCCTCTAATGAAATGTACAAATTTTTTGATCGGGAAAATAATACACTTGTTTTACGTCCGGATATGACACCAAGTATTTCCAGATGTGTTGCAAAATATTTTAACGATGAAGAGCTGCCGATTCGCTTATGTTATCAGGGAAAGACATTTTTAAATACCCATAATCATCAGGGAAAGATAAATGAAATTACCCAATTAGGTGCAGAATTGATTAATGATGCATCCTCCGCAGCAGATGCGGAAGTAATTGCCACTGTGATCGATTGTTTTCTGGCAACGGGAATTAAAGAATTTCAGATAGAGATTGGAGAGGTGGATTTCTTTAAAGGTATTATGTTAGAGGCCAATATTGATGAATCGGTATCCAATGAGATCCATACATTGATTCATAATCGGAATTTCTTTGGACTGGAGAACCTGTTAAAGGAGATTGATCTTCCGGAACAGGTAAAGAATGTTCTTACCAGCTTTGACAAACTGTTTGGTGGAATCGAGATGCTTGAAAATGCAAAGAAGCTGGTTACCAATCCTGTTTCTTTGGAGGCGATTAACCGTTTGGAAAAAGTATATAAGGCACTTTCTTATTCCGGCTATGAACAGTATATCAGCTTTGACTTCTCTTTGTTGAGTCGTTATGAATATTATACAGGTATTGTATTCCGGGGCTACACCTACGGAACAGGCGATGCAGTTGTTAAGGGCGGAAGATATGATGATTTATTAAAACAATATGGAAAGGATGCACCGGCAATCGGATTTGCATTTTATATTGATGATCTGATGATGGCAATTACCAGACAAAAGGTGGAAGTTACGATTGATAATTCGGACAGCATTATTCTTTATGATATTCCACAGCAGGAGGCTGCCATTCATCTGGCACAGAAATTAAGAAAGACCGGACGCAAGGTTGAACTGATTCGAAAGTCCAAAAAGAAGGATGTGTCGGATTATGAAGCTTATGGAAAAAAGAATCATTTCTCCGGTATGTTTTATCTGACTTCCGATGTTTTGGTAGATGTATATGATTTTGTTGCTAACGAAAAAGGAAAGGCAACCATTGAAGATATCGAATTTTGTCAGTAGGAAAGCGGAAAATGATATGTTGTAGGCAGTTACAAGGAACAGATGTTATCTTTGTAAATGTCTGTTAGAATGAGATAAGAAAGAGGAATGTTATGAGATATTTGACTTTTGCATTGGCAAAGGGTCGTCTTGCAAAGAAGACTCTGAGCTATCTGGAACAAATTGGAATTACCTGTGAAGAGATGAAAGACCCGGATACAAGAAAACTGATATTCGTAAATGAAGAATTAAAATTAAGATTTTTCCTTGCCAAAGCAGGGGATGTGCCTACTTATGTAGAGTATGGAGCAGCGGATATCGGTGTGGTTGGTAAGGATACGATTTTGGAGGAAGGCAGAGATAACATTTATGAAGTATTGGACTTAGGATTTGGTAAATGTAAAATGTGTGTCTGCGGTCCAAAGTCAGCCAAAGAAGTATTGCATAAAAATGAAATTATCCGAGTTGCCAGCAAATATCCGAATATTGCAAAGGAATACTTTAATACAAAAAAGAATCAGACCATTGAGATTATTAAGTTAAACGGTTCCGTGGAGCTTGCACCGATTGTTGATCTGTCTGATGTAATCGTGGATATTGTGGAAACCGGAACAACTTTAAGAGAGAATGGGTTAGAGGTCTTAGAAGAAATCTGTCCCTTATCCTGTCATATGGTTGTGAATAAGGTAAGCCTTAAAATGGAACAGGAACGTATTATGACCATTGTAAATGATCTGAAAAAAATATTATATGATAATAAACAGAATTAACAGGGATATGCCCGGAAAGGAATCGGAATATGCGAATTGTAAAATTAACAAAAGAGACGAAGCAAAACTTATTGGATGATTTATTAAAGAGAAGTCCGAATAATTATACGGAGTATGCAGATACGGTGCAGGAAATAGTTGATAATGTAAAAAACAACGGAAATCAGGCATTGTTTGAGTATACAAAGAAGTTTGATCATGCGGATATTTCGGAAGATAATATTAAGGTTACGGATGCAGAGATTGAAGAAGCCTATAATCAGGTAGATGAGCATTTATTGGAAGTTATTAGAAAGGCATTGGTCAACATTCGTTCTTATCATGAAAAACAAAAGCAGTATAGTTGGTTTGACACAACGGAAAACGGAACCATGTTAGGCCAGAAGGTCACAGCATTAAATTCTGTTGGTGTTTATGTGCCGGGTGGAAAGGCCGTATATCCTTCTTCTGTATTAATGAATATTGTTCCTGCAAAGGTCGCCGGTGTAAAAAATATCATTATGACAACACCTTGTAATGCAGAGGGTAAGGTTTATCCAACTACCTTGGTGGCTGCAAAAGAGGCCGGCGTGGATGCAATCTATAAGGCCGGTGGAGCTCAGGCAATTGCGGCACTTGCTTATGGTACAGAGTCGATTCCTAAGGTGGATAAGATTGTAGGACCAGGTAATATTTTTGTTGCTTTGGCAAAGCGTGCGGTATATGGATATGTCAGCATTGATTCTATTGCCGGTCCGTCGGAAATTATGGTGCTTGCGGATGAAAGTGCAAATCCGAGATTTGTTGCAGCAGATTTGTTGTCTCAGGCAGAGCATGATGAACTTGCATCTGCAATTTTAATTACCACATCGGAAGAGCTTGCAAAGAATGTATCTGAAGAGGTGGACGGTTTTGTAAAAGAATTAAGCCGTTCGGAGATTATACAGAAGTCTTTGGACAATTACGGATATATTCTTGTTACAGATAATATGGATGAAGCAATTGAGGCTGCAAATGATATTGCCAGCGAGCATCTTGAGATTGTTACAAAGAATCCTTTTGAGGTTATGATGAAGATTAAAAATGCAGGTGCTATTTTTATCGGAGAATACAGTTCAGAACCGTTAGGGGATTATTTTGCAGGACCAAACCATGTTTTGCCGACAAACGGAACTGCAAAGTTCTTCTCACCTCTTTCTGTTGATGACTTTGTAAAGAAATCAAGTATTATTTACTATTCTAAGGAGGCTTTAGAGCCGATTCATCAGGATATTATTGATTTTGCAACCAGTGAGCAGCTTACTGCTCATGCAAATTCCATTAAGGTTCGGTTTGAGTAATAAAAAGATGGTATTTTATATTCATTTGTGATAAAATCAGCTTTGTATGAGTGTCCGGACTCCTAAACAGGAAGGATGCGTGGATAAGGAGAATTACGATGGCAGACAGAATTGCTTATGTAGAAAGAAAAACCAACGAAACAGATATCAAGTTGGAATTGCATATTGATGGAAGCGGACGTTCAAAGATTGATACGGGAATCGGCTTTTTTGACCATATGTTGACATCCTTTGCCAGACATGGATTTTTTGATTTGAAGGTAATTGTGAAGGGAGATTTGTATGTAGATTCCCATCATACCATTGAGGATACCGGTATTGTGTTAGGTGAGGCGATTAAAAAAGCAATTGGTGATAAGAAGGGAATCAAACGATACGGACAACGGATATTGCCTATGGATGAGACTTTAATGCTTTGTGCCCTTGATTTATCCGGCCGCCCTTATTTTTCTTATGATATGAATCTTACGGTTGATCAGGTTGGTTATTTTGACACAGAGATGGTAAGAGAATTTTTCTATGCCGTATCATATGGTGCAGGAATGAATCTTCACATCAAACAATTGGATGGAAGGAATAACCATCATTTAATTGAAGCTGCATTTAAAGCCTTTGCAAAGGCATTGGATGAAGCCACACAGATAGACCCCCGTATGAAGGATGCAGTGTTGTCCACAAAGGGAACCTTATAATATGAAAAAACATTACATCAGGAGGCATGGAACATGAGTGACAAGAAGATTTCGTTACTTCATTCCAATATGGATTTTGATACCTTTAAGCTGAATCAGGATGGGTTAATACCTTGTATTGCACAGCAATATGATTCAAATGAAGTATTAATGATGGCGTATATGAATAAAGAATCTTATGAAAAGACAATGGAAACCGGACGTATGGTATATTATTCCAGAAGCCGTCAAAAATTATGGATGAAGGGTGAAGAAAGCGGACATGCTCAATATGTAAAAGAACTTCTGATTGACTGTGATAAAGATACAATTTTGGCTAAGGTTGATCAGGTAGGAGCTGCCTGTCACACCGGAAATCGTACCTGCTTTTACAGGTCATTAACAAATAACTAGGAGGTGGCGATATGGCATTTGTCAGTGAATTGTTAACTTATTTATTTAAATTTATTGTGCTTGGTGGGGTTGCGGTTGCCGGTGCAATCTGTGGTGCCAAGATTAAAGCGAACAAAAATGCAAAAGAGGCATCAGGTTCTGAAAGTAAGGACAATGCTTAATTAATATAGGTAAGTGAGGAAAAAGTTGTGAAAAAATACGGATTGAATGAATTAAGAAGAATGTATTTGGAGTTTTTTGAAAGCAAGGGACATCTTAAAATGGATAGTTTTTCATTGGTTCCCCATAATGATAATTCATTGCTTTTGATTAATGCAGGTATGGCTCCGTTAAAGCCATATTTTACAGGACAGGAGATTCCGCCATGCCGACGGGTCACAACATGTCAGAAGTGTATTCGTACCGGTGATATTGAAAATGTCGGTAAGACAGCACGTCACGGTACATTCTTTGAAATGTTAGGAAATTTTTCTTTTGGTGATTATTTTAAGAAAGAAGCAATTTCATGGTCATGGGAATTTTTGACAGAGGTTTTAGGGATGGATCCGGAGCGTTTGTATCCATCTGTTTATGTAGATGATGATGAAGCCTTTGATTTATGGAATCAGATGGTTGGAATTCCAAAAGAGAGAATTTTCCGCTTTGGAAAAGAAGATAATTTCTGGGAGCATGGTTCCGGTCCGTGTGGTCCATGTTCAGAGATTTATTATGATCGTGGAGAAAAATACGGATGTGGAAAGCCGGATTGTACAGTAGGCTGTGACTGCGATCGCTATATGGAGATTTGGAATAATGTATTTACCCAGTTTGATAATGATGGAAAGGGTAACTATACAGAGCTTGAGAATAAGAACATTGACACAGGTATGGGATTGGAGCGTCTGGCATCCGTTGTTCAGGATGTAGATTCGATTTTTGATGTAGATACCATTGAGGCACTTCGTAATAAAGTCTGTGAATTTGCCAATACAACTTACCATGTAGATGATGTAAAGGATGTTTCCATCCGTTTGATCACGGATCATATCCGTTCCGCTACATTTATGATTTCCGATGGTATCATGCCATCGAATGAGGGACGTGGATATGTATTACGTCGTCTGATTCGTCGTGCGGCACGTCATGGACGTTTACTCGGTATTGACGGAACCTTCCTTGCTAAGCTTTCGGAGACGGTAATTGAAGGATCAAAGGACGGATATCCGGAATTAGACGAAAAGAAAGAATTCATTTTCCGTGTATTGACACAGGAAGAGAATCAGTTTAATAAAACAATTGACCAGGGTCTTTCAATTTTAGCTGAATTAGAGACGGAGCTTGCCAATAAGGGTGAAAAGGTATTAGCCGGCGCAGATGTATTTAAGCTTTATGATACTTATGGATTCCCGGTAGATTTAACAAAAGAAATTTTGGAAGAAAAAGGCTATACCATTGATGAAGATGGTTTTAAGGTATGTATGGAAGAACAGCGTGTGAAAGCACGTAATGCAAGAAAAACCACAAATTACATGGGTGCAGATGCAACTGTATATGATGAGATTGATCCGAAGATTACAACAACCTTTGTGGGATATGATCATAATGAATGTGAATCAACAATTACAGTACTTACAACAAAATCTGTTGTAGAAGCCATTGCTGAAGGTGACGAGGCAACTGTATTTGTGGAGGAGACACCGTTTTATGCAACAATGGGTGGTCAGCAGGGTGACTTTGGCGTAATCACTGCAAACGGCTCTGAATTTGTTGTGGAAGATACCATCAAATTAAAAGGCGGAAAATACGGACATGTCGGTAAAGTTACAAAGGGTATGTTCAAGGTAGGAGATAAGGTTACATTATCAATTGATGTTGCGGGACGTGCCGACACATGTAAGAACCACAGTGCAACCCATCTTTTACAGAAGGCATTAAAGACTGTGCTGGGTAATCACGTTGAACAGAAGGGTTCTTTGGTAACACCGGATCGTTTGAGATTTGACTTTTCTCATTTTTCTCCGATGACAGCCGATGAGATTGCTGAGGTTGAGAGAATCGTAAATGAAAAGATTGCGGAAGCCCTTCCGGTTGTAATTAAGGAAATGTCGATTGAAGAAGCAAAGAAAACCGGAGCCATGGCATTGTTTGGTGAAAAATACGGTGATGTTGTACGTGTTGTTAATATGTCGGATTATTCCATTGAATTATGTGGTGGTACCCACGTTGCAAATACCGGGTTGATTACTACATTTAAGATTGTATCGGAAGCCGGAGTTGCGGCAGGTGTGCGTCGTATTGAAGCATTAACCGGTAAGGCTGTATTTGCATATTATAAGGATATTGAAGCAAAGCTTTCGGAAGCTGCCCAATTATTAAAAACAAATCCGGAGCAAGTGGTGGATAAGATTTCTCATAATCTTGCCCAGTTAAAGGAACTTTCTTCTGAAAATGAATCCTTAAAAGCAAAGCTTGCCAATGAATCATTAGGAGATGTTACATCAGATATGGTTTCTGTCGGTGACTTTAATGTGATTGCAACTGCGGTTGAAGGTGTTGATATGAACGGTCTTCGTGATTTGGGAGATCAGTTAAAGACAAAGGTTTCAGAAGGTATCGTTGTAATTGCTTCAGCAAATGACGGAAAGGTTAACTTAATTGCTATGGCAACAGACAACGCAGTTAAAAAGGGTGCTCATGCCGGTAATCTGATTAAAGCGGTTGCTCCCCTTGTTGGTGGAGGCGGCGGTGGTCGTCCGAATATGGCACAGGCCGGTGGTAAGAATCCGGTTGGTATTGCAGATGCTGTCGCAAAAGCCAAGGAAGTGGCTATCAGCCAGCTGTCTTAGCAGGATGATGGTGTTTCGTGGAAGAAACTTGTAATTTGCTATTATTTTCTTTATGTCATCAAAAAAACTATGGATTTACACATAAATCAACAATTTTTTGTTGACGGATTGGAAATTTATGCTATAATTTACTTTGTGTTAAAAATAACCCAAGGTTGTATGGTAAACACAATATGCAACTGAAGGGAGGTCGGGTGAGAGAATGTCAAACGTAATAGTAAAAGAAAACGAAACTTTGGACAGTGCTCTTCGTCGTTTCAAAAGAAATTGTGCGAAGGCTGGTATTCAGCAGGAGATTCGTAAGAGAGAACATTACGAGAAGCCAAGTGTAAGACGTAAGAAAAAGTCTGAGGCTGCCAGAAAAAGAAAATTCAAATAATAAGAATTTACAGGGTTATCATTTTATATGATAACCCTTTTTTCGATTTATTTATGTATGAATTTATAAAATGAATCATATATTGTAGGAAGAAAAATCGGGATTTGTTTATGGAACTTCCAAAGGATGTAATATATGGGGATGTATTACTGAGGATTGCAGGAAACAAAGAAATTATTATTGAGAATTACAAGGGAATACTACTTTATACGACAGAAGAGATTGCGATTGCCTGTAAAGGGTTTACCATCCGTGTATATGGAGAAAATCTGCATATTCAATATTTTTCCGGTTATGATATGAAAATATCAGGGCCATTTCATAGAATAGATTATATTTCGAATGGAGACGTATGTTATTAAAACTGTTAAGGTATTTATTTGGATATCTCAAGGTGGAAGTGAAGGGATTTGCTCCGGAACGTTTTATGAATTTAATCATTAAAAATGATGTTGTAATCTGGAGTGTAAACGCCACAGAAAATGGTTACATTTTTTTTACCGGAAGGAAGAACTTATTGAAGATGAAACCATTACTGCAAAAGACAAATGTAAAATTAACCGTAGTTGAAAAATATGGGTTTCCCTATCTTGTCAAAAAAAATAAAAGAAGGGTTTTCTTCATTGCCGGCTTCCTGATCTGCATGTTGTTTGTTTATATTATGTCTATGTTTGTATGGGAAATCAAAGTAAACGGTACAAGACAGCTGGTGGCACAGAATATATTAAAGGATATTGAAAAAGAGTATGTGAAGCTTGGAACCAGAAAGAAAGAGGTTGATTGTGAAGGATTAGAACGGCAGCTGATGAAAGAATATGATGAGATTTCGTGGATTGATTGCAATCTCAACGGAACAACCTTGACGGTTTCGCTGGAGGAAGGAACGGTATCCGATGAAAATAAGAAGAGTTTAGAAAAAAATGATATTGTTGCATTAAAGGATGCAACCATTACAAAAATGATTACAAGAGAGGGAAAGCCTCTTGTGAAAGTAAGGGATCAGGTGAAGAAGGGGGATATTCTTATATCCGGTACGATCTACATATATAATGATAATAACGAAGTCTTAGAAACCAATTATGTTCCTGCGGATGGGGATATCTACGGAGAAAGCTCTGAATTATATGAGGATAAGATTGATGCGGTCTGTTATGAAAAAAAATATGATAAAAATTCCAAAAAATATTACACTTTTTTTGTATTTAATTATTGTATTACACCATTTAAGCCGAAAGTAAAATCGGACAATGCGGATTATATTACCCAGATTCATAAGGTGAAATTATTTTCCGACCTGTATTTACCCATCGGCTATAAAAAAACAGAAATCAAAACCTATGAAGTGGTGAAAAAGACCTACAGCAAGGAGGAAGCCTTTCGGATTTTGAAGAATAATCTTCAGAAAAAAATACAAGAATTAGAGGCAAAAGGGGTAGAAATCATAGAAAATAATGTTAAAATAGAAAAGCAGGAAAATCAGTTTCTTGCAAAGGGTACACTGAAATTACGGGAATCAATTGGAGGTGTCAGACAGTTATCCATGATTCCTGCTGAGGAAATGAGAGAATAATATGGGATTATATGAGCAAACGATACAGATTCCTTCCGATTGTGTAGCGAATGTGTTCGGACAGTTTGACTGTCATGTTAAGAAAATTGAGAAAACATTACATGTTACTATGATTATGAGAGAAGACCAGTTGAAGATCATGGGTCAGGAGGGAATGGTTTTAAAGGCGGTTGATGTTATGAACTCTATGGTTTCATTGGCACAAAGAAATACCGTGATTACCGATCAGAATATTAATTATGCATTATCCTTATCTGTGGAGAATCAGCCGACAGAACATGTGGTTGAGTTGGATCAGGATATTATATGTCATACGGTCAGTGGCAAACCGGTAAAGGCAAAGACGATGGGACAGAAGTCTTATCTGAATGCCATTGATCATAATATGATCGTGTTCGGTGTCGGACCTGCCGGTACCGGTAAAACTTATCTTGCCATGGCAAAGGCGATTACCGCATTTAAGAACAACGAAATTAACCGTATCATATTAACGAGACCTGCCATAGAGGCGGGAGAAAAATTGGGTTTCCTGCCCGGTGATCTTCAAAGTAAGGTAGACCCTTATTTACGTCCGTTATATGATGCCCTGTATGAAATAATGGGTGCAGACAGCTTTTTGAAGAATATGGAAAAAGGACTGATCGAGGTGGCGCCTCTTGCTTATATGAGAGGTCGTACTCTGGATAATGCATTTATTGTATTGGATGAAGCACAGAATACAACACCGGCTCAGATGAAGATGTTTCTGACCAGAATCGGATTTGGCTCTAAGGCAATCATTACCGGAGATTTATCTCAAAAGGATATTCCAAAGGATGCGGTCAGCGGTCTGGATGTGGCATTAAAGGTATTAAAAAATGTAGATGATATTGCGGTCTGTCATATGACAGGTGCGGATGTTGTAAGGCATCCGTTGGTTCAGCAGATTGTAAAGGCTTACGATGATTATGAAAATCGGCAGAATAATAAAAATCATAATCGGAAAGGAAACGGTAACAAGCACGTATGACATTAATTTTAGAAAATGAAACCGATATTAACTTAAATATTGATTATGAACAAATTGCATCTGATGTGATTAATGGGGTGTTGGATTATGTGGAATGTCCCTATGAGTGTGTTGTGAATGTGCTGTTGACGGATAATGAAGGAATCAGGAAGATGAACCGTCAGATGCGGGGATTGGATCAACCAACGGATGTTTTGTCTTTTCCGGGAATTTCTTTTGAGAAAGAGGGTGATTTTACCCCTGTTGAGGAGGATGTAACCTCTTATTTTGATTCCGAAACCGGAGAACTGATGATTGGAGATATTATGGTATCTCTTGAAAAGGTTCAGGAACAAGCACAGGAATATAATCACAGTGTCAAGAGGGAATATGCTTTTTTGATTGCTCACAGTATGTTGCACCTATCCGGATATGACCACATTGAAGAGGGAGAACGGGAGCGTATGGAACAGGTTCAGGATGAGATTCTGAAACATATCGGATATACCAGAGATTGTATATAGAGGGAGGCTTACATATGACAAATGAAGCATTAATGAAATTGGCAAAGGATGCCTGTAATCATTCCTATGCACCTTATTCCGGATTTTTCGTTGGTGCAGCTCTTCTTACAAAAGAAGGTAAGGTTTATACAGGTTGTAATATTGAAAATGCATCCTATGGGGCGACCAATTGTGCGGAACGGACAGCCATATTCAAGGCAGTTTCGGAGGGTGAACGGGATTTTGATAAGATTGCTGTTGCGGCAAAGGATGGAAACTGCAGCTATCCCTGCGGAATCTGTTTACAGGTAATGCATGAGTTTATGAAGGATGGAACGGTTATTTTAGAACAAAACGGTGAATTAGCTGCTTATACTGTAAATGATTTATTACCCTTTGGATTTGATTTATAGATTGTTTTGAATAATCGACTAAAAAAAAGCCCATACTTTTTCTAAGTAAATATCTTAGGAGGAGTTATGAAACGCAATATTTTTTTTGCAGTATGGGCTGTGATACTTCCTGTATTGGTATTTGGTCTTTATAATTTATATTGTTATTTTTATCCAAGACAATACGTTCAGAACAAGAATGGAGAGTATATTAATGTAAATGCAAAGGATCAGGATACATTTCCCATTACAAAAGATACTACTTTTGTTATGGAATATTATTATCCTGAGGAAAATCGGGTTTTACGGGAAAATATTAAGAGTATTCCCGATTTGTTAGGCTGTAGCGAAGAAGCGGTTCGTACCTATCTGAATGATTATATGAAGCATTTAAACAAATCCGATCAGGAAAAAGGGTTATGTAAGTATGAAATGGTTTCTTATCACGGTCAGGAGATTCGATTGCGGAAGACCTATCGTCAACCCAGACAAAATGGCTTTATTGCCAAATCATATAACGGAATGATCGTTATTTTAAAAAATGATGGGAGAACCGTTTATGAGTATACGGAGATTAATATAGCCGGCTTACCGGAGGATTTGAGAGAACAGATACAAAACGGTCTTGCAATTGAAAATGAAGAAGCCTTATATAATTTTTTGGAAAATTATTCCAGTTAAAATGGGAGAATCGAATGAAAAGAGATGTTGTGATAACAGGTGCCGGCACAGCAGGATTGATTTGTGCATATAAAATAGCAAAAAACAGTAAGTTATCTGTTTTAGTGATAGAAAAGGAAGCTGTCCCCGGAAAAAAATTGAAAGCAGCAGGAAGTGGAAAATGCAATATTACCAACAGTCTGTATGATTGTCAAAGATACAATTCGGATTCTAAGGAATTGCTGGATTCCTTTCTGATAAAAAATTCTTATAAAGATATTCTTCAATTGCTTGAAGAACTGGGTATATGCTATTATGAACAAAATGGATATTATTACCCCTTATCCAATCAGGGGAAACAGGTGGTACACCTGATTTATCAGCGATGTTTGGAAGTCGGTGTGGAGTTTTTGTTTGATGCGACGGTTCATGGGATAACCAGTCTGAATCAGGGGTATAAGGTGGCTTACACCTTGAATCAAAAGACTGTTGAGGTTCGTTGTAACAGTCTGGTCGTTGCAACGGGAGGAAAAGCGGCACCCAAGCTAGGAGGCTGTGAATCCGGATATAAACTTTTAAAGCCCTTTCGTATTACCATGACAAAACTTTATCCGGGATTATGTCCCATTTATATGGAGGATCCTTTGTTAAAGCTTGCAAAAGGAGTGCGTGTGAACGGAACGGTGAGTCTTAAGCATATCAATGGTACGATTTACAAGGAAAAGGGTCAGATTCAGTTTAATCAGGATTCGGTTTCCGGAATCTGTGTTATGAATCTGTCCGGCCTTTTTTATTCTTTTGCGGAGAATCATGAGATAAAAGAGGTCTTTCTGGATTTGATGCCGGAGATTTCATGGGACGGGGTAAAACAGATTTTAATAAACCATCGGAAGCTGTTTCAAACAGAGGATATTTTAACCTGTTTAGAGGCTCTTATGCCGGAGGGCTTGTGTCTTTACATACTTGCACGATGCGGTTATTCAAAGGATATGAGAATGGATGTTCTGAAGGAAAAAGAAATCAATAAACTGACCTCTACCATGAAAAAACTGAATTGTAATTATATAAACCGGATGGATTACGATAAAGCGCAGGTTACCTGCGGAGGAGTTTCTTTGGAGGAGATTGATCCTTTGAAATTTTCTAGTAAAAAACAGGAGCATTTATATATTGTGGGAGAATTGTTGGATGTTTACGGACAATGTGGTGGGTATAATATTACCTTTGCCATGTTATCCGGAATGGCTGCCGCAAAAGATATTTGTGAAAATGAGGATTGTTTATGATTGAAATAAAAGGAATAAAGTTAAGAGTTACAGCTGATGTAAAGGCGTTGGAGCATCAGATTTGTAAAAAATTAAAAGTAAAACAGGTTCCCCAATATGAAATTTTAAAGCGTTCTATTGATGCCAGAAAAAAACCGGATATTTTTTATGTATATACAGTGGGCGTGCATACACCTGATGAAGGAAGAATATACAAAAAAGTTAACGATAATAATATTATGTTAACTGAAAGACTATCTTACTGCGAGGTTAAGACAGGTATTAAAAAAATGGAACATCATCCACTGATTGTAGGTGCCGGACCTGCGGGACTTTTTTGCGGATTGCAGCTTGCAAAAATGGGATATGCCCCGATTATTGTTGACAGAGGTTCTGATATAGAAAAACGTTCTAAGGCGGTAGAGCATTTTTTTGAAACCGGAGAACTTCAGCCGGATTGCAATGTTCAGTTTGGAGAAGGTGGTGCAGGTACCTTTAGTGACGGCAAACTGAATACTCAGGTCAAAGACAAATACGGAAGAATCCGATATGTTTTGGAACAGTTTGTAAAAAACGGAGCAAACCCGGAAATTTTATATGATTACAAACCCCATGTGGGAACTGATGTGTTGAAAAGGGTAATTGTGGGGCTTCGTAAGGAAATCGAAGCCTATGGAGGCATTTTTTCTTTTGATACGAAGGTGACGGATATCAAAATAGAAAACGGAAGGGTTACCGGTGCAAAATTAGTGCAAAACGGTTATGAAACATGGGTTGACTGCAATCAGGTTGTAATTGCCATTGGGCACAGTGCCAGAGATACGTTTCAGATGCTTTATGATAAGAGGATTCATATGTCTTCCAAAGAGTTTGCTGTTGGCGTGCGGGTGGAACACCCTGCATCCTGGATACAGGAAGCATCCTACGGAAAAGGAGAAGAGGCTAAGGTTCTTCCTGCCGCTCCTTACAAATTAACGTATCAGGCAGAGGATGGCAGAGGTGTGTATTCATTTTGTATGTGTCCGGGTGGTTATGTTGTGAATGCATCCTCAGAGCCTGATAGGATTGCTGTTAACGGAATGAGCTATAGCGGAAGAAGCGGCTGCAATTCCAATTCTGCCATTGTTGTTTCCGTAAAACAGGGGGATTTTGGAGGGGAACATCCTTTGGCAGGTGTTTTTTTTCAGCAGAAATTAGAGGAAGCAGTCTATCAGGAAGGAAAAGGAAAGGTTGTTGTTCAAAGGTATGAAGACCTTTGTAAGAATCAAACCACGGACTGTCTTGGCATTGTAACTCCACAGATTAAAGGAGGATATGCATTTGGAAATTTAAATCGGTGTCTTCCAGAATTTATTGTAAATGATATCAAAGAAGCAATGCCTGCATTTGGCAGGAAGATTCCCGGTTTTGATCATGAGGATGTGATTATGTCAGGTGTGGAAAGCAGAACCTCTTCTCCTGTAAGAATATGGAGAAATGAGACCTTTGAAGCAAACATTTCCGGTCTTTATCCTTGCGGAGAAGGTGCAGGATATGCCGGTGGAATCATGTCTGCGGCAGTGGACGGCATAAAGGTTGCGGAAAAAATAATAGAGCAGTATGCACCAAAGCAGGAAGAAAATTGTCATATGTCTTAACTTTGTGTATAATGTCACTGGATAAAAGATGATTTTGTTTGTAACGGAAAGGATATGTTATGGATCAAAAGAAAATAGATCGAATCAATGAATTGTACCATAAGTCCAAGCAGGAAGGACTTACGGAAGAAGAATATAAGGAACAGCATAAGCTGAGACAGGAATACCTTACAGCTGTTAAGAAAAATATGAGGGCAACTCTGGATCGGGTCAGCATTGAGAACCCGGATGGAACCATTACACCATTAAAGGTTATTAGAAAAAGAAATGAAAATCACTGATATGGATAAAAAAGAGCTTCGTAAAAGGATGATACAAAAAAGAAATCAACTGTCAGAAAATGAAGTTTACGGATTATCGGATAAGATTTGCAGGCAGCTTGTGAAAAGTGAGCTGTTTCAAAAATGTTCCCATATATGCATTTACCGGTCCTTTCGGAATGAAGTAAGCTGTGAGGGTATCTGTCAGGAAGCGTTTTCCGGGCAGAAGCATGTTTATGTGCCGGTTACGGATTTGGAAAGTAAAACCATTGATTTCTATGAAATTTTTCCGGATACGCTCTGGAAAGAGGGCGCCTATGGAATTATGGAGCCTTGTCTGACAAAAGAGAATAAAAGGCTTGACAGAACTGCCTTAATCTGTATGCCCGGACTGATTTTTGATAAAGAAAAACATCGTATCGGATATGGCGGTGGATATTATGACAAATATCTGCAGACCCATGCCTCACATAAAACGGTTGCTCTTTGTTATGGATTTCAGATTGTAGGGCAACTGCCTTATGAGGAACATGATATCCCACCAGATTATATTATCACAGAAAACGGAATCATAGGATGAATGGAAAGAGAAGGATTACAAAAAGGAGTAAAAAGATGAGTGTTGAAAAGCAGAAAACAAGTACAATATGTTTAGAAGAAATGGGAAGAAGAGCAAAACAATCCACCACTGCACTGATAAAATTGTCTCAGACAGAAAAAAATGCATGCCTGATATTGGTTGCAAAGAATCTTGTGGAACATCAGGAGCGTATATTGGAGGCAAATCAAAAGGATATTGAAAACGGCAAAAAAAACGGAATGCCACAGTCTTTATTGGACCGGTTAAGCTTAACCTCTCAGAGAATTGAAGCAATCGCCCAGGGTGTTCGTCAGGTGGCTGGTTTAGAGGATCCCATTGGGGAAGTGTTATCCATGAAGGAACGTCCCAACGGTCTTCTCATAGGAAAAAAGAGGGTTCCGTTAGGTGTTGTGGGCATGATTTATGAGTCTCGTCCCAATGTAACGGTAGATGCCTTTGCTTTGTGTTTTAAGACGGGAAATGCTGTTATTTTACGAGGGGGTTCCGATGCTATTTATTCTAATATTGCAATTGTGGATATTATAAAGAAATCTCTGATAGAAAGTCATATTACACCGGATGCTGTTTTTTTGTTGGAGGATACCAGCAGAGAGACTGCCAATAAAATGATGCGTCTAAATGAATATATAGATGTGCTGATTCCTCGTGGTGGAGCCGGATTGATCTATACGGTTGTCCAGAACGCAACCGTTCCGGTTATTGAGACCGGTACCGGTAACTGTCATGTTTATATTGATGCTTCTGCCGATATTGATATGGCTGTAAATATTGTAAAAAATGCCAAATTACAGAGGCTGGGGGTTTGTAATGCCTGCGAATCTTTAGTAATACATAAGGATGTTTTAAGTCAGGTGATGCCGCCTCTTGTTGCGATGCTAAAGGAAAATGAATGTGAAATTCGAGGAGATGAACGTGCCTGTGCTTACAGTGAATCTGTTTTAGAAGCAACAAAAGAGGATTTTGGGAAGGAATATCTGGATAAGATCATTTCCATTAAAGTTGTGGATTCTATTGAAGAGGCAATTGCACATATTAATCAGTATTCAACAGGACATTCGGAAGCAATCATTACAAAGGATTATGAGAATGCACAGCTTTTCCTGAATGAAATAGATTCTGCCGCTGTATATGTAAATGCTTCGACCAGATTTACGGATGGCTTTGAATTCGGATTCGGAGCAGAGATTGGAATCAGTACCCAGAAATTACACGCCAGAGGTCCTATGGGCTTAGAAGCGTTAACAACGACGAAATACATTATTTACGGCAACGGACAGGTAAGACCGTAAACCACTACCAACAATAATAAGATAGAAGAGGAAATAACGATGGAAACAAAATTTACAGGAAGCAAGGATTATGTGGCAAGTGAAGAATTAATGGCAGCGGTTGATGTAGCGGTTGCATTACAAAAACCATTATTAATTAAGGGAGAACCGGGAACCGGAAAAACAATGTTGGCAGAAGCGGTCAGTGATGCATTGGATAAAGATTTGTATATTTGGAATATCAAGTCAACAACAAAGGCACAGGATGGCTTGTATGTATATGATACCATTCAAAGATTGTATGATTCCCAGTTTGGAGAACAGGGTGTAGATGATATTGCCCATTATATTAAGCTTGGAAAATTAGGTGAAGCATTTAAGTCAGAAAAACAGGTTGTTTTGTTGATTGATGAAATTGATAAAGCAGATTTGGAATTTCCCAATGACCTGCTTTGGGAATTGGATAAAATGGAGTTTTATATTCATGAAACAAAGGAAACCGTTAAGGCAAAGGAGCGTCCAATCGTAATTATTACATCCAACGCGGAAAAAGAACTTCCGGATGCTTTCCTCAGACGTTGCATTTTCCATTATATTTCTTTCCCGGAAAGGGAACAGATGGAAGAAATTGTAAATGCACATTTTGAGAATCTGGAAGCTCATGTTTTGAAGAATTGCCTGGATACCTTTTACTGGATTCGTTCTGTAAAGGATGTCAGAAAGAAACCGAGCACTTCCGAGTTGATTGATTGGATACGGGCATTGTTAATCAGTGGAGTTGATACAGATACGTTAAAGGATTCACTGCCGTTTCTTGGTGTTTTGATCAAAAAGGACGAGGATTTGGAAGCAGTAAAGAAGGCACGTATTTATTAATTTGACTTATGTGGCGTATGTTTGGTGGATGAGGTTATTTTTGGATTTTATGCTTTTGAAACGATTCGTATATTTTGTAGTTAGGTAGGATTATGTTTTTAGAATTTTTTTACAAATTAAAGGAAAAGGGTCTGGATGTTTCCATGACAGAGTGGCTTACATTGATGGATGCCCTTGATAAAGGACTGATCCGGTCAAATTTTTCGAATTTTTACTATATCAGCCGGATGATATTGGTAAAATCCGAGTCGGATTATGACAAATTTGACATGGCGTTTATGGAGTTCTTTCAAAATGTTCATTATGAAGATGAACTGCCGGAGGCGTTAAAGCAGTGGCTTGATAAGGGTGATGAAATGACAGTTGATGAACAGAATCAGTTCTATGCATTTCAACAGGATAAGGATGCTGCCACGGTAAAAAGAATGTTCCGGGAAAGAATTGCGGAACAAAAGACGGAGCATAATGGTGGCAATCAGTGGATTGGTACTGCCGGCGGTTCTGCCTTTGGGCATCACGGACGTAACGTTGGAGGTATTCGTGTTGGCGCAATGAGTGGAATGCAAAGTGCCTTTCAGGTGTTAGGTGACCGGAAGTTTGAGGATTTTAGAAATGATAAGGTTTTAAATACCCGTCAGTATCAGGTCGCTTTTAGAAGGCTTCGTCAATATTCTTCCAGAATGGATGTGCCGAAAACAGAGCTGGATATTGACGGAACCATACAAAAGACATGTAACAATGGTGGTTATCTGCAATTGGAGTTTGAACGTCCTAGGAAGAATACCGTAAAATTATTATTGTTATTTGATTGCGGAGGTACTATGATTCCTTTTATGAATTTGTGCAATGAGCTGTTTCAGGCTGTAAAAAAAGCAAATCATTTTAAGGATGTGAAAACCTTTTATTTCCATAACTGTATTTATTCCAAGTTATACAAAAATCCGGAATGTGAGACCGGAGATTGGATTTCTTTAGAGGATGTATTCAAAAAATACGATAAAGATTATAAGGTAATCATTGTCGGGGATGCACAGATGGCACCTGAAGAGTTGTTTGAAAAGAACGGAAATTATCGTGGACCCAATGATGGTCTATCCGGATATGAATGGTGTGAGCTTTTATTAAAGAAGTATAAAAAGGTTGTCTGGATGAATCCAAGATATCACAAGTCTCAGACTGAAAATCACTGGATGGAATCCGAAAATGCATTATCGGTTCTGTTTCATATGTATACCCTGTCTGTAGATGGATTAAAGGATGCTATTACGTATTTGATGAAATCAAAATAAAACCGCCGGAATGTGAATATTTTGTTAAATGTTTGAAAATACAGAAAAATTATGATAAAAGGATAAAAAAGAAAGAACGGAGAATAGGATGAGAACCGAACCGAATATAAACGAATTAGAGGCGAAAAAGCAAAAAGAAATTATGGAGAGATTGAAGGAAAGACTTGCAGTCAAATCCAAAGAACTGGGTCGTCCCCTTACCTATTGCAGTATTTGTTTTGGCTGTCAGATGAATGCAAAGGATAGCGAAAAATTAGAGGGTATATTGGAAACCATCGGGTATGTGCGTTCCGACAGTGAGGATGCGGATTTCCTGATTATGAATACCTGTACGGTCAGAGAGAATGCTAACCTTCGTGTATACGGAAGATTGGGACAGTTAAAAAAATATAAAAAGAAAAATCCAGAAATGATAATTGCTCTTTGCGGCTGCATGATGCAGGAAAGCCTTGTTGTGGAAAAGATTAAGCAAAGCTACCGTCATGTAGATATTATATTTGGTACCCATAATGTATTTAAGTTAGCGGAATTGATTGAAAATAAATTAAATTCCAAAGGTATGGTAATAGACATATGGGAAGGTACATCGGAGATTGTGGAGGATTTACCAAGCGACCGGAAATACGATTTTAAATGTGGTGTAAATATCATGTTTGGATGTAATAATTTCTGCAGCTACTGTATTGTTCCTTATGTTCGTGGGCGGGAACGTTCCAGAAAACCGGAGGATATTATTGCAGAGATTAAACGGCTTGTTGCTGATGGGGTTGTGGAAGTTATGCTGCTTGGACAGAATGTAAATTCTTATGGTAAGAATTTAGAACAGCCTGTTACCTTTGCAAAGCTGTTGGAACAGGTTGAGGAGATTGAAGGATTGAAACGAATCCGTTTTATGACATCCCATCCAAAGGATTTGTCGGATGAATTAATCAAGGTTATGGCAAAATCCAAAAAAATATGCAGACATCTTCATTTGCCGATGCAGTCAGGCAGCACAAAGGTATTATCCGATATGAATCGAAATTATACAAAGGAAGCTTATCTGACTCTGGTAAATAAAATCAAAAGGGCGATTCCTGATATTTCCCTGACAACAGATATTATTGTTGGATTTCCTACAGAAACAGCAGCTGATTTTGAAGAGACTCTGGATGTGGTAAGAAAGGTACGGTTTGATTCTGCATTTACCTTTATTTATTCAAAAAGAAGCGGAACTCCTGCTGCAAGGATGGAGTTTGCAGCTACAGAGGAGGAGATTAAGGACAGATTTAATCGGCTGTTAAAGGAAGTACAGGATATTGCGAAGGAAACCTGCGGTAAAGATCAGGGAAAAGTTATGGAAGTTTTGGTAGAGGGCTTAGATGAGCAGGATGAAAGCCTGTTAACGGGAAGACTATCCAATAACATTTTAGTGCATTTCCCGGGTGACCGGTCCTTGATTGGAACCTTCCAAAATGTGCGTTTATTGGAAGCAAAGGGATTTTATTACCTGGGCGAAATGGTGCCGGAGGCATAAGAAGAAAGAAGCAGATTAACTTTTAGAAGAGAGGCATACAAAATGACACCAATGATGGAAACCTACTGCAAGACAAAGGAAGAATACAAGGATTGTATTTTGTTTTACCGGTTAGGTGATTTTTACGAGATGTTTTTTGATGATGCGATTATTGCGTCTAAGGAATTGGAAATCACATTAACCGGTAAGGATTGTGGTATGGAAGAACGTGCTCCTATGTGTGGAATCCCTTTCCATGCATATGAAAACTACATGAATCGTTTAGTTGAAAAAGGTTATAAGGTTGCCATTTGCGAGCAGGTTGAGGATCCGAAGCTTGTTAAAGGTAAGGCATTGGTCAAACGGGAGGTTGTTCAGATTGTAACACCCGGAACGAACATGAGTGCCGGAAGCCTGAACGAAACACGAAACAATTATTTGATGTGTATCTATAAGGGCAGCCAGTTTGGAATCGCTTTTGCAGATATTACAACCGGTGATTTTTATACGACACAGGTGGATTCCTTTGCAAAGGTAAAAGATGAGATATCTAAGTATGCTCCTGTAGAGATTTTAACCAATCATTTCTTTGACGAAAAGGATAAGGAAAATGAATCATTGGAAGAAATTCCACCGGAATCAGGGGAATATGCATCATATTTCCGGGTGCTGTGTGAAAAAGAAAATGTTTTGGTGTCTGCTATGGAGGACTGGTATTTTGACGAGGATTTATGTGAAAATCTGATTCAGGGTCAGTTTCATGTATCGAATTTAGAGGGATTAGGATTAAAGGATTTAGAATTTGCGGTTCGTGCAGTTGGTTGTATGCTGTATTATCTGAAGGATACCCAGAAGGGAAGTGTTGAGCATATCAACCATATTACGACTTATCATGTGGAGGATTATGTTGTATTGGACAGCGCGTCCCGAAGAAATCTGGAATTGTGTGAGACCATGCGGGATAAAAATAAACGGGGTTCCCTTTTATGGGTTTTGGACAAAACGAAAACTGCTATGGGTGCAAGAATGCTGCGTTCCATGGTAGAACAGCCGTGTATCCGGAAGGATATGATTGAAAGCCGTTTAGATGTAATTGAAGCATTGAATCAGTCCATGATAACAAGAGATGAATTAAGAGAATATTTGAATGCTGTTTATGATCTGGAACGTCTGATGACACGAATTACTTTAAAAACCGCCAATCCAAGGGATTTAATTGCATTTAAGAATTCAATTGCAATTCTTCCTCATGTAAAGGCAATCTTACAGGAATTTGATGATGGTCTGTTAAAACAATTCAGGGAAGAATTGGATGAATTAAAGGATCTTTTTGAATTAATAGATTGTGCAATTGTGGAAGAACCTCCGATTCTGATTAAGGAGGGAGGTATCTTTAAGGATGGATATCACAGTGATGTGGATACCTTAAAGCATGCCAAGACAGACGGAAAAAACTGGCTGATGGAGCTGGAGGCAAGAGAAAAAGAAAAAACAGGTATTACGAAACTTCGAATCAAGTATAACAAGGTATTCGGATATTATATTGAAGTGACAAATTCCTTTAAGGATATGGTTCCGTCTCATTATATCCGGAAACAGACCCTGGCCAATGCAGAGCGATATACAACGGAAGAGCTAGATGATATTGCCGGAAAAATATTAGGAGCAGAGGATAGGCTGTATGGTCTTGAATACGATTTGTATGTGAAGCTTCGGGATGATCTGGCAAAGGAAGTAAAAAGAGTTCAGAAAACTGCCAAAATTATTGCTGATTTAGATGCTCTGGCATCTCTTGCTTATGTGGCGGAGAAAAATCATTTTATCAGACCGTTGATCAATGAAGAAGGACGAATTGATATTAAGGAGGGACGGCATCCGGTTGTGGAACGTGTCTTGAATAATGATTCCTTTATTACCAATGATACCTATCTGGATAATGATTCCAATCGTGTTTCGATTATAACCGGACCTAACATGGCAGGTAAGTCTACTTATATGAGACAGGTAGCTTTAATCGTATTAATGGCTCAGATTGGTTCCTTTGTACCGGCATCTTTTGCGGATATCGGAATTGTAGACCGTATCTTTACAAGAGTAGGTGCTTCGGATGATCTGGCATCGGGACAAAGTACCTTTATGGTAGAGATGAGTGAGGTTGCAAATATTTTAAGAAATGCGACTGCTGACAGTCTTCTGATTCTGGATGAAATCGGAAGAGGTACTTCTACATATGACGGTTTGTCTATTGCCTGGGCGGTTGTTGAATATATCAGTTCAAAGGATTTACTTGGGGCAAAGACCTTATTTGCAACCCATTATCACGAGCTGACTGAGTTAGAGGGTAAGCTTGACAGTGTGAACAATTATTGTATTTCTGTAAAAGAGTCCGGAGACGATATTGTATTTTTGCGGAAAATCATCAAGGGTGGTGCAGATAAAAGCTATGGTATTCAGGTTGCAAAGCTGGCAGGAGTACCGGAGGTTGTTTTGGCAAGGGCAAAGGAAATTGCCAATGAATTGTCAAAGCATGATATTAATGTGAATACAACCGTTGATATTCTTCCAAAGGCGTTAGAAGATACACGTAAAAATGAACGTAAGAGTCATTCAAAAGATACAGCCGGTCAGTTATCCCTATTTGGCAATATGGAGGAGTCCGGTGTTGTGGCGGATATCAAAGCACTTGATTTGTCTAATATGACTCCCATGAAAGCGTTGTTATATTTAAATGATTTACAGGAAAGATTAAGATAAAATACTTTGTAAGCGTATAGGAATACAAAGTATATAGTATAAATGGAGATTGATATGATAAAGGTTTTGGATTCGGCTACAATTAATAAAATCGCTGCCGGCGAGGTTGTGGAACGACCTTCTTCCGTGGTAAAAGAATTGGTTGAAAATGCCATTGATGCCGGTGCAACAGCCGTTACGGTAGAAATTAAAGATGGTGGTATCAGCTTTATCCGTATTACAGATAATGGCGGAGGAATTGACAGACAGGAGGTTCCTACAGCCTTTGTTCGTCATGCAACCAGTAAAATCATGACAGTAGAGGATTTGATGAAGGTCAGTTCCCTTGGATTTCGTGGTGAAGCACTTGCGAGTATTGCTGCAGTTTCCCAGGTGGAGTGTATTACAAAAACCCCCCAGGCACTAACCGGTGTCAGATATGAAATTCACGGCTCTAAGGAAATCGCAAATGAAGAAATTGGTGCACCTACAGGAACTACCATTATTGTAAGAAATTTGTTTTACAATGTACCGGCAAGAAAGAAATTCCTGAAAACACCTCAGACAGAGGGTGGTTATATCTCTGATCTCATGGTTAAACTGGCATTGTCTCATCCGGAAGTATCCTTCAAATATATTCATAACGGCACCAATAAAATTGCCACATCCGGAAACGGAAAGCTTCAGGATGTAATTTATCATATTTACGGAAAGGATGTATCTTCCAATTTGTTGCCGGTTAAGAGAGTCATTGGAGATTTTTCCATGGAGGGCTACATCGGAAAGGCATACGTATCAAAAGGAAACCGCGGCTTTGAGCATTATTTTATTAACGGACGTTCCATCAAAAGCAATGTTGTGAATAAAGCAATTGAAGAAGGCTATAAATCCTACGTTATGATTCATAAGTTTCCCTTTACGGCGCTTCATTTGACTTTAGATCATGATAAGCTGGATGTAAATGTTCATCCCCAGAAAATGGAGTTTAAATATGCTGACAGTGAAGCACTTTTTCAATTTGTAAAGGAAACTGTAAGAAAGGCCTTGCAAAGCAGCGAGATGATTCAGGATGTATCCTTAAGAAGTGAGAAGGAACAAAAAGAACTGTTTATCGAACAACAGAGAAAACAGGTTGTTCATGTTCCGGAGCCATTTGAAAAACATGCACTGACAATGCGTAGGCAGGAACAGGAAATAAACAAAAAAACAGTGAATACAGCTGTTGATATAAATCCGGAAAAGGTTTTGCAGCCCCAGGGAAAAGAAAATCAGAAGTATACGAAACCATCAGAAATCAGTAACAGCCCGGAAAAGTCTTTGCAGCCCCAGGGAAAAGAAAATCAGAAGTATACGAAACCATCAGAAATCAGTAACAGTCCGGAAAAGGTTTTGCAGCCCCAGGGAAAAGAAAATCCGGAGCATACGAAACCATCAGAAATTCGTAACAGTTCGGAAAAGGTTTTACAACCGCAAGATAGGGAATTTTCGGAAGAAAAACCTGTGGTTGAGAAACAGGAAGTCCGGATAACAGACGAGAAGATAACAGATAACAGTTGTGAGGTTTATCCAAAACAGATGGAACTGCCTGTGGATCAGTTTATTTCGAAGGAAGGCAGGAGAAAACACCGTCTGATCGGTCAGGTTTTCGGTACCTATTGGATGATTGAATATGAAGGGAAATTATATATTATTGACCAGCATGCGGCTCATGAAAAGGTTATGTTTGAACGACTGATGAAGCAGCTATCCGAGAAGAAGGTGATTTCTCAACAGCTTCTGCCACCGAAGGTATTGCATCTTGACAGCGTGGAACACACATTGATCTTAAACCGTATTGATTTGTTTGCCCAAACCGGGTTTGAGATAGAGGATTTTGGGGATGATAGTATTGTGATTCGAAGTATGCCGGATGATATTATGGGTGTGGATCCGGAGCTTTTGTTTGACGGACTGTTAAATGCGTTAACAGAAGAAATTGGTTCCATCAGCATCGACTTTTTTGTGGAAAAGCTGTCCGGTATGGCTTGTAAGGCTGCAATTAAGGGAAATACACGAATTTCCACTATGGAAGCGGATACTTTGATTGATGAAATGTTGGGACTTGAAAATCCATATAACTGTCCCCATGGAAGACCTACTATGATTGCAATTTCACAATATGAATTAGAACGTAAATTTAAAAGGATTCAGGATAAATGAGTACAAATACAAAAAAACCGTTAGTAATTCTTACGGGACCTACTGCGGTAGGAAAAACAGCATTATCAATTGAATTGGCAAAAAGAATTCAGGGGGAAATGATTTCTGCCGATTCGATTCAGGTATATAAAGGAATGGATATCGGATCTGCAAAGATTACAAAAGAAGAGATGTGTGGGATTCCCCATTATCTGATTGATGTGTTAGATCCAAAAGAAGATTTTAATGTTGTCAGATTCAAACAGATGGCAATGCAGGCATTGGATGAAATCTATCAGAAAAATAAAATTCCTATCGTTGTTGGTGGAACCGGATTTTATATTCAGGCTTTATTATATGATATTGATTTTGAAAATACAGAGATTTCCGATTATCGGAAGGAATTAGAATTATATGAAAAAGAACATGGTGCTTACGCATTACATGAAAGACTTAAAGAGATTGATCCGGTTTCTTATGAAAAAATTCATGCAAATAACGTAAAACGTGTTATTCGTGCATTGGAATTTTATCATGATACCGGTTATCCCATTTCCCGGCATAACGAAACACAAAAACAAAAGGAATCGCCGTACCGGTTCGTTTATTTTGTATTAAACGATGACAGACAAAAGCTGTATCACCGGATTGATTCCAGAATTGACCAGATGTTAGACCAGGGATTGTTAAAGGAAGTAAAGTCTCTTTTAGACGATGGCTGTACCGGTGACATGGTATCCATGCAGGGGTTGGGATATAAAGAATTTGTTCCTTATTTTGAAGGGAAATGCAGCCTTGAGGATGCTGTTACCATCTTAAAAAGAGATACAAGACATTTTGCGAAGCGCCAGTTGACATGGTTTCGCAGGGAAAAGTCGGTTTGCTGGCTCAATCGTGAGGATTATAAGACAGAAACAGATCTGTTAAATGCCATGCTTTCTGAAATAAAACAAAAACACATCACAGAATAAAGGAGATAAATATGAATAACAATTTAAGAGCTGCATATAATAGTATGGGAATCTCTGATAAAATTATAGATATGGCAATAGAGGTTGAAGAGGGTTTAAAGGAACGTTTTAGGGAAATTGATGAAATTACATCCTGTAATCAGTTAAAAGTATTATCGGCAATGCAAAAGCACAGACTGTCAGACAGTCATTTTTCCGGAACCACCGGATATGGTTATAACGATGCCGGAAGAGAAACCTTAGAGGCTGTTTATGCAGAGATTTTCGGGACAGAGGCTGCTCTGGTCAGAGCACAGATTACCTGCGGAACCCATGCGTTGGCATTGGCATTAATGTCGAATTTACGTCCGGGAGACGAATTGATTTCGCCGGTAGGAAAGCCTTATGATACCATGGAAGAGATTATCGGTATTCGTCCGTCAAAGGGATCTTTAGCAGAATATGGAATTACATACAAACAGGTTGAATTATTAGAGGATGGTTCTTTTGATTATGAGGGAATCAGAAATGCCATTAGCGAAAAGACCAAAATGGTAACCATTCAGCGTTCAAAGGGATATCTGACAAGACCTACGTTCAGCGTAAAACAGATTGGTGAGCTGATTGCATTTGTAAAGAACATTAATCCTAATATTATTTGTATGGTGGATAATTGTTATGGGGAATTTGTTGAGTTGACGGAGCCTTCCAATGTAGGTGCTGATATGGTAGTTGGTTCCCTGATTAAGAATCCAGGAGGGGGACTGGCACCAATCGGAGGCTATATATGTGGTACAAAGGAATGTATTGAAAATGCATATTACCGTCTGACGGCACCGGGACTTGGAAGTGAGGTAGGAGCAACCCTGTCTGTAAATCGCTCCTTCTTTCAGGGATTATTTCAGGCACCTCAGGTTGTAGGCGGTGCATTAAAGGGAGCAATATTTGCTGCCAATATATATGAAAAGCTGGGCTTTTTGTGTGTACCAAAGGGTAAGGAGTCCAGACATGATATTATTCAGGCTGTTACATTTCATGATCCAAAGAAGGTGGTTGCATTTTGTGAGGGTATCCAGTATGCGGCTCCGGTTGATTCCTTTGTTACACCGACACCATGGCCAATGCCGGGCTACGATTGTGATGTTATTATGGCTGCCGGTGCGTTTATATCCGGTGCATCCATTGAATTATCTGCGGATGCTCCGATGCATGAACCGTATACGGTTTATTTCCAGGGCGGTCTGTCTTATGACCATGCCAGATTCGGTATTTTAAAATCATTGGCAGTATTGGAAGAAAAGGGGCTTTTAAACGAAAACTTGTAGAATTGGGTTATATATGATACAATATCTAGAATGTTTCCTGATTTTTGTGTCTTTTTGCATGTGAATCGGGAATACAGACAAGATTAGTTTGATAAATGATACAGGTATGACTAAGGAGAAAATTATGGCTGGTGCGATTGGAAACTCAAGAAAAAATAATTGGATACTGGTTGTTATATTGTTATGTGGTATTGTACTTGGTGGTTATATTGGGGAGTTATCCAGACATGTAGGCTTTTTAAGCTGGCTTTCCTATGGGAACACTTTTGGGTTAACTTCACCTATTGTATTGGATTTGGGAATCCTTGTATTAACATTCGGGCTTACGATTACAATTAACATTGCAAGTATAATCGGCTTGATTATAGGAATTATTGTTTATAAATTTATATAAAATAAAAGGATGGTAAATATATGGACTTTCAAGATAGAAAACTGATTCCATCAAAATACATATATTTGTTTATGGCATTTGTTTGTCTTGCCCTGTTGGTTTTTTCAGTTATTTTCAGTGAACGGTTTTCTGCGTTACGAGCAGTTACCGGTGCTGTAGTTACACCGATGCAGTCCGGAATTAATGAATTAGGAAGTAAAATATATACGGACGTTGTAGATAAAAAAGAAAAGAAAGCACTTATAAAGGAAAATGATGAATTAAAGAAGCAGCTTCAGGAGGCACAGGCAACCATTAAAAACTATGAACAGGACAGCTATGAGCTAAAGAGGGTTGAGAAATTGTTATCCCTTGAAGAAGAATATCCTGATTATGAAATGGTTGGTGCAAGGGTAATTGCCACAGACTCTACAAACTGGTTTTATTCATTCATCATTAATAAGGGTAAGGATGATGGTATTGCGGTTGGCTGTAATGTTTTAGCGGAAAACGGACTTGCCGGAATCGTAACAGAGGTCGGTTCTAAGTATGCAAAGGTAAGATCCGTCATTGACGAAAACAGTCATATCAGTGCCTGTGTTTCCGGTACAGATACATTGTGTACGGTTTCCGGTGATTTGACCTTATTGAATGATGGATATATTAAGGTAGGATATATTAATAAGCAGGATTCCATTGAAGAGGGGGCACAGCTGGTAACTTCTCATGTCAGTGATAAATTTTTGCCGGGATTATTAATCGGTTATATAACGGACGTTAAGGTAGATGCCAATAATCTGACACAATCGGCAAAATGTATTCCGGTTGTGAATTTCAGGAATTTGCAGGAGGTTATGGTAATTCTTACGAGAAAAGAAACCTACAAAACCTCTTCTATGAAAAAAAATATATATGATAATATTACTGATACATCAGACTTAGATCGTACATCTGCGACTACTGAGTCTGCTTCTTCTGATGATGCCTCTACAACAGAGGATGCTACAACGGAAACGGAGGACAGTTCAACAGAAGCGGCGGATCAAACATCGGAAGAGGGCAATTAACATGAAACGTTGTATTACAATTGGAATTATTATAATTTTATGTTTTACGTTACAGTCTACCATTTTCCATTATTTGGAACTGGCAGATGTTGTACCCAATTTAATTTTAATTGTTACCATGTCTTTTGGACTGATGAGGGGAAGAAAAGAAGGTTTGCTGGTGGGATTTTTTTCCGGTCTTTTGGTGGATATCTTCTTTGGAACGGTATTAGGGCCTTACGCTTTTATTTATATGACGATTGGTTATCTGAATGGATTTTTTCATAGAATCTATTATGTGGAGGATGTTCTGCTTCCGATGATCATGATAACGTTGAACGAGTTTTTATATAACTTTATAATTTATGTTGTTTATTTTCTGCTTAGAAACAAATTAAGTTTTGGTGCATACTTTACCGGGGTTATTCTTCCGGAAACGGTATATACTATTGTGATAACATTGTTTTTCTATAAAATATTAGTACGAATTAATCTGCGTTTGAAAAAAGCAAAAGAGGCATAGCTATGTTAAAAGATTTTTTTCTTGCATTAAAAGAATACATAATTGAATATGTTTCCCACAGATTGTTTATATTATCGATTGTTTTTTTTGTTTTGTTTTCCATTCTGGTGGGACGTTTGTTTGTTCTTCAGATATTGGAAGGTGAAGAACATCTGAATAATTTTACCTATAAGTCGAAGAAAACATTAACCGTTGAAGCTTCCCGGGGAAATATATATGATTGTAACGGTAATTTGCTTGCGTACAATCAGCTGGCGTATTCCGTTACCTTGGAAAACAGTCAGGTGTTATCCGATGTAGCAGATGCGAATGGTGTATCTGAGAATGAATTAAAAAATGCTTTGATTTATAAGACAATTAAAATTCTCGAAAAAAACGGAGATTCCTTATGTGTAGATTCCAAATTTGTTTTGGATAAGAACGGTAATCTTGCGTTTCAGTCGGATTCCGAATCGGAAATTCAACATTTTATTGCTGATGTATACGGAAAGACTTCTGTAGATGACCTATCAGAATCACAGAAGAAAATGACAGCGGAAGATGTTTATAATTATTTGGCAGGAAATGATTTCTTTGCAATATCCTCAGAATACAAAAAAGAAGATGCGGTTAAAATTCTGGCTGTTCGATATGCATTATGGCTGAATCGTTTCCAGCAATATATTTCTGTTGATATCGCAAGAGATATCAGTGATGAAAGTGTTGCCGAACTGAATGAAAACAGTTCCGATCTGGTGGGAATTAATGTAGTGGTGGATTCTATCCGTGTATACAACGATGCTAAATATTTTGCTCATATTATTGGATATATAGGCTCCATTTCTACAGACGAGATGAAAACCTATAACGAAGACTTATCTGATGAGAACAAATACAGCAGTAATGACATGATTGGTAAAACCGGTTTGGAGCAATTGTATGAAAGTACATTGCGTGGACAGAATGGTGTGGAAGAAATATATGTAGATAATCTGGGAAAGATTATCGAGAGGACGGATGCACAGGATTCTATTGCGGGAGAAGATATTTATCTGACCATTGATTCGGATTTGCAAAAATACTGTTATGATTCCCTTGAAAAAGAAATCAGCAGTGTATTGTTAACCAACATAACGGATGAAGAGGTAGATGAAGAAGACAATGCAGCATTAAGAATACCGATTTCAGATGTATATTATGCACTGTTTGATAATAATGCGCTGGATATTACCCATCTGTCCGCATCGGATGCACAGCCTTATGAAGCCAGTGTGAATCAGACACTGAATTCAACAAAAAGCTATGTCTTACAAAGAATCCGACAGATTATGACGGTGGAAAATACCGATATGAACAGTCTGGATTCTGAATATACGGCGTATATGAATTATATTTATTCGAAGCTGTCGGATGTTAATATCTACAATTCCAAGGTGATTTCCAGCACGGATGACACCTATAAGGAATATGTTGCGGGAAATATATCTCTTGGAACTTTTTTGCAGTATGCGATTAATCAGGGGGCTATTGATATCCAGACCTTTGAATTGTCCAATGATTATTATGATTCAGAGGAAGTGTATGCGGCACTGGTTGATTATGTTGAAAATATGCTTGCTTCGGATACAGAGTTCGACAAATTAATTATGAAATACATGATAAAATCAAATACTGTGAGTGGAGAACAGGTGATTCATATTCTTTTTGAACAAAATGTTTTAGATCAGGATAAGGATGAAGATTTATCCGGCTTCTTGTCAGGAGATTTGTCCGCATATCAGTTTATCAGAAGAAAAATCAGTAACCTTGAAATCACGCCTGCACAGCTTGCATTGGATCCGTGTGAGGGTTCGGTTGTTGTTACAGATACCAATACCGGAGAAATAATTGCAATGGTAAGTTATCCGAGTTTTGATAATAATCGTCTGACTAACAGCGTAGATTCGGATTATTATGCACAGCTGATAACGGATAAAACAAAACCGTTATATAATCGGGCAACGCAGCAAAGAACCGCTCCCGGTTCTACCTATAAGATGTTGACAACCATTGCCGGAGTGGAAGAAAAGGTAATTGATTACGATACACAGATTGAAGACGAAGGTATCTATACCAAAATCACACCTCCTGCAAAATGTTGGATTTATCCGGGAAATCATGGAATTGTTGGAATTGAAGAGGCCTTAGAGGTATCATGTAACTCATTTTTCTATGAAGTTGGATACCGACTGGGTGGAGGAGATAATCATTTTTCTGATTCTGACGGACTGAGTAAATTGGCAAAATATGCGTCTATGTTCGGTTTGGATACTAATTCCGGTATTGAGTTGGATGAAATTGCACCAAAGGTTTCGGATGAGACGGTTGTTCGAAGTGCGATTGGACAGGGTACCAATTCTTATACGCCGACACAGCTTTCAAGATATGTTACAACTATCGCCAATAGCGGAACCTGCTATGATTTAAGTCTGATTAAAGAAATAAAAACAATAGATGGTGATGTATCCTACGAGAATCCTCATAATGTTCATGGAATTGTATCTATAGAACAACGATTATGGGATACCGTTCATAATGGTATGAGACGAGTTGTTACAAACCATACATCTCAGGATATGTTGATCAATCAGATTGATGTGGAAGTAGCAGGAAAAACCGGTACAGCAGAAGAGGTTACAACAAGACCTAGCCATTCCTTGTTCGTTTCTTATGCACCGTTTGATAAACCGGAAATATCTGTCACTACCGTTATTCCTTTTGGTTATTCTTCAGGTAATGCAGAGGAATTGGCGGGATTTATCTATGCATATTATTTTGATCCTGACAAGCTGGAGAATGCATATATGACAGGTAACGTTAATATGGCAGACTAGAGAGGTTTTTATGAAAAACACAGTAATCATTAAAGGTAATCGTTACGGAATATCCATTATCTTAAATGATGAAATTTCATTTGAGGATTTGCTTACAGAACTGGGACATAAGTTATCTGATGCGGAAGAATTCTTTGATTGTGACAGACAGTTGGTTGTTTCCTTTGAGGGAAGGAGCTTATCAGATGATGAACTGGATCAGATTTTGACCGTAATCGAGACAACAACAAAACTTAAAATTTCATACATTATGGATCATAACAGTGATCTGGAAGCAACCTTTTATGATATTATTCAAACTGCCCAGAATCCGGAACCGGAGGAGTCTTTTACAAAAACGGTAAAGGAACCCGTCGGTAACAGTACCCATATTGATAACAAAGAGGAAAATTGTGGTCTGTTTTATCATGGAACCTTACAATCAGGACAGGAGTTTGAAGCGGAAGATTCCGTTGTTTTGATTGGGGATGTTTTAGAAGGGGCAACCGTAACTGCAGGCGGTAACATCGTTGTGATTGGAAAGCTTGCCGGAAAGGCACGGGCCGGATGCAAGGGAGAAAAGAATGCCTTTGTTATGGCACTTCATATGGAGCCTCAATGTGTGGAAATTGACGGAGTGTCGGCAAAAGCGTCTGCAATAAGACGAGCAGCGAAAAATAAAAAAGAATCTATGATCGCAATTTTAATAGATGATAATATATGCATCGATCCTGTTTCCAAATCTGCTATTAATGATTTTCGTATTGAATGCACAAAGAAAAGTCGTTAAGAATGGGAGGATACGTTATGAGTGAAGTTATTGTAATCACATCAGGTAAAGGTGGAGTTGGAAAGACTACCACAACAGCAAATTTAGGTACCGGTCTGGCACAGTTGGGAAAAAAAGTGGTTTTAATCGATACAGATATCGGTCTTCGTAATCTGGATGTTGTAATGGGATTGGAAAATCGCATTGTATACAATCTTGTGGATGTTGTGGAAGGAACCTGCCGATACCGACAGGCTTTGATTAAAGATAAAACATATCCGAATCTTTATCTGCTTCCGTCTGCCCAGATTAAAGATAAGACAGCTGTTACGCCAATGCAGATGATCAAGCTTGTGGAGGACTTGAAGTATGAGTTTGATTATATCCTTTTGGATTGTCCTGCCGGAATCGAGCAGGGCTTTCGAAATGCAATTGCAGCAGCTAACCGGGCTATTGTCGTTACGACTCCGGAGGTGTCTGCCATCAGAGATGCAGATCGTATTATCGGCTTATTGGAAGCAGATGGAATATCTGACATTAACCTGATTATTAACCGGATTCGCATGGATATGGTTAAAAGGGGCGAAATGATGTCTGTTGAGGATGTAGAGGAGGTTCTTGCCATTGACCTGATTGGTGCAATTCCGGATGATGAAAATATTGTTATTTCAACAAATCAGGGACAGCCGTTAGTGGGAAGTGATACAATGGCGGGAAAGGCATATTCTAATATTTGCAGAAGAATCATGGGAGAGGATGTTGACTTTATGAATCTGAATTCCGGTGGTTTCTTCGGTAAGATTATGAACGTCCTGAGAAAAACAAGTTGACAGATGGATATAGAAATGAGGATGTATGATGGGATTATTTGAATCGGGATGTAAAAAGTCCTCCGGCAGTTATGCAAAAGATCGATTAAAATACTTACTTATTTCAGATAAAACAAACTGTTCAAAAGATGTTTATGAGCAGATGCAAAGGGATATCTTTAATGTATTATCCAAATATTTTGAAATAGATTCATCCCAATATAAAGTTTCTTTACAAAAGGATGAAAATGATACAAAGGATGATTGTTTGTTTTTATATGTTCAGGTTCCAATTCGGAATATGAATATCAAAACAATGAAATAGCAAAAGAATGAAATAGAGGTTTCCTATGTTTGAAAATTATCGCTTGAAGAATTATAACTTTAAATTATTATTGGCTGTTTTAATTTCCTGTGTGTTGGGAACTGTTATGATTAACAGTGCAGATCACTCTTATCTGAATAAGCAGATTGCCGGACTGGTCATTTGTATTACAGGTATGATCGTGCTTTCTTTGATTGACTATAAAGCAATCGGAAAGATACAGTTTATATTGTATATCATTAATATCGTTTTGTTGTTATCGGTTCATGTGATCGGTATTAAAGTAAAGGGAGCCAGAAGATGGATTGGAATCGAGAATATTCTGACTCTGCAGCCATCAGAATTTGCCAAGATTATTATGATTATATGTGCGGCGTGTTATTTAAATGATCACAAGGATACCATCAATACCTTTCGAACTTTGTTGGGATACGCAATTCTTTGTGCAATTCCTCTTGCCTTGATTGTTACACAGCCCGACCTTTCCACTACGATTGACATTTTTGTAATAATGATTTCCATGTTGTTTATTGCGGGCTTAAGCTATAAGATTATCGGCATTGCGATTCTTCTTTTGATTCCGGCAGGAGGATTGTTTATATGGAATATCAAGCAGCCCAAACCTTTTCTTCTAAAGGAATATTGGGTAACGAGAATTTTAACCTTCCTTTATCCTGAGGATTACACTTCTACAACCCAATATCAGCAGGATAACTCCGTTATGGCAATCGGTTCCGGCCAATTGTTCGGTAAAGGTCTTAGTAATTCTACCTTAGCAACGGTAAAAGATGCAAATTTAATATCAGAACAGCAGACAGACTTTATTTTTTCTGTTGTAGGAGAAGAATTAGGTTTTATTGGAAGTGTACTTGTTATTGTATTTTTAGGTATAATTGTGGTACAATGTATCAGAACTGCGAGAAAGGCAAATGATGAAATGGGGATGTTCATTTGTGCAGGCGTAGCAACTTTGATATGTTTTCAAACATTTATTAATATTGGTGTAGCAACCTCTATTCTTCCGAATACAGGTATTCCACTTCCTTTCATTAGTTATGGATTATCTTCGTTGGTTAGTTGTTGCGGAGCAATAGGATTGGTGTTGAATATATCCTTACAACGGAGAAAATACTAAAATGGAGGGCTATGAATGAATATTGGGTTAATTGCACATGATGCTAAGAAAAAACTAATGCAGAATTTTTGTATTGCTTATAGAGGTATATTGTGTAAACACGAGCTGTATGCTACAGGTACGACAGGACGTTTGATAGAAGAGGTTACAAATTTAACTGTTCATAAATATCTGGCAGGACATTTGGGAGGAGAACAGCAATTAGGTTCAGAGATTGAACATAATGATATTGATATGGTTATATTTTTAAGAGACCCTCAAAATCCCAAATCTCATGAGCCGGATATTAATAATATTTTTATGTTATGTGATGTACATAATATTCCATTGGCTACGAATCTGGCAACTGCCGAGTTGCTTGTGAAGGCCCTGGATCGAGGAGACTTGGATTGGCGTGAGATGTTTAAGTAAAAAATTTTGGGTATTGATTTGTGTTTGCAGCATTTTATGTTCTGTATTAACGGGATGTGGCAACGGTTATGATACATCAGAAAAATTACATATTGATGCATCCATACATCTGCCTATTGTCAGACCGTCGGGATTGGCCTCTCAGGATGTTGTGATTCCATATGACGCATATATTTATGACAATGATGGAATGGAGTATGAGGCAGGATTATTAATTAATCAGACGAAAAATACTGTGGTAGATGCGGTAAATCCTCATAAACAGATTTATCCGGCAAGTATGACGAAAATTATGACTGCCGTAGTGGTTATGGATGCGGTGAACCGGGGAGATATTTCTCTACAGGATACAGTTGTAATCCAAAGAAAAATTGAATTTAATGAAGAAAATGTACTGGTTCTCGGACTACAGCCGGGAGATTATATTACGGTTGATGAACTGTTACATGGGTTGTTGATTGCATCCTATAATGACTGTGCTGTTGCTCTGGCACGGTATGTAGCAGGCTCGATTTCCGCATTTGTTGATTTGATGAATGAAAAAGCATTTGAGCTTGGAGCTACCAATACGCATTTTGTGAATCCTCATGGGCTGCATGATAATAATCATTACACAACCCCATATGATCTGTATTTGATATTCAAATGTTTTTTACAGAATGACACATTGGTGAATATTGACAGTAACAGTAAATATACAGTAAAATTTTACAGAGATGAGGAACTTGTTCAGGTTGATGCTGTTGCAACCAATGGATTTTTATCCGATTCCTTCGAGATGCCGTCCGGTTATCACATTACAGGTTGGAAAACCGGTACAACAGAAAAGGCAGGTAACTGTATTATTTTGGAGTTCGTAAAAGAAGATACGGATGAAAAGTTTATATGTTTGGTTTCTAATGCAACGGATCATGAAACATTGTATCAGAATGTGGAAGATTTGTTGAAAGAAATATATTAATACCAGGAGGCATAAGACATGATTGAGTTAATTACAGGAGAAAAAGGAACAGGAAAGACTAAGATGCTTATGGCAAAGGCCAATAATGATATCAAGGTGACAGGTGGAAGTATTGTTTATATGGATCAGAATAACAAGCATATGTATGAGTTAAGCAATCGTGTCCGTTTGATCAACGTTCCGGAATTCAATATCAATTCCCGGGATATGTTTGTTGGATTTTTGTATGGTGTAGTATCACAGGATTATAATCTGGATCGGATTTTTTTGGACAATTTTTTAACAATTTCCTGTGTTGACCGGTTGGATGAGGTAGAAGATTTAATTAGGGAATTAGAGGCTATCTCTCAAAAGTTTGAAGTGGATTTTGTGATTGGAATTTCAAAGAAAAAGGCAGATTTAACCGATTATCTGAAGGATTTGGTTGTAGTTGATTTATAAAATTCAGGACCGTTGCAAATGTTTGTAACGGTCCCTTTTATTACTGTAATTCACTATTCATTCTTCCGTAATATGAAATCGCATATAAACCACCAATTCCTACTAAAGCGTAGATAATTCTGGTTAACATGGACATCTGACCAAACAGAGTACTTACAAGGTCAAAATCAAAAAAACCAATTAGTCCCCAATTGATGGCACCAATCACAACAAAAGTAAGAATCGTATAATCTAAAACTTTCATTTTAATCTCCTTTCTGTATGCAGTACATACATATCAATATTAGTATTGTTCTATAATTTTATAAAAATTATTCATAAATGTTGTAGTCAGACGTTAAAAATGGTACAATGTATAGGTCAAAATGACGGAGGTGCTATTTTTGAATATTCCGAAAAAATTAAAATATTCCAAAGGATTTAAATTAAATATTGGAACTGTGATTTTTATTGTTATATTTATTTATCTTGTAATTCGTATCGGAATTTCCTTACAAAAGGAGAATCTGTCTATATATGAGGTTCAAAACAGTTATATTGATACCAACATTAATACAACGGCATTGATTGTGAGAGAAGAAAAATTGGTGAATGCCGATACATCAGGATATATCAGTTATTATGTCCGGGATGGTGAAAAGGTTGGAAAGAATAAGACCATCTATTCCATTGATGAAACCGGAAAAATATATGAGCAGCTGAAAGAAGCTTCCGGAGATACTGTTGAGATGTCGGAGAAAAGTCTGGATGAGATAAGAACCAGAATTTCCAATTATGAAAATAATTTCGATTACTCTGATTTTTCTGAGGTTTATAATTTTCATTACAATATTGTGAATGCAGTTGTTGAGTTATCCAATGAGGCATCCATTGAACAACTTACGTCACTGAATAATCAGGATGATGGTTCCGGAATTTATAAGAGAGTTTATTCTCAGGAATCGGGGATTGTAGCATACTATCAGGATGGTTATGAGAATTTTAACATTAACAAATTCAAGGCATCCGATGTAGACAAAAGCAATTATAAGAAGACAACCTTAAAAACAGATGAAATCGTAAATTCCGGGGATCCGGTATATAAGCTGGTCACATCAGAAAACTGGAATCTGGTTGTGCCTTTAACAGACAGTGAAGCTGAACAATTAAAGGATAAAGAAACAATATCCATTAATATTCATAACAGTTCCAAGAATATCAGGTGTAATTTTGAATTGAAAACTGTATCTAAAAAAACATTTGCAATTATTTCCCTCTCCCAACAGATGGTGAATTATATCAATGATCGTTTTATAGATATCGTAATTGTAATGGATCAAAATAATGGTTTGAAGATTCCAAATTCTTCCATTACGGAAAAGAAGGTATACAAGCTGCCGGTAGACATGCTTTGCCGGGGGTCCGACAGTACAGACGGTAATTATGTTAATGTAAAAGCCTTAGATAAAAACGGAGACGTAACATTAAAGCAGCTTCATCCTACTATTTATAAAAAGGATGATAAATATGCTTATTTGGATCCCAATGATTTTGAATCCGGTGCAGTCCTTACAAATGAAGATGATTCCGAAAGTTTATCCATAAAAGATTTAAAAACCACCAAATTAAAAGGTGTTTACTGTGTGAATCAGGGAACAGCCGCATTCCGCTATGTGGATATATTGTTTCAGGATGATGAATATACCATTGTAGGTGACAATGTGGAGTACAGTATTGCATGGTATGATCGGATTGTTCTGAATCATTCGATGGTAACTGAGAACCAGATTATAAAGTAAAAGAGGTGTTATTTTTGGTAGTAGATAATTATAATAAAATAAAAGAAGAGGTTATACAGACAGCAGTCAAAGCCGGACGGAATCCGGAGGATGTTACTCTGATTGCAGTCAGTAAGACAAAGCCTTTGGCAGATATTGAGGAGCTGATTCGGATTGGTGTTGTTGATTTCGGTGAGAACAAGGTTCAGGAGTTATGTGACAAATACGAGAATGTTTCTAAGCCTGTCCGGTTTCATCAAATCGGACATTTGCAGACCAATAAGGTCAAATACGTAGTAGATAAGGCATATATGATTCATTCACTGGACTCCTTAAAACTTGCAAAGGAAATAGAGAAAGAAGCAGCAAAAAAGAATGTGATTGCACAAGTACTGATTGAAGTAAATGTTGCAGAGGAGGATAGCAAATTCGGTCTGAAATTACAGGAAGTAATCCCGTTTTTGAAGGAAATTAAAGATTTTTCCCATATACATGTTAATGGCTTAATGACAATTGCGCCATTTGTTGATGATCCGGAGGATAATCGAAAGTATTTCCGTGCATTAAAACAATTATCCCTTGACATCATTTGTGAAAACATTGATAATATTGATATGAATGTCCTGTCAATGGGCATGACAAATGATTTTAAGGTTGCAATAGAAGAGGGGGCCACAATGGTTCGTGTAGGAACAGCAATTTTTGGCCAACGAAATTATAACATATAAAGGAGTATGAACATGGCAACAAAAACAGGTATGCACAAGTTTATTGATTTTTTAAAGCTATCAGATCCTGAAGAAGAGTTTGATGATGACTTATTTGATGAAGATGATGACTTTGAAGAGGAATATGAGGAGAAACCGAGAAAGTCAAGAACGAAAGTCAGAAATACATATGAAGAGGATGATTTAGATGACTATGAGCCTCGACATGTTAAATCGAGACCGAGTAAACCATCTAATCCAAGTAAATTAGTATCTATTAACAGTCGTAGTAATAATAGGAGTAGTAATCAAGTGTATGTAATTAAACCACAGGAATTTAATGAAGCGCAAAGAGTGACCGATTTTTTAAAAGAGGGTAAAACGATCGTTATTAATATGGAAGGCATTGAAGTGCATGCAGCACAAAGAATCATAGATTTTATCGGTGGTTCCTGTTATGCATTAGATGGTTCGTTACAGGCTATATCGGCAAATATTTTCATTGCTGCACCACATAATATCGATGTTACAGGTGATTTACGGGGAGAGATTATGAATGATTCAACGTTATCTCCTGAGTTAGGTATTTATTAGTTCTATGCTTGTTATATGGAATGTATCAGGTATTTAGGGGAAATTTGTATTGGGTAGGAGGAGAACTGTATGTTAACACCAGTAGACGTACAAAATAAAGTATTTAAAGGTGGTATTGGTTTTGATAAGAAGGATGTTGAGCAGTTTATGAATGAACTGGCATCTGATTATTCTGAATTGTACCGCTCTAATGTTGAATTAAAAGACAAGGTTGCAACATTAGATGAAAGCTTGCAGCATTATCGTACAATTGAGGAGTCTGTTCAAAAGTCTTTAACTATTTCGGAAAAGGCTGCAGAAGAGACAATAAATTCTGCAAAGGATAAAGCCCGTCAGATTAATATTGAGGCTGAAAAGAAAGCAGAATCAATTGTCGCAGATGCAAAAGAAGAATTGCAGAATTTACAGGAAAAGATTTTCCGGTTGCAGAACCAACACGGACAATTTGTTGATCAATTCAAAAAAATCTTAAATGCACAGTTACAGCTATGTGATGGTAAGGTTGTTGATATTGATTTAGGAGAAGGTTTTGATAGCAGTATGTATTCTGACAACAGCTACGGACGTTTCGGTAACGAAGGCGGCTTAGGTGGTGGCGGTGGATATACCGGTGCAAATGATGAACGTGGAGAACGTCCTGCCGGAGACCCATCCGGTAATGTTGGTTCCTTAAATATTGATCCTTTTGCAGATGCAAAAAATGGTGGCGGACGATTTAGTTCAAAAACAACACAAAAGTCAACATTTTCAATGTCCGGTGATAGTGGAAAGCTTAGCCTGAATATGAAGGCAGGTCAGTCGGCTAATGCTAAGGTAAAAAGAAATATTCCCAACGCTTCAGCCGGTTTGGATGATGCACCTGCTAGCAGAAAAGAAAATGATGTTATAAAAAACAACAAGAATTTCGATAAACCGGAACCGACTGTAAAACCACAGGAGGATAAGAAGGGGATTTCTGAAGTAGACGAACAAGCGAAAAAAGCAGCAGAGGAAGCAAGACAGCTTGCGGAGAAGAAGGCAAGAGAAGAAGCTGCCCAAAAGCTTGAGTTGGAAAGAAAAGCAAGAGAAGAAGCTGCGTTAAGAGAAAGGGAACGCGCTGAAGAAGCTGCAAGAGCCGAAAAGCGTGCAAAAGAAAAGATTGATAAGGAATTAGAATCCACAATTAATGCGGTAAGAGAGGCCGCGAGAAAACAGGGAGAGAAGGCTGAACAAAAAGATAACGCTTCAAGTCAGGAGCAGTCCATCAATTATTTCGCAATGCAGCAGGCAAAAGAGAAGGCTGCTGCGAAGGAAAAGGCAGCAAACGAATCCAAACTTCATTCTGAGACAGAAGCGGCTGCCAGTGCGTTTGATTCTTTAACCTTTGAAGATGATACACTTGCAGGAGAAGTAGAAAGCAAGGTAAATGAATCTACTATGTTAGATTCAGAAGATAATTATTCAACCGGTTTTGATTTCATTTCAGATAGCGAATCGGAAGATTCTGAGGAAGAAACCTTTGCAGGTGAGGTTGAGAGTAAGATTGATGAGTCTACCATGTTGGATTCAGAAGATAATTATTCAACCGGTTTTGACTTTATTTCAGATAATGAACCGGAGGAGATGCCATCTTATAATGAAGGAACTACTTCTTCAGCTGATTTTACGACCGGTACGGAGGAAGAAACCTTTGTTGGCGAAGTAGAAGATAAGGTGAACGAATCCACCATGTTGGATTCAGAGGATAATTATTCTGATGGATTTGATTTTCTGGTGGAAGAAGAGTCTTCGGAAGAGATTCCGGTAATCAATCAGGGATTACAGTCTAACTTTAGTATTCCAGGATCTGAGGATGCAGCTTCGGTGTCTTCGTCCGGATTGAATTATAATTTCAGTATTCATTCATCAGATTCATCTGAATCAGAATCTGATAAAGGAGGACTGGGAATACATCTGATGGGAGAAGATGATTCAGAAGATGTGTTTGTTGGTGATGTGGAAGAAAAGGTTAACAAATCAAATTTAATTGGTAATGATGATGATGAAGATGAGGGATTTAATTTCTTATAATTTATAATTGTATTATCAAAAAAGGATTAAATTATATGACAGAAAAAAATGAAAACGTTTTAAATATTAAAAGAAGAATTGTGGGCACTTATCTGCCTGCAATTCTTTCCTTTTGTGTATTCGTAGGATTGGATCAATTTGTTAAATATATTGTAGATAAAAATATGGAACTATATTCCTCTATTGTTATCTGGAAGAATGTATTCGAGATTCACTATATTCAGAATCCGGGTGCTGCATGGGGACTGTTTGAAAATAAGCAGATACTGTTTATTTTATGTACCGTGATTGTGTTGGGTGCAGGAATTATGTTTTTTGTCAGATGTACAAAGAAAAATGTATTTAAGGATATCAGATTCCTGATTGTTTTAATCCTTTCGGGAGCTGCTGGCAATATGATAGACCGAATTCGGTATCAGTATGTGATTGATTTTCTTTATTTTAAATGGATTGATTTTCCGGTATTTAATATTGCTGACTGCTATGTTACAGTAGGCTTTATTTTATTGATTATTTTAATTTTATTCAAATATAAAGATGAAGATTTTGAACGTATAAAATAATTTGGAGAATACTATGATTTACGATTTTGTTGTATCTGAGGATGAGGTAAATATCAGAATAGATAAATATATCAGTGAAAGAGTTCCTGAATTATCAAGATCTTATATTCAACATTTGATTGAGGATAATTTTGTAACTGTAAATGAAAAGAAATGTAAATCAAATTACAAATGTAAATTAAATGACAAGGTTGTTGTTAATGCAGAAGAACAAAAGGAATTAGATGTGGTTGCGGAAAACATTCCTTTGGATATTGTCTATGAAGACGACGATATTATCATTGTCAATAAGCCCAAAAATATGGTGGTGCACCCTGCTTGCGGACATGAGTCGGGGACCTTAGTTAATGCGCTGCTATATCATTGTGGTGAACGATTGTCTACCATTAACGGTGTGATTCGTCCGGGAATTGTACATCGGATTGACCGTAATACAACAGGTTTGTTGGTTGTTTGTAAAAATGACCTGGCTCACAGAAACCTTGCGGAACAATTGAAAGCACATTCCATAACAAGAAAATACCATGCTATATGCTATGGAATCTTTCGGGAACCGGAGGGTACAGTTGATGCTCCTATCGGCCGCCATGAAAAGGATCGTAAGAAAATGGCGATTAACCATAAAAATGGAAGAAGAGCAGTTACCCATTATAAAGTTTTAAAAGAATTAAATCATCAATATTCTTATATTGAATGTACTTTAGAAACAGGAAGAACTCATCAAATTCGTGTACATATGGCGTCTATTGGACATCCCATATTAGGGGATGATGTATATGGACCGAAGAATCCTAAAATCAAGGATTTGGAAGGTCAGACGTTACATGCCAAGGTTTTAGGATTTGTTCATCCGACAACCAATCAATATGTTGAATTTGACTCGGATTTACCGGAATATTTTCAAAAGCTAATTGATAAATTACAATAAGAATATGATATACAGGCTGCAATAGGTTATATATTTTTGTATGGTTTATATAGGCATTTCCGTTTTATGATTACTTGGAAGAGTTTGGGTGTTCTCGTAATGTTACAGCATCTTTTGCCTTCATTCTTTGCCATTCATCCATAGCAGCATAGTGTTTTTTGGTTGTGTTAACGTCTTTGTGTCCTAATACATCCGCCACAAGATATATGTCAGATGTTTGCTGATATAGGGCGGTTCCGTAAGTACTTCGCAGCTTATGAGGTGTAATGTGCTTTAAAGGAGTGGTAACGGATGCATATTTTTTTACCATATTCTCTACAGATCGAACAGAAATTCTTTTTCTTTGATTACTTAAGAATAATGCTTGCTCATGACCATCTACGGGAATTATTTTTTTTCTTTCCTCCATATAGTCTAAAAGCGCATTTCTTGCCTCCTGACCAAAGTAAACATAGGCTTCATAACCACCTTTTCTGACAATTTTGATTCTGTCGGTATCAAAGTCGATATCATTTATATCCAGACCGACACATTCAGAGACTCGAATACCGGTTCCTAACATTAAAGTCATAATTGCCAGATCCCGAACCTTTGTTTTTTCGTGATAAACCTGTTGGTGTTCTGTTAGACGATTTCCATATTCCACATTATCCAAAAATTGAGCAACCTCATTGACCTCCATTCGTATAATGGCTTTATCGTGGATTTTGGGCGTATCTACAATTGTTGCCGGATTGCTGTCAATTTTTTTGTTTTTGTATAAATAATTCAGAAATGTACGTATAGCGACTAATTTACGTTTTACAGAACGCTCGCCATTGGAATATTCACGACCGTCTTTATTGTAATATTTTAAATAGGATAGATATTCTTCAATATCTTCGGATTCTAATTGATTGATAACGGCAAGTGAAATATCTACAGGACGTTTGTCTTTTAAAGAGGGATTTGTTACACATAGAAATTCAAAGAATGATTTCAAATCTCTGGCGTAACCTAAGCGCGTTCTGGGAGCTTTGCTATATTCAATGGAACGGAAATAAAGTGTAACATACTGTGGCAATTCCGCTAATATATTACGTAATAAGATGATATTGTTAATTTCAGTTTGTTCGTGATATGTTTTATTTGCCATAATACTCTCCTATAATTCACATGTATTATTCGTAAAACTATGGTTTTGCGAATAATTGGATTTCTAGAGATATACTATCACACCGATGTTTATTTTGTCAATATATATATTTTCCTAATAACACCATTAAAGGAATTGATATAAAATACGGTTATTCCTATACCAATTCCTTTTGAATTTAGAGGTTTGTTATCAGATTCGTTCGTTTAAAGTTGGTTTTTGAGACTTCATCGTTTTTCTGCGTTTTAATGACAACCGTAATAATTCAAACAAACAAATTATAATGATGCCAAAACAAATGCTGTTTAGAATCATTTTAGCTGATTGTTTTTGGTGCATTTCTTCTTTTAAATCAGTTTCCTTTACTAAGTTATCTAAGCTGCTCAGGTTATCCTGTAATCCCGATGAATAATCTGTTTCGTTCTCTATATGCTGGTAATCTGTAGTTTCATCTAAACTTTCTTGTCTGTTTGTATCCTCGTTCTTTGCATTATTAGTAGCCTCATGAGCGGCTGCCTCGGTATTTTGTTCCTTTATAGGCTCTGTTAAAACCGTTATTGGTTCATATTGTACAATTGCATTATATTGTGTACCAATTTCTACTGTATCACCATAATATACATTATAATTTGTAGCATATTGTTGCCCATAAAGAATTGCATCCCGGCTTAGGTTACCATCTTCATCGATATAGCCATCTCCTTTCCATTCATAGGAATAAAACCTATATGATTTTGAATCGTAATCTAATAATTTGATTAGCTCATTGTAATCATCTGCTGATAACTCCATATTTTCAGAGTAAGAGAAACTATGATTTCCTAAGGTATACACGCCATTTTCGATGTTTTGGAAGGTTGCAATTGCACGAAATCCATCCACCCACTGGGACACGCCTTTTTCCAAACGAATAAAAGGCAATGTTACCGTTAATGTATTGTGATTGGTTGGTGATGTATAGGTATAATCATATGTTTCACTATAATCCGGCTGCTTTGTACAATTACGGAAATAAACCGTATATTCGGCATGTTCTGTTAAAGGTACTTCTTCCCATTGAATCGATTTTATCTGATATTGAATGGAATTTTCCTCGATGGTATCAGGTATTTCAGAGTTATATTTATTTTCCAGATTTTCATAAGTTTTAGTAATGTTTTTTGTTTGCTTATCTGTTGCTTTTGCATGACTGTTCATATATGGACAGAGCAACATAGGGATTAAAAGAAGTATCATGAGACATTTCTTTCGTTTTTTTCTTCTTGTGAAAAAATATATAGCTGATATTACACTGCACGATATCATAAATAATATCATAAAAATATTTTTCCATAAGGAGTCACCTGTCTGAATCTGTCCGTTGCCATTACTGCCTCCTTCCTGAATCTTTGATAGTGTTTGTACCAGTATCTTGGCTGCATCATTTGTAGTAAAATGAATAGTTTGCTCTTGGCAGTTTATGTCTCTATGGGAGGCAATTTTATAGTCATCATAATAAATATCTTCAAATACTACGATGTCTTTTCCCTTTAATGAGCTTGCGTCAAACCGGTATTCTATATTTATTTCACCCATTTCAGAATCAGCCGTAAATGATATTTGATTGGTTACCGGCTTATTATTAATGAATAAAGGGACAGGTGTTGTTTCGGATGACTGTGTTTCTTTTATCATGAGTTGTCCCTTGATTTCGTAGGTTTCTCCCTTTATCAGTCCGGAGTATGCAATTGTATCGACAATTGTAACATCCTTTAAAGCATCTGCTGTGTCTGTATGTGAAACTTTTTCCCATGCAGTTGTTTTGATTCCCGGAATACATACGGTTTGGTTTGTATCGTCAATATTTTCATGGCTGACAATATGACGATTATCTTTTGTACGGTATATATTCTCATAGCACACAATTTCTTTTTTTGTTTCATTTTGATTTGATAAATCGGTTCCTTTTACGTTGAATATATAATTGACAGCTACCGTTCCCTGATTATTATCCGGGATAAAGGTTGTTTCTCCCATAACAATATTACCATTGGCATCTTTTATATAGTCTCCGGTTTTTTTATTAACCAGTACGCCTTTTACAGTATATTCCTCTCCTACTGTCAGATTCTTGTAGGTAATAGAATCTGTTAGGTGTGCAACATCACCTAATATCATATTCGATGAATTTGTTTCGTCACATATGAGAGTTGTTTTGATATCCGGAAAAAATATTGTTTGATTTGCATCATTCATATCTTTATGGCATGCCAACAAAAAGTCGTTATAATATATTTCCTCAAATATTACAGTTTTTAGCCCCTGAACCGGATATTTTTGAGTATCAATGGAAAAACCGATATTTACAGTACCATCTGTTTCCTTCGGAGTAAATGTTTTTTCGGCAACACAAGGATTTCCGTTAGAATCTTTTAACGGCATTGGTTGATTCTTCTCATCCAGATACATGATACTGCCCTTTATAGTATAGGTTTTATCCGGTAGTAATCCCTTGTAAGATAAGGTATCTGTTAAGGATACGATACCTGTTGAGGATGCATAAGATGAATTATCATCTGTAACTGCTTTTGTATGAATAATAGGGAAGTAAATCGTCTGATCGGTATTATTTAAATCATTTTCTGTAGCGATGATTGTATTATCCCATTTGATGGATTCCTGAATTACCAGTTGCTGTCCGGCAAACTCTTTGCCGGATATATTACCTACGAAAACCTTATGTGTTTCTTCTGTATTATTGGCGGTAAAGGTTGATGAATGAACACAATCATTACCCTCGCTGTCTTTTACAGTTTCTCCGGTTTTACGATTCACCAATTGAGATATAACAGTGTATGTTTTTCCTTTTAAAAGTCCTTTGATAGAAATAAGATCATAACAATCCACTGCTTGAACGGAGCTTGCAAGATTGGAGCCGGTTTCTGTGATGAAGGCGTTTGTTTTGATTGTTGGTATAATCCGGTCCGAGTAGGTTAAAGACAGATTACTGTAAACAGGAGTATCAACAGATGCTTGGATACTGTTTCCTACATATAAACAGGCATTCCCCCGATTGTTTTGGCGTATTGTTCCATAAAAAGTTCCTTGTCTGGTATTTACAACATCGTATATATGGTTTACACCATCATAAAATCGACCATGAAAATTAATGTTATGAAAATTTGCCGGTGGTTTTATCTCTGAAATTGTAATGGTTCCCAGGGGTAAGGTGATTTTACCTTGAGCATCTTTATAAAATCCACTGCTCTTAAATTGAGAACTGAGGTGATAAGTATCTAATACTGCTACATAATTTCCCGCACTATTCTTTTTGGTTTCTAAATACCAGGTTCTTGTTGGCGTATTTTTAATATCGGAAAATCGACGATATATTTTATTATAGTAACAAACTTTAAATACAGCACCGGATAAATCATGTTGATCGGTTTGAGTCCCGGGCTCTAGTTCTTTTTTGTAAATTCTAACATTGACTGGATTGGATACAGGAGGCTCTTTACAAGTAACAGATGCACTTACCTTTGTTCTTACATCCACATAATGTCCTTTTTCTTCCGGATTACTACAGGTATCCAATTGATATCCTGGAGAAGCTTTTACTTCTTTTACATAGTATATTCCCGGTAATACATGAATATTGGCTGTTTTTTTAGAATTATATAAAACAGAAAGCTTTCCGTCTTCATCAGTTATTAAGTTCTCTGCTTTTGACAGACTACCGTTTGAATCTGTGAAGTAATAAGCAATAGTTCCCTTTTCCGTGTAAATATTATAAGTGGCACCTTTCAGGGAGTAGTTTGGATTGTCCTTTGTAATTGCTGCTTCTCCGGATGATTTTTTTATGATAATTTCATGCATTAAGGATGAAACAAAGGAAAGGGAAAATTTTTTATTTGTTGTTGTTCCGTCACACATTACAACAGGTTGAAAGCTGCCTGCCGGGAAATAATAGTTCAGTCTGTATATAGCACCTGCTTTGGTTGGTATAATATCCGCCGTGATCTTTTTCCCGGTTGTTTGAGGGGATACTTTATAAAAAAATGTAATATATTGATCCTTATCCATGACCGCCTTAGTGGCATCGGTGTAGTAAATCAGATGATTGCTATTTTTCTTTTTTGTAAATGCATCTGAAATAGAGGATATGATATCGGAATTAGATACAACTGCCTGCATTTTTGTAGATGGATTTGTAATTTTAAATGTACTTCCGGCAGCATTTCCGGATAATTTGACCGGTGTCGTCATATAATAGGATACGCCATCCTGTTTTATAATTCTATGAATGTTTTGCTGATTTGTATTTGATACGGATGTATTTTGTATATTCCCCCAAAAATCCCAGTACTCATGACTATGTTGAATTACCCAGTTTGCAAGTTGAACGGCTTGCGGAATATTACCGTAATCGTGTCCGCATAAATAGGAGCATGCCAACGAACATAATGCATTTGCCTGAGATGGTGTAGAGCATCCGAAGGATTCCCAATTAATATAAGGGTTATCTAAACTTCCACCATTCCCATATGGAGCAAGACTACATAAAATAGCGAGTCGGAATTGTGTCTCACGGTCAAATCCATGTTGCTCCAATTCTTCTGGGCTGTTTGACTGAGTAAGTCTTGAACCGGCTGAAGCAGTTGCTGCATTATGGTTACAGCATAGTCCCATTCCGATATTTGACTGCGTTCCCTGTCCAATGGTATATGCAGATGCTCGAACTCTGTTATAGTAATTACCTATTACATTCGATACATAATAACCGGATTCCAGTTTTGAAAATTCTAAATCGGATGTAATATAGGAACCATAGCCAAAGGCGGTACGATAATTTATATTGGACACAATAATACCCACTGCAGGACTGCTTGCATGTATAATTTGATGGTTTCCAATATAAATGGCAACATGATTAATAATATTCGATGAATTGGCATAAAAAACTAAATCCCCCGGTTGCAGATTCTTATATTCTATCGGGATTGCCTGCTGATATTGTTCCGCAGCTGTTCTTGGAAGAGAAATATGGAACCTTTTAAATAGACTTTGGGTAAAACCACTACAGTCAGCTCCGTTTATTAATGAAGTTCCACCCCAAACATATGGGTTTCCAAGATAATTCAGGCTATTCATAACAAGCCGGTATCGAATGGATTCGGGAGAGTGTTGATTGACTTCCTCTAAAGTATAGTTATCACTTATATTATATACTTCAGGATGAAGCAATCCGGGATTATCTGATCGTTGTGCGTCTTCTGATACTTCCGGATTAAAAGCTGTATCAGGTGAAATATCATCAGAAGGGTCCTCTAATCTCACATCTTCCGTACAATCAGATGAATCTGGTGATATGTTAGAAACAGAATCTTCGGAATTACCTTCTGATATTGACGAATCGGGATCACTTTCTGTTATTGTAATAACAGAATCACCGGAAGGTGCTTCCGATATTGATGAATCCAAGGAACCGGAATCATCTTCTGATATTATAAAATCAGGGTTACCGACATTATTCTCAGATGCAGAATTATCACTATATACAGCAGATGTATCCTCAATGAATTCTTCCTGCATATATCCCGATGCAGCAAATGAAGGCATCGCTTCTACCATAATCAAAATAAAAATAAGAGATATTGCAATTAATTTTCGTAAATTATGCATAACTGTAACCCTCCTTTAAAAAAACCGGAGCCTTACAATTAGTACTATTATTACATAAAATAAATGGATAACGGATTCGAATAAAAATCCTTATGAGTAAATCGTATATTTTTTTGAAATTTAATATCATAACATCTTGTCCTTTCCAAGATGTCACGTATGAAATAATTAGAACATGTCTGATTATGTCATATTTTTAATATAAAGTCAACAAAAAATATTCTTATCTGCTACTCAAAAAAATATTCTTATCTGCTATTCTGTTTGCTCATAGACAGGAATAACAAGATAACAGCCTGCATGAATCTGTTCATCTGCTATATTATTCATTGCAATTACTTCATCAATGTATTCGTAGCTGTTTTGATTTGGTTTTTTATATGAATCGGCAATGGATAATAATGTATCACCCGCAGATATCTCAATGGTTGTGAAGGATTTTATGTAGGAATTCTTTTCTTTGGCATTTGCAATTTGACTTCCGAGAAAAAGAATCATTATGACAATGAATACAATTGATATACTTAACATAATATTATTATTGGTAACTAATGTGCGTTTGTTTTCTTTTTTAATAATCTGTTTCATATAAATACACCCCTTTTTTATATTCGAACAATTGTTTGTTTTTTGTATTGTAGCAAACAACTGTTCGAATGTCAATACAAAAACGAAAATTTGTTCGGAATAAATGTTTGCTTTTTGGCATCTTCTGTGATATGATGATTGTAGTTAATTGATATAGTATAATTTGATTAAAATTACAGGAGGGGCTTATATGGCTGGGAAAATAAGTGCAAAACAGCAGGAAATATTAGAATTTATAAAAGAAAACATTTTACATAAGGGATATCCGCCTTCCGTCCGGGAGATATGCGATGCGGTTAAGTTAAAATCAACATCATCTGTCCATGCACATTTAGAAACCTTAGAAAAGAACGGTTATATTCGTAGAGATCCAACCAAACCACGTACGATAGAGATTTTAGATGATGAGTTTGGAATGACCAGACGGGAATTGGTTCATGTTCCCATTGTTGGACAGGTAACAGCCGGTCAGCCGATTCTGGCAGTTGAGAATATAGAAGGCTACTTTCCTCTTCCACCGGAATATCTACATAATAAGGATACCTTTATGCTAAAGGTAAAAGGAGAAAGTATGATTAATGTTGGTATCTTTGACGGAGATCTGATTCTTGTTGAGGAGCAGCCAAACGCATCTAATAACGAGATTGTTGTTGCTTTGGTAGATGACAGTGCTACAGTAAAACGATTCTTTAAAGAGGATGGACACATACGTCTTCAGCCGGAGAATGATTATATGGATCCGATTATTGTTGATGATGTTGCGATTCTTGGTAAAGTGATTGGTTTATTCCGATCTTTCTAGTATGCTGCTTATGTGAATTACCATAAAATAATAAAGCTTAGAAAGGATTTTAATATACATATATGATATTAGAATCGTCTCTAAGCTTTTTATATTAATTGTAAGATTATAAATATAATTTTGAACTGTTATCAGTTGCAATTAGCTGATTATAACATCACAATAGAATCCGGATTTATCTTCCTTGCAGGAAGCATATCGATATCGAATCTGGCTTCCCTCATTAAAACGCAGATAAAATGCAGAATAAGGATACCTTGTTGCTTCCATAAACTGATTCATGGTTTTGGTAACCTGTTGGATTGAATAATGTTTTAATTTGATATCGACAATAAATTTAGCGTTACGAATGATCACATTAAACTCCTCAACTGCTTCATCCATTCTTAATGCAGCTATAAAAAGATTCTTTGTGATATCATCCGAGATTAAATGAATCTTGTCAACATACTGATTCATATATGTAATCATAAAAAACTCCAATCAGTAAATTTCTTTGTCCGGCATTGCCTTCAAAACTTCTTTAAACTTATCAAAATTTGCTTCAAATAAATCAACAACATCCGGATCAAAATGAATTCCCTTAAGTCGTACGATCTCATCATGGGTTTTTTCCAGTGACCATCCCTCTTTGTAATATCTCTGGGATGTCAATGCGTCAAAAACATCACATACTGCCATTAACCGACTGATATATGCAATCTCCTCACCCTTCATACCGAGGTAGCCGCTTCCGTCCCATCTTTCATGATGTTGTAAAGCAATGGTTCTTGCAATCTGCATAATATCTCCTGGACATTTTGCAAGTAAGGCTTCACCATACAGGACATGGTTCTTCATAATTGCGTATTCTTCATCGGTTAATCGATCCGGCTTGTCTAAAATTTCTTCAGGAATCATTAACTTTCCGATATCATGCATCATTGCGGCAACAGAAAGCTTATCTACATAATCCGAGGTAAAACCGGATGCTTCTCCAAGAATTTTCATGTATTCAGCAACTCGTCGTATGTGTTCTCCCGTCACCTTTGATTTACTTTCAGAAAGCTCGGCAAATGCGAAAATCAATTCTTCCTGACTATGCCGTAAATCAATATTGGCATCAATTGTTTTATTTAGCATTACCATGTTTCGGTCTACGATATAATATGAAAATAATGTTGTTACCAAAATAAATATAATGTGGATAAACGCACCATAGATTAATGCATCATATATAGAAGAATATTTTTTGGCTGTCAATTCCGGACAAATCAGATAATAACGAAGTAACATTACAACAACCGTACAGATACAATCACTTGCCGTAGTAATAACAATCAAATTCTTATCGCAGTAAATGGTAGCAATCAATAATGTAAAAATAACGGCAATGATAAAATCATAGGAAATAAAGGTGGCCAATAAAAATACAACACACAGGGAACACATAATCACATAGTATTTGATCCATTGTCGTTCAAACTTTAAAATATTCACAAGAACCGACGGAATTAACAATAACAACAAACAGGAAAAGAAAATAATTGATACCATATATTTGTCATTATCAAAATAATCGGTCATAATGAACAACCATAAAGACACTAAAAATAATATTGCAACCCTTAAGCATTTTGCTGCTAATTTGTTTACTTCTATCGTATTAATCCGGATTAATAATTGTCTATCCATAATTCCCCCCGTAAAATATTATAGATGAAATCCTATCTTTGGTTTCTGCTACAAATCAGATGGCTGAATCTGTTTTCCATCTAACCATATCTTTTCCAGATTATAAAATAACCGATCTTCACTGTTAAATACATGAACAATAATATCGTTAAAATCCATTAAAATCCAGCTTGCAGACTGATATCCTTCTATTTGTCTCGGAGTAACACCGGCTTCCTGTAATTTTTCTTCTACATTATTTGCCAATGCCCGTACCTGAGTCTGGCTTGAACCGCTTCCGATTATAAAATAATCAGCCATGATAGAAACTTCAGAAATATCTATAATCCTAAGGTCTTCTACTTTCTTGTCTTCTAAAGCATCCATGGCAATTTTTGCTAATTCTCTACTTGTCATGATATATTCCCTTTCTGATTCTTCATTGTAAAATCCATATCAAGCTTTTATAACCTATTTATTGATTATAGTATTCATAGGTTTCCTGCGTTGTAGGATCAATTACAGCTCCTTTTTTCCCCAAAAAATGAATGGTGTTTTTTAAAATATGTCTAAGACATACATCCAAATCTGTATATGCCTCTCTTCGAATCTCTTCAATCTCCGGTAAAGGATTACGATTCGGTTCAATGTAGTCAGCAATAAATACAATCTTATCTAAATCAGACATATCGGGTTTTCCCGTTGTATGACATCGAATTGCGGACAAAATTGCTTCATCTGTCACTTCATATTTTTCCTTTGCGTATACGGCAGATAATTTGGCATGAAGCAATTCCGGATTTTTGTATTCATATGCCGTAATTGGAATTCCTCTGCTTTCCAGTTTGGATATTTTCTTGTCATTGGACACATATTTGGCACAATCATGTAATAATCCTGCAATTAATGATTTTTCTACATCTACACCATGAATAAATGCCATGGAACCGGCTATATATTCCACTCCCAGACTATGCTCAAAACGCTTGTCGGGAAGCTTTTTTTGTAATTTGTCTCGCATTTCATTACGATTCATGTTTCAGTCACCTTTGTCATTTGTTAAATATAAAAATACTTTTCCATTATAGCAAAAAAACTATGGGATTTCAATGAATCACCATAGTTTTATTTCAAGCTTTTTATTTCATGAATTACAGACTCGTATAAAGATTATTTTGAATAATCAATTGGTAGGTCTCCTTCGTTATATGATATTTGTTCAAAAAATCATCCAGTGGCATTGTATGATATTCTTTTTGATAAAATGCATTCCGGATTTCGCTGGAAGATCCTGTATAAACAGGTGTAATAATAGGAGAAAAAGTGTTTTCTCCGTATATCTGATTCAGGAAATCCATTTTGTCCTGAATCTCTTTCGGGCCCTTATCATCTCGGACGGCAACTAAAACAGATGCATGTTTTGTAATGATTTCAGGATGTTTCCATTTTTCAAAATAAAATAAAGAGTCAGCACCCATGATAAAATAAAAGGAATGTTCCGGGTAGTCTTTTGCTAACATGGACAAGGTTTCATAGGTGTAGGTTTTTCCGGTTCTATTGATTTCATAATCGGATACGGAAAAATAAGGGAAATCTTTAATTGCCGTTTGAACCATCCGAAGTCTGATTTTTCCGCTTATCACTTCTTTTGCATTTTTATATGCCGGAATATGATTGGGCATAAACCAAATTTCGTCCAGATTAAATTGTTCATATGCAGCTTTGGCAATTTGGATATGTGCATTATGAATGGGATTAAAGGTACCTCCCATAATACCAATTTTTGCCATAGAATACCTCCCAACCTTCTTTATAACCGTAATTAGTTAACATAAAATAATTACGGTAAACTATTTCTTTTTCCCCGGTAATTCTATTTTGGGATTTTTCGTATTTCTTCTGTACAGGACGATTTTCTTTCCGATTACCTGAACTACCTGGGATTTACTTCTCTGGGCAATTACGGCTGCCAGTTCTTTTGGGTCATCCAGGCAATTTTTCAAAACACCGATTTTAATCAGCTCCCTCTTGGAAATGGCTTCATCCACAGATTGAATTAATTCCGGTGTAACACTGTTTTTTCCAACATTAAGAATTGGATCCATATTCATTGCCAGACCTTTTAAATATGCACGTTCTTTACTGGTCATAATTTTCTCCTAATCATAATATTCAAACTCTAAGTAATACATACGAACAACGTCACCTTCTTGAATGCCCTTGTTCTTCAGCTCATCAATAATTCCGTTTTCCTTCATGAACTTCTGGAAAAATTCAAAGCCTTTTTCCGACTCTAAATTGGTATATCCAAGCATTTTTTCAATCTTAGGACCTTCTACGATAAATACACCCGGCTCTTTCGGATCGATTTCAATCGTATACGGTTCATCATTTGTATCAAATACCGGAACATATTCCTGCTCAAATTCTACGATTCCGTCCGGAGCATTTTGAACAAGCTCATATACATACCAAAGCAATTCCTTCACACCCTCGCCGGATACTGCGGAAATTGGAAATACACGGATACCCTTTGGCTCAAACTCTTCCTTCAGTAATTCGATTACGGTTTCTTTTTCCATCTCGTTCATGGCGTCCATTTTGTTTGCGGCAATTACCATAGGACGATCTGTAATCTCAATGTTATATTTTTTTAATTCCTCTAAAATGGCATATATATCATTAATTGGGTCACGACCTTCTACCGATGCTGCATCCACAATATGAAGTAACACCTTTGTTCGTTCTATATGACGAAGAAACTGAAGCCCCAACCCAACACCCTCGCTGGCACCTTTAATAATTCCCGGAATGTCGGCAATTACAAAACCGGCTCCATCTTTTAAATCTACAACGCCAAGATTTGGATTCAGTGTTGTAAAATGATAATTTGCAATCTTAGGTCTTGCATTGGTTACCCGGGATAAAAAGGTTGATTTACCTACATTAGGAAAGCCAACTAATCCCACATCCGCAATTACTTTAAGCTCCAGGGTTACATATAATTCCTGAGCCGGCTGACCAGGCTGGGCATACTTTGGCGCCTGCATTGTTGAGGTTGCGTAATGCATATTACCATTGCCACCATGGCCACCCTTTAAGATGACAACCGGTTCCGTCTTATTAGACATATCCATAATTACCTTTCCGGTTTCAAAATCCTTAATTACGGTTCCCGGTGGAACCTTACATATAATGTCGGAACCATTGGCACCGTGACATCTTCTTTTTCCACCTTCTTTACCGTCCTCGGCACAATATTTACGGACATTTCGGAAATCATTTAGTGTATTTAAGCCTTCGTCTACGACAAAGATTACATCTCCTCCATCGCCGCCGTCTCCACCGTCCGGTCCTCCTGCAGGAACATACAATTCGCGTCGGAAGCTGACATGACCGTCACCGCCTTTTCCGGAACGGATAAATATTTTTGCTCGATCTGCAAACACGATATCACCTCTTTTCAAAATAGATCAGTATTGTTTTTATTCAAACGATTACTCGTATTATATCCAAATTCATTAAGAAAATCCAGTAAAAAAGCCTGGAGAAACTCTCCAGGCTACTTGTTACATGTATCTTATTCGTTAACAGAAACCGGATAAATAGAAACCTGCTTCTTGTCTCTACCCTTTCTTTCAAAACGAACAACGCCATCAACCAATGCAAATAAAGTATCGTCTTTACCCTTACCTACATTAAGTCCAGGATGAATCTTTGTACCACGCTGTTTGTAAAGAATATTACCAGCTTTAACGAACTGACCATCTGCTCTCTTCGCACCAAGTCTCTTAGATTCAGAGTCTCTACCGTTCTTAGTAGAACCCATACCTTTCTTATGAGCGAATAACTGAAGGTTAAGCTTTAACATGTTTTACACCTCCTGATTCAAAATCATAATGTATCTCTTACCATACTTCTGTTCTATTGTAGTGATTCCAAGTAAAAAGGATTGAAATAACAATTCGGCTTCTCTACTTGGCATTGACTTCAAAATAACATTCTGAAAATTAATCTTGGTACTACCATTTAATTCTTTTTCATCTGTTGTGAAGTTTTCAAGGGAATTCACTAAATTAATGTACAATATGGATACTGCACTACAAACAATATCCTTTCCCCGTCTGCCATACTCGGCATGTCCTTCTAACTGGACACCAACTATCTCGTTGTTTTTGTTAAATACAGTTACAGTAATCATCGTTTTAATTAAGCATTAATTGCTGTAATCTGAACCTTTGTAAATGGCTGTCTATGACCATTCTTCTTGTGATAGCCGGTTTTTCTCTTATACTTGTAAACAACAACCTTCTTAGCCTTGCCATCACCAATTACATTAGCACTAACGCTTGAATTAGCAACTGCATCACCAACTAACATATCAGAATCGTTGTTAATAGCAATAACATCAAATTTTACTTCAGAACCAGCTTCTGCATTAAGCTTTTCTACTTTAATGATATCACCTTCAGCTACCTTGTACTGCTTACCACCTGTTGCAATAATTGCGTACATACGGTTACCTCCTATTATCATTACTCGCCAAGTACGGTGGTATCAAATGATACACTTCTACCTCCTTGTGCGGCATACTTGAATATATTAACAAATAAAATATATGTTGTCAATCGTTTTCTTACATGAAATCCTATAAAATAACAAATTCATTTATTTTTGAAGCTAAATTTTATAAATAAATACATTAGAGTGTTTTTATATATTCATAGATTGGTTTACGGATTTTCTTCCGTGTGATTTCATAAAGCTCTAACTTTGTTATGTCTACAAAATGGCTGGGAACCTTATCCTTTGCCAATTCTTTTTTTATAGTTGCGGTTAAGCTTTTTTTTGAGTCGGAAGCTTCCATGTTAATAAAATCAACCATAATAATACCGGATAGATTACGAAGCCGGATCTGTCTTGCAATTTCAATGGCAGCCTCTGTGTTTATATTTAAAATATGTCTTTCCCGATCCTTTTTTCCAATGGATTTTCCTGTATTAACATCAACAACTACCATTGCTTCCGTAGGTTCTATGATTAAAAAACCTCCTGATTTTAACCATATTTTCGGGGATAATATATGTTCTAATTCTGTTTCTAAGCTATAAAGCTTGGATAAAGGATATTCATTTTCATACAAAACCGCCTGATTCACTCCATAAGTTTGTAAATTTTTTAAGATATCCGGCATGTCCGTTATAATTTCATCAAACCGCCTGACACCGTATGAATCAAGAAGATCCATATAATCTTCTCTTCCGTTGTAGATACAACCGGTTTTCTTTTCATAAAGGGCTCTTTTTTTCAGATTGTCCATGGTGTCCGTCAGGAAATGATATTCTTCTAAGATGCGTTCATCATCTGCCTGTTCACTGGCTGTACGAAGGACATATCCGTAATCGGGATTTGGAGCAATTAAAGTCTGCAGCTTTTGATATCTTGCTTCATCCTTTATCTTTTTTGAAATACCACAATGTTCTTTATTAAAGTCAACTGCAACATAAGTTCCGTTTAGATTGATATTTCCGGTGACACGAGCCTGTTTCATTTTCAAAGGCTCCTGAATCACCTGAACCAGTACATAATCATTTTCCGCAAGGGAAGATAATCCCTTTGGCAGGGTTCGATTTAGCACAATGCATGGCTTATTATCTAAAGGAAGGTAGCCAACATGGTCTTCATCTAAGCGGATAAATGCCGAGTTGATGTTCTTGACAATCTTTTCTACTCTGCCGATATAAATGCTGCCAAGCTTAAAGGGCGTATCATTGATTAAAGGATGACATTCTACTGCCTGTCCCCCTTCTAATATCCATAAAAAATTAGTCTGACCTGTATTTGTAATAATTGCTTTCTTCATGGTTTTTCCTTCATTCATACAAAATTAATCTGTACCATTTTCATTCCATACATCGTAGTCTGTGCTGTTCTTTGGCCGGTTATATAATATGGGTACCTGTTTCCAAAAGTGAAATCAGTTCTCCATTAGAATTCTTGGTGTAGGTTTCCACGCGATGAATCTGATAATCAAATTTGTTATAAGGAACGTCTGCTTCCTTGCAAATTGCTTCCATTACGGAATCCGGTTTAAGGTTGTATTCACTTCCGGTTGCAAGAAGCATATATATTTTTCTGTCTTGTACGGCCAAATTAAGGATTCCCGGTTTGATATCTTCTATTTTTTCCTGCTTTTTTGTCTTCCTAAATACTTCAATGGTGTTGTGACTTAACAAGGAATCCACAGCCTGCAATAATTTCTGCCGGGTCGATAAAAAATCTGCTTCATTTTTGTCATGAATGGTAATCAGATAATCAGAGGCACATACAATGGACATTGCTTTTTTTGCATCATCCGGTAACAATATAACATCATTTACAGACATACCATCTACCATTTGTTCATTAAAACGTCTGACAAACTCTTCGGATGACACAAGAGAATTAAACTCCGCTTCAAAATATTCTCCTTCACTGGTTACACCAAGTGCTAAAGGTGCCGCAAAGGACATGAGCTGATGAGGACTGTAGCCTTGTGAATAAGCTATGTCGAAGCCGGCCCGTTTTACAGCTTTTTGAAAATAACGCATCACATCTAAGTGTCCTATGAATTTCATGGAACCGGATTTTGTATATTTAATTCGTACTTTCATTTGCCACACCTTCTTTCCGGCTGCGATTTTCAAAGCATACACCACCGCCAAATCTGGCAGCACCGCAGCCTGAGCATTTTTCACGACAATTAGGAGTAACAATGCCATTTCTTGCATTTTCCCATTCTCTTATCAAAAATGATTTTGTCACACCGATATCAATAAAATCCCATGGAAGTAATTCTGAAACGTGGCGTTCCCTTGTTGTATAAAAATTCATATCAATATGATTTTTTTCAAATGCCTTGTCCCAACGTTCTTTCTTAAAAAATTCTGTCCATGCATCATAGATTCCACCTTGCTCATATACATCATATATGACCTGACATAATTTACGATCTCCTCTTGCCAAAACCCCTTCTAAAGCTGACACGTCTGTATCGTGATATGCGAATTTCATTGCCTTGAAATTTGGCTGCTCCCGGAATACATCCTTTACATGATACGCACGTTCTCTATACTTTTCAGGTGCCAGCATAGGCGCCCACTGGAACGGTGTGAATGGCTTCGGTACAAAATAAGATGCAGATGCAGTGATGGATATTTTTCCGTTTCTGTCTTCTTTTGGAATCGTGTAATACTCTTCTGCAACTCTTTGACATAACTTAGGGATTCCTTCTCCGTCTTCATCGGTTTCAAAAGGAAGTCCCAGCATAAAATAAAACTTTACTTTATTCCAGCCTGCACGAAATGCCTGCATCGCACCATTTAAAATGACCTCTTCCGTTAATCCCTTGTTAATGACATCTCTCATATGCTGTGTTCCGGCTTCCGGAGCAAAGGTAAGGGAGCTTTTTTTTATGTCCTGAACCTTTTGCATCACATCTAAAGCAAATGCATCGATTCGAAGAGAAGGAAGGGAAATATTTACATCATTATCGGAAACCTCGTCAATTAAAAAATCTGTAATATCTTTCAGACATTCATAATCGGAAGAACTTAGTGAACTAAGTGTTATTTCTTCATGACCGCTGTTTTTTAACATATCCCGTCCATATTGTTTCATCAGCTCGACATCCTTTTGTCTGGTAGGACGATATATCATTCCGGCCTGACAGAAACGACAGCCTCTGATGCAGCCACGCATGATTTCAAGAGTGACACGATCCTGCGTTACCTTCATATGAGGAACCAGTGGTTTTTCAGGATAAGGAGCTTTGGAAAAATCCATAACAAGCTGCTTGGTTACGGTTTTCGGAACATCCGGATAAATCGGCTGAAAGCTTTCTAAGGTTCCGTCTTCATGATAAGTAACCTGATACATGGACGGAACATAAATACCGGGAATTTTAGACATTTCATGTAATAATTCCTGTCTGGATAAGCCTTTTTCTTTTCCTGTCAGATATACCTGAAATAAGGTCTGGTAAGCTATTTCACCCTCGCCAATATAGAAAAGGTCGCAAAAATCCGCAATGGGTTCCGGATTATAGCTGCATGGTCCCCCTGCAATAACAAAAGGATCCTCCATGCTTCTGTCCTTTGACCAGATTGGAATATGGGATAGATCTAAAATCTGCAAAATATTGGTATAGCACATTTCATATTGTAATGTAATACCGAGGAAATCAAAATCCTTTACCGGAGACTGGGTTTCCAATGAAAACAAAGGAATATTCTGTTCTCTCATAATCTGGTCCAAATCCGGCCACGGGGAATAAACTCTTTCACAATATACATTATCCTGCCGGTTAAACATGTCATAAAGAATCTGTATTCCTAAATGACTCATTCCGATTTCATATACATCCGGAAAACACATACAAAATCGAATGTCCATTTCCTCCGGATTCTTTTTAACCATATTAACTTCATTACCAATATAGCGGGCCGGCTTTTCTACGTTCATTAAAATTTCATCAGAAAGTGCTAATGCTGCCATTTGTTATCTCCTCTATTTTGTGTCTGTTTGTGCTTGTTCCATATAGTCCTTTGCTATATGGTCGACCTTTTGATACGCCCGGCGCACATAAACCATGGCTTCCTTGACGGCCGGTTCCTGTTCCTCTAATTTTATAATTTCCGTTTTTATTTCGGAAACTGCTTTTTTTGCGCCTTGTTCCATATCCTGTCCACCATATATATAACAAGAGAATATCAGAACGGCTGTCAGAAACAGAAATATTTTTATCTTTAGAAAAAAAGTCCGGGAAGTAATTTGTTCACCAGCTTCCCGAACATTTGCTTTTCCTATGTATTGATATTGGTACATGGGATTTTGTTCTCTTTGATAAATCTCCCTTGTATTCTGATCATGACTTTTTCTTAAATGCTCACGAATTTCCATATAGTTTTCATCCATAATATTACCTGTTAGTTTTTTATTAAACTATATGAAGGAAAATAAAAATTCATGCGTTTACCGTTTCATTAATTTTTGAAAGAATGAACCGGTGCCGGAATTCTACCACCACGATTAACGAAAGCATCACAGCTATAGGTATTTACAGGCATGATCGGGGCATATCCAAGCAATCCGCCAAACTGTAAGGTTTCTCCTGCTTTCTTTCCAACTGCCGGAATAATACGTACAGCAGTTGTTTTCTGATTAATCATTCCGATTGCCATCTCATCTGCAATAATACCTGAAATGGTTGTTGCCTTTGTATCTCCGGGAATCGCAATCATATCAAGACCTACTGAGCAGACACAGGTCATAGCCTCTAATTTTTCAATGGTTAAGGCACCACAGCTTGCGGCATCGATCATTCTCTGGTCTTCTGATACCGGAATAAATGCACCGGATAAACCACCAACATAAGAAGATGCCATAATACCGCCCTTTTTCACCTGATCATTTAACAGTGCAAGGGCTGCTGTTGTACCGGGAGCACCGGCATATTCCAAACCGATTTCTTCTAAAATCTCACCAACACTGTCGCCAACTGCAGGAGTTGGTGCTAAAGATAAATCGATGATACCAAAAGGAACATCCAATCTTTTGGAAGCTTCCTTTGCAATCAGCTGACCAACACGGGTAACCTTAAATGCGGTCTTTTTAATTGTTTCACAAAGAATCTCAAAGCTTTCGCCACGAACAGCCTCTAATGCACGTTTTACAACACCCGGTCCGGAAACACCAACGTTAATAATACGGTCGGCTTCCGTTACACCATGAAATGCACCTGCCATAAATGGGTTATCATCAGGCGCATTACAAAATACAACAAATTTGGCCGGACCGATACAGTCTCTGTCAGCTGTAAGCTCTGCACTTTCTTTTACAATCTCACCAATTAATTTAACAGCATCCATGTTGATACCAGTTTTGGTAGAACCTACATTTACACTACTACATACAAATTCTGTCTGTGCCAGTGCTTTTGGAATCGAACGGATTAACAGCTCGTCATACGGGGTCATTCCTTTGGAAACCAATGCAGAATATCCACCGATAAAATTAACACCAAGTTTTTTGGCAGCTTTATCAATTGTTTTTGCAATCTCAACATAGTCATCACTGGATTTGCAGCAAGAGCTTCCAATCATGGCAATAGGAGTTAGGGAAATACGCTTGTTAACGATTGGAATACCGAACTCCATTTCCAATTCCTTACCAACCTTTACCAAATCCTTTGCAGAGGTTGTAATCTTGTTATATACCTTGTCACAGGTTACTTTTAAATCATCAGAAATGCAATCCAGTAAAGAAATTCCCATGGTGATGGTTCTGACATCTAAGTTTTCTTCATGAATCATTGCATTTGTTTCCATTACATCGCTAATATTAATCATCTTTCTATCCTCCGGTATTAAATCTCATGCATCATGTCAAAGATTTCTTCCTGCTGTAAGGTAATGGTTACACCAATTTCCTCACCAATTTGTCTTAATTCCAATGCAATCGTAGCAAAATCCTTTGGAGTCTCCTGAATATTAACAATCATCATCATATTAAACCAATCCTGAACGATTGTCTGAGCAATATCTAAAATATTAATCTGATTACCGGCAAGATATTCACAAACCTTATAGATAATACCAACCTTATCTTTTCCAACTACTGAAATTACTGTCTTTTTCATAATAATTCTCCTTGTGTAAATATATTATACGTTTGTAAAACGCTTCATTTTGATTCATAACATTACAATCATATATCAAAAAAAATAAGAATACAACTATATTTTCTTTTTAATTGTTATATTTCTATAATTTGCGAACACTGGGAACGATTCGCCACCATCATATTAAAATCCCTGATATCATTACTAAAGGGATTGCCGTATAATTCGGATTTTACTGCTTCATATGCCAGATCAGGATAGTTATTTTCTTTGCTTAAATGTCCAAGGTAAATACCCTTGATATGATCATTTAACAATGCCCTTACAAGCTGACCGCCCCGTTCATTGGATAAATGTCCGTATCGTCCCATAATTCTTTTTTTCAAAATATATGGATAAGGTCCCACCTCTAGCATCCGGATATCGTGATTTGCTTCAATTAACATAGCATCACATCCGGATAAGGACTGAACCATGTGGGTATCAAAATCACCTAAATCCGTTGCAACAGATATTTTTTTATCTCCATCCGACAGGGTGTAACAGACCGGATCTGCTGCATCGTGCCAGGTACTGATTGCTTTGACATATATATCATTTACGGAAAAGGATTGCTCCGGTTTGATGCCGTGAAACAGACTAAAGTCCACTTTCCCCAAATTCTTATATTGTCCTACAGCCTCCAGTGTTTTGTTTGTTCCGTATACGGGAATGCCGTATTTTCTTGTGAACACACCAAGACCGCCGATATGGTCACTGTGTTCATGGGTAATTAATACAGCATCTAATTCCTCCGGTTTGATATCAATGGAATGAAGTGCTTCTACGATTTTCTTGGTGCTGACTCCCACATCAATAAGGACATTGGTATGCTCAGAACCAATATAGATACAGTTACCACTGCTTCCACTATATAAACTGCATATTCTCATGAAACACTCCTAATTAATAGATACTCTTTGGATTTTTTTCTACCGGATTATAGCCTTTTTCGGACAATACCTGCATAATCTGTGACTTATGTTCTGCTCCAAATGCCTCTAATGTAATAACAAGCTCAACAGCGGCATTACGATTTAAGTTTACGAACTGATTATGTTCAAGCTTAATGATATTACCCTGTAATTCTGCAATGATGGAGCTGACCCGCATTAACTCACCCGGCTTATCCGGAAGCAATACAGAAACCGTAAAGATACGGCTCCTTGCAATCAATCCGTGTTGAACAACAGATGCCAATGTAATCATATCCATGTTACCGCCGGATAAAATGCAAACGACTTTTTTATCTTTAAATGGTAATTTCTTTGATGCAGCGGCAGTTAATAATCCTGAATTTTCAACCAACATTTTGTGATTTTCAAGCATATCCAGGAAGGAAACAATCAATTCACTATCGTCTACTGTGATAATTTCATCAATATTCTGCTGAATATATGGGAAGATATTACCACCCGGTGTTTTAACGGCAGTTCCGTCTGCAATGGTATCTACAACCGGAAGGGTTGTAACCTTTCCGTTCTTCAATGATTCCTTCATGCATGCTGCACCACTTGGTTCCACACCGATTACTTTAATATGAGGATTTAACATTTTTGCAAGGGTTGATACTCCGGTTGCTAATCCGCCTCCGCCGATTGGAACAAGAATGTAGTCAACGGTTGGCAATTCTTTAATTACTTCCATTGCAATTGAGCCCTGACCGCAGGCAACATCCAGATCGTCAAAAGGATGAATAAAGGTTAATCCTTTATCCTCTGCAAGCTCTAATGCATACTGGCAGGATTCATCATATACGTCCCCATATAAAATGACCTCAGCACCATAAGATTTGGTTCTGTTTACTTTGATCAAAGGAGTTGTTGTGGGCATAACGATGGTTGCCTTTACACCATATGCCTTTGCTGCAAATGCAACACCCTGGGCATGGTTACCGGCTGATGCGGTAATTAATCCTTTATTTCGCTCCTCGTCTGAAAGGGTTGAGATTTTGTAATAAGCACCACGAATCTTATATGCGCCTGTCACCTGAAGATTTTCCGGTTTGAAATATATTTTGTTGTCACTGATTTCACTGAAAAAGTCACTATAAATCAGATTGGTAGGATTTACAACCTTTTGTACTGTGTTATATGCTTCTTCGAATTTTTCCATTGTTAACATATGTACCTCCTAAAGAGCCTGCTCTTATTTATATATATTGTTGATGAGAAATCTGTCAAAAAGATTCATCATTTTCATCCTGTGATATTAAAATCTCGATATCCGAACGGGTATCCATATCTGCAAACAAAGCGTTTACATAGGATTCCGGATCAAATTTCTGTAAATCCTGAATTTTCTCACCAACTCCGATATACTTGACCGGAACGTCTAATTCTGCCTGAATGGCAATGGCAATACCACCCTTTGCTGTACCATCAAGCTTTGTTAGAATAATACCGTCAATATTGGTTACGGTACTGAATTGCTTTGCCTGTTCCAATGCATTCTGACCTGTAGAACCATCCAATACGATTAAAGTTTCCAAATGGGCATCCGGATATTCTCTCTCGATAATCCGCTTCATCTTTGCCAATTCATCCATCAGATTCTTTTTGTTATGAAGACGACCGGCAGTATCCACCAACAAAATATCCGTATTACGGGACTGTGCAGCCTTTACAGCATCAAAGGTTACTGCTGTAGGATCGGAGCCTTCATTTTGTGCAATAATTTCCACTCCGGCACGATTTGCCCATGTTTTAAGCTGGTCAATGGCAGCGGCACGGAAAGTATCTGCGGCACACATCATTACTTTCTTTCCACGGTTTTTATACTGGGAAGCCAGCTTTCCGATGGAGGTTGTCTTACCAACTCCGTTTACACCGATAATCAGCATAACGGTTTTCTGATTTTCGAAATCATAAGCACTGTCGTCTACGGTCATTTGTTCTTTTATAATATTAATGACCAGCTCCCGACAATCCTCTACTTCCTTGATATGATTTTTCTTAACCAGCTCTTTTAACTGCTCAATGATGGATTCTGTGGTATCCAGACCTAAATCAGCCATGATCAGGGTTTCCTCCAGTTCGTCGTAAAAATCATCATCAATGGACGAAAAACCGGAAAATAAACTGTTAAAGCTTTCGTTGATACTGTTTCTTGTTTTTGTCAGACCGGATACTAGACGCTGGAAGAAACCTTCTTTTTTAACCGGCTCCTCTTCGACAGGCTGCTCATCTGTCATTTCTTCTTCTGTTCCATCCTCCGTTATAGGAGCATCCGTCTGGGTTGTATCCTCTAATCCTTCTCCTTGGTCTTCTTCTACGAACGCATCAGTTTTGGATGCTTCTTTTTGAAGGATATCCTCCTCTTCCGGATTCTCCTTCTTTTTTTTAAAAAAATCAAACATATGGGACTCCTTATCTTTTATTATTGTGAATGGTTATTCTTGGATTATATGTTCCATCTTAATCATCCAATTCATTTTCAATGAGGTTAACGGATACTAATGTAGATACACCTTTTTCCTGCATGGTAATACCATAGAGAACATCAGCGGCTTCCATGGTTCCTTTTCTATGGGTAATTACGATAAACTGTGTATCCTTTGTCAGCTTGGACAAATACTTGGCATACCGTGTAACATTTGAATCATCTAAGGCAGCCTCAATCTCGTCCAGTAAACAGAACGGAGAGGGCTTCAGGCTCTGGATTGCAAATAATAATGCAATCGCAGATAACGATTTTTCTCCACCGGATAACTGCATCATATTTTGCAGCTTCTTTCCCGGCGGTTGCGCGATAATCCGAATACCGGCCTCTAAGATATCCTCACTGTCAACCAATTCCAAGGTTGCCCGTCCGCCACCGAACAATTCTCTGAAAACCTTATCAAACATAATTTGAATTTCATGGAACTTTTCTTCAAACTGTGTCCGCATCGCTGTATCCAATTCTTTTATAATTGATAACAGATTGGTTTCTGCACTTACAATATCATCATGCTGTCCCTTTAAAAATTCATAACGCTGTGACACTTCCTTATAATCCTCAATGGCATTAACATTTACATCACCTAAGGATTTGATTTTTGATTTGATGGATGTAATTTCTCTCTTTAAAGCATCCAGATCATTCAGGCTATTGTCCTTTAACTCCGCAGCACTTTGATAAGTCAGCTCATATTCTTCCCACATATACTTACTAAGAGCATCCATGCGTTCCGTAATCTTCTCTAACTGAGAGTTTAATTTGAATGCGGATTTATCCAGCTTCGTAATTTCTTCATTGAGACTTTCCCGTTTTGTAAAGAATTCTTTGTTTTTCCGGTTCAGATTATCTTTGTCCTCCATGTCCTTTTGCAGGACTTCTTCCAACCGGGTAATTTTCTTTTTATCGGTATCAATCAACAGATTAAAATGATTGATCTTGGCAACTAAATCTTCAATGGCTTTACCGGAATCACTCATCTGGGAACGATATAATTCCAACTCTTCTTTTAATTTTTGCTCATCCATACGAATACGGCGAAGATTTTCCACAAGGAAATCATTCTGCTGTTTGATGGTATTAAATTCAAGCATCAAAGAGGAAACCTTCTCGTTTGCTTTCTTTAATTCCTCTTTTTTGAAGGTAATCTGCTCTTCTAATTCCTTAATCTGCTCTTCTAAGGCAGTCTTTGCGGATTCGGATTGCTTGTGGTTATCATACAATTCATTCTTATTATGATTAATTTCTTCAATCTGTGCCTCTAATTCTTTGTTTTCCTTATTAACAGACGCATAGGCATTGGCTGTTTCCGCCAGATTTTTGGAAACCTGTTCAATGTTCATGCTAACGGTATTTTTTTGTAAATATAACTCCTGAAGCTTTAAATTATAATCCTCCTTCGCTGATTTGAAGGATTCTCTTTCGCTTCGAAGCTTTGTCTCTTCCTTTGTAGCAATACTGATCTGTTCATTTAAATCCGTCAGTTCTTTGGACAGCTCGTCTAACTCTCTTTTTCGGCCAAGAAGATTGGATGAATTTTTAAAAGCACCACCGGTCATGGCACCACCGGGCGTTAATAACTCGCCTTCTACGGTAACGATACGGAGAGACTGATGGAATTTTTTGTTTACTGAAATGGCATGGTCTATGGTATCGCAAACAAGAATCCTACCCAGTAAATGATTGGTTACGGAAAGATACTTGTCATTTACCCGAACCAGATCCTTTGCAAGACCAATCACACCCGGTTCCTTTAATGCATCCTTCTGATTAAAATCATTATTTCTTCCGCCAATGGTTGTTAACGGTAAAAAGGTCGCTCTACCGAAACGGTTATTCTTCAAAAAGTTGATTAATCGTTTTGCGGTATTCTCATTATCTGTAACAATGTTCTGAATACTGCCACCAAGAGCGGTTTCTACGGCAATTTCATATTCCTGATTTACTTTAATAATATCTGCAACAACTCCGATAATTCCCGGATTATGATCCTTTTGTTCCATAACACGCTTAATGGAATTACCATATCCGTCATATCGCTCGGTAATATTTCGAAGGGCTTCTAACTTAGACTTCACACTGCTGTATTCCTGATTTTTTTGAAATAACAGCTTTTTATTATCCTGCGTCTTTAATGTGTTCTCATCCAAATCCCTGTCAACAATTTCTAATTTGGATAAAAGCTCGGAAACCGTATTTTCAATATCATGTAAGGAAGCATTCTGCTTCTCATATTCTTCCTTATCCTTTAATTCATCTGATTTGAACTGAAGGAACCGCTGGTTTAACTGAGTCTTACGATAGTTAATATTTTCAAGCATTGTATCATAACGACCAACCTTTGCCTGAAGGTTGGCACCATCATTTAAGTATTCGATAATATCAGCTTTATTCTGCTCAATCTTTTGCTCTAATTCCTCAATATCCTGTTCAATTAAAAATGCATCATCCTGAGCCTGACCTAAAATGTCATCGGAATGATCCATTTTTTCATCTAAGGCATCTTTTTTTAACTGAAATTCCTTCTTTTCCTTTTCGGAATCAGCTAAAGAATGATTGATTCGGTCAATCTGTTCGCCCATATGGACATCGGTAGATTTGGCATTGGCAATCTGCTGATTTAATACATTAACCTCACCTTCATTATGTTCATTCTGAAGCTTTAATTCATGGATTTTGTTACGATTTTCGTCTATAGACTGATTGCATTGTTCTAAGACAACCTCAATCCGTTCATATTCCTTCTTAGTATCTTCATATTCCTTCTTAAGACGTGTGCTGTCATCTTCCACAATATGAATTTTTTCCTCTGTATCCTTTAAATCCTGTTCTATTTTTTCATTTTCCAGGAGAAAGGCATTCACATCAAAGCACTTTAATTCGCCCTTGTAAACAAGGTATTTTTTAGCAACCTCAGACTGCTTTTCTAACGGACCGACCTGTTTTTCCAGCTCCGACAAAATATCATTTACCCGGGATAAATTTTCCCGTTCTGCTGCCAATGATTTTTCTGTGGCAATTTTGTTCTTTTTATATTTGACAATGCCGGCAGCTTCATCAAAAAGCTCTCTTCTTTCTTCCGGTTTACCGGAAAGAATCCGTTCTACCTGACCCTGACCGATAATGGAATAGCCTTCCTTACCGATACCGGTATCAAAGAACAAAGATTGGACATCTTTCAATCTGCTGACTGTTCCGTTGATCAGATACTCACTTTCGCCGGAACGATATACACGTCTTGCAACGGTTACCTCTTCATAATCAACCGGAAGGGAATGATCGCTGTTATCTAACGTAATTGCTACATAAGCGGAACCGTGAGGTTTTCGAAGCTCTGTTCCTGCAAAAATAACATCCTCCATCTTAGAACCACGAAGCTGCTTGGCACTTTGTTCACCAAGTACCCAGCGCACGGCATCGCCGACGTTACTTTTTCCGGAACCGTTTGGTCCCACAATTCCTGTAATTCCTTTGTTAAATTCAAAAATGATACGATTGGCAAATGATTTAAAACCATATACCTCAATGCTTTTTAAGTACATAAAAAAATTCTCCGTATAACCGTGAAACAATTATCACCGGTTTTTTATTTTTAATATGGCATTATATGCAGCCATTTTCTGTGCATCTTTTTTTGAGTTTCCCTCTCCTTGTGCAATGGCGACTCCGTCAATCAATACCTGCACAACAAAAAATTTCTGATGGTCGGGACCGGATTCTTCAAGAAGATCATATACAATCTCTCCTTTTCCGTCTTTTTGCACCATTTCCTGAAGGGTTGTTTTGGAATCATAATAAAGTCTTTTGTTATCAATATCAGATAACAAAAACTTTGTTACATATTCTTTTGCAGGAGCCATACCTCCGTCTAAGTAAATCGCTCCCAATACGGATTCAAACAGGTCACACAAAATAGAACTGCGGTCCTTACCACCAGTCAGTTCTTCTCCCTTTCCCAATAAAACATAATCGCCTAAATGCAGGCTTTTAGATATCGCTGATAAGGTAAATTCACAGACGATAGATGCCCGAAGCTTCGTCAAATCTCCTTCGTGATATTTTTGATAATTTTCATATAAAAATTCACTTGTAATCAATTCCAAAACGGCATCACCTAAAAATTCCAGACGTTCATAGTTTTGGAGTCCCTTTCGTTTCATTTCGTTTGTAAATGAACTGTGGGACATCGCCTGCTTCAATAATTCTTTATTTTTAAACTGATAACCAATGTTATTTTCGATTGATGCTTCGTTATAATTTAACATGTAATGCCTCCATTATGCATTTTTTTCGTTCTGTATAAATTTTTTGATCTTGCCGTTGATGTCCTGACGTTTGAAGGATTCAACCTGAAATAATGCATTTTTTACTTCTTTGCAGGATGCATTTCCATGAATCTTTACAACCAGACCATTCAATCCCAATAAAGGTGCACCACCGTATTCGGTTGCATCAAAGGCTTTCATGGTTTTCTTTAATTGCGGCTTAACTAACATGGCACCAAAGGTAGAAACGGGGGTTGCAGTTAACCCTTCTTTTATCATTTTCAACAGACCGCCTGCCAGACCTTCTGTCAGCTTTAACATAACATTACCTACAAAGGCTTCTGTTACAACGACATCAGCAGCTCCGTAAGGAAAGTCTCTCGCTTCAATACTTCCGATGAAATTAATATCCTCACATGCTTTTAATAAGGGATATGTTTCCTTTACCAATGCATTTCCTTTTTCTTCTTCCGCACCGATATTCACAATACCGACTCTTGGATTCTTGATACCAACCACATTTTCCATATAAATGGAACCCATCCTGGCAAACTGTACCAGATTACTTGGTTTGGCATCTACATTAGCACCACAGTCAATCAATAAAGAAATACCGTTTACTGTCGGAACGATTGGAGCAAGAGGAGCCCGTTCGATTCCTTTTAGTTTGCCAATCAATACCTGACCACCAACTAAAAGGGCGCCTGAATTACCGGCAGAGACAATTCCATCCGCTTTTCCCTCCTTAACCATACGAAGACCGATTACCATGGAAGAATCCTTTTTTTGCCGGATGGCATTTACAGGACTATCATGACAGGTAATTTCATCTGCCGCATGAACAATCTCTAATCTGGATTTGTCATAGGTATATTTATTCAATTCTTCTTTTAATTTATCTTCCGGACCCACTAAATATATAAACAAATTATCCTTTTCATTCAATGCATTTACAGCACCTTCTACCATTGCATAGGGTGAATTGTCACCACCCATGGCATCTAATACAACCTTTATCAGTTCTGCCATATCCGGTCCTCACTTTCTGATTCATAATTCAAACCTGTTACTATATAGAAACAGATTTTCAAAAAAAGTAATCTACAACTTATTTACTATATCATAAAACCCAATCTTTGACAAACAAAAAGGATGAGATTATCTTGAAATAAGGTAGAAAAAATGCTATGATTTTGAAAGAAAAATTTAGTAAACGAAGGAGTAAATTATGAATAGCTCAAAGGAAATTGTTGAAATAAACATGAATGGCGGGGTGAATAAAGCAAATCTCAAATTATCGAAAATGATCTGTCTTGGTATCATGGCAGGAATGTTCATCGCTCTCGGTGCAGCTACCAGTAATACAGCGGTTCATACCATTAAGGATGTTGGTCTTGCAAGAACCTTGGCAGGTGCTGTATTTCCGGTTGGACTTATGATGATTGTTTTGGTGGGAGGAGAATTATTTACCGGTAATTGCCTTATGCTTATGGCAGTTATGGATAAGCGGATTAAGGTGTCACAGATGCTCCGCAATCTGGTTGTTGTTTTCTTTTCTAATTTAATCGGATCTTTAATCATTGTATTTATCATTAATTATTGTGGCAATTTAGATTATACTTCGGGTGCTCTTGGTGCTTATACCATTAAGGTTGCTTTAGGAAAGGCTGCCATCGCCCCGGGAAAAGCTGTTTTGTCCGGTATTCTTTGTAATATATTGGTTTGTATGGCAATTTTAATGGCAACAGCCTGCAAGGATGCTGCAGGAAAGATTTTAGCCATCTGGTTTCCGATTTTTGCATTCGTAATCGGTGGATTTGAACATATAGTTGCAAATATGTATTATATTCCGGCAGGTCTTGTTGCTGCTAAGAATCCGATTTATGTTGCAAAGGCAGAGGAATTGTACGGAATTACCTCCCAGCAGTTACAATCATTGAATATCAGTGGTTTGCTGTCTAATTTTATTCCTGTAACCATTGGTAATATTATCGGCGGAATGATTTTTGTTGGTTGTTTAATTTATTATATTAATGTGAAGGCAGACCAGAAGTAATTTGTTTTTATAAAGATATAAGCTTCACCAAACCAAGGTGTACTCCTTTTGGATTGGTGGAGCTTTTTTTGTGTCTAAAACATTTTTCTTTGAATATACTGATACAAATGCGTGTTTGTACGAAGGGCTTATTATGTATTATAAACCATTAAAAGCAACGGAAGACAATGTAGATGAAGGCTATCTTCAGATTCATGCAGTATCAGGTGATAATGAAATCCCTGTGGAAAATGCAAAAATATCCATTGCCTCTACAGGAAATCCCAATCTGACTATTGAGGAAATCACTACAGATAACAGTGGAATGACGGAAAATCTCACTCTCGCTGCTCCGCCGTTAGAATATTCCATGGAGCCTACAGATAATCAGCCATATAGTGAATATAACTTGAAAATATCTGCCCAGGGCTATGAAGATACCATTATATCCGGTGTACAGATTCTTCCCAGAGAACTGGGACTTCAAAACATCCGTATGATACCATCGACAACCAATCAGAATACCTATAATCCTACGATTATCGGTGGTCATACCCTGTGGGAATATTATCCACCCAAAATCGCAGAAGCTGAAGTAAAGCCGGTTACGGAATCCGGAGAGATTGTCCTTAGTAAAGTTGTGGTTCCGGAATATATTGTTGTTCATGACGGAACTCCGGCAGATACTACAGCATCTGATTATTATGTTCTGTACAAGGATTATATAAAAAATGTGGCATCCTGTGAAATTTACGCGACCTGGCCGGAAGCAACCATTTATGCCAATGTCCTTGCAATTATTTCCTTTACTTTAAATCGTGTATATACGGAATGGTATCGGGGAAAGGGATATGATTTTACCATTACAAGTTCCACAGCCTTTGATCATAAATGGATTTATCAAAAAACGATTTATGAAAATATATCTCAGGCGGTGGATCGAATCTTTGCCAATTATTTATCAAGACCTAATGTAATCCAACCGATCCTGACCCAGTACTGTGATGGGAAAAGAGTGACCTGTCCGAACTGGATGAGTCAATGGGGTTCGAAATATCTTGGAGATCAGGGATATTCCGCAATTGAAATTATCAGAAACTATTATGGTGAAGACATGTACATTAATGAGGCAGAACAAATATCCGGTATTCCTTCCTCATGGCCTGGATATGATCTGAGTGTAGGCGCCACCGGAGAAAAGGTTCGGATGCTTCAACAGCAGTTAAACCGGATTGCGAGAAATTATCCGGCAATTCCAACCATTGCCGTAGATGGAATCTATGGAGATAATACAAAAAATGCAGTTGCAAAATTCCAATCTATCTTTAATCTGCCAAGTAATGGAATTGTGGATTATCCGACCTGGTATAAAATTTCCCAGATATATGTTGGGGTAAGTAAAATTGCAGAGTTAACGTAGTATAGGGAAGCCATAACAAAAAATCGCTTAGACCATGAGGTTTAAGCGATTTTTGTATCATGAATTGATATTTTCGATTCAATAAATTAAAAATTTTCCTACTCTTCTACGACAACCTTACGGAAGTTTTTCTTACCACGTTTTAATACAAAATCATCTGCAAAGCTATCTTTTGTATAAGTGGTAAACGGATCTGCAACCTTGTCCCCGTTTACGGTAACTCCACCCTGCTGGATACCCCGGCGTGCTTCTGATTTTGAAGCAACCAATTCTGATTTTACTAACAGATCAAGAATTCCGATGGTTCCGTCCTCTGCAAAGTCGGAAGCAGCTAATGTGGTAGTTGGCATATTGGAAGCATTTCCACCTGAGAACAATGCCCTTGCACTCTCCTGAGCCTTTTTCGCTTCCTCTTCGCCATGTACAAGCTTTGTTAATTCATAGGCAAGAATTTCTTTTGCCTGATTTAACTGGCTTCCTTCCCATGTATCCATCTTATCAACTTCTTCCAAAGGTAAAAATGTTAACATACGAATACATTTTAATACATCGGCATCTGCTACATTTCTCCAGTACTGATAGAATTCAAACGGAGAAGTTTTATTTGGGTCAAGCCAGACTGCACCGGACTGGGTCTTACCCATCTTCTTACCTTCTGAGTTCAGAAGTAAAGTGATTGTCATGGCATATGCATCCTTGCCTAACTTACGACGAATTAATTCCGTACCACCTAACATGTTGCTCCACTGGTCATCTCCACCAAACTGCATGTTACAGCCATATTTCTGATATAATGCATAGAAATCGTAGCTCTGCATAATCATGTAGTTGAACTCTAAGAAGCTTAATCCTTTTTCCATACGCTGCTTGTAGCATTCCGCACGAAGCATATTATTAACGGAAAAATGAGCACCTACTTCTCTTAAGACATCAACATAATTCAAGTCTAATAACCAGTCTGCATTATTTACCAATAATGCTTTTCCTTCGGAGAAATCAATAAACTTACTCATCTGTTCTTTGAAGCAATCTACATTATGCTGAATGGTTTCTTTTGTCATCATCTGACGCATATCCGTACGTCCTGAAGGATCTCCAATCATAGCTGTACCACCGCCGATTAAAGCGATTGGTTTATTACCCGCCATCTGTAAACGTTTCATCAAACATAAAGCCATAAAATGTCCTACATGAAGACTGTCTGCTGTAGGGTCAAAACCGATATAAAATACAGCTTTACCATTGTTGATTAATTCCTTGATTTCTTCTTCATCTGTTACCTGGGCAATCAGTCCTCTGGCAACTAATTCGTCATAAATTGTCATTTCATTTCCTCACTTTCTTCTTGTTTTAATGTCTGCAAAAGCCTTTCTCATTCTAAATGATAAAATTAAATGGAAAAGCGGATTTGTTTGCATAAAAAAACTCGCCCTATATCTATAGGACGAGAAAAAACCCGTGTTACCACCTAAATTCATAACAGCCTCACAGCTGTTACCTCCATCGTATCAATCAATACGTAATACAATAACGGGTATTAACCGGTATAGCCTACTAAGAATTTCTGTTCGGTATACAGCTCAAAGATGTATTCGCTATAAGTCTTCCATGGGCTTCTCATCAACCAGCACCTTTCTGTATGGGTCTGCTTATCACTACTTTTTCTTATCATAGCCTGTAAACATGATTAGTATAATTTAATGTGATTGTATTTGTCAATCCTTTTTTGAAAATTATAAATTATCATATGAACCATTTTTGATTGACAGCTAAAAAAACGTAACTGCTTTTTATAATGATTCAATCAATTTATGCTAAGATATAATTTGCAAATTTAAAAAGACCGGATTCGCCTAGAATCCGGTCTTGTAAGAAATAAGACGCTTCTTATTTTGTTAATTTCTTTACCTGAATTGCACTATACTTGCCACAAACCTTCTTTCCGGTAGAATCTACCTTGTAGGCTCTGACACGTACATAATAAGTGGTACCCTTCTTAAGATTATAAATATTTCTCTTAAGTGCTGTGCTGTTCATGGTTTTTGCGTTTCTCATATTCTTATTTGTTGAATATTGAATCAAATAACCCTTTGCACCTTTTACTGCTTTGCAAGTAATTGTTAATCGACCTGCTGAGTAATTGTTAAGGGTCGGTTTTCCCGGAGTAGAGACTGATACTTTTCTCCACTGAGCATAAAGGACAACTACTTTTCCGTTTGTTGTTGTTAAGTTCTTCACGTTACTCTGATTCTTGTAAGTGGTTCCCTTACCGTCTTTTCTTGTATTCCATCCAGCAAAGGCATAGCCCGGTTTTTTAAATCCGCATGCCGGTAAGCGATAATTTCTGCCGTACTTCGGATATACACGCTTCATAGAGCCGGATTTTGCCGTATTCTTATCAAAATGGATGGTGTAAGAGATTGGCTTCCATTGAGCATATAAGGTTACGGTACCATTATTTTCTTCAACCAAATCAATCAAATCACAAATATCTGTTTTATCAGCATAAGCAGTTCCACTTCCATCCGCTTTGCTATTCCAACCATTGAATAAAAATCCTGTTTTTTGATAATTTATTTTTTCAAGATTTCCCCCAACTGTATATTTTAAATCTGTTTGGGACTCCATTTTACCAGTTGTACTTCCATTACCATTATAATTAACAGTAAATGATAATGCAGGAATTACAGTTCCTTCCTCCTTAGTATCTCCACAACGTGAACAAACATTTGATGTAGTATGACCATCTGCCCTATAAGTTGCTTCAACAGCGGCAACTTCAACATAGTCATGTCCTAATGCAGGGGTTGTTTCTGTATAAGAATCTGCGTTATATGTTACATTGTTATAAGTCACACTTGCTTTATACTCTATGGTTCCATCCTTTGTACAGGTTGCATTAGTTACTTCCTGAGTTGTAATGCATGTTCCTTTGTCAATTATACTGTTACAATCTTTGCACTTTAATACATAGTTACACGTTGAATAGTCTGTACTCCATGTAAAATCTGAAACAATATTTTCGTGCGTACAATTTTTATCTTCAATATCAACAATAATCAATGCTTTCTGATTTGAAGAAGTACTCAATAAATATGTTCTGCCTGTTTTTTTAGGAGTGATTATGTATGTTTTGCCAGATTTATTTATACTTACTACGCCATCTGTCTCTGTGGAGGTATATTGTTGTAATTGACTTGTTGAAATATTAGGAATATCCGTTTCTGTAATTTCCTGTTCCTGACCAATCTCCATTTTCAGATAAATATTATCACTATAATCCGCAAATGAATATTCTACGTTATTACTACTAATTAATTCATTATCAACACCGATGATTTCACAAGTTGTTTTATAAACGCCATTAGCATTATTAAAATCACTTCGGTCAATAATTAGATTAAGTTCTTCACATGTTCCTTTATCTAAAATCTTATTGTATTTAAATATTTTTTCTTTTTTATAAATTGTGGAATCCTGTTCTGTTTCTGTAATAAATTTTATATATTTGACATATTGAGAATAATTGTGTGGATAAACACTTATTCCCATTACTCTGGCATCTTTGCCGTTTGTGGAATCAGAAAATAAAATTTCGCAATCCTGAACAACTTGGAATTCTCTCTCCCACTTAACGTTATTTGCCGTAGCAGTAATTGTTGTCTTTCCTTCTGAAACACCTGTTAAAAGACCTGTAGAACTATCAATAGTTGCAATATCTGGATTAGAACTTGTCCATGTAGCAGTAAAACCACAATTTAATTGTTTTGTTTTGTTTAAAATGATTTTTTGCTTATTTAATGAAAAATCAGGATATGTAAATGGATTATTTTTATCATAGTTTATATCAGGAACAGTTACATAAGTACGATTACCTGCAGCATCGTACGCATATATATGTGTTCTATATAAACCATATTCATTATTATGTTCAGACGGATATACAGTATATTCATAATAATCACCTTTTTTTGTTCCTGATGCTTTTGGGTTTGTATCCCATCCCTGCTGTATATCATCCTGTCCATTGGCAACAGTCCATGTAGGAAATTGAACTCTAACAACTCCAACATTATCAGATGCCTTACACTTAATTTTCCAATAATTAACATTACCATCCGTTCCAGTTTCCACAATAATATCTGAAATAACAGGACTGGTAGTATCACTTGATCCAGTTGTTTTAAATGTTCTTACACTATCCTTGTATTCTGTACCGTTGGCAATTGCACATAATACATATTTGTATGTTGTACCTGGTTTTAATGTATATCCCATATCATTATTTACATTACAATTATAATTTACATAACTGGTTGTATAATTGCAATTTTCATAATATGACTTAAGAAGATTATTGTTTTCATCATACAAATAACATCCAACTCTTGTGACAGATTGTCTATTAGGATTCATTACTTTTACATAAACTTCAGCATTTGTATCAGAAGTTCCGTTAATATTCTGATCAGCAAAAGTTATTGGTGTCGTTGGTGCTGGTGGAGTTGTATTACCTAAATAAACATATCCTAAAAATCCAGAATTAAGAGATTGTAAATTACTAACATTAACCGATCTAATAACACAATAATCGTTTCCCGGATAACTTGTATTTCCTCCTTCACTAATATATGCTGTGTTACCGTCAATTCTTTCAAGAATCGCAACATGACCACTCCAACATATTACAGCCGGTGCTTGCGGAGAACTTCCTGTTGAAAATCCCAACGATGGTCCATAAGAATTAACCCATGTTCTACCAACCTGTGTATTATATCCACCTTTACCGGTTAATTCCATTACACGAGCACCAACAAACCATGTACATCCACCAGAACCATAAGGATCGCCATAAGTACCCCAACGAGAATCCTTATATATTGAAGAATAAATATTAATTGATATACCGGCTAATCCGTTATTTCTTATGCCTGCCGTTCCTTTTTCTTCTATGCCATTTTCCGTGTTCATTTCAATATTATTATCATTCAATTCTGTACTTGCTTGTAAATCTGATACAATCGTATCTTCTTCCGTTGCATAAACTACCTTCGTTGGTATTGTTGTTGCAAACATGGAAATCAACATAGTTAATAACAGAATGTAAGTTATTATTTTTCTTTTCATTTGATGTTCCTCCTATCTCAATATTTAACAGATGTCAGATATCTTTTTAAGAGATATCCGACATCCATTTGTGTACATTTTGTAGAATAACGTATAAGTGATGTATTCTCTCCTCTACTTCGTCAACTTCTTTGCCTGAACCCCACTATACTTGCCACAGATCTTCTTTCCGGCAGAATCTACCTTGTAGGCTCTGACACGTACATAATATGTGGTACCCTTCTTAAGTTTATAGATATTCTTTTTAAGGGTTTTACTGCTGACAGTCTTTGCATTCTTCATGTTTTTATTTGTAGAATACTGAATCAAATATCCGTCTGCACCCTTTACAGCCTTGCAGGTTACTGTTAATCGTCCTGCTGCATAATTGCCAAGGGTCGGTTTTCCTGCTGTAGCTAATGAAACCTTTTTCCACTGAGCATAAAGGAAAACTACTTTTCCGTTTGTTGTAGTTAAGTTCTTCACATTACTCTGATTCTTGTAAGTGGTTCCCTTGCCGTCTTTTCTTGTATTCCAGCCTGTAAAGGTGTAACCCGGTTTCTTAAATCCACATGCTGGTAAACGATAGTTTCTGCCGTATTTTGGATATACACGTTTCATAGAACCGGTTTTTGCCGTATTCTTATCAAAATGGATAGTGTAAGAGATTGGCTTCCACTGAGCATATAAAGTTACAGTTCCGTTATCTTCTTCTGTCAGATTAAGGATATCCGCTCCATCCGTAAGGCTGTCGCCACTGCCATCTTTAGCTGTATTCCATCCATTAAATAAGAAACCTGTTCTTGAGTATCCACATGTCGGTAATTTATAACTGACACTGGATTCACACTCTGTTAAATCTGACATTGTTCCGGATGTGGCTCCGTTTCCGGAAAATGTTACAGAATATTTCCATGTGGTATCGATTATTTCTTCCGTCCATTTTGCATAAAGCGTTATATCTCCGGTTGTATCTTTTGTAATTCCACTGATTGGATTTGTATATTGTGCATCCGTAAACCAACCGTCAAATATATAGCCTTCCTTCGTTGGATTTTCAAAGCTAAATGCATCTCCATCTAAATAACTGTCTGGATTATTAGCAGAATTTACACCTCCGTCCAAATGATAAGTAATTGTATAAGTCTTAGACGGTATCGGTAATACTGTCATTGTAAATTCTGTACTAATGCCTGTGCTTTCCGATGTGGCGATAAATGTAACCTGACCGGTTTGGTTTAATGTTACCTTTCCTGTATCATCAATGGATGCTACAGACGGATTGGTACTTGTCCATATAACATTTGGATTGGTTGCATTTTCCGGTAATACAATTGCGGAAAGTGTTAAGGCTCCGTCTAATTGAATTTCTGTGGATGATGCACCGGTTATCTCCAAACCTTCAACAGATACATAATCTTCTCCTCTTGTTGATGGAATTACTGTAACCGTACATACCGCTGTAAGTCCATTATCCGTCGTTGCTGTTATATTTGCTGTCCCTTCTGAAATAGCATTTACAATTCCATAAGAATTAACGGTTGCTATTGCTTCATTATCTGAACTCCATGTAACATTAGCTGACAAAATCTTATCTGGTGTAAATGACGTTCTCAATGCAATACAGTTTCCTGCTTCAACAACTGCCTCCTGCTTATCAAGGGTAATTCCTTCTACTGTCAAATCTTTAACTGTAATGATACAAGCTGCTGTATAACCACCATCTGCTGTTGTTACCGTGATGGTCGCTGTACCTGCTTTGTGAGGGGTAACAACTCCATTTTCAACAGTTGCTACTTCTTCATTATCTGAAATCCATGAGATTTTCTTATTTGTTGCATTCTCCGGTAAAATTTGTGCTGCCAAAGTTACGGTGCTGTCGGTTTCTAATGTTGCTTCTGTCTGATCCAATGTTACACCTGTAACAGCAATGGTTGTAGCACCTCCCTTTACGGTAACGGTACACGATGCAGTCTTTGCTCCATCCACAGTTTTAGCAATTACAATGGCAGTTCCTTCGCTTACACCTGTGATTACACCATCTTTTACGGTTGCAACTGCCGGTTTACTTGAAGTCCATGTAACAGATTTATCTGTGGCATTTTCCGGTGTGATGGTTGGTACTAATGTAAATGACTCAGCCACACCAACTGTAACTGTTTTCTTATTAAGGGTAATTCCCGTAACCGCAATAGGGCTGACTGTTATATCACAGCTTCTTGTATAACCACCATCTTCTGTTGTTACCGTGATGGTTGCTTTACCATATGCTTTTGCAGTAACCAAACCATCTTTATCTACGGTTGCTACCTTTTCATCACTACTGCTCCAGCTAATCTTCTGATTGGCTGCATCCTCAGGATACACGGTTGCCGTAAGCTGGAAGGTATCCCCTACTGTCATTTCATTTGATGTCTTATTCAAGTCAACACCTGTAACACCTTCATAAACCGTAATGTCACAAGTCTCAACCACATCACCTGCCATAGCTATGATAGTTGCATTACCAACTTTGATACCCTTTATTAATCCGGTATCTGTAACAGTTACAATATCTTCATCTGAAGAAGTCCATGTCAACTGGTCAGATGAATCCAATGGTGTAATGGTAGCTGATAATTGTTTTGTCTTTCCTCTGGCAATGCTATATTTTGTTGCATTTAATTGAATTGCAGTTGCCGGATTATCCAGTGGAACAAACATATAATCATTTTCTTTTGCAAAGGTCTCCGCATAAGAACCGGATACGCCGTGGATTACCATATCACTGTAAGAAAAAGCACTGGTTTTAATTGATGTAACCTTTTGGTTAATGGTAATATCCTTTAATGCTGTACAGTTTGCAAATGCATAGTCATTAATTGTAGTAACCTGCTGCGGCAATATAACCTTCTTCAACGCAGGAATCTGATAGAAACAATACTTTGGTATCACAGTTAATCCTGCACCAAGATTCAAATCAGATATTTTCTCACTATTTGTAAATGCAGAAGCCTCCAGTGTATTTAATGTATCCGGTAATTTTACCTTTTCCAGTAATACACAATATTCAAATGCTTTTTCGCCAATAGAGGTTGTTCCTTCTGCAATCTTTAAATCTGTCAATACTTCACAATGTGAAAATGCACATTTACCAATCGTACGCATACTTTCAGGAATCGTTATCTTCGTAAGTCCAGTACAACCAGAAAAAGCATCATTCTCTATTGTAGTTACATTTTTCGGAAGGACTAATTCTGCTAATGAAGTACAATTTATAAATGCTTTATTCTGGATTGCTGTAAGTGTATCTGGTAAGTTTATTTCTGATAAAGAGGAACAATTTTCGAACATTCCCTCTGTTACATTTACTCGTATATTCGGTAGATGAACCTTTTTCAAATTGCTGCAACCTGAGAATACATAATTTCCAATTGCGGTAACTGAATTTGGGATGTTGATTTCAGGTAAGGATGTACAATTTTTAAAAGCCCAGTTACCAATTGTTGTACAAGAATTAGATATTGTTACACTGTTCAGACTTGTACAATTACTAAATGCACCTCGTTCTATTGTGGTAATCGTATCAGGTATTACAATGCTTTCTAATCCCGTACATCCTGCAAATAAATCCTGAGCTACTTCAGTAGAACCTTTTTCAAATGTTACAGTCTTTAACTGCTCACAATTGTAAAATGGTCCATCATAAATCGCGCGATCATCTTGATTTCCAGTATATGCAGTCTCTAGTGATTTTGGAATTTCAATACTTTTTGCTGCTGTATAAGCAAATGCATCTTTACCAAGAGCAACTAATCCCTTTGACAAAGTGATATCTTCTAAGACTTTACATCCTTCAAATGTAAATTCTCCAATTTTGATTACACTATTTGGAATTGTAATTTTTGTTAATGCTGTGCAATTTCTAAAAGCCCAGTTACCAATTGTTGTACAAGAATTAGATATTGTTACACTGTTCAGACTTGTACAATTACTAAATGCACCTCGTTCTATTGTGGTAAGCGTATCAGGTATTACAATGCTTTCTAATCCCGTACATCCTGCAAATAAATCCTGAGCTACTTCAGTAGAACCTATTTCAAATGTTACAGTCTTTAACTGCTCACAATTGTAAAACGGTCCATCATAAATCGCACGATCATCTTGATTTCCAGTATATGCAGTCTCTAGTGATTTTGGAATTTCAATACTTTTTACTGCTGTATAAGCAAATGCATCTTTGCCAAGAGTAACTAATCCCTTTGATAATGTGATATCAGATAAATTCTTACATCCACTGAACGCCCAATCACCTATCGTTGTAATACTATCCGGAATCACAACACCTCTCAAAGAAGTATTTCCTTTAAAAACTTCATTACCAATACCAATTACCGGATATCCGTCCAATTCATCCGGTATTGTCAGATATGCCACACTACCAGTATACTTTGTGATAGTTGCCTGTTCATCATCATTTAATCGATATTCAAATATTGGCTTTGATGCATTTGCCCATGGTGCCACAAACGCATTACCACTATAAGAACCATCTGCATCCGTGAGAGTATAATATCCTCTTCGACCGACTCGAGTAGCATCTGCACCTCTTGTACATGCAGAAACTCTCATGCCGTCCTCTAAGTGATAACATACATATAGGGGAATGTCTTATGTGTTAGGACGACCATTAGGAAAGTGAGGTGTTAAATTGAAAAAATATCTTTTGGCTTTTGCTATTGCTCTTTCGCTTCTCAGTGTTCCGGTAAATGCTTATGCTGTTGGTCGAACTGGTGAAGCTGTAGATGGAATTAATCAAGAATTGGGTGAAGCTGCTTTAGGTTCTACGGAAGATCCTGATCAATCCAATTTGGATAGATATTTGGACGGCGACAGCTCAGTTGATACTGAGCATGTGGATGAGCCTGCGGAGGATACCAGCCATCAGAGGGATTATGATATGGTTAATGCACTCGGTCAGGTAATTGAGGGACAGTTTAATTTTAGTTATTGTGATCCTAATTATAATAATGATCGATATAATTGGTATGTTAAATATCTTGGAAGTGGTCTCGCTAAGTCCTTTGAGGATGGCTCATGTTTATATTTTATTAAAGATAAACATGATTTAAAGGGCTACAAATATATTCTTTATTGCTCATACGGTAATAAAGATGCTGCCGATTTTGGTATTGCTTTTGGTACTGATGTCCGGTATACCGTTTGGAAGAATAAGGATGATCCGGGTCCTTCTCCAGCTGATCCGCGAAATTTTGAAGATGGCACAAATACAGGATATTTGAAGTTGTGCTATTGGTATACTGATTGTCCTTTTAGTCTTATTACCGATATCCCTATCTTTGATAAGGAATCTTCTACTTTTGAAAATGACTTAAATGCTTACTTACAGACCGGTGATGTTTCACATGCCGAGAATGCTGATTTTGTTGCTACGTCTATCGCCAATTCTCAAAATGGTAATGTGGAAGCTGATGGTTCAATTCCTACTCCGTTGGTTAATGCGCTTTATACATTTGATTCGAATAGTGAAGATGTTTTTAAGCCTAGAAAAGGTATGTCCGTTTTGGTCGATACGTCTCAGGAAGCCGCTTCTATTGATAATCTCGCCTATGATATTCAGGTTGGCGCACAGTGTAAGAATAAAGCGGATGGTGATTTTACTCTATCGTATAAGTATTTTTATAACGGGAAAAAGATTGAGCCCGGCTCTTCCGGATTAATTTTTGATTCTGCTTATCTATTTAATGATGTTTCTACATGGATTCATTCTGTTTCGGATTTAAAAATTGTTCAACGTTTATATGTTCGTGTTCGGTTTAGGCAAGGTAACAAAGCTAGTAACTGGGTTCAAATTGTTTTTGCGAATGGCTCAAGTGCTTCTACAGCTTATGAACAGACGCCGGATAATGATTATGTAAGTGATGGAGATTATACCGGAGGCATGTTAGACGGTGATACTTCCTCTGGTTTTAATGCTGGCGGCTTGTTAAGTAATAACGTCGGTTATATGTATGACTTTGTTCGTGGCGGCTTTGGTCTTTTAGATGGTGGTTTGATTTCGTTGTTGGCTAACACTTTCAGGTATATCCCCGCTTCTATCTGGGACTTGATTAAAACATATATATCTTCTGTCATTATTATTACTATGATTGTATTAACCATAAATGCATTGGCTGCGGTTGCTTCTGCTGTTGCTGGAATCTTCGGAAAAGGAAGTGGTATGTGATGGGTAAAGTTGGTTACTGTATTACTTGGTTTTTTAAACTTTTGCAGATGAAATTTTATATTTGTGGTTACGGAATTAGCTTTTTTCAGATTGGTATATTGGTTGTGTTAGGCTCTATTGCCGGGTTAATTATCAAAGGTTTATTGACTATTTTTAGGAGGATTTTCTAATGATTACATTATTGTTAATTATGTTATTGTCTTTTAATTGTTCCGCTGCTTCCTTTTCAGATCCAGCGGATGAGATTATCCAACAGACTACTGTTGACCAGATTGTTGAAGATGCCGGAAGCACAGAGGGATTAACGGAAGAATCTACCACGGAAGAAGTTAATCAACTGGTTAATGATTCTGTTCCGATTCCTGATTATGGTTTAGATAATCTTGTTTCATTTGGTTATATCCGGGAACTTCCTGAATCGGTTACACTTGGAGATTATTATATTTTGGTTGTCAGAATTTATAATCTAATTCTAATGGCTGTATGGATTCTGATTGCGTTTGATGTGATTGATTTGATTGCTAAGTCGATTGGCAGACTTAAACGAAAGAATTGAGGTGATTGCTGTGGATGTAATTGATTGGTTGCTTAACAATGGTGATGTGCTGGATGGTCGCAGCATTGCGGTTATTATTTTTTGTTGCATTGTTATTGAATTTATCGGTATCGTTGGCACCAGTTTTGGAAGGATGAGGTAATTGTTATGGGTAAGGTTTTAGCTGTTTTATTTTTGTTTTCATTGTTTTTTCCATTTTTTAGATTTTTGTATATTAATTTTCCACGTATAATAATCGGAATTTTTCCGGATTTATTTAAGTGGATTAAATATAAGCGCTGGAATGAGTGTAATGCGTATGGTCGGATTATCTGTCTTACCGGATTATTTGGACAAGGTAAGACTAAGGAGTGTGTGCGCTTTATTACCCATCAATATGAACGGTATAACGGTAAGCCTGTTTTTGATTTTCAAAATAATAAGTGGGTGACTCAACAAATTGTTGTCTATTCTAACGTCGATTTATTAATACCGTATATTAAATTAACCAGTTTACAACAGCTGGTTGATTGTCAGGGCTCTGATCCGGGTGTTGTTAATCTGTTTCTAATTGATGAAGCTTCTGTTGAATTTAATTCCCGAAAATTCAAGAATAATTTTAGCACTCCGGCACTTAATACTATTTTGACCAGCCGCCATCATAAGATTGGTATTTATTTGACCTCACAACGTTTCGGACATATGGACGCTTTACTTCGCCAGGTAACGAGCGCAGTCTATGAATGTCACTATTTCAAGCCGCTTCGTATTCAGAAAATTAGTGTCTATGACGCTTGGGAAGTTGAGAACTGCTCTAATCTGTTAATGGTTAAGCCTTTGCGCGTTATGTACAACTATACAACTGATGAGGTCTATGAAAATTATGATACTTATGCTATGGTTGAGGACATTTCTAAAAAATGTGAAAAGCATGATTTTGTTTCTGATGCGGAAGTTATAACTAAGCAGGGAGCTGCTAACAATGATTATCATTTGATAAATAATGTTCGTCACTCGTATAAAAAACGTGTAAACAAGTAGAAAGCCCAGGGGCGCGCATATGCTCATGCGCCCCGGGGCGAATCCTGAAAGGGGGATTATTATGTCGTTTGGTTCTATCCATTTTTCTGATAAAAAGGGATATTATCAGGGAAATGTCCAGTTCAATGGTATTTATAAGTCTTTTTATGGTTATACAAAAAAAGAAGTTCAATCTAAAATAGATCAATTTGTTTTTGATATTAAGTATAATAATTTGAATACTAATAATATTGTTTTGTTTTCAGCCTATTGTTACGATTATATTGATCACTACAAAAAAGGTGTCGTTAAAGATTCCACATATGATAGGTATGAAAGTACTATTAATTGTTATATCAAAGATTCTAAGATAGATATTCCATTGTATAAATTAGATGATGGTTTGTTACAGGGCTATTTAGTTTCACTTGCTTCTTTTCTTTCTAATTCATCTATAAAAAAAATATATGATATGTTTAGAATGGTCTTGTTTTATGCTTATAAGAAAAAAGATATTGATTATGATATTGCATCTTTTTTGGTTGTTCCTCGTTCAGTAAAAAAGACTAAAAAAATACAAGTATATACATCTGATGAAATAAATGTATTGGTTGATACGATTGAAAAAGGTATTATATCAAATTCTTTTCGTGATATTCGTAGATATCGGGTTGCTCCTGGTTACTTGGTTTTGTATTATTCCGGTTTACGTGCCGGTGAACTGCTTGCACTTCAGAAAAACGATTTAGATTTTGATAGAAAAATAATACATGTTAATAAGACATTGTCACATATCAAAGCTAGAGATTCAAATAATAAAGTATATAAGGATGTGATATCAATTCCTAAAACGTCTAATTCTGTTCGTGATGTTCCAATGTCGGATAACTGCCGGAAGTATTTGTTATGGCTCTTGTCGGATGATATTGATTCTGATTATATTATCCATAACCAGTTAGGCGGCTGCATGAAATTAAGAAGTTTTCAGCAGACATTTATGCGTATTTGTTTGGAAGATGCTCATATACCGTATAATGGTTTGCATGCGCTTCGACATTCGTTTACATCTAATTTAATTAATAAGGGCGCTGATGTTGCTGTTGTAAGTAGAATTTTGGGTCATAGTTCTGTAAAATTTACATATGACAGATATTTTCATACTAATACTGTTAATGATTATAATACTGTTAGTTTACTTGATTAGGGTGCAAATTAGTGTGCAGATTAGGGTGCATAAAAAAAAGAGTGCTTTCAAACCCTTGAAAACACTCAATTTCTTATGTACCAGCCAATAGGGGAATCGAACCCCTGTTTCCGCCGTGAGAGGGCGGCGTCTTAACCGCTTGACCAATTGGCCTTGTCGTTGCGACTTGTTTAATATACCAAAGGTTAATGAAAAATGCAAGCTTTTTTTTAAAATTTTCCAAAAAAATTTTATAATTACCATATTTCAGGAAAAAACGACACCTGCATGGACTTTTTTCAGTGGATTATAATACATTTTTATCTCATTAAAAGGGATTTCTGTTACAAAAATAAAATGTATTATAATCCACGATGCATGGTTATTATTTCATCATATCAAATATGCTTAACTGACTGGTATCCGGAAGTCCTTCTAACAGCCCCAATGAGGTTAATTTTTCTATCGTTGATTTTCCCACGCCGGAACGGATTCTTAAATCTTCTTTTGATAGATATGGCTCTCCTTTTCCGGCTTCCTTTAACTGTGCGGCAGCTTTACCTGCCACACCTTCAATTGCACTGAATGCCGGCATGATTTTTCCGTCTATAATTTGGAAATTAATATCGTCTGCCCGGTAAAGGTCAATCGGCATAAATTCAAGTCCTCTTGCATACATTTCCTGAACAAGACGCATATCTCTTAAGGAATCCTCTTCTACACCGGTTCTAAGCTCTTTTGGTTTTGCTTTTAATTCCTCGATTTTCTTATCCAGAATTTCCTTTCCCTGACACATATATTCATAGTTAAATGCCTTTGCCCGGATACTGAAAAATGCCGCATAATATGCCAGAGGATAATTTACCTTAAACCAGGCAATTCGCCATGCCATCATAACATATGCAACCGCATGAGCCTTCGGGAACATATATTTAATCTTTTTACATGACCAGATATACCAGTCCGGGATTCCATGGCTTTCCATTTCCTTCTCCCATTCCGGCCACTTGTCACATTTTCCTTTGGCAACCATACCTTTTCGTACAGCCTCCATAATCTTAAACGCCATACCCGGCTCTAATCCCATGTGAATCAAATATGTCATAATATCATCACGACAACAAATAGCTCCTGACAATTCGGTTTTTCCCTCTTTAATCAATGTTTCTGCATTTCCAAGCCATACATCCGTACCGTGGGCAAGACCGGCAATACGTGCCAAATCCGAGAAGCTCTTTGGTTTGGTATCAATTAACATCTGAATGGCAAAATCAGTTCCGAATTCCGGAACACCCAAGGTTCCGGTTAAAGTCCCTCCGATATCATCCGGAGTTAAGCCTAATGCCGACGGATTATGGAATAATGACATAACATCCTTGTCATCCAATGCGATGGTTTTGGCATCTACACCGGTTAAATCCTCAAGTCGACGAATCATGGTTGGATCATCGTGTCCAAGAATATCTAACTTTAATAAGTTGGCATCGATGGAATGATATTCAAAATGAGTTGTTATAATGTTTGTTTTTACATCATTTGCCGGTTTTTGAATGGCTGTAAATTCATAGATTTCCCTGTCACTTGGAACAACAACCATACCACCGGGATGCTGTCCTGTTGTACGTTTAACACCGGTACAGCCTTGAGCAATTCGCCGCTCCTCGCAGGAACGTTTTTTGATACCTCTTTCCTGATAGTATTTAAATACAAGCTGCTGTGCTGTTTTTTCTGCAATGGTACCGATTGTTCCTGCACGAAAGGCATGTCCCTTACCGAAAAGCTTTTCGGTGTAAGCATGGGCATTTGCCTGATATTCACCGGAGAAATTAAGGTCAATATCCGGTTCCTTGTCTCCGTAAAATCCCAAAAAGGTTTCGAAGGGAATGTCGTGTCCTTCTTTAATCAATGGGGTTCCGCACTTTGGACAATTGGCATCCGGCATATCACATCCGGAGTTACCGGAATAGCTTTGGACAAGCTCGGAGTCGAAATCCGTATAATGGCATTTTGGACAAATGTAATGGGCTGCCAAAGAATTTACTTCGGTAATACCTGCCATAGCCGCAACAAAGGAGGAACCGACAGAACCTCTGGAACCAACCAGATATCCATGGTCTCTGGAATCCCACACCAGCTTCTGTGCAATAATATACAATACGGCATAACCGTTTCCGATAATGGAATTTAATTCCTTTTCCAAACGGTCCGTAACCTGATGGGGTAAATCCGGTCCATATATTTCGTGTGCCTTATCATAACAGATTTGTCTCAGCTCATTATCGGAATTCTCGATAACAGGCGGACATTTATCCGGACTAACCGGGTAAATCTTTTCAACCATATTTGCGATCAGGTTGGTATTGTCAATTACAACCTCCCGCGCCTTTTCACCACCTAAATATTCAAATTCCTTTAACATTTCCTCTGTAGTACGGAAATATAAAGGCGGCTGATCATCCGCATCCTTAAAGCCCTTCGATGCCATAATTACGGCACGATAGATGCTGTCATCAGGATCAAGAAAATGAACATCACAGGTTGCAACAACAGGCTTGTTGTACTGCTCTCCCAATGCAACAATCTTCTTGTTCAGCTCCTGTAAATCCTCGTCCGTATTTACATTTGGATATTTGTCAGACTTCTTCATGAATGCATTATTGCCAATGGGCTGTATTTCCAAATAGTCATAAAATCTTACAATCCGGTCAATTTTCTCATCATCTGCACCCTCAACAATCGCCCGGAATAATTCGCCTGCTTCACAAGCAGAGCCTAAGATCAGACCTTCCCGGTACTTTTTGATTAAGGATAACGGCATTTTCGGACGTCGATTAAAATATGTAACATGGGATTCTGAAATCAAACGATTCAAATTTACACGGCCCACTTCGTTCTTGGCTAAAATGATTCCATGATAGCTTTTTGCCTTTAAAATGGTTTCAACAGAGGTTTCACCATATTCATTTAATTCATCCAGATTATGAATGTTTCGCTCTTTCAGCATAGGAATAAATGCCATGAACATCTTAGCGGTTGCTTCTGCATCATCTACAGCACGGTGATGATTTTCCAAGCTGATTCCCAGATGCTTACACAAACGGTCTAATGTAAATTTGGCAAGCTCCGGACATAAAATTCTTCCGATGGTAACTGTATCCACAATGGTATTTGTGAAGGATAAGCCTAAATCATTGGCATATTTTTTAATAAAGCTTGTATCAAAGGATGCATTGTGGGCAACAACAACACTGTCTCCGATAAAATCCAGAAATTCAGGCAACACAACCTCATATATATCGGCATCCTTTACCATATCATCCGTAATAGAGGTTAATTTCGTAATGTTATAGGGGATTGGCATTTCTGGATTGATAAATTTTGAAAAACGGTCTGCAACCTCTCCGTTTTTAATCTTAACGGCCCCGATTTCAATAATCTTACAAAACTTTGGATTCAATCCGGTTGTCTCGATATCAAATACCACGTATTCATCATCCAGACTCTGTCCCATTGGACGAATAACAAAATCATCCAGATCATCTACAAAATATCCCTCTACACCATAAATAATTTTAAAGGGATCATCGTGCTTGATACAATGGTTGGCAACCGGGAATGCCTGGGCTACACCATGATCTGTAATGGCAATGGCAGGATGTTTCCACTCTTTAGCTCGATTAATAATATCTCCAACAGGAACCACGCTGTCATTATCGCTGTAAACCGTATGCATATGTAATTCCACACGTTTGTCCAATGATTTGTCCATACGTTTTTCCGTAAAATCATTAATCGGCTTGATGCCGGCTATATTGTTAAGAGAAATCTCTTTTGTATAGCTGTCAAAGGCAGGAAATCCTTTCACTTTATAAAAATTTCCTGTTTTTAAATCAGATTTTAACAATGCCCAATCAGATTTTGTGACGAATATCTTTCCGGCTATGGAATCTTCAAAATCAGTAATGGAAAATGTAATTAACAAACGGTCCCCGCTTCTTAATTCTTTTTCTTCCATCTCAAAAATCTTGCCTTTTACTACAATATTTCCCAAACCTTCTACGATATCTGCAATTTTATATTCCTCACCTTCCACATTCTGACCAAAAATACATTCCGGATCCCGAATCCGGTCTTTGGAATACCGGTCGTTACGACGTCCGTAAAACCTTTGTTTATCGGAAGTGTCTTTTCTCTCGTTTTTAGAAGAATCCTTACTTCCTGCTTCTTCCTTTTTCGTCTCTTTTTGGGTTTCCTTTTTCTTTTCTTCTGATGAATGTTCTTTCTTAGAATCATCAGAAGAAGAACCGTCCTCCGTTGGACTTTCCGACTGGGAAGGCTGCTGTTTGGACATAATTTCTTCTATCTCTAACTCATATTTATGACGATTGGCTCTGCGAATGGCATCCTTTTGTTCTTCCGTATAATCAAATCCAACCATCACATCATACTGAAACCGTTCCTTAAACATATTCTCCAGATATTTTTTGATTTCATCGGAACGACCTTTTGTGACAAAGGAATCATCTAAAGTCAGTGTAAGAATATTATCATTTACAAACCATTCCGCATTTTTCAAAAAACGATATTCTACCTTTGACTGATCCTTTATCTCTTCTAATATGCTGTTCTTATAAAAATCCACCAGGGTTTTTAAGTCATATTGCTGGGATAACAGAAAATGTTCTTTGATTCTAACCCGAATTTTTCCAAGGGTTACTATTTCCGTCAGTATATCTTCGATTTTAAAAATTTCTGTTTTGTCGATGATAATATTACTTTCTATTGTAACGAACATGGTTTTTTCCGATTTTTTTATAATAATCTCCGTAACAAAAACCTGTTCTAACATTTTTTCTAAATCTCTTGTGCAGATAAAATCAGGAAATACGGTTAAAAATGGCTTTCTTTCCCCCATAATTACCTCCTATGTATATGAAAATCCAGAAAAGGAAAGGGAAGAATCTTATTCTTCCCAATTACGTAATTCCTCTTCTAAAACCTGTAATAATTGTTCCTCAGGAACCTTTTTAATAATCTCTCCGTGTTTAATCAATAAACCTTCTCCCTTGCCTCCGGCAATACCAATATCGGCTTCCCTTGCTTCACCGGGACCATTTACCACACATCCCATAACGGCAACCTTTATATTCAAATGCTCATAATCTGTTACAAGGTTTTCTACTTTGTTGGCAAGACCGATCAGATCAATGGAGGTTCTTCCGCAAGTCGGACAGGAAACAACCTCTATGCCTCCCTTACGAAGACCAAGTGTCTTTAAAATTAACTTTGCAGATACAATTTCATTAATGGGATCTCCGGTTAAGGAAACTCTTATAGTATCCCCGATTCCCTGGTGTAATATAATCCCAAGACCAACTGCAGATTTGATGTTCCCTCTTGTTAAGGTTCCTGCTTCTGTAATTCCAACATGTAATGGATAATTTGTCTTTTCGGCAATCAATTCATGTGCTTTTACACACATTAATACATCGGATGACTTAATACTGATTACAATATCATCAAAACCATACTCTTCCAGCATATGTACTTTATCCAAAGCACTTTCCACGATACCTTCCGCTGTAACACCATGATATTTTTCCACAAGATTTTTTTCCAAAGAACCGGAATTCACGCCTACCCGAATTGGGATTTTATGAGCCTTTGCACAGGCTACAACCTCTTTGATTCGTTCTGGTCCACCAATATTTCCGGGATTGATTCGAATCTTGTCAGCACCATGTTCCATTGCCATGATTGCCAGTCTGTAATCAAAATGTATATCCGCAACAATAGGAATATGAATCTCTTTCTTGATTTCTGAAAATGCCTTTGCTGCTTCCTCATTATTCGCAGTACAACGAATAATGTCACAGCCTGCCTGCTCCAGCTTTTGAATCTGGGAAATCGTTGCTTTCACATCTTCTGTTTTAGTATTGGTCATTGACTGAATCAGAATCGGATTGCCTCCACCGATTACCTGATTACCGATTTTGATTATTTTTGTATTCTCCCGCATTTCTCTCACCTATCTCACTAATTTCATAACATCCTGAATCATTACAACAACCATCAGTCCGATTAACAAAAGCAGACCGATGGTATTAATCAGGGCTTCCTTGTTGGTATTCATTTTTTTCTTGAAAAGAGCTTCTACAAGCAATACCAAAGTTCTTCCACCGTCTAATGCCGGTAAAGGCAGCATATTCATAATACCTAAGTTAGCACTTAGCATAATACAAAAGTTAATCATATTTAGTATGACATTGATTACTGCTTCACCTGTATTGCCCTGCGCGCTTTCTTTTGCTTCATCAATGGTGTCGCTCATCATGGATACAATACCCACAGGACCGGACATGCTTTCGATACCAAGCTTACCACCGATTAAATACTCCAGACTTAAAAAAGTTGTTTTTACATAATATCGTAATTCCAAACCGCTATATTTTATAATTTCAAGGAAATTACCTTTGATTCGGTCTCCGGCATAGATTCCCATAATATATCCGTTATCTGTCAGTTCCGGAGAGAAAGAATATTTTATTTTCTCGCCATCCCGATTTACTTCCAGAGTGATTTCCTTTCCTGTTTGGTTCAATTGGTTATAAACCATAACCTCCCGGAAGTTATAGATTTTTTTGCCGTTATATTCTGTAATCACATCCCCAACCTGTAGTCCGGCTTCCTTTGCGGGACTTATCTCGGCAAAATCCGAAATGGTTGGTTTGTCATATCCGCAAACACCGATTAAAATTAATGAAAGCAAAAAGGCAAGAATAAAATTAAATACAGGACCGGCAATTACAACCGAAATTCGTGCCCAGACAGACTTCTGACTAAAGGAATGTTCGTCTACAACATCCTCATCTTCTCCCATCATCATACAATAACCACCCATTGGAATTGCTTTCAGACAGTATTTGGTCTCTTTTCGTTTGAAAGAGAAAAGTGTCGGACCCATTCCAACAGCAAACTCATTGACATAGACGCCGTTTAACTTAGCCAAAAGAAAATGTCCAAATTCATGAAAGAAAATAATTGCACCAAATACAAGTAATGCAATAATAATATTAATGATTGTACTCAAGAATTCCACCTGCTCTCAATTATTTCATATACATTGTTCTCAACTTCCAAAATCTCTTCTACGGAAGGATTCGGAATGGTCTGATGCTGTTTCATACAAAAATCTATTATTTCATAGATTTCCAAAAATTTAATCTTTTTATTCAAAAACTTTGCAACGGCAAGTTCATTAGCTGCATTCAATACTGTTGGCATGGAACCACCCTTTGCAATGGCATCATAAGCATAACGTAAACCGAGAAATGTATCCATATCCGGCTTTTGAAAGGTAATCTCTGACAGCTTTGAAAAATCTAATCTGGCACCGTCTAAATACACACGTTTTGGATAATATAATGCGTACTGAATCGGAAGCCGCATATCCGGTGTACCTAATTGGGCAATGACTGCCCCATCATCAAATTCAACCATAGAATGTATAATGCTTTGAGGCTGAACTACAACCTCTATCTGTTCGGGCTCTACCTGAAAAAGCCATTTTGCTTCAATGACTTCCAAGCCTTTGTTGACCATGGTTGCAGAATCAATGGTAATCTTTTTACCCATTGACCAGTTTGGATGCTTTAGAGCCATCTCCAAGGTAACACATTCCAAATCCTCTTTTGACATACCTCTGAAAGGACCACCGGAAGCTGTTAACAGTATCTTTTTCAGATGATTCTGTCTTTCTCCGTTCAGACATTGGAAAATAGCGGAATGTTCACTATCTACCGGCAGAATGGAAACATTTTTTTCCTTTGCCAAAGGCATAATTATATGACCTGCCGTAACTAATGTTTCTTTATTCGCAAGACCAATATCTTTACCGGCATGAATGGCAGCTATGGTAGGCTTGATTCCAATCATTCCCACAATTGCCGTAATTAAGATATCCGATTCCGAAACCGTTGCAACCTCTAACAAACCGTCCATTCCGGAAACAATCTTACATGCCGGTACGACATCTGCAATCGCTGTCTTAAGCAGCTTCGCATTTTCCTCACTCCATACCGCAGCAACGACCGGATGAAATTCCCTGATCTGCTGTTCTAATAAATTTATATTGCTTCCGGCAGAAATTGCTACTAATTCCAAATCATTATTTTTACGAATTACATCTAATGTCTGAGTTCCGATGGAGCCGGTAGAACCCAAAATCGCAACCTTTTTCATATGCAGCCTCCTAAAAATTTATGCCAGACAATGCTGGCATATTCATTTATTGCTTTATCCAATATTAAATAAAATCACAAGATAATATATAATCGGTGCGGTAAATAAAACACTGTCGATTCTGTCTACCATTCCACCATGTCCCGGTATCAATTTACCGAAATCCTTAATATCATTGTTTCTTTTAATTGCAGATGCTGCCAAATCCCCAATATCGCCGGGAATAGAACCAACACCGGCAATCACTGCACAATACCACGCATCAAAAGGAATATATGCTTTAAACAAGGTACCATACAAGAAACCAAGTGCTGCTGCACCTAACATTCCACCAATAAATCCTTCTACACTTTTGTTCGGACTTACCTTTGGTGTGCATTTATGTTTTCCGATGGCACTTCCCACAAGGTATGCAAATACATCATTTCCCCAGCTGGAAATTAATATGAAGAAACATAATAAAACGCCGGCCTCTAATTCGTGAATCTGATACACAAAGGAAAGCATAATTGAAATATAAATAAATGAAAATACAGATACCGCCAGGTTCTTATCTGAATATTTGGGATATAATACCACATAAATAGATAAGGACACTAACATTAACAATATCAGCAAAGGCAGAATATATTCCGGACGGTCAAAGTACAACAACAAGTATAACGCAGCTGTCGCAAAGTAATTTACAACCAAAAACGGTGAATTCTGTATATGATTTGCTTTCAAAAATTCATAAATCGCAACAAAGGAAATTGCAGTCAGACAAAGTGCAGATACCGAACCCGGTGACAAAAATACCGTTAATGTTACCAATATAACGAAAAATGCACCAATCAATCTTTGCTTCATATTTTATACCCCGCCAAAACGACGTTCCCTTCCATTATAATATCGAATTGCAGTCAGCAAATCCTCCTTGGTAAAATCAGGCCATAACACATCTGTAAAATAAAATTCCGTGTAGGCTAACTGCCACGGCAAAAAGTTAGACAGTCTTTCTTCTCCGCTTGTACGTATTAATAAATCAGGATCCGGTAAACCGGCAGTATCTAAATGAGCATTAATCAGATCTTCTGTAATTTCATCAGGCCTTATTTGACCATTCTGTACCTCTTTTGCAATTTTTTGGAAGCAACGGGTTATCTCATCCCTTCCTCCGTAATTAATTGCAATGGTAAATTTTAAACCGGTTGCATTTTTTGTAGTTTCTTCCAGCTCGTTAATCCTGGTAACCAGTTTGGAATCCAATCCCCGTTTGTCACCAATGACCCGGACACACATATTATTCTTAGTGGAACGCTCAATACAATCAATGAGATACTTTGCCAATAATTTCATTAAGGCATCTACTTCATCCTTTGAACGTTTCCAGTTCTCCGTGGAAAATGCATATACCGTAACGTATTCAATCCCCATATTATATGCATCCTCAATAATCTGTTCCACTGTTTTTGAGCCTTGAACATGACCATAGTTTCTCGGCATATTTCTTTTTTTTGCCCAACGTCCGTTGCCGTCTAATATAATAGCTACATGCTTTGGCACGTTCAGATTCTCTTCTTTTATTGCCTGTAATATCTTCTCCAAAATAAGCCCCCAATTATACAGTCATGATTTCCTTTGACTTGTTCTCAATAGTTGTATCAATTTTATTTACATATTTGTCAGTCATCTTCTGTACTTTATCTTCGTAATCCTTTTCTTCATCCTCGGATATCTCAGATGCCTTCAACTGTTTTTTAATATAATCATTGGCATCTCTACGTACATTACGAATTGCAACCTTTGCATTTTCACCTTTTTTCTTAATATCCTTAACAAGGTCTTTTCTGCGTTCCTCTGTTAATTCAGGGAAATTCAGGATAATAGACTTTCCGTCATTATTCGGTGTCAGACCTAAATCAGAACAAAGGATTGCTTTTTCAATCTCTTTTAATAAAGAGGTCTCCCATGGAGTAATAATAATGGTTCTTGCTTCCGGAACACTGACATTACCAACTTGCTGTAACGGTGTTGGAGTTCCGTAATATTCTACCTTAATCTTATTCAAAATATTAGGATTTGCTCTTCCTGCACGTATATTTGAATATTCACTTTCCAAGCTTTCCAGTGACTTCTGCATCTTTTCTTCAAACTGTTTTAACATAGTAATAATCCTCCTAAGATATATTTAAATAATATTATGCCTCAATTGTAGTTCCGTTAAACTTTCCGGTCATGGCTTTAACGATACTGTCTTCTTCGTTCAGACCAAATAACATCATTGGCATATGGTTCTCCATAGCAAGAACAGCCGATGCAAGATCAATTACGCCTAATTGCTGATCTACAATATCCTTCATCTGCATAGTTTCATATTTCTTTGCATTAGGATTTGTCTTTGGATCGCTGTCATATACTCCGTCAATTGCTTTACCTGCAAGAATACCATCTGCCTGAATTTCAATTGCATATAATACGGTTGCCATATCGGTAGAAAAATAAGGGTGTCCGGTACCACCTGCAAAGAAAACAACCTGAGAGTCCTCTAATGCTGCAACCGCTTCATCCTTATTAAATAATTCCGTTACATTACCGCACACAAAAGGTGACATGATTCTCGTCTTCAAACCAACTGTACGGAACATATCAGCTGCATAAATGCAGTTCATTACCGTTGCCAGCATTCCAATCTGGTCAGCCTTAACACGATCCATGTTTTCGGATGTTCTGCCTCTCCAGAAATTACCGCCACCGATTACAATTGCAACCTGTTTTCCGGCATCTACAACAGTCTTTACCTGTCTTGCAACTTCAAGAACTGTTTTCTCATCAAAGCCCTGATGTTTGTCACCAGCCAATGCCTCACCGCTTAGCTTTAGTAAAATACGATCTGTCTTCATTTTTGTACTCCTTTATGCAAAAAAACTCTTAACATCAATATCTGAATAGCTCTGAGAACAGAAGCCTTCAATTACCGCACCGTTATTGATCTGTACAGAACGTGATTTGATATTACCCATAATTACAGCTGTAGAATCCACGATAACAGGACCCTTCACGTCGATATCACCGTTTACCGCACCTGCAATAACAGCGGACTCACCCTCTACGTTACCTATGATCATAGAACCTACACCAACCTTAACACTACCGTATGATTTGATATTTCCATCAATTCTGGCACTGTTACAGTATAATTCGCCGGCTGTAATGGCACCCTTTACAGCACCGCCAACTACAACCTTTCCTTTACAGTTTACGTCACCCTCTACAATACCGATGATGTCAATGGATGCATCGGTCTCGATATTACCGGATATCTTTGTTCCCTTTGTAACATATGTTGTATCAGATGATGCTTCATCTACATTGTATTTTATCTCTTCTGCAGCATTAACGGTTTTCTCCTCTACCGACTTGATAGAAATTACATCCTTGTCTTCCATATTATCTTCCTCCACATTAACAATTGAATTCACGGTATCCTGAGGCTCCTCATAGAATTCAACTTCTATTTCCTCCTCATCGGATAGTTCTTCATCTACAATCTCTTCGTCCGGTATCGTCTCTACAGCTGTTTCCGGTTCGGTTTCTTCTGATACTCCATCTATACCTGATACTTCATTAGAATCTTCCAAAACAGATTCCTCAATCTGCTCCGGCGTCATTTCCTCCGATTCATCTGTATCCGTTATCTCATGGGATGGCTCTGCAATCATCTCCTCGGTCTGCTCCGGTACAGTCTCTTCCGGTACTTCTTCTGCATCTGAAACATCATCAGAAGCTTCCGGTACGGACGATTCAACTGTTTCCGGCACTTCATCCAACTCTGATTCTTGTGAAATGCCCTCCTCTTCCACCAATACTTCCTCTAATTCCATGCTGTCTTCCGAATCCTCAGTCAGACCGGTCTGTTGATTTGCATCTAACTGATCAAGCATTTCCCGGATGGAAGCATCAAGATTATCATCCTCTGTATTCTGATTATTATCATAATCAGTTTCGGTAGCTTCCGGTATGATTTCCGGTTCTTCCATATCCTTCGTTGATACATCATAAATCGGTTCCGGACTTACCTCCTGTGCCGGTACGTCATAAACAGGTTCTGTTTCCTGTGCCGGTATATCGTAAACTGCCTCTGTATCAGCCACTACTGTATCATGCTCCGTTTCCGTATCCACATCAGCTGCTACCGTATCAGGAATGGTCTCGATATCCGTTACATCATAAGCTATCTCCCCTTCATCATTGGAAGTAGTATTATCATATATAACCTCTGCCTCCATCGGTTCTCCTGCCTCAGGAATCTCGACAGCTTCAACAGAAGCATCCTCTGATATACTGTTGCCTGCCTCAAGCTGCTGTAATAATTCTTCCACTGACATGTCCATAGTATTGACATCCACATCATCCTGAATCATATCTAAGGCAGAAGATGCATCACCATAGAGTTCATTCTCCAATAAATCATCAATCTGATCTGACATATCCTCCGGTGCTAAATCCAGATCATCAATCTTTTTCTCTTTTTTCTTAGCTGCTTTTGATGGCTTTAATTTTTTATTTTCTTTTTTCTTTGGCGGAGTCGGTGTATCCTCCGGTTCCTCCATCACATCGTCATCATATACTTCATTACCGTCAGGCATCAATTCATTCATAGCCTGGGTAAAATCTGCCTTAAAATCTTTAAAAAAACTCATAGATACCTCCAATGAAAATTTAACTGATTATATCTTCTATCATTGGCTGATAGGAATATAACTGATTCACCTGTTCTTCTAATTGCATCATTTTAAACATAAGCACAAAATTAAGAATCACAGATGTAAATAATAAGATAACTGCACATATAATAATAAAATACTTTATACGGTTTACCCTTTTTCTATTTTTATTTTGTTTAGAGTCCGCAGCCATTTGCTTATCCTTTCTTTTATGGTTTTTATCCATATACACGATTAGAAAATATTATAGCATAAACGTCGATAAAAGGAAATCACAACATCAAAAATAATACAAAAATATTACAAAATTGAAAAAAACCGGAAATATCCTATTACAGATAATTCCCGGTTTTTTTATTTTTCATTAGGTTTAAAGTAATTATTTTAACTTTGTGACAACTATTCATTTCTCCCATATCTGTGAAAACTTCTGTAGATAAAAGGCAGCAACACAATTGCAAAAATGATATACAAAATCATCACAAGAGGGATTTGTCGGATTACATGATTGCCAATCTGATAAACAAGAGGAACCCGCACGCTTGCCTGTACATTTGTCAAAACAGTGGGAACCAGATTAAAAATGGTCGTATATCTTGAAAGAGCCCGTGCTATAAATGGCAATAAACAATACAGGAAAAACGGAATACATACAGCAACACCGATTGTATGCATTTTTGCAGCTGTAAACATAGAAAGGGATACCCCCAATAAAGAGGCAATAAATCCGCAAACAACAGCCAACAAATAATATTGTCCGTATGTCATGATATAAATACTATATGCATCATGTACTTGATAAGGTACATTCATACCACTTGTACCCATAATTCCAAAACAGATCACACTAAGCAAAAGGATTCCTCCGCAGTAAAGTAACGTTGTTGTAATCAGTCCTGCCAATATTTTAAATTTTACAGCCTTTGTACGTCCGTATTTTGCAGCAAAAAATACAGATGCCGCTTTTGTTTGAAAATCATCTGCAAATATTCCGGAACAGATAAATCCGGCAATAATCGCTAAAATAATGGAATAGGTCTCTACATACATAATCATCGTTTCCCATGAAATATAAGGTTCATAATGAACCGGCAAACTGATTTTGCTGTATTTTTTCAAAAGAAAGGATTTTTGAAGAGATGTCTTTCCATATTCTTCAGACATCATTTTCATATTCTTTTGATAAGTATGATAGAAATCATATATATTTTCATCATTTAGTTGATTTAAGATATTCGGATCATATTCGGAATCCGGTGTCATAACGGATATCATAAAATCACTGACATCCTCAATCGGCTGCAGCGTCTTACAGTAATTTGCATCCTGTTCTTCCACGGATTGTGACATTGCATTTTTATTTTGTATGACAGCCTTTTTAAGAACATCCTCCGTTAAGCTCCCTGCCCATTCCTTTTTATTATCCATAAGCTTTCTTGCTGCCATTATTCCGGTACTTATACTTCCTGTTTCATCCGCATAACGATTGCTTGTAACCGCAAATCCACTAAAGATGACCGCAAGCACCATTGCCAGTCCGATTGCAAGTATGTTCATTTTCTTTGAAAAAATACGTTTCAATTCTAATTTAAGCATCATAATTTTCCTCCGACTTTTCCCCAAAATAAAGTAAAAATGCATCCTCCAGATTCTTTTCTAAAGGTATTGCATCTTCCGTTGGCTTTTCTTTTGAAACAATTCTAAGTTCCGCTCCGTCTATCGTTGTTTTTATATTGCCAACCGGGTACTTCTTTGTGTATTGCTCCACCATATTCTTTGAAACATAACATTCCCATACATTTTCTTCCATAGAACGCAGTAACCTATCTGCCGTACCGGTATAAAAGAGCGCCCCATCTTTCATGAGCATAATATCACTTGCAATATATTCAATATCCGAAACAATATGTGTAGACAAAAGAACCAGACGGTCTTCAGATAATTCACTGATCAAATTACGAAAACGGATTCTCTCGTTAGGGTCCAGCCCGGCTGTAGGCTCATCCAAAACAAGAATTTTAGGATCATTTAACATAGCCTGTGCAATTCCAACACGTCTGACCATTCCACCGGACAAATTTTTCATTTTTCTTTTACCGAATTTTTCCATTCCTACCTGTTTTAATAATTGCTTTACCTTATTCTTTGCATATGCGACCTTCAACCCCTTTATGGAAGCAATGTACATCATATAATCCAGAACCGTCAGATCCGGATAATATCCAAATTCCTGTGGCAAATATCCAAGGATATTCCGATAAGCGGTTCCAAGCTTCCATATCTCTTCCCCATTCCATAATATCTGTCCGCTTGTGGGTTGTGTAATGGTGCAGAGCATTCGCATTAACGTGGTTTTTCCCGATCCGTTTACTCCAAGCAATCCATAGACACCTTTATCCATAATACAATTCACTTTATTAACAGCCCTTACTTCCCCATACTGTTTTGTTACATTTTTAAATTCTAATTCCATATGTATGTTCCTCCAAAATCTTTTCATTCCATATCAATGACTTACGAACACAAAAAATAAAATAAGCAGCCGACAATAACAACACAGCGTACCATACCGGCACTGTAATTCTTTGATACAACCCATCATTTGCTACAATCATCATCCATACAGCAACCCACATAAGGCAAAACAGTACGGCAACATATTCTGATTTTTCCAATCTACTATACAGCAAACGAAAACAAATACAGCAGGAAACATTTACGGGAAGCAAAAAATTAATCATCAGGTCATTTAATGAAAGTATCGTAGTTTGATATGCCATTACTAAAAACACCATAACAATGATAAAATCCACCACTGCAAACAATAACATTCTTGCAGAACAAATTTGCCGCAAAGTGTAATAAGCAGCTTTTTCAACTTCAATTGCACCATTTCTTTTGTTTTTCCATATTTCCGGAACAATTAAAACTACGAATATAGTTGCAAATATCCCAAGTAACCTTATCATTCCCTTAAAATCCGTTCCGTTATTATGAAACCAGAACCACAGATAAGTAAGAAGAATTCCCTGAAAAATCCACCATCTTTTTTGAATAAATTTTGATTGTTCATACAGAAATTCAAAGTAAGATGCTCTTTGTGGCTGTTGTGTCAAAACAAAATTCCTCAATATATCCTGACAGGCATTTACCGTCTCATTTTCAGCCTCATCCCTTACATATTTTTTTGTCAATTCACATTTATACTTCTGAATCTGCTCCTTATAGCTTTTCATTCATATCCACCTCCAGATTTTTTATCAATAACTCTTTTGCCCGTCCAATCCGGTATTTTACAAGAGAAAGCTTGATATGAAGTATTTCCGCAATTTCTCTTTGCTTTAGTTCCTGAAAGAAGAATAAAATCGCAACTTCCTTAATATCTTCCGGCAATTGCTTTACAGCTTGTTCCATATCCAGACGAAAACCGATTTCCTCTACAGAATGATTATTTTCCGAGTCTGGCAATTCTTCTGATGGAATGTCTTTTTTCTTTTTGTAATAATTTTTGACTAAATTTCCGGCAATCGTATAAAGATAGTTTTTAATCTTTCCGTATTCTTTATATCTGTGAAGATTGGAAAAAAACTTTACAAATACTTCCTGAGTCAAATCCTCTGCTTCATAAGAATCATAAATATGCAGCAAACAATATTGATAAATGCTTGGGTAATATTTCCTTACCAGCTTTTCACATGCATCCTCGTCTCCGTCCCTTGCAAGATATACCAGCCGGTGATCCGATTTGTACTCCATACGCAAACGCTCCTCCTTTCTCTGTTCTACATAATATAACAACCCAATTTACGAAAAAGTTAGGATGATATAAATTTTTAACGAAAAAAAACCTTGAATCACCACATTGGAGATATCCAACATGGGAAATTCAAGGTTTTTGTTAGTTCAAAATTCTAATCAGAGCTTTATGATTATGCATTCATATATTTTGTGACTTTTGGATTAAATTCCAGCCTGATTTATGAACTTTGAAATTACATTGCTTTCCTGTATTGCTACTTATTATATAATATAGCTATGTATTTATCAGCATTTTTAAGGAATTTCTCTTTCTAGCATATTGATGATTTCAGGTACTCCCTCCAATTTTTAAGTTGGAGAATAATTTTGAACATTTGTTGTTTAATTTCATCAATTTCATTTTTTATCATTTGGGGAATCTATCCAATCTTCTGCACTTCTCATAGATTCAAAACTTTTTCTAACTGCTTTAACATGGTTCATAATTTTTCAGGTATGTGAGCAAGTCCATCCGCTTGACCTTCCTGTACGACTGATGGTGGTATATATGGCATATTTTTCATCTCCTTTCTTGCCCTAGATTGATATTATTTTGGATAATATACGGGCATGAAAATAGCTAGGTGATTCCTTGGTTTGGAACCCTCTGGCTATATATAATATTCTTTTATTCTTGTTCTATCATTGGTCTCTGTAACCTAAATTCTATAGTTTTGGTGTTTCCTCCGGTTCTTTTTATTAATTCATCTTCTCCAATCACCCTTACTAAATTGGCAATCTGCTTACCCATACTTTCTTTATTATGATAAAAAATAATTGTATTAACATTGTTATTTAGTATTAAATCTCTTAAAATATCTCCATCTGTAATGTCCAATGAATGACCATAAATATATAAATTATGTTTCCTACTTTTTTTACTCATTATAGTACTCTCAATTATGCTATTTATCATACTTTGTATATCCGTTACATTTCTTTCCACTTCTTTCATTTTCGCTTTTGTGTATAGTAAATATTCTTCTTTAATCCTATCAACCCAAGTTTTATATTTGCACCCTGTTTCCTTATATATTCTTTGGTAAAATTTTTTAAACTCTACAAATTCGATATTTTTATTCTGTTGTTCGATTGAAAGAAATTCATCGATACCAAGTACCATATTGTTTTTTTCAATTTCATAATTATTATTTACTTTACCGTGAATGTAATCTATATCTATTTCACAATTGTTTGTGTATAATTTTTCAATAGTATTTGTATAATTGAAACACAATACTTTATTTTCCTTTTCCTCATTTGACGCATTTATAATTTCTTCGATATCCGGTGATATCTTTTTACATTCTATCTTATCCACATATTGAAACAAATAAATTTCTAATGCTTTTATTAATTTATTTAGGTCATCGTATAATTTTTCTTTTATATCTTTACAAATTTCCATATTTTGATCATTTACATAGCAATCTAAAAATTCATTAGATAAAACACTTGGGATATCATCATATATATTAAACTCCATTTCATTCCCATGCATATCACGGTGCAAAGATTGAATAACGTCAGATATTTCACTTTCAAAGTCTATCCAATTTTCTTTTCCATGCATGTCATTTTGCAAAAAATATTCAATCCAAAAATTATTATCTAGTAAATTTTTCCATACCTTCTCTTGTGAAAATAAATTATTTCTAATATTTCCTGTATTATCTGTTACAATTCTTTTTATCTGGGGATTAGTCTTTCCCCAGTCTATATCATTCATATTTTTTGTATTCAATATATATTGAATAACTTTCACAAACTCTAAAAAATCTGTATATTTTGTAGGCAAATTATGAACTATATCAAATCCATTTCCGATCACAATAATATTCATGCTGTCTCCTTCATATTATATAATTTAATCTTTGGCAATAAATACTTTTTTCTTAATCAATTTAAAATTATAATCCGGAATCAATAATACACATGTACTCAACACCCATATAAATCCTTTTTCAAAATTTCTGCTGACTTCATTTTGAACATTCAGTATCTCAGATAAATTCATCTGTTCAAATTGCTTTCTAAGATCATTTTCATTTGAATATCCATTTTGAATTCTGGCTGCCTTACGAATATTATGACATACAATCTCTTGTAAAACTTTTCTCATATACTCCCAATATGTCCGATTCTCACATGTATATCC
>CAKRAK010000002.1 GCA_934294885.1 uncultured Lachnospiraceae bacterium | reverse complement strand
ACTTGCTGTCCAATGGTAAGGGTTTTAAAAACTCAAACTGTCTAATCTATAGAGTACATTTTATAATGTTACACAAAACATCAATTACCTGAAATTCACAAAATACACTTTGTATATATTTCAAATAACGCTAAAAGGAACAAATCTTCCATTGTTTCTATAACTTCTCCATCGTATTCTCCCGGAGAACCGTATGATTTATCAATATTTTTATTCCGATAGATTGCTACATACTCTGCTATAACAGTAACCAACTGGCATGCCTCTATTTCTTTGCAACTTTCAAAATTATATTCCACCGACAAAGCGTCCGGGCAAGAATCATACCAACGATTACTTGACAGTAACCATTGTCGCAATAAATTTTCCACATATCTGAATTTATGGTATAATAAGGATTATTCGAATCAACACGGGAGGAACTTTTATATGTCTCTTGAATATTTTAGAGCACACATCAAATCAGAGCTTAAGAAGAATAAACTGACATTAAGCAGCTTATCAGACAAGGCAGATTTGTCAGAAGACACCCTACGGTCTCTAATTTACGGAAAGTCCCAGGATGTCAAGCTGTCGACCATGTTAAAAATCGCAGATGCATTAGACTGTTCCGTTGATTATCTGATCGGACATCACAGCTGGTTTTATGACGAATCACTTTTCAAAAAGCTGCAGGAACTTTCTCCAAGATCCATTCAGACAATCCAGAATCTGATATCTTTAGAATTAAAATCAACCCAGTATGCCTCCACAGATAACAAATATGTGATTCCCGTTCTGTTGCTCACCGGAAATTCAAAGGACGGCGATTACTATGATAACTCCATTATCACAAGTCACGATATCTCCAATTATCCGGAGGAGCTGCGAAAAAGAATCAATATCGGAATCAAGATTAGCAACCGATATTATGAACCGGTATACTTTATTGATGATATTCTTCTCCTTTCCACAGAAAAAAAGCCGGAATACAATGACATTGTTGTCTATCAGAGCAATGACGGAAAACTGTATTTGCGCAGATATACATCATCCGGTCTGGAGCCCATCGATCAGTTTGGTAAAATGATATTAACCCAGAACCAGGATGCCTATACTCCTTTGGGTGTTGTCATTAAAGTTGCCAAGGAATTTAATATTGAACAATACCGGTAATGCTATATATTCAATCTTTTTTGTATTTCATTATATACTTGTCTGCCCTTAAATATGATCAATCCAATCAAAAATACGATACTGACAACAAGACAGACTCTCCATAAAACAGGTGCCGACTGATAAATGGAAAACATGACAATATTCGGAATAATACCTACCAGAACATTTCCCAGAGCAAACACAAGTGCGTTTCCCTTTTTGTCAATCAGACTCAAGACAAAATTCACAACAAGAGTTATCAATATCACAATCGGAAGCTGCACATGGGTACACATACGAAGATCCCCGATAAAATAGGCAGTCACCGCAAAAATACAGGATATCAAAATAGCAACATTCGTAATAAAATTAGCAGGAATGGTTCTTCTTTTAAAAATAGGTCCTATCATAATCTCAAAACCCAACAACCACATAACAACAATAAAACTCCAATGCAAATTTCCGTTTGCATGGAATAATACATCTATCGATAAGCAGACAACACAAATAGTCAATGCAACAAACAACTGAATCTTATACGCAATTGATTTTACCTTTAATGCCATAGAGCTTGGAAAATAAGGCACCTTCTCTTTCGATTCTGACGAATCCGATTCCTCTTCTATATATAGCTGATTCTGGCAGATTGGACAGTATTCCCACGTTCCGCCAACATTTATATTACACTTTGGACAATGTCTCATGACCGAACCACCTCCGTTGCATTCACCGTCACCGCAATTCCATTTTTAGAAAAATCTCTGATAAAGGTTTTGAGCACACCTGTATTCCGATATCCGGAAGTGATTCCAAAGGTCATATCCTCGCCATAGCTGCATATGGTCATGAATAATTCATTATGACTGCAAAATGCCGTATATTTTTCAACATATTTCTGCATAGGCTCCGGAATCCTCATGATTCCAAGATTGGAAACAACTGCGGATACTTTTCTTGCTTCTAATTTAGACACATATTTTACAACCGGTTGTTTTAATGCCAACGGAATCATACGAACAAAAAACATTCGTTCCATCCTCTGAAAATGATCCATATTCTGTCGGATATTATCCGGATTCAAACTGTTTTTCATCTTCTGATCAAATTCCCTTGCTAAAGTTTCCAGTGTTTCTCCACCGGAAAATTCATGGCTGATATAAATACTGTTAAAAAAATTTCTTGAGGTTTCCGAAGGATAATAATTTCTAAGATTAACCGGCACACTAATTGTAATTGGCAATTTTCTTTTTATTGCAGGCATGTCCTTATAAATAGCAATCATTAAATCCGCACCAATCAAACTGGAAACGCTTACTTCCATCTCCTTTGCCCTTGCGATTACATCCTTTGCCTTCATCGTCACCTCGATAAACTGCAGTTGATCATAAGGAAGCATTCTGCCTCTGATATGATAAGCTTTTTTAGAAGGAGGTGCTGACTTTCCTTTTTTTCCATAAAAACGGGCAAAGCTGTCCTCTTCTATGTCTGCTCTGGAACCGTCATTTCCAAGATCAACCTTCCGGAGTTCATCAGGATGTTTAATTTTCAAATAATTGCATACAAGAAGATTCAAAAATTCCAATGCACCGGTTCCGTCACTTAATGCATGAAAAACCTCAAAATTAATCCGGTTATGGTAGTAAGTTACACTATAATGCAAAACTCTTTTGCTGTTTTTTCCGTATAACACAGGACACGGTCTTTCATTCTCCTCCGATACCAATGGAAGCTCATCCGTAGGTTCCAAATAGTGCCAGAAAAAACCTCTGCGTATTCTTACCTGTAAAAACGGTCTGCTTTTAATGGTTTTAATCAACGCCTCCTCTAAGGAAGCCGCATCTATCTTTTCCTTAAGGGTACAGCTCACCCTCAAGCTTCTTGTATCCCGTTCTGTATGGGTTGCCAAAAAAACCTTGGCAACATTATCTACCTTATACCAATTATCAGAATCCAATCTATATTCCTCCAAACTTTAGCTTCTGTCAAAAAACTTTCTAAGTTATTTCAATCCATTCCACATCATTTTAATATTATAACATAAAAAAAACGGAAACTCTACATATGTAAAATTTCCGAATCAAAAATAATGCCGATGGCCGGACTCGAACCGGCACGAGGTCGCCCCCGTCAGATTTTGAGTCTGATGCGTCTGCCAATTCCGCCACATCGGCATTCTCAAAACCAACGAATTGAATTATATAATGTATTTGTGCTTTTGTCAACAAATTATTAAATTAATTGTGAAATATTTTTCTAATAACATCAATCAATTTTTTTTGCAATCACTGCAAATCTACCATCCTTCACATGATAGGCGCAAGTAGAAAGTGTTAACAGCTGATCACCGTACACCACATCAACACCGGTATCGATAACTGACATTTGTTTAATATGATCCACATAATCATCAAATATTTCCGAAGAACCGGCATTTACAAATTCATAATATTTAAATTCCGTTGAATCCTCCGGTAAAATCTGCGCCCGGATTACCGCAACCACTTCATAAGTACCGTCTCCGTAAATAGTGTCAAACCGAAAGGTTTTATGATTATTATAAAAATCTGCATCCTCATACTTTAACAGATCATGAAACATCTTCCCGGAATTCATATTATGTCCGTAAATAATGATATTATCCGTAGGGGGATTCAGGCTGCAATAAGAATCAACAAAAGGAATTCCTGCCTGGGAATATTCTTCATTAAAATCTCTGTGAATATAATATTCCCCCTGTTCCATCTCATATGGTGTATACATAACCGGATAATCAATATTGGTATCCGCAATTTGAAGCCATCCCACAAAATGTGCATTTTCCCGGTATAAATCTTCAAACTTCTTTTGTACCGAAACGCCATTGATATCCACATAATCCCATGTTTTTGTGTCATCGGTTCCGTCTCCGGATGCCTCCTCCTTTACCATATCTCTAAGCACTTCAAAATGATTTTCCGTCTGATAACTTGTATAATAATAATATGCAAGATATCCGCCGCTTCCCAATGCCATCAAAAGACAAATTACCATTAATATATTTAGTATTATCTTCTTCAACAAATCATTCCTTTCTATATTCCATCAACCATCAACAAAAACAAACCGATTCCGATTATTATATGCTCTCACCTTAATATTTAGGACAAAAAATGAAACATGACTTTTAATCATAAGCTTTTCCATAACATATAAAACCACACTGTAACCATAAAAAAGACCGATAAAATCGGTCTTTTTTAACATGTCATTAAAAGTACTTCTTTGATCCCCACAAATTGCTTTGACGCAAATCCTGATATTCACTATACGCCTGTTCCAAAATCTGTTTTTCATTCGGAAACTTAAGCAAATGATATGCTTCATGGTACTTATAGTAACCGGAATCAACAAAATACTCTTCTCTTTGAGGTTTGCTGTAATAACTGTCAGCCATCATCAGATACCAATGTACATCCTTATTCACCACATCGGTTGCTGTATTAAAGGTATAGTTGCTTTTATTCACATACTTTATAATCTGAGCAGTAACACCAGTCTCCTCCTTCACTTCCCGGAGTGCTGTTTCTTTGTATTCTTCACCCTGCTCAACTGTTCCTTTCGGCAAAACCCAGCCTTCATACTTATTCTTGTAGTTTTTATAAAGCAATAATACCTTGCCTCTGAAGATTACCACACCACCACAACTCACTGCTTCTACCATAGCTGTTCCTCCTATACCGGGAAGAGATACGAAGCCTCATATCTGTCTTCACCTTTGGTGGTTTATCAATTAGTATTAGTATACCAACTTATGATTCACTTGGCAAGGAATAATATTTGTCCATAATCTGCCTTGCTACCGCCGAAGCCTTAATACCATTTACATCCGATTCTTCTACAACAATACTGACAACAACATCCGGATTATCTACATTTGCATATCCGATAAACCATGAAAAATCATGCGCTCCGTTTGCATACTCGGCAGTACCTGTTTTTCCGGCAGCTTCATAGGCGGCACCTGCAAAATAACTGGCAGCTGTACCGGAGGTTACGACCCCACGTAAATAGGAGCTTAATGTTTCAACCTCATCGGAAGTCATTAATGTGTCATATGCCGAAGGAGAAAACTTTTTAATTTTCGTTCCCTTATAGCTTTCGATACTGTCTATCATATATGGCTTCATCATCAGTCCCCCATTGGCTATTGTAGACATAATCATGGCATTGTGAAGTGGTGTAATCAAGGTATCACCCTGACCAAATGCCGTTTGCGGAATATAACCGGTGTTAGATTTTCCGTCCAGATAAAAACGGCTGGTGGCACTGGCATCTGTATATGGCAAATCCTTGTTAAAAAGAAAGGTCTCTAACATATCCTTCCATTCGTCCACATCTAACTGGGTACCCATATATGCATATGCCTGATTACAGGAATTTGCCAAAGCAGCAGGTAAATCCTCAGAACCGTGAACCTTCCGTCCAAAACAGTGTACAGACACACTGTTAAATACAGCCTCTTCATTCACACAATCATAAGTAAAATCCGAGTAGGTATTGGGATTCTGTCTCATATATGCCAATGTAGTAAGCACCTTAAAGGTGGAACCCGGCGGATACAAGCCCTGACTTGCACGATTTAACAAGACGGAGCTTGTGGAATTTTCGGAATTGGCCTCCTTCCAGACCTCATCAATATCATTTGGATTAAAATCCGGTTTGGAAACCATAGCCAATATCTTACCGGTATCCGGTTCCATTACAACAACCGCTCCATTTGCACCTCCCAATGCATCATAAGCCGTCTTTTGCAGCTCATAATTCAATGTGGACACTACGGTATCTCCGTTATTCTTTTCATCCCTTAAAGTATTAAAAAACCGTTCCAAAACATTACAATGACTGTTTATCAAATAGTTATTACCCACCAGTTCGATACCTGCCTTCGTATAGGAGGCATAACCGGCAGCATGACAAAACAGATTATCATAAGGATAATATCTTTTATCTCCGTTATTCGTGGCAATTACCTGACCATCACTTGTAACAATGTCACCACGAAGCACATTCTCACCATAGCTGTCCAGTCTCGGATTGGCAGCATTTGCAATCACCTGATCCTTTTCCACAATCATAAAATGCAGGATATATCCGATCATGGCAATAAATAAAAATGCAAACAGATAGGTCATTCCGATAATCGGTTTGTTTAACTTGTTATTGATCTTGTCAATTTTCTCTTCCCTTTCAATAAAGGTTCTCTGTTCCGGGGTTAACAAATCCTTATTCAATTCATTTTTTTTCTTTTTATTCCTGACTTTCTTCAATGTTTCTTCTTTCTTCTTCAATTTTTTTAGCCTCTTTATTCTCTATTGTACTAATACCCTGCATAATGGAAAACATAACCAGGGAACTTAATATGGAACTGCCACCGTAACTGATCAAAGGTATGGTAACACCCGTTGATGGAATAAATTTTACAACACCACCAATGGATAAAAATGTCTGAAAAATATAACAAATGGAAAAACCAAAAGCCATCGTTTTATAAAATCTGTTTCGTACCTTCATAGCAATCGAAATAAAGGAAATAAAACAGCAAAAGCACACTACAATCAATGCAATACCAAAGATAACTCCAAACTCCTCTGAAATGGCTGAAAAAATAAAGTCACTTTCACTTACCGGAATAGAATTGGGCGAACCCTTTGTCAATCCAGATCCAAAATATCCTCCGCTTCCAATGGCAAACAAGGACTGGGTAATCTGATATCCGGTTCCATTCAAATCTGCCCACGGATCCTTCCATACATTTACACGGATCAAAACATGGTCAAACAATCGATCCTTAAACAACAGAAAAGCAAGTCCCACACAGGCTGCTCCACCACCTAAATACATAATCAGATACCGAAGCTTTCCGGTTCCGATGTAAATCATCATAATGAAAATCACAAAGAAAATCAAAGCCGCACCCAAATCCTTTTCCAATGCAAGAATGATCATATGCAGACCGGCAAAAGCTGTTGTAATAACTACCTGCTTGAAATCCCTTTTTTGAGATAACATACTGGCAACAAAAAACACAAATAAAATCTTTACAAGCTCTGAAGGCTGAATCGACATTCCCGCAATAGAAATCCAGTTTCTGGAACCGTATTTTTCCACACCAATCACAAATACGGAACACAGTGCAAGAATACCTACCACTCCATAAACCATACCGTAATTACGAAGATTTTTATATCGATCCATAATCATCGGTATGAAAGATACTGCAATCAGTGTTACGGTCGCGATCAAAAACTGCCGCACAGCCAGACCAAAGCTTAGTCTTGTAAGCATGATATATCCGATTAACATCAAAAAGCACATATTGTTTGCAATCATTCTGGATGAAAACGGATAAATATAATGATAAATATACATATATAAAGTAGCAACCAGGGTCTGAAGTCCGTAAAAGATCATAACTTCCTTCAATTGATCCGGCTTACTGATGGCAATGGTTAAATAACAGGAAAAATGAAATAAAAATACATATATAATCTGTTTATTTAATCGTTTGTTCGTCTGCCTTTGATTATCCTCTTTAAAACACTGCAGGCAGGATGTTACATACAGCAGCATAATAAATATATTCACAAATTTTGAAACATTAATAATTATATTTCCCATTATTCCACTCCACGACTAAAATGTCCTTTCGTACGTGCCCCCTTAAAAGGATTCCCATATAGAAAGCCATCTAGTACCTCTTTCATTTGCTTTTTATTCTCCATGGTAAAATGCAATATCGGACTCACACCTGATTGTTTCACCTCATCCGATACTACGTCATATAAAACAGTAGGTAACCCGTTATAAATCAAACTGTAACAATATTTACAAACAGACCGGCAATAAAATTCCTTGTGATACCGGTCACGAAGAATCAGGGTCGTGTTGCCTTTGTTACAGCCTCTTGTATGATTACAGACACACTGGGCAGATACCATCAACTGCTGATATCCATATACATACATCTGTTTTTGTGGTAAATCCCGGCTTAAACCGATAAGCTCTTTTTCATTTAACTCAACAGGAAGGGTTACTGTTCCGCCAATTACCCAACCGGCTTCTTTATTCATTACATACAGACTATAATCGGCAATGATATCCTTATCATATAATTGTTCCTTTAAATATGCATATTCATCCAAATTCCGGACAACAAGACCCTTTAGCTGCAATGCATCTAACGCTGTGACCTGTTCGATCTCCTTAAAGCTTTCCCTCCTGACTACAGCAGGTAATAAAATCCAATAATCGTATTGTCTGTATTCCTTTATCAGAGTCATTATATCCTCTACGGAAAAATACTGCAAATCAAGATATACTTTTTTCACATTTTCGTAAGAATTCAATACCTGAAACTGTTCCATAGATGAGATTACAACCGTTGGATTGCTCCAGTTATCTGTATACTGTACCTCTTTCCTACAAATCCCGGAAGATAGATTTTTTGCATTTCTATCTTTACGATAAAAAGAATGGATGATATCTTCCTCCAAATGAACAATTGCCTGTCTTCTAAGCTCTTTTAAATCCTTCATAGAATAAAATACATCTGAATCCAGTTCTATATTCAGATTGGAAAGCTCGTATCTTGTATCTCCCAACTGACTGATTTTTTCACAAACAACATCATAAACCAAGGGCTGCTTCGCTGCCGGGGCAACCAATTTTCCTTTTTGGATAATACAATGGGAGCCACATTGTAAGGTCAGCTCTGCCTCCTGTTCCTTGTGAAGCTTCAAGGTTCCGGTCAGGGATATTTTTTTATCCTCTTTTATGAACTGTGTAAGCTCCTGTTCCAAATATACATTCTGCATACAATAGACCGATTCCCCTATCTCTATGGATTTTATTTTGGGAACGTTCAACATTATAGTCCGGTTTGCAGGACTTTCTACATTGCAGGTTAGTTGAATCCCATCCTTACTTCCCCTTAAAAGGAGCAAATCCCCTTTGCGAACCGGTTTGTTTAACAAAATTTCTATCTGATACCGATTTTTTCCCTGTACACGACCTACGAAAACTCCCTGATTACCGGGCTGTTTTAATGACATCATATCCCTTCCGTTATGCTGTTCGTAATAACCATCGGTAAATCCACCTCGATTGAATAAATACGCCATTTCCAAGGTGTATTTTTTTATCATTTCCTCTGTCAGGCTATGCTCAAAAAAAGCATCCACAACCTTCCGATATGCCCTGACACAGGCTGCAACATAAAGAGGCTTCTTCATTCTTCCTTCAATCTTAAAAGAATCAATTCCCATGTTAATTAATTGAGGGACATTGGATAAGCCACACAAATCCTTGGGACTGAGAAGATATTCCCCTTTTGGAGAAATCTCATTCCCATCCCGTTGGAATACACTGTAAGGCAATCGACAGGGCTGTGCACATCTTCCCCGATTACCGCTTCTACCACCTATAAAGGAACTCATAAGGCACTGACCGGAATAACAATAACAAAGTGCCCCCTGTACAAAAACCTCAAGCTCCGGTGAAAAATCCCTTTTCTTCATAGCAAAAAGCTCCCTGTTCGACAGCTCCCTCCCAGGTACCACTCTGGTCACTCCGTAATCCTTTAACAGCATGTAGGAATACGGCGTTGTAATTGTCATCTGGGTAGATGCGTGAATGGGAAGATCGGGAAAAACATCATGAATATACTTCATAACTCCCAAATCCTGCACGATTACCGCATCTAATCCAACAAGATAATACGGTTTTAAATATTCATATAATTTCTGCAGTTCATCATTACGAAATAAGGTGTTAACAGTCAGATAAACCTTAACACCATACAAATGACAATATTCAATTCCTTCAATTAAAGACGGCTCGTCGAAGTTGTCCGCGTATGCTCTGGCTCCAAACATATTACCGCCCAAATAAACCGCATCTGCACCGGCTCTTACCGCCGCCTTCAATGCGTCCATAGAGCCGGCAGGTGCAAGTATTTCCGGTTTTTTGTACATAGTATTTAATCCTGTCTTGTTTTTTCAGCCTCTAATTGAATAATCTTACGCTGAAGTGCATTTACCTGTTCCTTATACTCTTCTACCAGCCGCATAGCTGATTCGTACTTAATCTGATGTTCAATCACCTCATGACGCAAATCATAAATCTGTTTTTCCTTTTCATCATCCTGGGCAAAAAGCTTTCCGGTTTCATTCTTCACTTTAAAATAATCGTCTGCAATATTAATTGCCAGTAAAATATTCTGATATTCCGGATTCAGTCTGCGAAAGCCTTCTGCAGCTTTACACTCGGAAATCTTGCTGTTCATATAATTTGCAACCTCCTGCAAATATTCCGTATCCTCATATCCGCTTAAATTATAAATTCTTCCATTGATCACAACAGGAATATCATTTTTATCTGCCATAGCTACACTCCTTTATCTAACATATATTCTAATCCAAAGTGACGATACGCCGTCTGGGTAGCCACCCTGCCTCTTGGCGTCCGGGATATTAATCCGTTCTGAATTAAATAAGGTTCATATACATCCTCAATCGTTCCTGAATCCTCTCCGATTGCTGCTGCCAAAGTATCCAGCCCAACCGGTCTACCTCCGAATTTTTCAATCATTGTTAAAATGATATTACGGTCTACCTGATCTAAACCAAGAGAATCTACCTCTAATCTGTCCAAAGCCAGATTTGCCACTTCATCTGTGATACTGCCATCAAAGCTAACCTGAGCAAAATCTCTCACCCGCTTCAACAGGCGATTGGCAAGTCTTGGAGTTCCCCTTGAACGTCTTGCAATTTCAAAGGCACCGTTTTTATCAATATCCACATCCAACACCTTTGCGGAACGGATAATAATCTCTGTCAGTTCTTCGTTGGAATAGAATTCCAAGCGGTTCACAACGCCAAAACGATCCCGTAAAGGAGCAGTTAACATTCCGGCTCTTGTTGTTGCCCCAACCAAAGTAAAATGTGGCAGATCAAGACGAATACTTTTTGCAGCCTGACCCTTTCCAATCATAATATCAATGGCAAAATCTTCCATGGCAGGATATAAAACTTCTTCCACCTGCCGATTTAATCGATGAATCTCATCAATAAACAATACGTCATTTTCATTTAAATTATTAAGAATCGCCGCCAATTCTCCGGGCTTTTCTATTGCCGGACCGGAAGTGATTTTTAAACTGCTTCCCATTTCGTTTGCAATAATGGATGCCATCGTTGTTTTTCCGAGTCCCGGAGGACCATATAGCAAAACGTGATCTAATGCTTCCTTTCTATTCTTTGCAGCTTCTATGAAAATCTTTAAATTATTCTTTGCTTTTTCCTGTCCAATATAATCTGCCAACATCGTCGGTCTTAAGTGATTCTCAATCTTAACATCCTCCGGCAGAATCTGGGTACTAATCATTCTATCAATCATATCATTTTTGTTATCCCTTTAATATTCTTTATCAAAACAGCTTCTTCAATGCCGCCTTTAATAATACTTCCGAATCCATATCAGATACACCCTCAACCTGTTTTACAGCTCTTAAGGCTTCTGATTCCGAATAGCCGAGACTTACTAAAGCAAGCACTGTATCAGAGACACTGTCTGTCTTACCGGATGGGTTTCCCAAACCGGAGTCATCGGAATGAAGCCCCACCTCTAATACATCCTCTATCTTAAGCTTATCCTTTAACTCCATAATAATTCTGTTTGCACCCTTGGTTCCAACACCATTTGCTTTTGTAATTGCCTTATAATCTCCTGCCATTACTGCATATGTCAATTCCTGAACAGTCAGAGCCGATAAAACGGCAAGTGCTGCCTTTGGTCCTACTCCGTTGACAGCCAGCAATAATTGAAACGCATCAAGCTCTTCCTTTGTCAAAAAACCAAACAAAGACAATTCATCCTCCCTGACATGAAGGTATGTATACATCTTCACCTCTGCTTCCATGGAAACACTTTGAATCGTTGTCTGGGAAGTAAATATCTGATAACCAATACCGTTATTCTCAAGAATAATCTTATCTGTTCCTATATATTCAATAAATCCTTTTATATATCCTATCATATTTTCCTCTAAATTATAATATCGTCATTTGTAAATTCTTTCACAGCAATCGAAATACATACATTACCAAAATCGCAAATGCATGATAACCAAAAATAATCAAAACTATCCAACAAGCTATGAATCTCGCAAAATATTATACCACATCATTATGAATTATGCTATGATAGAATTACTATATTTTGTGATAAGGAGAAATAATTTGAAAAAAATACATGATACAATTCCCTATTCCAAACGTTTTAAGCTGCATGATTTTATTACAGAGCAATGTCCTTTAGAGAAATTATTGTTTTTTGACATTGAAACAACAGGCTTTGTTGCGAAAAATACGACTCTTTATCTCATTGGAGCATTGTATTACAGTGAAAATGAAATCCATATCCTTCAATGGTTTAATGATGACGGAAAAAGTGAAAAAGAAATACTGGATAACTTCTTACAATTCACAAAAAACTTTACTCATCTAATCCATTATAACGGTTCCGGATTCGATATTCCTTATCTGCTTCAAAAGGCTCAGATATGTAAGCTGCCATTTTTGCTGACACAAATGCAGCAGATTGATATCTATAAAGAAATACGACCATTCAAAAAAATACTGGCAACGGAAAATCTCAAACAGGTTACCATAGAACGATTCTTAACACTAACCCGTACCGACACCTACTCCGGTGGAGAATTAATTCCGATATACCAAAGTTATCTCCAAACAAAATCAGCCCCTGAAGAAGAAAAACTTCTGCTTCATAATCATGACGATTTACTGGGAATGCCACAATTAAGTGTCATATTAAACTACAGCTCTTTCTTTAAAAATCCTGTTATTGAGGGATGCAAGATACAATTTTCAAAGGAAACATCTGTTTTAGAATTATATTTTACCATTCCCGACAGACAGGCTCTGCCAAAAAGAATCCTTTTCCAATCCAATGATATCTTTTTAAATATCATGGAAACCGAAGGCTTTCTATCGATTCCGGTAAAGAATGACACACTGTTTCATTTCTTTTCCGATTACAGAAACTATTATTATCTGCCAAATGAAGATATGGCAATTCATAAAAGCGTTGCAACCTATGTAGAACCGGCAAACAGGATCAAAGCAACCAGAAATAACTGTTATGTGAAAAAAACCGATGGTTTTATTCCCTGCAGCAAAGAGGATGAGGCTCTGTTCTATCTGTTTTCTAACACCTATAACGACAAACAGCAATATATCCGTACAACTGATTTATTAGATGCACCTCCTTCACTTCAACAACAATATATCATACATATCATTCAGGGTCTAAAATAACAATGAGAAGCCCGCATAGCGAGCTTCTCATTGCAGTTACATCATTTTCTTATAAAAAAATGAATTCATCGCTTCAAAACCGATTTCTTTGGAATGAATGATTTGTTCCGTGCTGCCGATAAACAACACACCATTCTTACATAAAGACTGATGAAAACTATTATAAACCTTATCCTTTGCTTCATCCGTAAAATAGATTACAACATTTCTACAGATAATAATATGCATTCCGGAAGGATATCTGTCCTCTAACAAATTATGTTTACGAAATTCAACACAATCTTTAATATCCTGATGAATCCGATATTCATTACCCACCTTATCAAAATGCCGGTTCAGTAAATGCTTTGGCAAATGCTCCAGACTTCGTTCCGGATAGACACCTTTTTTTGCAAACAGTAACACATCCTCATCAATGTCCGTTGCAAAAACATGGATTTGGGAAACCGGAATCTGTTCAGCCAAAAGCATGGCAATTGTATATGGTTCATCACCTGTAGAACATGCCGCACTCCAAATATTGATTTTTGAGCCAAAGTTTTTCTTCAAATAAGGAATAATTTCATTTTCAAAAAGCTCCCATTGTTTGGGATTCCGATAAAATTCCGAAACATTAATAGTCAAATAACTGACAAATCCACGAAGCAATTCCGAATCCGCTTCCATAGCTTTGTAATAATGTTGAAAATCACTAAATCCCTTTCTTGTCATCAGAGATTCAATACGACGCTTCATTTGCCGTTCCTTATATAAAGACAGATTAATATCCGTCAAAGCGTATATATCTTTTTTAAAGCTTTCATAATCGTAAGACATATAATCCCCCTCTATATCAGATAAAAAAAACCTCGCTCGGAATATCCAAAGCGAGGTTTAATATTTTATAATTATTCTTCTGTAGCATCCTCAGCTACATCTTCTGCAGGCTCCTCAGCAACCTCATCCTCTTCAGGAAGCAAATCCTTCATGCTTAAGCTAATCTTATGTTCATCTAAACGGAAATCAACAACCTTTGCTTCAATCTCCTGACCTACTGATAAAACACTTGATGGCTTCTCAATACGCTGTCTTGAGATCTGTGAAACATGAAGTAATGCATCTACACCCGGTTCCAACTCAACAAATGCACCAAAGTCTGTCATACGGGCAACCTTACCGGTTACAACATTACCGATTGCATATTTTTCCTCAGCTAATGCCCATGGATTTGTCTCAGGGAATTTTAAGCTTAATGCAATCTTCTCACCCTGAATATCCTTAATCAAGGCTTCTACTTCATCACCGACAGCAAATACCTTCTTAGGATTATCTACTCTGCCCCAAGACATCTCTGAGATATGAAGCAATCCGTCTGCTCCGCCTAAATCAATAAACGCACCAAAATCTGTTACATTCTTAACAGTTCCTTTTACTCTGTCTCCTACATTGATCTTAGCAAACAATGCATCTCTTAATTCCTGCTTCTTAGCAGCTACCAATACCTTGCGGTCACCGATAATTCTTCTCTTTCTCGGGTTAAACTCGGTAATCTTGAATTCAATTTCCTGATTCAAATACTTAGATAAATCTCTCTCAAATGTATCAGAAACAAGACTTGCCGGAATGAATACCTTTGCTTCGTCTGCTGTTACACTTAAACCACCATTTACAACCTGAGTTACAACACCCTTCAATACTTCACCGTTATTGAAAGCTTCTTCTAACTTCTCATATGCCTTCTCAGCAGCTACACGCTTAACAGATAATAAAACCTGACCTTCACCATCATTTGTCTTAATTACCTTTGCTTCAATCTCGTCATTCTCATGAACCTTGTCCTTTAAAGAAATGCTAGGGTCATTAGAGTATTCACTCTTTGTAATGATACCATCTGCCTTGTAATTAATGTTTAAGATAATCTCGTTATCATTCACACTGATTACAGTACCCTTTACAATCTTTCCTGTGCTGATCTTACTCTCCTCAGCCAAACTTTCTTCAAACATTTTTCCAAAATCTTCTGCCATGCTACCATGAACCTCCTTAATAATTTGATTAGGGGTAGATGCCCCTGCTGTAATACCTACCCTACCAACGGATTCAAAAGCAGCCAAATCCAAGTCAACGAGTGTCTGTATATAGTAAGTATTCTCACATTCTTTTTTGCTAATTTCATATAGCTTTTGTGTGTTTGAACTGTTCTTTCCACCAATTACAATCATCGCGTCTACTTGCTTCGAAATAGAGGCTGCTTCTCTTTGTCTCTCTTCCGTAGCATTGCATATGGTGTTATAAACGTTAATATTATAACCTTTTTTCTTCAAAATTTCAACTATTGAATTAAATTTCTTGTGATTAAATGTCGTTTGAGAAACAAGACTTATCCTTTTATCCCCTAAAACCGACAAATTTTCAGCATCTTCAACGGATCCGATCACAATCGGAGGTTTGTTACACCAACCCATAATCCCCTGAACCTCAGGATGGTTTTTGTCACCGATTATCATAATTTCACAATCCAAACTACTATCTTTATCGACAATGTTATGAATTTTCTTAACAAAAGGACAGGTTGCATCCACAATTTCCAATCCTTTTTCCTTCGCGCTGTCATATATTGCCTTCTCTACTCCATGAGAACGGATTACAAGAATCCCCTCATCAGGATGTGCTATCTCTTCCAGGGAATGCACTACATGAACACCTTTTTTCTCTAAATCGCTGATTACTTCTTCATTATGAATAATCGGTCCGTAAGTATACACATGCCCCTTAGAAGCCTGTTCATAAACCAAATCCACGGCTCGTTTTACTCCAAAGCAAAAGCCTGCCGTTTTCGCCAATAAAACTTCCATTTGTATTTATCCTATCTATCATCCATTTTAAAAATCATCTGTCCACAGCCGCTAAAATTTTGTCCACCACTTCATCAATGGTCATATCAGAGCTGTCAATCAGTATCGCATCCTCTGCCTGCTTCAACGGAGCAATTGCACGATTCATATCCCGGTTATCCCTTTCAATAATATCAGCTTCAATCTGATCAAAATCAGGATTCTCACCCTTTTCCAGCAATTCCTTGTACCTGCGGTTTGCCCGTTCCTTTGAAGATGCGGTAAGATAAATCTTTACCTCTGCATTCGGCAGTACATTCGTACCGATATCCCTGCCATCCATAACAACATTATATTCCTTTGCCAAATTTCTTTGAATATCTAACAATGCTGCACGTACGGAAGCCTTGGCAGATGATTTTGACGCCATGTTACCGGTTTCCTCTGTACGTAAATACGGAGTAACATTCTCTCCATTCAGATATACCTGCTGTTCTTTATTTTCATATTGGATTACGATTGAAATTCTGCCGCATGCCTTTGTTAACTCCTCTTCGTTATCAATATCAATATGATTTGATAAAAGGTAATAAGCAATTCCGCGGTACATTGCACCTGTATCAACATAAATATAATTTTCCAATTTACCCGCAACCTTTTTTGCGATTGTACTTTTTCCCGCACCTGCAGGTCCATCAATTGCGATTGCCGCCATATTCCATCCCTCTTTTCTGTCATTTCTACTGCATCATCATATCATATTTAAAATGAATATACAAATAGGAAAACGCATCCCTATCTGTCAAGTAATCGCAACAGAATACATATAGTCACACCGAGCAAATTATGTTAAAATACTGGAAATACAGATTATAAAAAGAGGTACACAATGAAGCAAAAAATATTTAATATCATTCAAATCGGAGATAAAAGTAACCACTTCAGTAAGTTTTTTGATATCTTTATTACAGTAACCATATTGTCCAATATAATTGTAACTTTTTTGGTGACATTTGATGAATTATCGTCTTATTCCAATATTTTTCACATCATTGAAATAATTACGCTTACCATTTTTTGCATTGAATATCTGTTGAGAATCTGGACAGCAGATTACCTGTATGTTGGTATGCGAAAAACAAAAGCAAGACTTCGTTTCATCCTTTCATTTGATGGTATCATTGACTTTCTGACGATTGTACCTGCATTTTTTCTTTCCGGCTTTGTTATTTTCCGAATGTTGCGGGTTGCCAGAATTTTTCATCTGTTCCAGTTAAATTCCAAGTATGATTCCTTCAATGTCATAACAACCGTTTTATATGAGAAAAGAAATCAAATACTGTCTTCCGTTTTTATTGTTTTTGTTCTAATGCTTGCAAGCAGCTTATGTATGTACAGTGTGGAACATGATGCACAGCCGGATGTTTTCCAAAATGCTTTCAGCGGTATCTGGTGGAGCATGTCCACCCTTCTGACAGTGGGATACGGCGACATTTATCCCATCACAATATTGGGAAAAACCATGGCAATCTGCATTGCCTATCTTGGTGTAGGGGTTGTTGCCATCCCAACAGGTATCATCAGTGCCGGATTTGTTGAGCAGTATCAACGAAAAAGCAGTCTGGTAAATTTCAGGGAAACCGATATTAAAGAAATCGCTGAGATTTTGGTAGGCAGAAATTATGCCGGAAAAACAATTGAAGAAGTAGAAGAAATGGATCCATCCACCATTTACCTGATATTACGTGACGGCTTATCCATTCTTCCACAAAAAGATACCGTATTAAAAATGAATGATATTATTATTGTCCGGGGAAATAATGAGTCCTGAACAAAATCTCATTGGTCAGAACAATAACACACCTAGCAGGAAATTCCCGCCAGATAGCCCGTTGACCATGCAATTTGCAAATTAAAGCCGCCCGTTAAGGCATCCAGATCTAAAACCTCACCTGCAAAATACAGACCACCGGTAAGCTTGGATTCCATGGTTCCGGGATCAATTTCTTTTACCGAAACACCACCCTTTGTAACAATTGCTTCATCCCAGCCTCTAAGACCGGTAATGGTAAATGGGAGATTTTTCATAGTATTACCTAAGCTTCTACGTTCTTCTTTGGTCAATTCATTTACTTTTTTATCTCCATCCAGTCCACTTTTATCAATCACAATCGGAATTAGTGACCGTAATAATAATTTATCCAATGCATTTTTCAACTGCTTGTTCTGAAACAACTGAAAATCCTTCAAAATCCGTTCATCCAACTGTTTCTCATTCAGTGCCGGTTTCAAATCAATTTTAAGAGAAAGCTCCTTTTGTAAATATTTTTGAATATACGCGCTGGCTTTTATTATGATCGGTCCGCTTACACCAAAATGGGTAAATAACATTTCGCCAAAATCTGAATATACCTTTTTCCCATCTGCAAAAATCGTTGCCGATACATTTTTTAATGAAATCCCCATCAAATCTTTACAACAGGTATCCGATAATTCCATTGGTACAAGGGACGGATTCGGTGTAACAATCTTATGCCCCGCCTGTATTGCAAATTCATATCCATCCCTGCAGGCTCCCGTTCTTGGATAGGAAACACCACCGGTAGTTACAATCACACTGTCTCCATATATTTTTTTATTTTTGGAAAGCTCTACACCCTTACATATAGGACCTTCAATCAATAAAGACTTCACTCTTGTATTCAACAAAATATTTACGCCACTCTTTTTCATTTCCCGTTCCAACACTTTAATCACATCAGAAGAATGGTCAGAAGCCGGAAAGACCCGGTTTCCCCGTTCCACCTTGTAAGGTAACCCAATCTCCTCAAAGAAATCCATTACCATCTGATTGGAAAATGAATAAAATGCACTATATAAAAACTTAGGGTTTGTAACTACGTTCTGAAATAAATCCTCCGTATCGCAGGCATTTGTAAAATTACAACGACCCTTACCTGTAATAAATAGCTTTTTCCCCAGTTTTTCATTTTTTTCAATTAATGTGACCTTATTACCGCCTCTTGCAGCAAATATTGCTGCTATCATTCCGGCAGCACCACCACCGATTACAATAATCTCTGACATCGTTCCCTATCTTTCCTTCTTTTTGTAAACTATGCAAAACACGTTTTGTGTAAATTAAAATCAATCTCGATTCTATCACATTAACAGGGAGAAAACAACCGAGACGAGATACGCTCTGCGAATTTCGCTCTGATTAGCGGTTATCAAATGCATTGCATGAATGCATGCATTTTCCTCGTCGCCATAACAAAAAAAGCGTATGCGATTCATTCGCATACGCTTTAAAAATCATATGTTATACCGGATATACTCCGTTATCTGTATCTGCAACACCTGCATCTACCTTTGTCTGCTGAGCCTCTCTGTATTTGAAGAACTCTGTTGCAACCTGTGGGAACAATGCATAAGAAAGCACATCCTCATCCTGCTGCTTATACTGAGCCATTTCCTTCTCTAAAGACTCTAACTGTGGCTTAATATCATCTGCCGGACGATAAGTGATTGGCTTATCCATTCCGAGAGCATCTAATGCCATCTTCTGAATCTCAGGATTAACCGGTAAAGTTGTCTGACCATACTTACCAACTAACATATCCTTAGATTCCTTTGTAAGAGATTTGTATCTCTCTCCCAAAACAACATTCAGAACAGCCTGTGTACCAACAATCTGAGAAGATGGAGTTACAAGTGGAATCTCACCAAAATCCTTACGTACTCTTGGAATCTCCTCTAATACCTCATCATACTTATCCTCTGCATGCATTTCCTTAAGCTGTGAAACCATGTTGGAAAGCATACCACCAGGTACCTGATATAACAATGTCTTAATGTTAACACCCATTACCTTTGGACTTAACAATCCTGATTCTAACCATTCCTCACGAAGCGGACGGAAGTAATCAGCGATCTCAGCCAATAAGTTCTGATCAAAGCCCGGATCATACTCTGTTCCTTCGAATGCCTTTGCCATAACCTCTGTAGCAGGCTGTGATGTTCCCATAGAAAGTGGAGACATTGCTGTATCAATAATATCGCATCCTGCTTCCACAGCCTTCATGTATGTCATAGAAGCAACACCTGAAGTATAATGTGTATGTAACTGAATTGGCAGGCTGCTTCCTTCCTTTAATGCCTGAACTAACTCTGTAGCTGCAGTAGGAACCAACAAACCAGCCATATCCTTGATACAGATTGAATCAGCACCCATATCCTCAATCTTCTTAGCCATATTCTTCCAGTAATCCATTGTATATGCATCACCTAATGTATAAGAAAGAGCAACCTGTGCATGTCCTTTTTCCTTGTTTGCAGCCTTAACTGCTGTCTCTAAGTTACGAATATCATTCAAACAGTCAAAAATACGAATAATATCAATACCGTTTGCAATAGACTTCTGAACAAAGTATTCAACTACATCGTCAGCATATGGAGCATAACCTAAAATATTCTGACCTCTGAATAACATCTGTAATTTTGTGTTTTTAAAACCATCTCTTAACTTTCTAAGTCTCTCCCATGGATCTTCCTTTAAGAAACGAAGAGAAGCATCGAATGTTGCACCACCCCAGCACTCAACTGAATGATATCCAACTTTATCCATCTTATCGATGATTGGAAGCATCTGCTCAGTTGTCATACGGGTAGCAATCAATGACTGATGTGCATCACGTAAAACTGTTTCGGTAATCTTAACCGGTTTTGCTGCTTGATTTGCCATTTTTTATTCCTCCAATATTTCAATTCAAATATATAGTAATCGTTTTCTTTAAAATACTCCGAATATTGCCATGAATGTACCTGCTGCAACCGCTGTACCAATAACACCGGCAACGTTAGGACCCATTGCATGCATTAACAAGAAGTTTGTAGGGTCTGCTTCGGCACCAACCTTCTGTGATACACGGGCAGCCATCGGAACTGCAGATACACCGGCAGAACCAATCAAAGGATTTACCTTACCCTTTGATACAAGACACATTAACTTACCAAATAATACACCTGCACAGGTACCGATAACAAAGGCAATCAATCCTAAAGCAACAATCTTAAGAGTTGAAACATTTAAGAATGACTGAGCAGTTGTTGTAGCACCTACGGAAGTACCAAGTAAGATAACAACGATGTACATAAGTGCATTCGATGCTGTTTCTGTTAACTGTTTAACAACACCACACTCTCTAAACAAATTACCTAACATCAACATACCTACCAAAGGTGCTGTTGTAGGAAGAATCAATACAACGATAACTGTAACGACTACCGGGAATAAAATCTTTTCAAGCTTAGAAACATGACGTAACTGTTCCATCTTGATCTGACGTTCTTTCTTGGTAGTTAACAGCTTCATAAATGGCGGCTGGATAACAGGTACCAATGCCATATACGAATAAGCTGCTACCGCAATCGGTCCCATTAAAGTTCCACCCATACCAAGCTTTCCGGCAAGGAAAATAGAAGTAGGACCATCCGCACCACCGATGATTGAAATTGCTGCTGCTGCCTTATCTGAGAACTTCATCATAATTGCGAAGAAGTACGCAGAATAAATACCAAACTGAGCTGCCGCACCCAGCAAAAAGCTTGCCGGATTTGCAATCAACGGTCCAAAGTCTGTCATCGCACCTACACCAAGGAAAATTAATGAAGGTAAGATACTCCACTCATCTAACAGGTAGAAGTAATGAAATAATCCACCATCCTGAATAATTCCCGGAAACATATTGGCAAGTAACATACCAAATGAAATAGGAACCAACAAAAGTGGTTCAAAACCAAATTTAATTGCAAGAACAAGGAAAATACAAGCTACACCAATCATAACAAAGTTACCCCAGTATAGATTTGCAAAAGCGGTTTGTCCTGCCAAGTTCTGCAATGTTGACCAAATATAATCCATGAAACTGCCTCCTTATCTTAATAATCAAGCGAAATCATTAATTTAATGAAGCAAGTGTATCACCAGATTCTACGCTATCACCAACTGCAACATCAATACTTGCAACTGTACCGTCTTCAGGAGCAACAATCTCATTCTCCATCTTCATAGCCTCAAGTACCATTACAACATCACCTTTTTTAACAGCCTGACCTACATTAGCCTTTACAGCTAAAATCTTACCAGGCATAGGAGCAGAAACCTTTACTGCACCTGCTGAACCGCTTGCTACAGGAGCTGCAGGAGCCGGTGCTGCTGCAGGAGCTGCTGCTACAGGAGCTGCCACAGGTGCCGGTGCTGCGCCTGCACCTAATTCTTCAACTGCTACATCATAAGCTGTACCATTTACTGTAATTCTATAATTCTTCATAACTTAAATTCCTCCTAATTATTATCTCTTTGCTTTTCTTATAGAACGAACCACTAACCGGTCAGTTCCACCAGTTGATACATTTGCAGCAACAACTGCAGCTGTAATCACTGCCACTAACTGCTTGTCATCCATTGGATTAGCAGAAACAGGAGCCGGGGCTGCCGGGCTGCTTGAAGCTTTCGAAGGTGAAGCAACAGCTTCCTCTGTCTTAGCTTCCTCATTATTCTTTCTGTTTGCCCACCAGTTAGAAATCTTAGTAGACAATTTATTAAGACGTTCAAACTGTGCAATAATCAGGGAAATAAAAATCAATACAGCAAAAACTGTTCCCATTCCCATTAATGTATTTGCAGCAGCCTTAGACATCTTCTCACCAAATGTATAATCCGGTGTTGCAACAATTTCTTTTACCTTATATGGTAATACATTCTGCTGATATAACTCAGCTGCATAATCAGCCTCAGGATTCTTCTCATAAACGAAAGAATAAATAACATCCCGGTTCTTATAAGCAGCCTTTAACTCAACGGTAACATTCGCACCATCTTCTGTAACAGTTGCATCTACATTACTGATCAGGTTTGCATACCAGGTATTAAATGAATCCTCATCCATATCATTAATCTGAGAATAGTCAATGGTAAGCAGACTATCATCATTTTTTGAACGATAACCAAGAAATTCTCCACATTCTTCTGCCGCATTGTCAAAATTCTGAACACCGGTCAGATAAATTTCTGAAGAATCATCATCCGAATTTTCCCAATAAGCACGTTGCGCAGAAGTAGCATTTTGCATCTGGTCGGCATTTGCTATTGTGTTGGCAATAATATTGGCATCCGTATATGCAAAATCAACCTCTTCTTTTCCGCTGCTACATGCAGTTAATACACAGAACATGGCTATCATAGAAAAAACGAAAACTATTTTTTTCATTTTCATAGAATTATCTCCTTCCTACATTGCACCATGTTTCTTATAAGGTTTTTCTTCTCTCTTTGTATAAAGCATCTCATAAGCTGCAATCAGACGTTTTCTTGTAGCCGCACCATCAATGATATCATCTACATAACCTCTCTTGGCAGCTGCCATGGCACTGGACATATTCTCTGTATACTCAGCCTTTTTCTTGGCAACAGCTTCTTTGTCATAACCACTTTGTGAAAGCTCATCTGCGTACATAATCTTAATTGCACTGTCAGGATCCATCGTTCCGATCAATGCTGTCTTCCATGCATATTCAATATCAGCACCAATGGACTTTGAGTTCATTGCAAGATATGCGCTGCCCATTGATTTACCTGTAACTACGTTAACCTTAGGTACTGTAGCATTGGCGAATGCATATGTTAATTTGGCAACGGAACGTGCAACCGTCTTTTCTTCTTCAACTGTAGCCTTAAATCCTTTCACATTGGATAATGTAAGAACAGGAATGTTAAATGCATCTAAGAAGTTAACAAAATCAGCAGCAATTGCAGCACCCTCTGTTGTTAAAACATCACCACCGTCTGTAAGCTGGTTTGCAACACATCCAATCGTAGTTCCATTCAACTTAATGAAACCAATTACCATATCTTTTGCATATTCTTTCTTTAATTCAACAAAGACATTATTATCAGAAATATGTGTCAATACACTTCTTGCATCATCAGCAAGACCCTCTAAGTTAGGAATTTCACGATTCAAATCATCTGTGCAATCCTCATAATTAGAATCATCTTCATTGTTGGAAGGAAGCATTGCTACAACCTGACGGATTCTGCCAAGAACAGTAGCATCATCTTCTAATACTTCATCTACAACAGCATTATTCTCGCTCTGATAAGCTGCAGCCGCTGTATCTAACTTTTCAACGTAATTCTCATCTAATGCGTTGGGACTATTAACAAACAACTTTGCACCGTCCTTAACCATGTATGTAATATCAGATAATGCAGGAATAATTGCACTACCACCACCACATACGCCGAAAATACCGGTAATCTGTGGAATCACACCGGAAGCAACTGTCTGCTTTAAGAAAATATTTCCAAAGGCATTCAGGGAATCTGTAGCTTCCTGTAATCTTAATCCTGCACAATCTACCAATCCAATAACCGGAGCACCCATCTTAAGTGCCATGTCATAGATTTTTGAAATCTTTGCTGCATGCATCTCACCAACAGAACCACCTAAAACCTTAACGTCCTGGCTGTATACATACACCAATCTTCCATCGATTGTACCATAACCTGTTACAACACCATCTGCCGGTGTCTCGATGTCACTTGTGTTGAAGTCAGTATTTCTAGCTGTAACGTAAGCACCCACTTCAACGAAACTTGAGTCATCAAGTAATGCTGCAATTCGATCACTTGCTGACAACGTAAGTTTATTGCTCATTTTTAGCCCTCCATTTAATTTATTGTAAGGCTTACAAGTTGTAAGCCAAATCTTAGCCAATGTATATTCTATCCCTTTTCCCCCTTTATTTCAAGAATATTTTTCCTTTTTTTAATTTCCATAATGTAATTCTATCATTACGAAAAAAAAAGCAAATATTTTTGTGCAAAAATACTTGCTTTTGTAAGGCATTTGTAATAAACAACAGCTTTAATAAAATGTACAACGAATTATTTTACATCGGAAAGCACGTCTTTATTTTGTAACAGATAATCGATCAAAGAAACAACTGTTAAGATCAATGAAATATAAATCAATACCATCTCAACAATGTGAATCTCCGTGGCATATGGCATCAATACACCAACACGTCCCAAATCAGCGATCACAATACAAAGCATGACCATCGTTACGGCAGTCTTAACCTTTCCCCAGATTCCGGCAGCAATGACAATTCCCTTATCTGCTGCGACAAGACGATATCCGCTTATAATAAACTCTCTCGCTATAATAATGATAACAATCCATGCAGGAATTCTATGCAGTTCAATAAAAGCAATCAACGCAGAAGAAACCAAAAGCTTATCAGCCAAAGGATCCATAAACTTTCCGAAATTGGTTACAAGATTATACTTTCTTGCAATCTTTCCGTCTAACATATCCGTAATGGAAGCTGCCGCAAAAATAACAAGGGCAATCCAGTTACCGTAAGGAACAAAACCACCATAATTTTGGTCACATAACAAAGCAACTAAAAAAAAAGGAATCAAAACAGCTCTTAAAATTGTTAATTTGTTTGGTAAATTCATATTCTTTCTCCTATCAAATCATATTCATTAAAATCTACAATCTTAACCTTTATAAAATCACCTGTAACAAGCTCTTCCTCGGAATGAACAAAGACCATTCCGTCAATATCCGGTGCATCCATATAAGAACGGCACATATACATATCATCCTTATAAACATACCCATCTACAATGACTTCCATACACTGTCCAACCATAGATGCATTCCGGTCATAGGACACCTCCTGTTGCAGTTCCATAATCTCCGCTCTCCACTGCTCCTTAACCTCTTCCGGAACCTGATTGTCAAAAGAAGCCGCCGGTGTGTCCTCTTCCAAAGAGTAAGTAAATACACCCAGGCGATTGAACTCCACTTCATCCACAAATTCCATCAGAGCCTCGTGCTCTTCTTTCGTCTCTCCCGGAAATCCGGCAATTAAGGAAGTGCGAAGAACAATATCCGGGATTTCTTTTCTTATGTATGAAATCCTCTCCAGGATTTCTTCCTTTGTCGTTGCCCGTCCCATTCGTTTTAATACAGCATTTTCACAATGCTGTATCGGCATATCAATATAATGACACACCTTTGGATTTGATTTAATTTCTGAAATCAGCTCATCTGTAATCTCTTCCGGATAACAGTACAAAAGACGAATCCATTTCAAATCTTCTATAGATGATAACATCTGCAAAAGCTTCGGCAGGCTCTTCCTTCCATATAGGTCCAATCCATACAAAGTAGTTTCCTGTGCAACAAGACATAACTCCCGTACACCGTTGTTAACCAGATGAACAGCCTGTGCCATTACCGCTTCCATAGGAATACTTCTATAACTCCCTCTTACAGAAGGAATGACACAATAGGTACATCTCTTATTACATCCCTCTGCAATTTTCAAATAACCCGTATAGCTTCCGGAAGCAATGGCTCTTTTGTCATAAATTTTAGGAAGATAATCAATATCCTCAAAATGAGAATATCCTTTCTCCTTCAAGGACGCATCTACCGCCTCTCCGATAGACTCAATACTCATGGTACCTATCATTGCATCTACCTCAGGCAGTTCTTTTAGAATCTCATCCTTGTACCGCTGTGCAAGACAGCCTGTTACAATCAAGGCTTTCAATCTGCCTGTCTCTTTTAGTTTTCCCAGCTCAATAATGGTCTCTATGCTTTCTTCCTTTGCATCCCCTATAAAACAGCAGGAATTAATAATTACAACATCTGCATCCTTTTCTTCATTTGTAATCTCATATCCTTTATCCTGTAACAGACCTATCATTGTTTCGCTGTCCACAAGATTCTTATCACAGCCCAATGAAACAAATAATATTTTAATCATAGAATCTCCTACTAATCAAACATTGTTGCCGCTTCTACACAGTTATGCATTAACATTGCAATCGTCATGGGACCAACTCCACCGGGAACAGGCGTAATCTTTGAAGCAACCGGTTCCACGCTGTCAAAATCAACGTCCCCGCAAAGCTTGTTGTTTTCGTTACGATGAATTCCCACATCAATAACAACTGCTCCCGGTTTTACATAAGAAGCATCTATCATCTTCGGTCGTCCGATTGCAACCACTAAAATATCCGCAGCTTTGCACACATCCTTTAAATCCTTCGTATGGGAATGGGTAATTGTAACCGTTCCGTTTTCTCTTAACAATAACATTGCCATTGGTTTTCCAACAATATTACTACGACCGATCACAACACAGTTTTTTCCGTCAATCTCTACCCCACTGCGTTTTAACAGCTGGATAACACCCGCCGGTGTACAGGATACAAATCCCGGCTGTCCGATGGACAGAGCGCCAACGCTTTGAGGATGGAAACCATCCACATCTTTCTTTGGTGAGATTGCTTTAATGATCGTGTCCTCGTTAATATGTTCCGGAACCGGTAACTGAACTAAAATTCCATGGATTCCTTCATCCTGATTTAATTTTTCTATTAAAGTCAGTAATTCCTCCTGTGTTGTCTCCTCCGGTAATTCATAACTTTCTGAATGAATCCCTATATATTCACATGCTTTTTTCTTATTTCCGACATAAACAGAGGAAGCAGGATCATTCCCTACCTGAATAACTGCCATTCCGATTTCTTTCCCCTGTTCTTTTAAAAGGGCAACCTTTTCTTTTAATTCATCCTTTATCTGCTGACTTATCTTCTTACCATCAATTAATTCTGCCATAATTTACCTCCGTAACCTTCAAGTATTTTCAGGTGTTTACAGCCTCCTGTTATCCCTTATCCCGAATTTAAAATCAGAACAAACCAACAATCTTATCATCCACCACGTCAATTCCTTCTGCCGCCGGCACCTTCGGAAGACCCGGCATTGTCATAATAGAACCAGTAATCGCAACAACAAAACCGGCTCCTGCATTTACATATACATCACGTACATTTATATCAAAATCGGTAGGACGTCCCAATTTAGTCTGGTCATCCGATAACGAATACTGGGTTTTTGCCATACATACCGGAAGATTGCCAAAGCCTAAATCTGTAATCTTAGCCAGCTGCTTCTTAGCTACTGCCGTATAAGTAACACCATTTGCACCATATATCTTCGTTGCAATTGTTTTAATCTTATCTTCCAAAGACATGTCATCCTCATATAACATCTTAAAGTCAGCATTCTTATTTTCCAATATGTCAACAACCTTAGAAGCCAGTTCCAGACCGCCTTCTCCGCCTTTTTCCCAAACCTGGGCAAGGGCAAATTCACAGCCCATATTTTCTACAAATTCCTTCACAAATGTAAGCTCAGCCTGAGAATCTGTAACAAACTGGTTCAAAGTAACAACGATTGGTACACCATACTGCTGCAAATTCTCAATATGCTTTTCTAAGTTCACAATACCCTTCTTCAAAGCATCTACATTTTCATTACTTAAATCCGCCTTGGCAACACCACCGTTATACTTAAGAGCACGAACCGTTGCAACCAACACGATAGCATCCGGTGAAATACCTGCTTTACGGCATTTGATGTCCATGAACTTCTCTGCACCCAAATCAGCACCAAAGCCGGCCTCTGTCACAACAATATCCGATAATTTTAATGCAAGCTTTGTAGCACGGACAGAGTTGCAGCCATGGGCAATATTTGCAAATGGTCCACCATGAACAAAAGCAGGCGTATGCTCTAAGGTCTGAATCAGATTTGGCTTTAATGCATCCTTTAATAATGCGGCCATAGAGCCTACTGCCTTTAAATCCGTGGCTGTAACAGGCTTACCGTCAACAGAATATGCAACAATAATCTTACCAAGTCTTTCCTTCAAATCATCCATATCATTTGCAAGACAAAGAATTGCCATAATTTCTGAAGCAACGGAAATTACAAAATGATCCTCTCTCACATATCCGTCCATCTTACTTCCAAGTCCTACAACTACATTACGAAGAACACGGTCATTCATATCAAGACATCTTTTCCACACAATCTGTCTTGTATCAATATTCAATGCATTTCCCTGCTGGATGTGATTATCTAACATTGCCGCCAACAAATTGTTAGCAGAGGTAATTGCATGAAAATCACCGGTAAAATGCAGATTCAAATCTTCCATAGGAACAACCTGTGCATATCCACCACCGGCTGCACCTCCTTTTATACCAAAGCAAGGTCCAAGAGATGGTTCACGAAGTGCTATAGAAGCCTTCTTTCCCATCTTACCCAAAGCCTGTCCAAGACCTACTGTTACAGTTGTTTTACCTTCTCCTGCCGGTGTAGGATTAATGGCAGTAACCAAAACAAGCTTACCATCCTTGTTTTTTTCAATCCGATGGATTAATTCATCGGATAATTTTGCTTTATATTTTCCGTATAAATCCAATTCTTCCTCAGTAATATCCAGTTTTTTCGCAACCTCTCTGATATGTACCATTTGAGCTTCCTGTGCAATTTCAATATCTGTTTTCATTTGAATCCTCCTGTTCTCATCACGAATATCTTTCATGCAATTTTACTGATTCTATAGATATCCGTCAATAGCATAATTTATAAATTAACATAAAGGCCTTAAAAGACTGCTTGATCGTTATCGCCCTTTTGCTCCTCCATATAACGGTCAAATTCTTCCATCGTCATTAAAACCTGTCTTGGTTTTGTGCCCTCCTCGGCACCTACCACACCGGCAGTATGAAGCTGATCCATGATTCGTGCGGCACGATTGAAACCAATCCGAAACATTCTTTGCAGCATGCCGATAGATGCTTTATCCTTTTCTATAATAAACTTGCCTGCCTGATAAAAATATTCATCATTTCCATCCTCTGCCCCACCGACACCGTTATTCACATTCACAGCTGCTCCGTCATTGGAAACAAACTGGGTAGATATATCTTCCGTCTCCTCTTCCTTTTGACAATTTTCCTTCAGATAATCAACCACACTTACAACTTCATCATCTGATATATATGCACCCTGCACACGTAACGGCTTCGGATAATTGGTAGGATAAAACAACATATCTCCATTACCTAATAATTTTTCTGCTCCGACACTGTCAATAATCGTTCTGGAATCCACACCGGAAGATACCGATAATGCAATTCTCGATGGAACATTCGCTTTAATCAAACCGGTTACAACATCCACAGATGGTCTCTGGGTAGCGATTACAAGATGAATACCGGCTGCACGAGCCAACTGTGCCAATCTGACAATCGCTTCTTCCACCTCTGCCTTTGCCACCATCATCAAGTCTGCCAGCTCATCTACAATAATCACAATCTGAGGCATGGTTTTTAAATGAACCTCTGAGGAAGCCTCTGATTTTGCCAAAGCCCTTGCCTTATCATTGTAACCCTGAATATTACGTACATTCAATTCCGCAAATTGCTGATATCGCTTCGTCATCTCTCCAACCGCCCAGTTCAATGCACCGGCCGCTTTTTTCGGATCTGTCACAACAGGCGCCAGCAAATGAGGAATCCCATTATACACCTTTAACTCTACCTGCTTAGGATCGATCAGAATCAGTTTTACTTCATCCGGTCTGGCTTTATACAAAATACTCATAATCAATGTATTAGTGCAGACAGATTTACCGGAACCGGTTGCTCCCGCAATTAACAAATGGGGCATCTTTGCAATATCTTCTACTACAACATTACCCTCTATATCCTTACCAACCGCAAAAGCAAGCTTGGAAGCATGTCCCTTGAATTTATCGGAATCGATTAATTCCCGGAATCCAACACCGCTTCGCTTTTGGTTTGGTATCTCAATACCCACCGCACGTTTTCCGGGAATCGGTGCCTCTATTCGAATACTTTGAGCCGCTAAGTTCATCATCAGGTCATCTGCCAGACCTGTAATTTTACTTACCTTAACACCCTGATCCGGAATCATTTCATATCGGGTTACGGACGGTCCACAACTATAATTCTGCATCGTAACACCAACACCAAAGCTTTCCAAAACCTCCCGCAGACGTTCCGCGTTATTTCTCATGGTATCGTCATCATTTGTATTCTGACTCTTAGATGCCTTTAACAGCTCCATCGGAGGAAATTGATACCCGGTATCGTCTTGTTCTACAGGTTTTATTTTGGATTTTGTCTCGGATACCGTCTTATTGACCACAAAGGATTCTTCCTTTGAAGGCACTGCCTTTTCAGAAGCCTTCACATCAGCCACAGGTTCTTTTACAGACTCCACATCAGGAACAATTGACTTTTTCCGCTTTCTCCTTGTTTTTGTTTCCTGTTTTGGAGGTTCCATTCCTTCCCCCGGCAACGGCACTTCATAATCCATCTTAATCTCATGGACATTTTCATTATAAACATCCCTGTCTGTATTCTGATCCGGAAGAATTCCCTGATCTGTATCGGCAGGAAGAACCGTTAACTGATCTAACATGGAAACATTTTTCGATTGCTTCATCCGTTCCTTTGAATAATCTTCTCTGACAATCTCTTCACGATGTTTTCTTCCGGCTGTTTTTGTGTGCCTTGTCTCTTCATCACCGTCTTCCGAAGGAACAATAAACAATGATTTAACCATATCAATAATGGATATCTCAGCAAAAAATACGATACAGATTAAGATTGCAAGAATCATTATAATATATGTACCAACTTCTCCTACCATCTTGTTAATCAAAAAGGCAAGGCCACCGCATATAACACCCCCTCCGGTTTTTTCGTGAAATCCGTCTAAAAAAAGGGTTTTCACTCCAAAGGCTCCTATATGCATCTGGGCTAACACACCTACAAAAATGCATAAAAATGCGGCAAGAACCACCTTTGTTACCGCTCTCTTTTTATAATCATTTACATGAAGGAAAAAAGCTGCAAATATAACAAGCACCGGAAGTATGTACTCCACAACACCAAACAATCCAAACAGAAAACGGCTGACATAATTGATGATTCCGCAAAAGCCGAAGTTTCCTAATTCTACAATCAGCATAACAGCTGCAATAATCCATATGATAATTTCATTTTTAAAGGAAACCGGTGCTTCCTGTTGCTGTCCTTTTCTTGACGTGTTTGATTTGTTATTGTTTTTTTCAGATGTTTTCTTAGAATTTGATTTACTATTACCGGACAATTCAAATCCTCCCTTATACGACAAATTGTGTTTTGTGCATAAAAATCCACAATATCTATATACTACTATCTTTTTTCTGATTTATCAAGGAAAATAATGTAGAAAACGCCTCTTTTATACCACCTACATCATCCACCAGACCGACATCCACGGCTTCTTTTCCAACCAGTACCGTTCCCACATCCTTTGCCAGTTCCCTTGTATTAAACATCATTTTTTTGAATTCATCCTCCGTCATATCTGAATGAGCACATGTAAAGGAAATGATTCTGTCCTGCATTTTATCAATATATTCATAATTCTGCTTCACACCAAGAACCGGTCCGTTCATTCGAATCGGATGAACGATCATTGTTGCCGTGGGTACGATATAGGAATAATCTCCGCAGACACACAGTGGAACTCCAATAGAATGTCCACCCCCTAATAACAAGGTTACAACAGGAACCGACAAGGATGCAATCATTTCCGCAATAGCAAGCCCGGCTTCTACATCTCCTCCAATGGTATTTAACAAAACCAACAACCCGTCTATGGAATGATCCTCCTCCACTCTGGCAAGCTCCGGCAAAATATATTCGTATTTTGTAGACTTAGACATGGAAGAAAGCTCCTGATGACCTTCTATTTCCCCCATAATATTTAACAAATGGATTTTATATCCAAATGTGTTCCGATCCATATTACACCCTTGATTATCCTGTATTCTTTCCTTATTTTCCACTGTTTTACCTCATACTACATTTCAGATATTTTATGATTAGTATGAAACAAAAAAGAGAAAGACATACATCTTTCTCTTTTGTATTAAAGCACGCTTCCCGTAGACTCTTCTACAGATATCTACAAACCAGAAATCCAACAAATAATCCGAGACACATTCCCACAAATACCTGCACCGGTGTATGACCGACATACTCCTTCAAGATCATAGCCGGTCTGTCCTTTGTATCCGTCTCTCTCAGTTTTTGGTTAAACTCTTCATTTTTTAAAAACAAATTCAAAATCACAGCCTGTTTTCCTGTTTCCATACGGACATTCATGGCGTCATACATAACAATAAACGCAAAAGTTAATGCCATAGGAAATTCGAAGCTGCCTAAGCCCTTGCAATATGCAGCTGCATATACAAGCCCCATAACGGTTGCAGAATGTGAGCTTGGCATACCACCACTGCCTACAAGGCGTTCTAACTTGAAATCCTTTGTTACGATCAAATGAATTATCGTTTTTAAAATCTGGGCTGTTGCCCATCCAATAATTGGAGAAATCAACATTTTATTGTGAATTAACGTTTGTAATAACTCCATTTTTATTCCCCCTGTCAATCTGATAATACAGTCTTACAATTCTACGATTACCTCAGTCTGCTCTGTTAGTACATCGACAGGAATATAATTGCCATCCATAAGGCTTCCGTTCACCGTAACCTTTGACACACCTGATTCTTTGCCGTTTGGATTCTTAACAACAATGTGCAAATGACATTCTCTGAAATCCTTGTCCATTGTAAACTCCTCCCAATCAGAGGAAATTGCAGGATCTAACCTCAATCCTCCAAAATCAGGACGTAATCCAAGAATACCCTCTACACAACCTACCATTACGGTAGATGCTGTACCGGTGAGCCAATGTACATGTGCACGACCTGCATAAGGAGATTCCATACTCTCTGTAAACTGACCATGGCAATACGGCTCCAGCTTACGAATCTCAGCACGGTCATTCGCAGATGCAGGAGAAGATTCATTGAAGTACTCAAATGCACGGTTTCCGTGACCCATTAATGCCTCTGCAAGGATAATCCAGCCCTGTGGCTGTGAGAAGATACCACCATTTTCTTTTGTGGATGGATTAAATAACAGCATCAAAGCACCGTCAAATGCATGATTTATATAGGACGGAGCCATCAGACTGACACCATATGGTGTATTCAATTCTCTGTGAACAGACTCTAAGGCAAGCTCTGCCTGTTCCTTAGATGCCAATCCCGATATAACAGACCATGACTGCGGATTCAGCCACATATTAGCCTCCGGAGCCTTCTTAGAGCCAATTACCTCGCCCTTTTCTGTATATCCACGAACAAAACGATCTTCCTCCCAACATGTATCCTGAATGATTTTTCCTAATTTGTCCTGAATCTCATCAAGATATGTAATATAATCTGTATCTTTTTTGTATTCGGCAAATTTTCTTAAAATTGTCATTGCATAATATAACTGCATTGCAACAAAGCTTGATTCTCCCTGTTTTCCAAGGCGGAGACAGTCATTCCAATCTGCATGGAGACCTGCCGGCATCCCATGATTTCCAAGGCGGTTCATAGAAAAGTCAATTGCTCTCTTTAAGTGCTCATAAACCGTTCCTTCTCCTCCATTTGCAAATACGATTACTTCGTCTATAAAATCAAGATTACCTGACTCCGCAATGTACTTATAAATTGTCGGGAATAACCATAATGCATCATCTGCTCTGTAAGCAGGATGTCCGGTTGCCTTAACATAAGACGGATCATCCGGTGTATCCTCATGACCTGCATTATGATTGAACTTAACCAATGGCAAACCGCCACCGTTATCAACCTGGGCAGATAACATAAAACGAATCTTTGATAACGCCATCTCCGGATTCAAATGAATAATACCCTGAATATCCTGGACGGTATCACGGTATCCGTATCCATTTCTTAAACCACAATAGGTGAAGGATGCTGCTCTTGACCAAATAAATGTCATAAAGCACTGATATGCATTCCATGTATTAATCATATTGTTAAAGCTTTCCGATGGTGTATGTACCTGTAAGTGGCTTAACTCACCGTGCCAGTATGATTTTAATTCCTCTAATTCTTTATTGGTTGCATCCTGTGTATTCTCATAAGATTTCAAAATACGATCTGCTTCCGCATCGGATTTTACACCAAGCACGAAGGTCATATACTTTGTCTCTCCCGGCTGCAACACCATCTTTGTATGAAGTGCACCACAACCATTGAGATTGTAATTTAATTCATTGCTGCAAGAACCGTTTTCCACTGCAACCGGATTATTATATCCATGATAACGGCCTAAGAAACATTCCTTATCACCGTTATAAGAAACAACCTCTGCACCCGCCAATCCAAAGAAACGGGCAGTATTCTGATTACCGTCCACATCATTTTTAATATTTTCATTAATGGTCTGATATACTTTATTATTCTTAAAATATGTTTTGGTAATAAATAATGTGTATTGTAAATTTACCTGATCCTGTTCATAATTTGCATCATTAGTAAACTCACAATAACCAAATGCAGAAAGATTACGAGGCTTGTCTGATTCATTGGTAACCTTTAATCTCCATACCTCATAAGTCTTATTTAACGGTACATAATATAATACCTCTGACTGAATCCCTGCATACCGGGCTTTCATATTCGTATAACCGGTACCGTGATGACATTCACTTTCATACACATCAAGAGGCTTTCCAACCGGCTGCCATGATGCAGACCAGTAATCCTTCGCATCATCATCTCTTAAATAAATATAACGACCCGGCTGGTCAAACTGATTAAACACATAACGGATTACTCTTCCGTGTGCACCACTTTTTTCAAAGCTGTAACCTCCGGCATTATTGGAAATAATTGCTCCATATTCCGGGGAACCTAAATAATTAGCCCATGGAGCCGGTGTATCAGGGCGGGTAATTACATATTCTTTTGCCGCTTCATCAAAATAACCATATTTCATAAGTCCGTTCTCCTTCCATATCAACAAATATATAAATAATCGTAAAACACTCTTCCCTCGTTAATTGTACCAATCTAATAGATATAACGCAGGCACGCTTGCGCTTCATCCGCACACTTTAATTATCCGTAACAAAAATATGTACAGAATAGGGACTTCATTTGAAGTCCCTATTCAATATCATTTTTATTGGATTATTCCTCTACGGCATCCTTCAGACTAAGACCGATTTTACCCATACGGTCAATATCAAGTACTTTAACTTTAACGGTATCTCCAATATTAACAACATCCTCTACCTTCTCAACTCTTTCCTTTGAAAGCTTAGATATATGAATCAAACCATCCTTGTTTGGAGAAAGCTCTACAAAAGCACCAAAGTTCATAATACGAACTACCTTACCTTCGTAAATCTTGCCCACTTCGATTGGATCTACGATAGAATGAATAATCTTAAGTGCTTTATCAATTCCTTCCTGCTCTATGCCACATACAGCAACGGTTCCGTCGTCATCAATATCAATCTTAACGCCTGTTTCCTCAATGATTGTATTAATTGTCTTACCACGCTGTCCGATAATCTCACCAATCTTTTCAGGATCTACAGACATCGTTACAATCTTTGGTGCCAAAGCAGCAACATGATCACGAGGAGCAGCAATTGCCTTTGACATTACTTCATCCATGATATAAAGTCTTGCTTCTCTTGTTCTGCGGATGGCTTCCTCTACGATCGGTCTTGTCAAACCATGAATCTTAATATCCATCTGAATAGCTGTAATACCGTCCTTTGTACCGGTTACCTTAAAGTCCATATCCCCAAAGAAATCCTCTAAGCCCTGAATATCTGTAAGTACGATATAATCATCATCTGTATCTCCGGTAACCAGACCACAGGAAATACCGGCTACCATCTTCTTAATCGGAACACCTGCAGCCATTAACGACATACAAGATGCACAGGTAGAAGCCATAGAGGTAGAACCATTTGATTCAAATGTCTCAGATACGGAACGGATTGCATATGGGAATTCTTCAACAGAAGGAAGAACCGGAATCAATGCACGTTCAGCCAAAGCACCATGTCCAATCTCACGACGTCCAGGTCCACGGGAAGGCTTTGTTTCACCTACAGAATAGGAAGGGAAATTATACTGATGCATATATCTCTTATTGGTCTCTAATAAATTCAAGCCGTCAATCTTCTGAGCCTCTGAAAGAGGTGCTAATGTTGTTACATTACAAATCTGTGTTTGTCCACGGGTAAACATTGCGGAACCATGAACACGAGGAATGATATCAACCTCTGAAGCAAGGGGACGAATCTGTGTAATGGCACGACCATCCGGACGCTTATGATCTTTTAAAATCATCTTGCGGACTGTCTTCTTCTGATACTGATAAATCGCCTCACCAAGTACTGCAAGCCAGTCTTCACGATCAGCAAAGGCTTCCTCTAACTTCTCTGTAATCTGACGTATATTCTCTTCACGAACCTGCTTCTCATCTGTAAATACGGCTTCCTCCATCTGTGCAGGTGGTACAAGCTCCTTAATTGCTTCAAATAATTCTTCCGGTACGGCACAGCTTGTATATGCGTGTTTTGCCTTACCTACTTCTGCTACAATTTTATTAATAAACTCAATTACCTTCTGGTTTACTTCATGTGCGGCGTAAATTGCCTCAATCATCTTATCTTCCGGAATCTCATTGGCACCGGCTTCGATCATGATTACCTTTTCTGCTGTAGACGCAACTGTAAGCTTCAAATCCGATACAGCGTTCTGTGCTTCATTCGGATTAAATACAAACTCACCATCAATCATTCCAACCTGAGTAGTTGCACATGGACCATCAAAAGGAATATCAGAAATTGCGGTTGCAATTGCGGAACCAAGCATAGCGGTAAGCTCCGGCGAACATTCCGGATCAACAGACATTACCAAATTGTTCAGTGTTACATCATTACGATAATCCTTAGGGAATAACGGACGCATCGGACGGTCAATAACACGGGAAGTCAGGATGGCATTCTCACTTGCCTTTCCTTCACGCTTATTAAAGCCTCCCGGAATCTTACCTACTGAATACAATTTCTCTTCGTATTCAACAGAGAGTGGGAAGAAATCAATTCCATCCCTTGGCTTATCAGAAGCAGTTGCTGTTGACAAAACAACCGTATCACCATAATGCATAAATGCTGCACCATTTGCCTGTGCTGCAACTCTGCCGATATCTACTCTTAAAGTTCTGCCGGCAAGTTCCATTTCATAACTCTTGTACATAATATTTTCTCCTTTTTCTGAATTACGGTAATCCCCGGTATGAAAAATATCGGATATTCCATATCATCTTACAACCGGTCTCAACCGTTTCTTGAATAAGATACCGAAACAACTGATCTGATTACAATCCACACTTCTATTATAGTCACATCAGAAGTCTCGGTTATACCTTATCGCAATCCTTTACAGTATATCATAAAGGTCTCATTTTGAAAAGAAAAAAATAGGCAGCTATTGTAAGCTGCCTATCTGATCATGACAAAGATAAGATACTGCCATATCCTTTCTTATCATTTTTTATTCATCATTCTTTTTTCTGCGTCCTAAACATGCAATGATTCCCATTCCTGTAACACCAAGTAATAATAACGCAGCAACCGCTCCGACCGGGAAACTGTCACCGGTTTTACGGGAAGTTGTGGTGATGGTTTCCGTTGTTCCCTCAGTTGTATTTTCTGTTGTGTTCTCTGATGGTGCATCATATATGGTAATACAATGGTTTTCTACCTTTTGGAAGGTTGACTGTCCATCATAAAGTGCATACACATCACCATTAGATTCAATGTAAAAATAAACATCCTTAGCCAGTTCATAGCCCTTTGGAGCCTCTAATTCCCGAATGCAATAGAATGTTTTATCCTTTCCGGCTGATACACTTAACAGACTTGTGTCAAGCTCCGTAATATCATTCTTGCTTTCAAAGGTAAATACTTCATCCTCTGTCTGAACATCATATACACCAAACAAAGCACCCGACAAGTATTCATGGGTAGAAGCATCCTTTTTAGCAAGCCGGATGGTCATATCCTCATCCACCATAACAACAGAAGCATCTGCAGATAATTCACCGTTTACATATAAGTTACCGTCTGCATCCACATAAAAGTCTACCGCAGCAGCCATAATATAACCAGCCGGAGACATCTCCTCCGTCAATGTGTATGTCACACCAGGTTTAAAGATATTCCGATCCAGATTATAAGGTGTTCCTGTTGATGTAAATGAAATCGGTGTAAAGGAATCATCCTCATTACAGCTGATTGTAAGTGTAGCTCCCGGCAATTCATTACCCATTGTATCCTGTTTGCTGATTTGGATACCGGCATATTCATCATACATTTTTACTGTATTATCCGTAACATAAGAATCATCCAAAGAGCGTACCTTTCCGGTTTTGTCAACATAAAAGGAAATCGGCTGGGCACATGCATAAAATTCCGGCGCCTGTACCTCTGATAATGTGTAAATGTGCTCCCCTGATGTAGCAGAAACCAATATCTGTTCTGAATCAAGCTTATGGGCAGATCCATCTGTTACCCAGGAGTCTATCACATTGTGATTCTCATCTGTTACCTGTAATGACGCACCCTCTAAGGATCGATTGGTTCCCGCAATCATTTTGTCAATATAAACCTCAATCGGCTGATCTTCCATTACAATTTTCATTGTATTAATCGGTGTTCCGTCAACATAAAGCCTATCATCTCCACCATTTGTTCCCGTTATATATTGGAAACTCTTTGATGCTGCATAACTATATCCTGCAATCGTCTTTTTCTCGGTCAAAACATATGTCTTATCCTTCTTAAAGGTGGCAGCCGGTACATATTTTACACTTCCGTCTGTTGTCCATGTAATCTCTGTAAAATCAGCATCATCCTTAGAAGTAATGGACATCTCAACTCCCGATAACGCCGCACCGGTTGCTTTATCGGTCTTTTGGAAGCCAACCTGTTTTGCACCATCAATGAAGACCAAAAGATTCTCATCAATCACATCACCATCTAAATCCTTCATAGTTCCGTTCTCGTCAATATAGAAGAACATCGGCTCAGTCTTTTCATAGCCATCCGGAGCCTCATCCTCTACAACCGCATAATAATGATTCACCTCAAATAAATCATTGGCAAAGGTGATTAATCCACCTGTAGCTGCAAAGCTGTTTCCAAGCTTTGTACCAATCTTCTTATTTGCGTCTGATGCATGAAGGGTAAACTTACCACCAATCAACGGCCTCATATCATCCGACCATTTTACAAATTTAACCTCCAATTTCTTATCCAGACAAGACAAGGTCAATTTGTTGGAACTTAAACGACTGTTTTCTCCATTTTTCAGAATTTCCATATATTTCGGTATACCGTCACATATTCTGAATTTAACAGGACTTGTTATTGCATATCCCTTTGGAGCCTTCAACTCCACAAGATAATAAGTTCCTATGTCAAGGCTTGCATTCTTAGAAACGGTTGTACTCGTCCATTTTAACGAGCTTCCGGTCACAAGATCCGTTGCATATCCTGTGTTGGATGCCGTCGGATCAGCCTCCCATACAGAAGCCTCATAAATTGCAAAGGTTGCACCTGCTAAATTTGTGCCGGTAGATTTATCCTTTTTAATAAAATAGAAATCCTCATATTTTTCATCTTCCATGATAACCGTATTCTGTGACCACTGATCATTAACCTTGTTACCCTGTGCATCTGTTTTATAAACATGACCGGCTGCATCAACCGCTATCTTGATATCATCTGCCAAGGCATATCCGCCGGGAGCAGAATTTTCATGTATCGTATAATAATGATACTCTTTTCCGTTCAAAGGTCCTGTTAAAACAGAGTTCGGAACTTCATAAACCTGATTGGTGGAAGTAAATGTATGAACCACATTTCCTGTTTCATCATCAATTAAGGAAATAGAGGCACCGGATAACGGAGCAGTTGGCTGTGAAGCATCTGCCGAAATGCCAACCTTAGAAACAGACAATGAATATGCCTTGTCCCGAATCGTAACACTTGTTCCGCTCGCCGTACCATATTCAGAGCCTGCAGTTCCGGTATAGGTAACCGTACCATTGCTGTTAACCTTAAATCTGACATCCTCAGGAATTACAGTATATCCCTTTGGCGCGCTAATCTCATGTATCATATATTCATTACCGGCAGCCAGCTTATCAGAGCTGATTTTGTGTGCCGTCGTTCCTGTTGTCCACCGTTCCAGACAATTCGCATATGCGGTATCACCTGCCCGGTACAGTCCAAGTACTGCTCCCGAAAGCTGTGTAGAACCACCGATGGCATATTTGTTAACAGAAATAGAAATCGGTGTATCTAAAATGGTAGCCGATAATACGGTAGTATCATTATAATTATCTTCCGTAATCTCAAAATCTCTCCGGCTTGCAGCATCTAAAACATAACCATCCGGAGCCTTCGTTTCCACCACTCTGTATTTTCCAAGTGGCAGCTTCTTAAAGGAAAGAATACCATTTTCATCTGTCTTACCCGGATTTTTCAATCCACTGCTGCTGAATTTTTCATATTTGTTTGTTGCTGCATTCCATTTGTACAAAGTAAATTCTGCACCGGAAAGGAATTGATTCACCGCGCCGGCAGCTTTCTTTGTAATCATAATATTACCAAGCAGCTGTTTGTTTGTAAGATAAGTGTTACCGCTGCTGACAACAAGATTTTCAGCTGCAATACCAATGGAATCTGTAATATCCGGAACAACAGCTCCTGGTGTAGAGTCAAAAGGACGTTCTGTTCCCAATGCAATACCCGTTGAAGTTCCGTCGCCTACCATTTGCTTCTTTGTATAATGATCAATAATAATCTCCTGAGTAACACTATATCCGAATGGAGCTTTAATTTCCTTTAATGTATAGGTTGTTTCATCCGGGTCATGCTCAATATAAACATCCTTAAATTCCACCACGCCATCAGCATCAGAATATGCCGTATAGGTAATCGGAGCACCATTCGTATTAGATGTTCCATATGTATTACCATCATTTGGGAACTTCTTCGTTAACTGGAACTGTGCTCCCTCTAACGGATTACCATTAGCGTCAGACTTTAACAGTTTAAAATGCATATAATTGTTACCGGAAGGTATTTTTTCATTGGTAACAGAGCCTGTTGTATTATGATCAAGTACTGATACCAAAACAACAACCGGCGTATCATCTGTCACCTCGACTGTCCATTCCTTTGCACTTAGCTGATAGCGATTTGGTGCTTTTGTCTCTCTTATCGTATAGGTTCCGTAAGATAAATCCTTAAATTCCACAATACCATTGGCATCAGAGCTTGCGGTTTTTACCTTTTCACCGGCTTCATTATACAGGGTAAATACCGCTCCCGAAAGCTTCTCGCCGGAATCCTTATCTACCTTTGTAAATCGAATAGAACCACTTTCCTTATGATTGGTAAAGGTTCTTACAATTGTACCGTTATTTACAATATCTCCTGCATTTACCGTCTGTGGAACAGTTGCCATTACATAGCCCGGAACACCTCTGGTTTCTGTAACCGTATACGTATCATATGGCAGATTATCAAATGTAATCGTACCATCCTCTCCGGTTTCTCCATCGGCAGCAATTACGCCAGAAGAATTTCGTACAACAAAATATGCACCTGCCAAAGGAACCGGATTTGCAGAATCGTCAGTCTTCACAACCTTAAGAGCGAAACGAACCACATCATTTACGATATTAACGGTATTTGCATTTTGCGAATTTACGGTAACCGACACACGATTTCCGGAAGCTGATACCTGATAACCTGTAGGAACATTCGTCTCCATCACTACATATCTGCCGTATGGAAGGTCTTCAAAGGAAGCCGAACCATTTGCATCTGTTGTTACAACATAAGGAGTTGTCGTTCCCGGCTTCAAAAACGGTGTTGTCAGATCAGAAGCCGAATACAATGTAAATTCCGCGCCTTCAATCAGTTTTGCAGGCGTACCGTCATCCGTTTTTACAATCCGGATAGAACCTTTTTCCTGTTCATTTTCAACAGTTGCACTAACCGATACATCCTGATGAATCCATCCGTTTGCATCTAGAAGACTGTCATCTGTTATTGTTACACTATGTACCGTGTCATCCAGCAAATATCCTGCCGGAGGTGTAATCTCTCTGTAATAATAGGTTTTGCCAACCTCAAGATTTGTAAACAAAGCCTCACCGTCTGCATCTGTTGTTACAGTTGCAACATCATCCGTACATTGCGCATCCGAATACAAGGTAAAGGATGCTCCCGGAATCTTACTGCCATGATTATCCTGATCCACCTTCGTAATCTTAAAGCTTCCTGTAATTGCTTCATTTTGAACTGTAAAAGTATCTGTATTCAATGTCACATTAATTCCGCCCGGCTGATTTGTTACGGAAACGACACTTCCATCCGTTCCGATTACAACCTCATAATAGCTGCCGGATGTCGGAAGCTTATATCCGTCCGGAGTCTGGGACTCTGCAACATAATAGGTAGTATTATTGTTTTCATTGTAAGGAACCGTAAATGTTAATTTACCGTTTTCTCCGGATGCCTTCTTGTTTACTAAAGAATCATCATTCATTGGCAATGCATCATATACGGAAAATTCCGCTCCCGAAACTGCCTGTCCGTCACCATCTGTTTTCTGAATAGAGAAGGATGTACTTTTTAATATCGGCTCATTTTCTACATCTAATTCATAATATCTTGTACCGTCTGTATCCGTCTGCCAACTGGTAATCTTAACAGGAACCGGGGTAGAGTCCAATACATATCCATCCGGAGCCGTAAGCTCGATCAATCTATAGGTATATCCATCTGCAAAAGACTTAACACCTCTGAACACAGCCTGCCCGCTTGCGTCTGTCGTCTCCTCTGCAATCACGGTACCCATTGCGTCACAAATCTGGAACACTGCTCCTGCCAACACATTACCGTTTGGATCCAATTTTCTAAGTCTTAATTCATTTTCATGATATGCTCCGGCAGAAGAAGAACTAAAGCTTACATTTCTGACGTTGTTGGATGTTACCGAACTTGTAATACCTGTACCCTGGAAGGAGATATCATTGGAAAAACTCAATGAAGCTGCCTGGGACTGGGAAATCGTAAATCTTGTACGGAACGTAAAGATATAGCTGTCTGAACCAATGTTCGGCAAAGATACAACCATTTCATTATTGATTACATTTACCAAAAATCCGCTTGTAACCTCTGTGCGGTTACCATCTAAATCCACCCGATATAAATGCCCGGAATTCTGAACATATTGCAAATATTCAGCTAAACGGTCACGAATGACAGGATTATCCACATCCGACAGATCAAATCGTCCTTCGTTAATGGCAACCTCCCAATCTACATAATTATTTCCCGACTGGTAAAGGGCTTCTTTTCTTAACACACCGCCCACATCTTCTGTTACAGTTGCGGAATCATCATCAATTACAGTAGAATATCCATCATATTCCACTTCAAACTCAGCGTGATTGGTATAAGTCTGTGTTGTTCCAATCTTATCTCTGTCGCAGGCTCTTGTCTGGTAATGGATTTCAAAATTGTTAGAGCTGTCAAAACGACTTGCAATTGCTGTATCTGTACGATTTAATGTCACGGTCAGCACACGGGTTGCCTCATCGTAGGAAGGTGTTACATAGGTTCTTCCATTCACATCGAAATTTGCATATCGGCTGCAAATATATAATGAACCCGGAACATATGTCATTCCATCCGGAACCGTATCCGTTAATGTAATGGTATTAATCGTCATATCCCTCTGATATGCATTAGAAACAATCGTCCAGTTTACAATACCATCTCTTTTCAAGGTATTATCATCGTATTTTGAGGGTTCACCTGATTTTGATAACAAATCCGGTTTTCTGTAAATAAAGCTTCTGGATGCACTTCCGGTTACAGAATTGCCATCCCACTCCAGCACGGCATCATTTTTTGCATTTACATAATTACCATCTGTCCATGGCTGCGGGGTTTCCCATGCTGCCGGTGTATAATTGTCATTTAACTCTGCCAACACCTCTGTAACAACAGTAATGGTTAGGGTTGTGCCCTTTAACTTACTTGCAGGAACCGTAATGTTACCATTCTCGTCAGCAGTACACGAATCAAAATCAGAAAGCTGACTGGCGCCACTGGCACCGGTTATCTTCATGCTTACAAGCTTCATTTTATTCTGATATACATTCGGATTAAAGACATCCCGAATCACAACATCACCAACACCATCAAATACAGAATCCGCTTTATCTGCATTTACGGTAATAGTCCATTTTAACTGTCTTAAAACTTCATTATATGTAACATTATTCTTAGAAATAAGATTATATCCGTGAACAGATGAACTGGTAGAAAGGTTATATTTCCCCGGTTCTGTCAATGTGGCATCGTTCTTATAAGTGGATTGTGTATAATCTTCTATCTTTGTCTGATATACAAGAGTAATCACATCATTCTTATTATTCTCATCTACAACAAATGAGAATCCATCTGCATTTGCAGAAATAACACCGGAACCCGCCGGGGTAACGGAAATGCAGGATGCATTATACTCTCCGTTTGCAGTATTCCATCCATAGCCGCTGCCAAAAGTATCGGTATAGGTAGCGCCACCTACATCTAACTGATCTTTATTAATTGTAACCGTCCATGTGATCACACCACCGGATTGTGTACCCGTCTTGGATAAAACAGATGGCTTTATCGTTACATTACCATCACCGGTCTCGGTGGATGTACTTCCGTTTTCTGTAATTGATGCAGTATTTGCAATGGTTGCAGATGTATTATTATTAATCTCACCTGTAAAAATGTCATTATCATATGCAGTCAAAAATCTAACATGGGCACGATGATAAGTAGTTACATTTGAAACGGTAAATGTAACCTTACCACTATCCTGTGTAGCAACCAGTGTTGCATTATTATCCTTCGTATCCGTAATCTTAGGATATCCACCTGCTTCCACATAAGTAAGACCCGCCGGTAAAATATCCGAAATAACCGCATCCAAACTGTCCCTTCCGTTCAGATTCAAAGAAAGGTCCCACTCGATATAAGGCTTATCTCCTACATATACAACACGACCTGTCTTTTCCATGCCAAGCTCTCCGGGCTGGGAAGGCTCTGTATTCGTATACGAATCTTCAATCGTTACATTATAGTTAAAATGTCCCCGTGCTGTATCAAAAATAATCTCCTCATCTACAGAATCCTCATTCGCATCAGCAGATAATCCTCCTGCAAAACGAACATAAAAAGGAATATTGGTCTGCTGTTTGACATTATCATTAAATACAAAAACAAGTCGCTGATTTACCTTATCAATATGTACCGTACCAATGGAATTCCCTTCTGCGGTAACGAGCTCTAACACTTCATCTACATCAATTCGGATGGCAGACGGTATCGGATAAACATATTCCTGACCGATTGCAACATCATCACCATTCCGCATGATATAATCAAAATTCAAACTGATGGTGGCATCATCCGGCAATGTAACATTCTCGGTAGTTGTCATTGCAACATCCTGTCTTACATGATTAGAATCCAGATAAGATGCTGACAACTCAAGATTCGTCAAATCAAAATTACCGGTAGAAAGCATATTCTGCTCTTTTGTAATCAGACCTTCTTGTGTATTTCCACTCTCATACCGGGAAGGCTCCTCGATTTCCTGTTCACCGGTTTCCGCCGCAGCTTCTGTTACAGCCTCTGTTTCGGTCTCTGTTACAGTCTCCTCTGAAATTTCTGTATCATTTGAGGATACTTCCGCAGTAGAAACCTCTTCTGTTGCTGATGGTGCTAAACCGGCAACACTCTCCGCCAGATTAATATCCATAGGCAGCAGAGAAAAGACCATGACCATAACCAGCAAAAGTGCGATCCATCTTACCTTTTTCTTCTTCCAAAAATTTTCAAACATCTCCAAATCCTCCTGTATCTAAGATTTAATGATTTTATAGCCGGATGAATTCTGTATCCGTTCTCCATTCTGTATCCAATCAGTCCACATCTGTTATCTCATCTTCTGTCTATTTATATATCGGCATAAGGTAATAAAAATGTACAGAATCCACCACTTTTTATCTAATATTTTCCAATAGAATATCAAATTTATAGCAGAAAATCAATATTAGAAATATACCATTATACATCCAATTTTCAAAAGTTCATACAGAAACAAAAAGTGCCGGATATCACTTGGAATACCCGGCATCTTAATAAAATTATTTTGAAATTATTTTCTAAGACCTAATGATTCAATTAAGGCTCTGTAACGCTCAATGTCAATCTTCTTTAAGTAAGCTAACATGTTACGTCTCTGACCAACCATCTTAAGAAGACCTCTCTTAGAGTGATGATCCTTTGGATGTGCCTTGAAATGATCCTGAAGATCATTAATTCTTGCAGTTAATAATGCAATCTGAACCTCCGGTGAACCTGTGTCGTTCGCTCCACGACCATACTTTTCAATAATCTCTTTCTTCTGCTCTGTTGAAATCATAAAAGCAACCTCCTAAAAAAAATAATAATCGCCCTATGCTAAGTTAAAGGTTGGAGTATCCTCTATCTGAGCAAAGGGTTATGTATAAAACATACTCACAGATAATACCACACTATTATCAAAAAGTAAATATTGATTTTACAACTTTTATTTTCACAAAAAATCTGCTATGATAACCAAAGATTTATACATAAGGAGGCAATTATGGCAGGTTCTATCATTGGCAATATTTTTAAAATTTCTACCTGGGGAGAATCCCATGGCAAAGCTGTCGGTGTAGTAATAGACGGTTGCCCGGCAGGTCTGGAATTATCGGAAAGCGACATTCAACCATTTTTAAATAGAAGAAAACCTGGTCAATCTATTTATTCCACTCCGAGAAAGGAGGATGATGCCGTTGAAATTCTTTCCGGCATTTTTGAAGGAAAAACAACAGGAACACCCATATCAATGATTGTATACAACAAAACACAGCAATCTAAGGATTATAGCGACATCGCAAACTGCTATCGTCCGGGACATGCCGATTACACATTTGATGCAAAATACGGGTTCCGGGACTACCGGGGAGGGGGACGTTCTTCCGGAAGGGAAACCATTGCAAGAGTTGCTGCCGGTGCTGTTGCAAATAAGATTCTCGGTCAGCTTGGAATCAGCTTCACAACCTATACAAAATCCATCGGTCCTGTTTCCATTGACTACGAACAGTTTGACAAAGACGAAATTTACAATAATATGCTCTATATGCCGGATGCTGCTGCTGCAAAAGCTGCCGGAGCATATATCGAACGCATGAGAAAAGACAACAACTCCGTAGGAGGCTGTGTAGAAGCCGTGATTACCGGCGTGCCAAAAGGTCTCGGTGATACCGTATTTGAAAAGCTGGATGCAAATTTGGCAAAAGCGATTATGTCCATTGGTGCTGTAAAAGCAGTGGAAATCGGTGACGGTGTGAAGGTAACTACCGCAACCGGTTCCGAAAATAATGATGAATTTACAATCGGTTCCCATCACACAGTCGAAAAGATAACCAATCATTCCGGTGGTATTCTTGGCGGCATGAGTGATGGCTCCGATATTATATTACGGGCATCCTTTAAACCAACTCCGTCTATCTTCAAAGCACAGGCAACGGTAACACGTCAACAGGAAGAAACAGAAATAACGATTAAAGGCCGCCACGACCCTGTTATTGTTCCAAGGGCTGTTGTCGTAGTGGAATCCATGGCTGCAATCACCATATTAGACGCCTTACTGATGAATATGTCAGCAACTATGTCCGGAATCCAAAAATTCTATTCATAAAACAAAAGCAAAAAAGTCTTTGTGTATCGCAAAACATACACAAAGACTTTTTTTACACAAAGCAACAAGCCAAAGCTCCTGCTTACACAACACTTTAATAACTGTCACAATTGTTTGAGAAAAATCCAATCCCTACTGTTTGATAAATACAACATCATAATAAGAAATACCATCTTCCTCGTAAACACCTACACCAACATCCGTAACCGCATCCTCACGCAACACCTGAAGAAACTGTGTATCCTTTTTTATATCCTCTAACAGCTGTTCCATCGTATAGCCTTTTACACCACCGTAAGAAAACTCATATCCACCGCTGGTTGATACACCACGATCACCTAACATTTTCTTCAATGACTGGCTTTGTGTTGATAAGTCATATCCATTTACAAGATCTGCTGCCCGAAGTATGGCACAAGCTTGAACCTTTGTATTAATCTTAAGTTCCGGCAGCTTCGCCTTCTTTCTTTGCTGATTCATATAAGATATCCATGGATAAAGAGAGGTGGCATTTTCATTTACACTTCCATCCTCATTAAACACGTAAGTTGTACCGTCTATTTCCATAACGGTATTGCTTACTCTTTTTCCCCCCTCTCCCAGATAATACCGATATCCGTCAACTGTAATAAATCCTACCATAATGCATCCGCTGTCATCTGCATAATACCAATCCTCATCTGCCTTGAACCATCCTTTTTCCACTTCCCCGGCAGAATTGAAATAGTATCTTTGACGGTTATAATCCACAAAACCCGTCTTTAATCTTCCTTTGTCATCCGTAATATAAAAATGACTTTCATCCTTTATAACGCCGGTTAAGATTCTTCCCTTGTCATCTGCATAGTAATAAGCATCCTCTGCTTCTACATAAAACTTACCCTTTAACAGATTGCCGGTCTGACTAAAATAAAACAGCTCATTGTCAATTTCCTGAAAACCCGTCACAAAATTACCATCCTCGTCCTTGTAATGGGTGCCATTATCATCATCCACCCAGGATGCATAGGATAACTGATAGGTACCAAGCAACATAGCAATCACAAAAATGATTCCCAAAAGACATTTCAGTTTTCCGTATCTTTTTAATTGTTTATTCTTCATCATTACTCTCCGACTGTCCTTTCTTTTTCAATGGAGCCATTCTTTTTTCTTTGAGGCGGAATCCCCAATTCTTTTTTCGTCCAAGTAATACAATGATTCCTACCAACAATACAATCACAGGAATCACCGCAATAGCGATAATCCGAATCACCACACTCACACTATGTCCGATATGTGCAGTCTGGGAGTCAACATTTTTACCCTGAATCCATATAGCGGAATCATCACCTGCAATCTTCTTTACCATTTCCGCAAAGAAACGACTGTTGGCACCACCGGATTCCGTATCAGCCTCGTCTGTCAACATAATATCCGTAGAAATAAGAAATACCGTTCCTGCACCATCCTTATGAGAAACGGAGGCTACACTAAAAGGTCCCCATTTATCATTGTCTCCCTGCTCTGACAGGTCATCAAAATTATCCACCTTAGAAAAAGACCCGGCGGTAGTAAGCAGGATATCCGTACATTCATAACCATTCTTACTGCCATATCTGGCAATTCCCTTACTTGTATAAGCAAAAACTATCGGATCCCGTTTTACGAGTTCTTTTGTATAGTCAGAGGCTGCCATAGCCGGTGTAAGATAATAATTGGTATCTAAAATATAGTATCCGGGCGTTCGTTCTATCACTACACCTGACTGCAAATTCAAGCCGTAAGATGATAAAAACTCATATAAATTAGGCAGATTCTCATTTAACGGATCAATAGAAACAATCAGTTTACCGCCCTTATCAACATATTCCTTTAACTGGGTAATATCATCCTCACTGTAATCCTCCTGAGGTGAATAGATTAACAATGCTGCCGCATCTGTCAATTTTGTACTGGATAAATTCGATAATTCATCATCAAGACTTAACGACTCAATTTCATATTGAGACAGATTTAACAGATTACGGAAGCTGTTACCCAGCATTTTCTCGCTATGTCCGGTAATTTTTTCTATTTTCATCAATTCATCTGTATTACAATACAAAATAGCAGAAGTTAACTGGTCTTCAATCTCTAAAAGCTGTTCATAATCGGAATAACCGTTTTGTACAGTAGAAATGTATTTTTCAGAATCCAAATAGATATACCGATTTTCTGTTGCAACTACAATACTTGCCTCCTCAACAGAAGGAATATCTGCCAGATATGTCTGCTTGAAGCTCTCATCATCCATGGATACATAAGAAACATGAATGTTATCATTTAAGTTCTGATACACATTCAGCAATTCTACATAAGTTGCGTTTGCCTGACTTTCATTTCCAATGTAATATAACTCTGTTTCATTTTTTATCTTGGATACATTCTTAACAGTCTCCTCTGATAAAGACAGAATCTGTTCCGGCGTAAAATCATATACCTTGGAGTGTAATAATGCTCCTGCACCTCCAATTAACATCACCCAAACAAAAATGACGCTGTAACAAACGGTTTTCTTCAGGCTTTGACGGCTGCTTAGCAAAGAAACCCACGTCATAAGAAAGAAGAATACAATCAACAAAACAAAATATATGATATCTCCCCTTCTTACAATTCCCGAAATCATATCGTAATACTTATTATATACAGAGATTTCATGAAGGAACCGGAATAATCCATGGGAGGTTGTAATTCCCTCTAATACACGCGCTGCCATGATCAAAAGATACACACCGTAAGTCAAAACCGCCGAAAGAATGGCATTCGCAGTCAATGTGGAAATGAATACGCCAATCCCTAACAATGTTAAGATTAACAATACACTACCCAAATATCCGGAAAATAAAAATCCAACACTAAGCGTTCCATACAAGGACAGGATAAAAGGATAAATCAAAGACAACAAAACTGGAAGCAGCACGTAAATTGCCGTTGCAATGTATTTTGCGGACAAAATAGAAATCGTGGATACCGGAGCAGTAAACAACAGCTGGTCTGTCTTTTGTCTTTTTTCCTGAGAAAAAATACGCATCGTACAAAAGGGAATCATTAAGATGACAACAAAAACACCATATTGTAATACAGAATATCCAAATTCGGTACTGTAAGTATTTATACAGTTTTTCGTATACAAAATTCCGGTCACAAGGAAAAATATAACGTAGTATACATATGCAAAAAGGGAACTGTAGTATGTTTTTAATTCTTTTTTCAATATTGCTAACATCCTGCTTCCTCCTTGCCGCTATACTCCATAAATACATCCTCCAATGTATTTTCAAAATGCTCTATTCCATATACAGAATATTTTTTTCCTACCAGCAGTCCAAACAAATTATCTCTGATATCCTGTTTTTGTCCGGCACTTACAACAAACCGGTGTACTCCCTGTTCCTCTTCCTTTATATACTGTACATCTGACAACAGATCCGAATGGTTTAATAACTGTAAAATGGCATCCTTATCCCCCTTTACAGTTAACTTATATTGATGATTGGTTTTGTGATTCTTTACATGCTGTAAAGAATCATCTAATATCATCTGACCATCCTTTAATATCATAATCTGGTTACACAACTCTTCTATCTCACTTAAAATATGAGAACTGATCAAAATGGTATGCTCTTTCGAAAGCTCCAAAATCAGATTTCTGATCATTTTTGATTCCTTCGGATCCAAACCAACCAGCGGTTCATCCAGAATAAAAATCTCCGGATCACCAATCAGACATTGTGCAAAACCGACCCGTTGCTGCCAGCCCTTTGACAACACTTTAATATAATCATATCTCCGATCCCATAAATCCAGAAGTACCATAACCCTTTTAACTTCTTCATCAACCGGCTTTACATTTTTCAGTTCTGCCACAAACTGCAGATACTCCATAACCTTCATATCCTTATATACCGGTGGTTTTTCCGGCAGATAACCGATTTTTTTCTTGGCAGATTTGGGGTCTTTTCCCATATCAATATCAGAAATCCATACCTTTCCCTCATCCGGCGAAAGATATCCGGTTAGTATATTCATGGTCGTGGATTTACCCTCACCGTTCTTTCCCAGCAAACCTACAACATCACCTTTTTTAATCTGAAAATGAATGTGATTCAGAACCTGCTTCTTTCCATATGCGATTGTTACATCTTCAACCTTAATCATAATGCCTCCAACAGAAATTTATCCTATTATGGGTTATATCGAAGTCATATGTCTGCATAACAACTTGTCCCATAAGAAAAGGACTATGTATCGACATAGTCCTCTACATACCATATAAAATTATACAACAAAATATATATTAATACAAACAGTTCATATAATCTTCACATAACTGTCATTCAGTCCCGTAAACACATGCTACGACACATGAGCTCTTGGATGTGCTTTTTCATAAACTTCCTTAAGTTTTGTGTTTGCATTTGTCTTCAAATAAATCTGAGTCGTAGAAATATCCGAATGTCCCAACATTTCCTGTACAGATTTTAAATCTGCACCATTATTAACCAAATGCATTGCAAAGGAATGTCTGATCGTATGAGGTGTAATATCCTTCTTGATTCCTGCTTTTGTGGAATAATACTTAATCAGCTTCCAAAACCCCTGCCTGGTCATAGGATCTCCCTGACAATTGGTAAACAGATATCCCTGATCTTCCTTACACAACGCTTCTCTTGCTGACTCCAAATAATACTCCAAAGCTTCCTTTGTCTCATTGGTAAATGGAATGACCCTATCCTTACCACCTTCATGACACTGTAAAAAATTCATGGACAAATTCACATCACTTAAATGCAGATTAATCAGCTCCGAAACACGAATCCCGGTTGCATACAACAATTCCAACATTGCCCGATCCCGAATCTCCTTCGGTGTATCCTTGCTTGGCTGTTCCAATAATAAATTCACCTCTTCTACCGTCAAGGTAACCGGTGCCTTTTTTTCAATCTTAGGTGGCTTTAAAGTATCGCTCGGATCCTCTTTTACAACTCCCTGTTTGATCAAATACAAATATAATGCCTTTATAGAAGCTATGTTTCTGGAAACCGTAGCGGATGACATACCCTGCTTCTCGATCATTAAAATATATGAATTCAATATTGTACCGGAAACATCCTCCCATCGTTCATACCCTGAGTCGGTCAGATAGTTTTTCAGCTTAATTAAATCCCTTCTATATGACGATATTGTATTCTTACTCGACTTCTTAACATTTGTTAAATAGTCAACAAACTCTTCAATCTTTTGTAACATTCTAAAACCCCTGCTTTTTTATAATCACTTACCCCATTATAATAGTTAATTTACATAAAATCAAACATTATTTTTTAACAAAACAAGCGAAAAACCTTGTATTTAAGCCATTTTCCACCAAATGAGGTATTTACATAATACCTTTACACTACATATTGGTAAAAATTTCTTTCAAAAAATTTTGGGAATAAAATTCAAAAAAAAGCCCGATTACGAAGCAGATAAATATTACAAAAATTTTAAGAAAATATTTACATTTTTGATTTTTAAGATACGGCTGATTTAAACTACAATATGTATTTCTGCTCTGAAAAAAATTCACAATAGATAGTATACCTAAATAATAAAAAATCCAATGGGGAAAAAAACAAAGCAGCGTCCGAGGAACCATCTCAATATTTTTGTAATATAAAATCAGACTAACAAAAAAACCATAATATCCTCCCCAGCAAAACAAAGAAACCAAAAAAGCTTTCGGAAAAGAAAAAAGTATAGCCAGCAATAAAAAAATCGTCAGACAGAGCACCCTGTTTTTAACCAGATATAAAAACAAAGCCCGATGCTTCATCTCGCTAAAGTTTATCTGTTCTCTACTCATCATAAAATCCACAATAAATCCATGATTCTTTTGAAGAAGAAATCCACAGGTTATGCTCCCTAAAACGATACCCAGAAAAAGAAAAACAATATATAATTGGTGTCCTTGATTTTTTTGTTTTATTATCATACTTGACTATATGATAATAAAATAAAAATAGAACAAAAAACCCGAAACCGTATATCGGTTTCGGGTTAGACATCGTATCAATAGACTAAAACTAGAGTTATTTCGCATAATCAGTAACACGGGATTCACGAATCAAGTTAACCTTAATCGTACCTGGATACTCCAGCTCGGCTTCAATTTGTTTTGAAATCTCTCTCGCAACAAGAACCATATCCGCATCATTGATCTGCTCCGGTATTACCATTACTCGAATCTCTCTACCTGCCTGAATAGCAAAAGTTTTTTCAACACCCTTAAAGCTGTTGGCAATATCTTCTAACTGTTTTAAACGTGTTGTATATGTTTCTAATGTTTCTCTTCTTGCACCCGGACGAGACGCCGAAATCGCATCTGCGGCCTGTACAATACATGCAATCAATGACTCAGGTTCAACATCCCCATGGTGAGCCTCTACCGCATTAATAATCAATGCTGATTCTTTGTATTTTCTACATAAGTCTACACCAATCTGAATATGGGAACCTTCCATTCCCTGATCATGATCCACTGATTTACCAATATCATGTAAAAGACCTGCTCGTTTTGCAAGACGAACATCTTCTCCCATCTCAGCAGCAATCAAACCACATAAATGTGCTACCTCAATAGAATGTTTTAAAGCATTCTGTCCGTAACTGGTTCTGAATTTCATCTTACCAAGTAAACGAACAAGTTCCGGATGAAGACCCTGCACTCCCACTTCAAGAGTTGCATTCTCGCCTTCCTCGCGCATCATCTGCTCAACTTCCTTCTGAGCTTTTTCCACCATTTCCTCAATTCTTGCCGGATGAATACGTCCATCCACAATCAGCTTCTCAAGTGCAATTCTGGCAACTTCACGTCGCACAGGATCAAAGCTTGATAAAATAACTGCTTCCGGTGTATCATCAATAATCAAATCGACACCTGTCATGGTTTCCAAAGTACGGATATTACGTCCTTCACGTCCGATAATACGTCCCTTCATCTCATCATTTGGCAGCTGAACCAACGAAATTGTCGTCTCTGCAACATGGTCAACAGCACATTTCTGAATGGCTGTAATAACACACTCTTTCGCTTTCTTTCCAGCTTCCTCTTTGGCTCTGGTTTCTAATTCCTTCACCATTACTGCGGTTTCATGCCTTACTTCATCTTCTACAGTCTTTAATAAATATTCTTTTGCCTGTTCAGAGGTTAATCCAGAGATTCTCTCTAGTTCCTGTAGTCTTTGTGCCTCAAGCTCTTCGACTTTTGCTTTCTGCTTCTCCAGGGCCTGTTCTCTAGATGCAAGATTAGATTCCTTCTTTTCAATAGACTCTAACTTCCGGTCCAGATTTTCTTCGCGGGATAAAACCCTCTTTTCCAATCTCTGAACCTCGTTACGACGATCTTTTATCTCTTTGTCAAGATCATTCTTTGTCTTAATGGACTCTTCTTTTGCTTCCAGGAGAATCTCCTTTTTCTTGGCCTCGGCATTCTTTACAGCTTCATCTATAATCTCTCTCGCTCTGTCTTCCGCATCTGCGTTCTTCCGCTCAACAATATTCTTACGATATGTGAGGGACAGTACCCAGGATACAATGACGGCTACGATTAAAATAATAGCAAAAACAATGTATTTTACCACAGGAGCACCTCCTTATTAAATTATAATGCACCTAATATAAGTGCAACAGTAAGATTTTAACTTTTTTTGTGCAAAATGTCAAGTAAAACCGTTTAAACCGATTCAATTTTGTGTCTTATCTCCCCTTCTATCACGGAAGAACCATAGCCCTTTCCATAAAAATAGCGAAACACTTTTTGACGTATTTTATAGTCCGATAAATCCTTATCTCTCGTATATTTTTCGAATTGAACCTTGAACCCCTGTTCATCAGAAAAAGCATGAGTCTCCAGATATCCGTCAATCAGCTCCTTTGACACTCCTTTTTTTCCCAGTTCCAGCATAATCTGTTTTTTGCTTTTTTTCAAAGAATAAGTCTGCATGTACAAGTCAATATAATTCATATCATCCAGATAATGATACTTTAACAAAAATTCAACAACCCTCGAAATAATCTCATCCGGATACTCATTTTGTTTCAGCTTATCTCTAACCATCTTCACAGTCATAGGCCTGCTTTCCAGCAAAAATAATGCCCGTTCTCTCGCCCGTTTGTAAATCACTTCATTCAAGATTACTGTAATCAATTCTGCTTCCACATTTTCCTGTTCTGCGATATGATATCGTTTCAATTCTTTTCCATAGAGAGAAAACAGATACTCCTCATCTCCGTATACACGATATTTGTTTCCTTTTCCTTTTACGATACCGGTAATGAGCATATTAAGATTCCTTCGCTGTATCCTTTGCCGATGAAGCATCGGAAGGAGTCTCAGCCAACTCCGGTAATTCATAACTTGCACGGACCTTATTCTCAATCTCAAAGGCAATATCCGGATTCTCCTGGAGGAAATTCTTCGCATTCTCTCTTCCCTGTCCAATCTTATCTCCTTCATAAGAGAACCATGCACCGGCTTTCACAACAATATTCTTAGAAACTGCAAGGTCCAAAATATCACCAATCTTTGAAATGCCCTTTCCAAACATAATATCAAATTCAGCCTCTCTGAACGGAGGTGCAACCTTGTTCTTTACAATCTTAACTCTGGTACGGTTACCAATCACCTCACCATTCTGTTTTAATGTCTCAATTCGTCTTACATCCAATCGTACAGATGCATAGAACTTCAAAGCAGTACCTCCGGTAGTTGTTTCCGGATTACCAAACATAACACCAATCTTCTGACGTAACTGGTTAATAAAAATTACAACACAGTCTGATTTGCTGATAATGGCAGTTAATTTACGCAATGCCTGAGACATCAGACGTGCCTGAAGACCCATATGGGAATCCCCCATCTCTCCGTCTATCTCAGCCTTCGGAACCAAAGCAGCAACAGAGTCTACGATAATCACATCCACTGCTCCGGAACGAACCATCGTCTCTGTAATCTCCAACGCCTGCTCACCATTATCCGGCTGTGAAATATATAAATTATTAATGTCAACACCAATATTAGAAGCATATACGGGATCTAAGGCATGCTCCGCATCAATGAAGCCTGCAATTCCGCCTCTTTTCTGAACCTCTGCCACAACATGTAATGCAACCGTTGTTTTACCACTTGATTCCGGTCCGTAAATCTCTATAATTCTACCCTTAGGAATACCACCGATTCCAAGAGCCACGTCCAAGCTTAAAGAACCTGTAGGAATCGCTTCAATATTCATATTAGCAGAGGAATCGCCTAATTTCATAACGGTTCCTTTACCAAACTGCTTCTCAATATTTGCCAGTGCTGCATCCAATGCTTTCATCTTTTCTTCATTAGCCATTTTCTCTTCCTCCATAAATCAAACAAAAAGAACATCTGTTCGTACTTTGTTCATCATAATATAATAATGATTGTTTGTCAATAAAAATCGAATACATTTTCGACCTTATCTGTTAACTATTCTATCATATGCTTTTGACAGGTTCTGTCAAAAAAAATATTTTTTTTAAAAAAATATGATATAATTGTACCATTCCTTATAATTTGTTAATAAATGGGAAATAATAGAGTTCAGATTGATTACTTAATAAATCAGAAATGTCACTGTCACTATAACACAGTTGCCATTTTTTGTAAACAACATCTTTACAGACAGGAGAATTTATGGGACACGTCGGTATTATTGCGGAATACAATCCATTTCACAACGGACATCATTATCAGATTCAACAGGCCAAAAAAGCATTTCCCGACAAGGAAATTCTGGTTATCATGAGCGGAAACTATGTTCAACGGGGAGAGCCTGCCATATTAAACAAATATATCAGAACAAAAATGGCGTTAGCCGGAGGCGTCCATATGGTTTTGGAGCTTCCTTCCTTTTTTTCAACCCAGAGTGCGGAAATCTTTGCCCGGGGTGCCGTTTTGTCATTGTATCAAACCGGAATCATTGACACCATTTGCTTCGGTGCAGAATGTGAACAACCGGATACCCTCTATGCTCTGGCAAAGCTGTTTGCAGCCGAACCACAGGACTTCAAAGAAAAATTACAAAAGCAGCTTGCTGCAGGTCATTCTTTTCCAAAGGCAAGGAGCATTGCTGCCTCCGATTATATGCACGATTCCCGTTTACAGATAATTCTTTCAAAACCAAATAATATATTGGCCATTGAATATCTAAAGGTTATCATACAATATAATCTGCCCCTTTCCTATTACATCATACAAAGGAGCGAGGATAATTACCACGATACAGTGCTCCCGGATGCCTGCCATCAGACAAATGAAAACAAAAATACTGACCTTGTATGCTCTGCCACTGCCCTCAGGAAAGAATTTTCCAAGTCGGACAGCCGGATTTCCGATTATATACCTGCTGCATCTATGAAAGCAATGGTACAGGATTCCTATAACAGGCCTCTTTCATGGGAAAGTTTTTATCCTTTCCTTCAAAGCAGACTTTTTTACGAGAAAAACGCTGCCTTATATCAGGATGTATCAAAGGAGCTTGCCAACCGTATTTCAGGGTACGACATTCTTCCGGCACAAGGATCCCTGCTTATTGCAGAGTTAAAAAGCAAGAATATTACAGAAACCCGATTAAACCGTTGTCTGATGCACATTCTTCTTCGTATCACAAAGGAACAGACCAACCGGTTAAAGGATTTGGATTATGCTGCTTATGTGCGTATATTGGGATTTCAGAGAAATTCAGTTTTACCAAAACTGTTAAAAGAACATTCATCCCTCCCTGTCCTTACCAAAATGGCAAATTACAAAAGGATTGCATCCGGTTTTACATTAAACCTTATAGAAAACCAGATGTTTGCAGATGATTTGTATCGTCAGGCTTACTTTAATCAATACGGTCAATGTATTCCATCAGAGTACAAACATTCCGTTATCATTAGTGAGCCGGAACAGCCCTCTGATATGTGAATATAATGAATGGATGCTCTGCTTCATTCATAAGAATACAATTCCCTTCATATACATGTACAAAGAGGGAATCCCATTTCTTTATGAAGCAGACTTTTTTTCTTATTGTGCTTTTATTTTTATTATTATTTTTTCATAATGATGTCATTATGGGAGCCCGAACAGGGCTTCTTCTATGGTATCAAACCTTACTGCCTTCCCTGTTTCCTTTTATCATCATAACCAATGCATTATGGGAAACCAATTCCTATCGCTATCTTATACAGGCATTTACCCCTTTGTTTCGTCAAAAATCCGGTGAATTTGTTGTTTTTATGTTGGGAAATTTATGCGGTTATCCGGTAGGCGGTAAAATATTAGAGCAATTCTATCACGCAAATCAAATCTCACTTTATGAAAAAGAAAAACTCCTTCCTTATGTGAATCAAACCAGTCCCATGTTTATCATCGGTTATATTTTTCCCTGTATTTTGGAAAAACAGATTTCTCTTGCCGTATTTTTGCTATCCATATATATTCCAACCATTGTTGGATTTTTATTCACGGTTTATGGCAGGGATGACGGCAGTTTTCGGTTACCGGACAAAGAAAACAAGCTTAATATAACCAATACTTTTATTGAAGCGGTAAAAACCATTGTTCTCATCGGCGTTTATATTATGATTTTTTCCATCATCTATAAAATATCCCTTCCCTTCTGTCACAGTCTTTATTTGCAGATTATCTTATCTTTTTTGGAAATCACAACCGGACTTACCGTATTAAAGGAAGCATTGCAGAATAACTGCTTATACCTTCCTATCATCGGTATGCTTACTGCCTTCGGTGGTCTGTGCAGTATATATCAGATTAAATGTGTTGCTCATATGAATACAAAAAAATACCTGCGGACAAAATTACTTCTATCCACAGGTACATTTCTTTTTTTATTTATTTATCAGATTTTCTGATCCATTGATAAATCATCAATTGCCCCAACAGAAACAGTCTCTTCTCCGGCAGCGGTATGCTCCGTTACCTCTCCCCGTCCAACTCTCGGACCTCTTTTTACTTTTCCCTCCATAGGTGGAACTTCTCTTGCCTGCTCTCCGTTTGCCTTATATACGGTCTTCTCTGTCTTATTGACATTTGCAGCTTCCACTGTCTTTGCTACTGCCTCTTGTGCAGACTGAGGTGTGTGAATAACCGGATTCCGTTTTTTGATAATTTTCTTTTTTACTTTCTTTTCGATTCCTTCTCCGTCATGAGATGGTGCAACACCAACAGGTCCTACAACTCCAGACTCGGCATCCAGGTCACCCTGGATTGGATCCAATGCCGCTGCAGCTTCTTTTGTTGCTTCGCTTACAACTGAGGCCGCTTTTTCAGCCGACTGACTCTTAGGTGTACTTACCTCTAACGGTGTCTCATTTGGCACAACAGACTCACCGGTTGCAATAAAATCAGGAATCTCAACAGAACCCTTAGCAGATGTTACAGACTCTTCTTTCATTCCGACTGCCTGTCTTACCTTCTGGCTCACACTGAGCTTCTGTTTTGGTTCTTCCTTCTTTTGTTCATCCGCAGTTTTCATTACAGGAGCCTGACGTACACTGTCAGGATTACCGGTAAATTCAATAATCTGAGTCTGCACTTCCTCTATATTCGCATTTGCATTCATATATTCATTATTCAAAACCTGAAGAAGATTCTCATAGTTTGCTCTCTCTGCATTCATGGTTGCTTCCACATAATTACGGATACCGATCATAATATCATTGGTATACTGCATGGAACCCAAACGAATATCATTTGCCTGAGCAACCGCATCATCTAAAATTTCTTTTGCCTGAGCCTTTGCAAGCTCTACCGTATCATAAGCCTGCTGATTCGCCTGCTGAACAATTGTGGTTTCTGCGATAAGCTGCTGGGCCGTGTTATTGGCTTCCGCTAAAATGGTATCTGCTTCTTTTCTCGCATTCACAAGAATTGCTTCTTTGTTACGCATGATTTTCTTACAACGGTCAATTTCTGCCGGTATCTTAACCTTCAGCTCGCCAAACAAATCCTCCAACTCATCCTTTGGCACAGCAATTTTATTAGATGAAAAGCCTGCTGATTTGCAGCCTGCCAAAAACTCCTCAATATCAATCATTACATCTTCAATACTTCTTCTTGCCATTTTTTCATCCTCCATTATTATATTTGCTTGAAATGCTCTTTTAACTTCTGATTCACAAACTCAGGTACAAAAGCCGACACGTCCGTACCGTAACTGGCATATTCTCTTACCATGCTGGAGCTTAAATACGCATACTCCACACTGGTTGCCAAAAATACCGTATCAATACTGTCACCACTGACTTTACGATTACTTTGTGCAATCTGCAGCTCATAATCAAAATCCGTAATTGCCCTAAGACCTCTTACAATCACCGAAATATCATTTTTTTCCATAAAATCTACTAACAAACCTTCAAAACAGATTACTTTAACATTGGTAAACTGTCTTACGGCATCCTCCAACATCTCCTTCCGTTCCGAAACGGAAAACAAAGGATTTTTGTTACTGTTATTCAAGATTCCAACGATAACCTCATCAAACATCATTGCAGAACGTTTGATAATATCTATATGTCCAAAGGTAACCGGATCAAAGCTGCCCGGATATATTACTCTACTCAAGATTTTTCCCCACTTTTTATATTTCTGTCACTCACACTTTTCAAGGAAAATATGTTTGTTTGTTTTGTATATCTTTTCTTTCAGAATACGAAATCCCGAAAGATCCGTTTCTTCTAAAATCGTATTCAGATCCGCCTCCACAATAACCAATGCTTTCGGCTCTAATATGGATAAAAATAATGGATTTTTGATTATTTCCTTTTCCAAGCCCTTTCCATACGGTGGATCCATAAATACTACATGAAACCGTTCCCGACCCTGCAAAGCAACTAATGCATTCAATGCCGACATCATCAAAACAGTTCCCTGATCTTCTAAATGTGTTGTGTGCAGATTATCCCGAATAATATCACAGGCTTCTTTGTTCTGTTCTACAAAATATGCATATCTTGCTCCACGACTAAGTGCTTCGATTCCAATCCCACCGCTTCCGCTGAACAAATCCAGAAAATTAACATCAAACAGCTCATCCTGAAGCATATTAAATAATGTCTCCTTTATCCGGTCTGTTGTCGGTCTGGTATCTTTTCCTTTTGGAGTTTTTAACTGTAATCGTCTTGCTTTCCCTGCAATTACTCTCATATTACCTTACCTGTTCACACATTTTCATCATTTTACAATTCCAGCTTTTAGAATAATGAAAAACCCTTGATTTGTCAATACTTTCGACCATTTCAGGCAAATTTCCCTAGTTTACATAAAATTATCCTTATTTTTTATAAAAAAATGTGCAATTCCACAACAAAAATGCCATATGTAGTCCATCCATTTACCGAATCATCCTACATATGGCATTTCCGACTTATTTACCAAACATGTCTACAAACCATTGTCCCGTCTCCGAAAGATCATCCTTTGTAAAGCCGGAGGTTTTTGTAACAGAGGATTTTAACAAAGAAGAACTTTCATCCTTATTGCTTAAATTCCATGCAAAGTAACTTAAATTATCCTTTTCGATCAAATCAGCCCATGCCTGTGCCTCATCATAGTCAATTCCACCGTTACCGGAGGCATCACATATACTGCACTCGCTGATAATCACTGCCAGCCCCTTTTCTCTTCCGATCTCCACCTTCTTACGAATTTCATCCTTGTGGGTTGCCGCATAGAAATGCAGAGCATACATAATATTGTCTTCACCTTCTATGGGATTCTCTGCGGCTGCATCAACATCCTGTGACCAGTTTGGTGTACCAACAATAATAATACTGTCTTTGTCGTTTTTCCGGATAATGGGAATTATGTCCTCCGCATAAGATTTTACTGTATCCCATGTGGTTCCGCCATTTGGCTCATTACAGATTTCATAAATTACATTATCATGGTCTGCATATTTTTTTGAAATCTCTTCAAAGAAGGCTTCTGCATCCTCCTGATGTACCGTTGGGTCACAATCATGTAAAATATGCCAGTCAATAATTACATAAAGTCCTAATTCATCACATGCCTTTACACCCTGATCCAGCAATTTCTTAAGCGACTCCTTATCTCCTCCGTTACAATATCCGCCATTTTCATCTGTATACATAGCAAGACGTATTGCATTGGCACCAAAGGAAGCAAAATCGGAAAATGCATCTTTATTGACATAATCCGGAAACCATGCAATACCGTGGGTAGAAACACCCTTTAACTGATATGCTTTTCCGTTTTTATCTACAAGATTGGTTCCCTTTACCGATAACTTTCCGTGATTTGCAAAAGGAGTTCCCGATTTATCCTTTTTTGCCACATCAAGCTTCTCTTCTTTTTCTTCCGTTGTGGATGTTTCATTCTCAGAAGCCTTACTGTTATCATTCAATCCATATACGGCTCCGGAAACAGTAATCTTACCTTCCGGTGTATATGTGTCCTTTGTATCTAATATAAATCCAAAGGAAATTTCTCCTTTTGCAGGAATCTGTTCATTATAGTCAACAGCTGTTATGGTCAGTGTTGTTCCCGATAAATCATAGGTACCGTTCCATCCGTTTTCCAGCTTGGAACCTTCCGGAACCGTAAGCTCTATCTTCCAGTCCTTTCCATCATCCGATGTATGATTCTGAATCACCCCATCAAATTGTTCACAATGAAGCTCATTATTCTCCCATGAATTACCACCCTTTAAGGTAAAACTGTAACCGGCTGCTGCCTCTTGTGTTGCCTCTTCCTTTTGCTGCTCCTTTGTAGCTGCCTCTTCAAAAGAAGTAGCTTCCGTTGTTGCTTCCTGATTGGTTTTCCCACAGCCAAAGGCCGATGCTGCACACATTGCAAGTATAAATGCAGTCATTATTTTCTTTCCATATTGTCTCATAAACACCCTCCTAAACCTATAAAATCATTGTTTTTTGTGTCTCCATAAGAGAATCCGGACAGATTCCCTCTTTGGCTAACCTGCAAACTGCATCGTTTGCCTGTTTTAATATATCTGCATCCCCATAAATATCTCCCAGATGGAACAGCATATCACCACTTTGTCTTACACCGAAGAAATCTCCCGGTCCCCGTAACTTCAAATCCTCATTGGCAATATAAAATCCATCATTGGAATGATTCAGTATTTCCAGACGCTTCTTCGACTCCTCCCTGTCACTTCCGCAGACAAAAATGCAATAAGACTGGGCATCACCTCTGCCAACCCGTCCCCGTAGCTGATGCAGCTGGGCAAGTCCGAACCGTTCTGCATTCTCAATCATCATAACAGTTGCATTTGGATTATTGATTCCAACCTCGATTACCGTTGTGGATACAAGAATTTGTATTTCGTTATGACCAAATGCCTCCATAATCCGGTTCTTTTCCTCCGGTGACATCTTACCATGTAAGTAAGCAACGGAAACCGTCTTTGGAAAAATATCCACAAGGCTTTCCTGATACTGGATTACATTTTCAATATCCACATTTTCTCCGGCTTCCACCATCGGACAAATAATATAAATCTGATGTCCTTTTTGAATCTGTTCTAACATAAATTTGTATGCCGTCGGTCGATATTCCGGTCCTACAACGCAATTCTTAATCGGTTTTCGTTCTGCCGGCATATCCTTCATAAGGGTAATGTCCAAATCACCATACATAATAATGGCCAGGGTTCTTGGAATCGGTGTGGCACTCATAACCAGTACATGCGGTGCATCTCCCTTATCCGATAATTTTTCCCGTTGTCTTACCCCAAATCGATGCTGCTCATCTGTAATTACAAGGGCAAGTCTGTTGTAATCCACCTTTTCCTGTATCAATGCATGGGTTCCGATTATAACATCAATTTCACCATTGGCAAGTGCCTCGTATATCTTACGCTTCTTGGCGGGCTTGGTGGAGCCTGCCAGTAATGCGGTTTTTATTCCAAAGGGAGCAAAATCCTTTGTCAAATCCTCGTAATGCTGGGATGCCAGCACTTCCGTAGGTGCCATAAATGCTGCCTGATATCCATTTTGGACAACAGAAAGAATCGCCATCTGGGCAACTAAGGTTTTACCGGAACCAACATCTCCCTGTATCAGACGGTTCATAACAACCGTTCCCGACAAATCTTTCTTTATCTCTTCAAATGCCGTCTGCTGTCCCTTTGTCAGAGAAAAGGGCAACCGGGACAGAAAATCCTCCACTCCGGAAAAATCATCAATCCGAAAATGATTCTCAATACGAACCGTATTTTCTTTTAACAATGAAATATGTACCAAAAACCAAAAGAACTCATCAAATACAAGTCTGTTTCTGCATTGAATCAGCCGGTCCTTTGTTTTCGGAAAATGGATTCCCTTAAACGCTTCCTCTAGGGAAAGCAAATTGTATGTTTCCCGGACAACCTCGGGAACGCTGTCTTTTATATCTGCAACGTAAGGCAGTGCCTTTTCCATAACCTTTGTAACAACCTTATTGCTTAATCCTTCCGTGAGAGGATATATCGGCTGCAGCGTCTCCATTTTCTTCCTGTAATCCTCTTCCCTGTAATATTCCGGATGTTCGATTGACAACTGTCCGTTTTTATAATTTAACGTTCCAATAAAAATATAGGTTTGTCCAATATAGAACACCTTTTTTAAAAATGGACAGTTAAACCATGTCAGCTTAATCCGCCCGGTGCTGTCCTTTACCATAAGAGATACAATGGTAAGACTTCTTACCTTTTTCACCTCTACATAAGAATCAACAACCGCTTTGATACATACCCGTTCTCCAACCCTTAACTGATCAATGGATTGCGGTGCATCATAGCTTAAATAATTCCGGGGATACAAATGTAACAGATCGTCCACCGTATTCACCCGTAATTTTCGAAACATTGCTGCCGTCTTTGGTCCCACACCCTTTAACTGTTCAACACTATCCGATCCATTCATAATAAACCTTTCAAGAAAAGGCATCGAAAAAACTCCGATGCCTTTCATTATTATCTTATATATCCATTACCATTCACTATTCTACAGAGATAACATAATAATAAATTGGCTGACCACCATAATTTAACTCAACGTCACAATCATCATATGTCTCTTCCACAAAATCGGCAAAAGCCTGAGCATCCTCTTCCGTTACATCTGCACCATAATAAATACTGATTAACTCTGCATCCTCATCTACCATGTTGGCAACCAGCTCTTTTGCTGTCTCTTCCAAATCGGCGGATACTGCTTTAATACCATCATCATCAATACCCATAATATCTCCGGCATTAATTTCTTTTCCGTCAATGCTGGTATCTCTTACAGCATATGTGACCTGTCCGGTCTTAACATTCGCCATCTCTGCTGTCATATCCGTTAAATTATCATCTGTACTCTTTGCAGGATCAAAACCGATCAATGCAGCAACTCCCTGTGGAGCTGTCTTAGACGGTACCACAATAATGTTCTTATCTTCTGTTAAATCCTTTGCCTGATTTGCAGCCAGAATAATGTTCTTATTATTCGGGAAAATATATATATTCTCTGCATTTACCTGTTCAATGGCATTTAACATATCCTCTGTACTTGGATTCATGGTCTGACCACCCTCGATGAGATAATCAACACCCAAATCTCTAAAGATGTCATTCATGCCTTCCCCGACAGAAACTGCGATAAATCCATATTCCTTCTTCTTATCACTTGACTTTTGGTCTTCCTGTGCCTGAAGTGCTGCCATCTTTTCCGCTTCCATGATTACCTTTTCACGGTGTTCTTCTCTCATGTTATCAACCTTCATACTGGTAAGGGAACCATAAGTAAGACCTCTTTCAAAGGCAAGTCCCGGATGATTGGTATGAACGTGTACTTTAATAATCTCATCATCGGAAACAACAACCAGTGAATCACCAATGGAGCCTAAATACTCCTTAAATTCTTTTTCAATCTCTTTGTTGTATTCGTTTTCGATCATGACGATAAACTCTGTACAATAACCGTATTTGATATGGGAAGTATCAATATCACGACGATCAATTCCAACAGAATTTGTCTTATTCAGTCCGGATGAATCCGGCGCCACCCTGCCACCTGCTTCCGCAGTAGAAAAACCATCAGAGAAATCGTATGTCTCATCTCCGGATAAAGCTGCATAAGCACCTTCAAATACGGTCATAAGACCTTCGCCACCGGAATCCACAACACCGGCTTCCTTTAAAACAGGCAGCATATCCGGTGTCTTGTCTAAAACTTCTCTTCCGTAGGTAATTACAAGCTTCACAAACTCCAAAATGTCCATATCCGAACCGGCACATTCCTTCGCTTTATCTGCCATTCCCTTGGCAACCGTTAATATGGTACCTTCCTTTGGCTTCATAACCGCCTTATATGCTGTGGCAACTCCACGATTAAAGCCTGCAATCAATTCATCTATTCCTACTTCTTCTTTTCCTTCAAGTTCCTTACAAAATCCACGTATCAACTGGGATAAGATAACTCCGGAATTACCTCTGGCTCCTCTAAGAGATCCCGTTGACATCGCCTTTGTAACTGTTGCAAATGTCGGATCGGTAATCGCCGCAACATCCCTTGCTGCTGATGTAATCGTAAGTGTCATATTCGTTCCCGTATCACCATCCGGTACCGGAAATACATTCAATTCATTAATATATTCTTTTTTCTCTTCAATTCTTTTTGCACCCGCTAAAAATGCATACTGAAGCTCCTGGGCACTTAAATTCATACTCTTTCTTCCTCCTAATCGATTACACGTACACCTTCTACAAATACATTTACATTTGCAACCTGCATACCCGTAAACTCTTCTACTTTATATCGAACCGTAGACATAAGATTCTCTGCCACAGTAGAAATACTGACACCATAAGCCACAATAATATGGAAATCAATGGAAATATCATTATTCTCAGACACTACAACATTAACGCCCTTAGAAATGCTATCTCCTCTTAATAGCTTTACAATTCCGTCTTTCATATTAACGGTAGCCATACCAACAATACCAAAACATTCTATAGCTGCAAGACCTGCATATTGTGCAATTACTTCACTTTCAATCACAACGCCACCACGTTCTGTAGACACTTCTATTTTCATGCTGTTTCCCTCCATATTCAATATTATAGATTCAACTGTTAAAATCCCTGTAACCCATCATACCATATAATATCAAGTATTACCATGTTCAATCAGATTATCACAAGGATGAGCATAATTATACACCGAAATGAAAAAAAAAGAAACATTTTTTTTAAATTTATGCTTGCATTTATATATTAATTCTGTTAGAATTGACGTGTTGCAAACCGATAGGTTTAATAAATTCAAGGAGGTGCAAGTCATGGCAAAGTGTTCAGTATGCGGTAAAGGTGCTCATTTCGGAATCAAAGTGAGTCATTCTCATAGAAGATCAAACAAGATGTGGAAATCAAACATTAAGAAGGTTAAAGCAATCGTAGATGGAACTCCACAGAGAGTTTATGTTTGTACTTCATGTTTAAGATCTGATAAGGTCGAGAGAGCTTAATGAATGAATAAAAAAAGAACCTGAGGGTTCTTTTTTTATTGCCTGCAAAACAAGATATATGCAATCATAAGGGAACAAAACAATAAAAAGAAATCCCAAAAACCGCCAATCAAATTACCCACGATCATACCAACACCAAACCAAAAAAAAGCAAAACCCCATACCCTTTTCATATAACAGTCCTCTCTGTGTCCAGCTATATATAGTATATGCAGGTTCTGCTTCCTTTGTACCTCATTCTGATATATTTTATTTATCCTGTGTTTCTACGATTTCAGACACAGCCTGTTCTACTTCCGGATTCTTTTCCGGTTCTTCTTTTTTAAGACGGTCTAACAAGTCTGGAACCATGTCCAATACCTTTGTTACAGTATCCTGATTCTTTACATTCACAAGACGGATCTGATTGTCTTTGATTACCAATACCGCACTGGCTGTCATTTTACCGCCTAAACCACCGGCACCGTTATTCTTCTGTTCGCCGGAAAAGGCACCTGCAGCAACACCAAAACTAACATCTACCAATGGTAATATAATCGTATCTCCGATTGTTGTAGGATCCCCTACAACGGTTTTGGTACTAAGGAATTTATCCATTCCCTGAAACAATGAACCTACAGTGGTACTAAAATCATTTGCCATATTAACTCCTCCTATCGCTCCATTATAGTTTGCGCTCTCTTTACTACTTTTATTAGGTTTTTATTAAAAACGATTCTTATAAAGAATATCAAAATCGTTAATAGTCTGAACCTTCCCTTCACGTAGATACGTCCATCCAGACAGGCAGTCTCAAACTCCGGACGTATATCCATGTGTCCATCATATAAGGGAAGAAATAAAGCCAGAATCCCTGAAACCTCTCCTGTGGTTGCAGGATCCGTAAAGCCAAAATGCACATAACCGTCTAATATCTTAGGCTTAATCCCCTCGTAAAACTTTCTAATGTAAAGTATACCATCCTTTTTCGCTTTTTCAAAGGACTTTGAATGATATAGTTTCAACAAAGCATCTTTCTTTTTGTTGATTTTTTTTATATGCTCTATGAAATGCCGAAGCTTTTGTCTTATTTTCTGTATAAAATCCTTTATTCTCGTAAAAAATGACTTTCGTTTTTTCTTTTTTCCGGAATCTGCCGGAACCGTCACCTTTGGCGAGGAAAAAATTTCTTCTTCAAGATTCTGATTTTCAGATGAACGAATTTTAGTTGTTTTCCGATCCGGTGATATGGAATCTTCGTTTTGGGAACTTACGGCTTCCTTTTTTTCGGATGCCGGTTCCTTCGGTTCTCTTTTCATGTTTTCCATAGTTTCCGATTCCAAATCCGTTTCATCCTCAGAGAACAATTTTCTTCCGATTAATGATATTTTTGCATCTGTGTTTGTCATAATCACACCACCAAATGCTTTGATCGTGTATTGAAATTTTCCATCCTTAAAGAATGCCCGTCCATTCAGTAAAATCGGCCACCAAAGCAGCTTTAAATCTGCACCCGGACGTTCCAGATACTGTCCCTTTGCCTCGTACCGAATCGGAACAAAAAGAAGGGCGGCCACAATCAAAAGAAAAATTATCAAAAGAATCAACAAAACAATTCCAATCACCTTAAGAATAGAAAGTATCATGGCAACTCCTTAAAATATTGGGCAACCGGAATTTGTCCCGTCTGCCATCCCACATCAGTTACAATATCCTCGACCAGAGAAAATGCTTCTTCCCGGCTGTTGGCAATGCCTACAACAACTAAAGTCCTGTCCAATTGCTGATAAGCCTTTTGTAATAATTCCGGATACCAGTATATCTCCAAAACACCATTTTCATTCAAAGGAAGCGTAATCAGAAACAAATTAAGCTTTACTGATTTCTTTCGTATCTTTTTACAGATACGCTTTAATTTGCGTTCGGATATCCCATCTCTATATAATTTTTTATGAAATCTGATATCCATACACGCACTACTCCTCTGCCATCAAATCATCCAGAATTTTTCCACACGCCATTAATTCACTGCTGTTATTACAATGAGATAAGCTGTATTCAATATATTGTTTTACTTCTTCCTGAGAATTGAATAAAACCGGCATATTGGAAAACAACGCAGCCATAACGGCACGATTCATTTCTTTTTGATGCGTACTGAAATAATCAGATAATAACAAAACAAGCTCGTCCTTTTTCTTTGCAATATAGTCGGAATCGGCAATGGAATCATTTTCCTTCTGCTCTTCCAAAGAAATAAACAGACTGTTGGATAATAATTTGGTTGTCAGAAGGAGACAGCCATACAGCTTATCTACCAGCATGCTTTCCATCAAATCCTTATGAGCTTCGATTATCTCAGGCAATACGGCCTCATATTGAATCATATCCTCACCAATGGATTCCTGTACACCCTCAATCTGAGTCAGCTCATCATTTACAAATGCAGGAATTCCCCTATCATCCATAAATGCATCTCTGATTCCTTCTATCATGTGAATACAAAGGGATACACTTTCCTTTTCACTCTTTTCATACGGAAGCATTAAAACAGCCGCATACAGATTATTGATCAATTCCATTACCAAAAGATAATTGCTGACCAACTCCGTCAAACGACCGGTAGTTAATGAAAACTGCTCCATGATCACACGATAATCGGATAATTTCAAAGATTTAAAATCCACTGTCTCCAGTGTGTGAATCATCTTAGCAATCTCACTGTAATCTGTTCCATACCCTTCCGGTTTCTCCAGTAAAACGGTGGTTTTTAACCGTTCCACAAATTCATCAAGAGAAGAACATTCCGAACCATTATATATATTCAGAGTATCGGAAAGATATTCATAAAAACGTTGTTTTGTCATTCTTACAGGCAGCTGGCTGGTTACAAGCTGTATTTTACTGTTAATCACCATCTTATCATTGTCTTTAAAAAGATACCGGAATACCTTGGCTGCCAAAGAGACAGCATCTACATCATAGGCTTCATCTGTCAATCCGTATTCAATTCTGTTAAGAAGATATTCATAAAGCTGTAAGCTGTCTGTATATGCTGTAAGCACTGTCATTTTATCTGTTAATGTATTTCTTAACGCATCCAGCTTTGTTACCGATACATCCGGTGCCTCATCCATATTCTCAGCCAATATGGTATGATCCACGATTTCACTAACTTCATTCATAACAGACTTCAACGTCTCATCGGAAGAAATTGCCGATGTATCCGTTTCAACCTCTTTTACCGTATAGTAATTTAACAAAAAATGAATCAAACTGTATTCATAAACCAGATTTGCATAAGAGCCTGCAAACACCGGTAAGTTTCTTTCCACATCTTTGTTATGCATAATATCTTTTATTACCTTTTTATCCTCTGATCTCATAAGCATTTCCTTTTCTGTTGTTCTTTCAATTATTTTTTATGGGCGTGAGTAAATAAATGTTTGTTACAATATTCATAATTTCCCTTACATCTGGAACAATAACGGAATTCCAGAGTCGGGTCGTCCTGCTCTGTCTGACCGCAAATCGCACATTTATGGCGGGTCAGGATCTCTGTCTGCCGAACATCCTTTTTATAAGTTCTCGCTCTTTGTTTTTGTTTTCTTGATACCTTGTATTTTCCCTTTAACAGGAAGTAGAATACAACAAAGTTAAGAATAGACATCACAACAGCTACAACTCCCGGAATATAATGTGCGGACAAATAACTGCATATTTGATAGATTAAATATGCGATATCCAAATAGCCCAGCCATTTTACCTTTACCGGTACCGGAATGAAGAAAAACAATGTGATTAACTGTTGTTCCGGGAACAAGGTTGCATAAGCTAAAAACATACTCATGCACAGATAATAACTGGAGGTTCCCACTCCTGCATAGGAGAAAAAGGAAGCCAATTCATTCTGTCCCAGTAAAACCAATACAAGATAAGTAAGAATCATACCGATATCTGTAAATAAAATTCCGGAAAGAATATATAAATTATACCGGAACTCTCCCCATATATTTTCTAATGTCCGTCCCAAAAACCAATAAAACATTAAAGTAAGAATAATGAAAATACTGATTCCTCCGGGTGGCATCAACACCCATGTAAGTAATCTCCATACCTGTCCGTGAAGAATTTTTTCCGGATCCAGATTAATCAAAGCAATGGCATCCGGTTGAAACACCTCAATAAAGAATCCAATAATAAATCCTACAATTAAAAATAATGTTAAATTCGGAATGGAATATTTTCCAAACTTCCTTTCCAGCTTCGTTAAAAAATCCATATCTGGTCCTCCCTGTCGTATTCGTGTGTTATTTTCGAACTTTCCGTGTATATCATGGGATTCGGGACGATAACCGTCACCGAATCCTTCTATTCCCCACTACATAATTCTATCTCATTCCAAGCTTCATATTTCAGGAATATGAATCTCCATATTCTCCGGCAAAGCCAGTGACCCTAAAGACGGATTCGCTCTTACCAGGTCCTCCGGAGAAACAGAAAACAACTTCGTCAAATCCTCTAAGGTATCTCCTTTATGGGTCCAATAGGTTTTATCGGAAGCCTCTTTCCCTGCAACCGGAATACAGATTTCATCTCCTATTTGTAAATTATATACATTTACGTATGGATTTAATCTCATAATATCAAATAGTTTCACATCATACTGACGGCTGAGCTGATATAATGTATCCCCCTGCCTGATTACATGTACTTTTCCATGACATGAGTTTTTATATTGTTCCATTTGATTTCCTGAATGTCTTTATTCCCATTCTATTCAGGAAGTACTAAAATGTTAAATTATTATTTTGTACTTTCCGTTAACGGAATCTCAAAGGTGTTCCCGATAAAATCATCTTCATAATATTCCGTATATTTTAACCGATAGAAATCATCCTTTGACACAACGTAAACAACCGACTTGGTAACCTCTTCTCCCTGCTTTAAGGAAAATACCGTATCCATCATCTCATCCTGAGAAATATCACTTTTACCAAAGCCGTATATCAGATTATCCTTATCTGCATCGGAAAATAAAGGAAAATCCGTAACACTCATAGACAGATTCCTGGCATACGTATTCTTAAGCTTAAGAGTTACATACATATATACTTTTCCATCCTCTGCCTCATAGAGACTATCCTTAAACTGACAAGTGTCTTTATATTCGATTTTTTCAACCGTAAGGTCAAAAAATGCTGTGTGCTGTGTTTCCTTTATCTTTCCTTCTATCAGTCCGTCATAACTTCGTCCGTCATCCGATTGCTTGGAACCGTTATGATTTATCTTTCCGCAGCCGGCAATCGTAACACCCATAAAGGCCATCAACAAAAGAAACCAAATTACTCTTTCTTTTTTCATTCTGTCACTCCAACAATTATTCATGCAAATACTGTATCATTCCGGGACCCAATGTAGGAGTCGGTCTTGCAGTAAAACCATTCGCCTCATAAAAGCCTTCTCTGCCCTTTGCACACATTAAGCAAAGCATCATCTGGCTGTCTTTCATTCTTAAGCTCTCTACAAAGGAAATCAGGGACTGCAAAACCATGGAGCCTACACCATGCCTCTGATATTCCGGAATTACGATTAAATCCTGAACATAGCAGATGACTGCTCCGTCACCGACAATCCGTCCCATGCCTACCAATCTGTCATTATCATAAGCCGCCACTGTTCGTAAACTGTTATCCAAAGCAAGCTTTGCCTGTTCCGGCAGCAGTTTTCTCCATTGAACCTGTGCCCGTATATTAAGATATTCCTCAACTGTAATACAATTTATCTTCAGTGTAATCATGATACCAACCTATATCAAATACGTACTGCTACGTCTCTTTCCTTTAAATAATTTTTTAAATCCATAATTTCCAGCTCCTTATAATGGAACAGGGATGCTGCTAATGCGGCATCTGCCTTACCGGCAGTTAAAGCATCATAAAAATGCTCCTTTGTTCCGGCACCGCCGGATGCAATAACGGGAATAGACACGGCTTCACTAATCTGGCGTGTTAATTCCAAATCATAACCTGCCTTTGTTCCATCACAGTCCATGCTGGTAAGAAGAATCTCACCGGCTCCCATTTTTTCAGCCTTTATGGCCCATTCTACCGCATCCAGACCTACATCAATTCTGCCACCGTTCTTATATACATTAAAACCGCTGCCATCTGCTCTTTTTTTCGCATCAATGGCAACTACCACACACTGGCTTCCGAACTTATCGGCTGCATCACTGATTAATTCCGGTGTATTAATGGCAGAGGAATTAATGGAAATCTTATCTGCACCTTCCCGAAGAATGGCTCGGAAATCATCAACTGTTCTGATTCCCCCTCCTACCGTAAAAGGAATAAAAACCGTCTCTGCCACTCGTCTTACCATATCAATTACAATATTTCTCGCATCAGAGGATGCTGTAATATCCAAAAATACAAGCTCATCCGCACCTGCCTTATTATATACCTTGGCAACCTCAACCGGATCTCCTGCATCCTTTAAATCAACGAAATTGACACCTTTTACAACCCGTCCACCTTTTACATCCAGACAAGGGATAATTCTTTTTGTATGCATATTACATTACCTCCTTTGCCGGAGAAGGGATTTCAATAAAATTCTTCAATATCTTAAGTCCCACATCTCCACTTTTTTCCGGATGAAACTGACAGGCAAATACATTATCATGCTCTACACTTGCATCGATCAACGTAGAATAATAAGTCGTTGCCGCAACGTCCCCTTCACAGGCAGCTTTCAAATAATAAGAATGAACAAAGTACACATAAGAATCCTGTTCAATACCCTGAAACAATTTTGCATTTTCTTTCATCTTCAGGGAATTCCAACCCATATGAGGAATCTTTAAGCCTTCCTGCTCCGGAATACGGTTAATGGTTCCCTTTAAGATTCCAAGACCGCTTACCCCCTTTGATTCATCACTGGATTCAAACAAAAGCTGTAATCCTAAACAGATTCCCAAAAACGGAACCTTTTTATCAATCACATCATATATAACCTGCTCCAGCTTGTATTCCTTTATCTTGCTCATGGCATCACCAAAGCTTCCAACCCCCGGCAAAACCACTCTGTCACTGGCTAATATCTCATCCCGGTCTCTTGTAATCCTTGCTTCCTGTCCCAGATATACAAGTGCTTTTTCCACACTTTTTATATTGCCTGCATCATAATCAAGTATCGCTATCATTGTGTCACTTCCTCTTCCTGTTGTTCTTGTGTTATTGCATCTTCCTTCTGGGGTGTTTCGGTATTGGCTGAATCCTCATTTGATTCATCAGAAGGAGTTAATTTGTTCTGATTCTCATCTACATAAGAACGGATTGCCAGAACATATTCATCATCTGACATGGCATTAATCTCCTCCGCCCGTTCTACGGAAATACCAAACTGATCTGTCAGACATTGTTTGATCCGGTCAAAGGAATAATTAATATCCGATTCAATTCCAAGCTCCACTGCCTCATCATAGTGCTCGTAGTATTTTTCTACGCCCCGCAGCAAAGAATCCAATGCCTTGTCATAAAATCCCAATTTCAGATTATTCTCGTAAGATTCGTAAAGGCGTTCCACATACATAACGGTGTAAATCCGGTCCTTAAGCTCCTGATCCTTTTCCTTTACATCTACACCTTTAATCTCATCATATGCCATATGGTATTTCTGGTTATCAAAATATTTTGTTGCATTCCGGATTGCAAGAGTATAATTGAAATTATTGGCTGCAAGATACAACACAAAGGTTCCTCCAAGGAACAGGGAAAAGATAAATAATACAGCCGGTCCGTTCAGTTTCTTCTCCGGCTCTGCATTCTCCGCCTCTTCTTTTCTTGCCTTTGCCCGTTTTTCCGCTTTTACTTTTTGTTTTGCTGCATCTTCTTTTTGCTTTTGTAATTTTTTCTGTTCTTTTACTAATTTTTTAGCTTCTGCTTTTTGCTTTCTGGCTTCTTTTTCTGCCTGCTTTTTTTCTTTCTTTTTTGCTTTTAATTCTGCTTTTTCCGCTTCCATCCGGGCAATCTGTTCATCTGTCAGTTCTTCATCATCCCCGAACAAAATATCCATAAAGCTTTTCTTTTTCGGTGTTGTGGCTACACCCTTCTTTACTTCTGTATTCTCTAATTGATCTAAGGCATCTAATTCACCGGTAATATCAAGCTGATCCTCCTGACCTGCCTGCTCCTGCTCCGATTCATCCATATCCAATAAGGAGAACAGATCATCTAAACTGTCGCCTTCACCGGTTTTCTCCGGATCATCATGAATGACAGTCAGATTTTCTTCTGTTTCCTCCGGCTTTTCCTGATTTTCCTCTGCTTTACCAAACTCCGAAAAATCCTCTATCGCACCCAATGCGTCATAGGAAGGCTTATCTTCCGATAAAGAATCCAGCAATTCATTTAAATCTCCATCCGGTAACTCTTCCATTTGAGCACCATCGCCGGAATTCATTTGTAATTCTTCATCTGCATGATCTAAAGCATCTTCTAATTCCTGAATCGGCTGTTTTTCTGCTTCCTGTTTCTCTTCATCCTGTATCAAACTGTCTAAGAAATTGTCTGCATCAAAATGATCTTCATTCAAATCCTCCTGCATCGGTTCAGACGGTTGTTCCTCCCGGTTCTGACCATCCTCTACCTCTTGAACAGAAGTTTCCGAAGCTGCTTCTTTGGTTTCATCCTTGCCTTCATAGTCCTGGTTAATATTCAGGTCTCCTTCAAAATCCTTCAACAGATCATCCAGATTACTGTCATCTAAATCATCCAGTTTCGTAATATCCAGATCATCAAAATCAATATCGGAAAAATCCACATCACCAATGTCTAAATCAGCCAGATCCCCTAATTCATCCAATTCGTTCATCTGGTCTTCCGAAAAAGAAAAGTCCTGATCTAACACACCCTCTGTTGCATCCTGATCCAAATCCATATTAAACAAATCATCCTGTGAGGGTGTACGTTCCTTTTGATGTTGTTCCTTTTCCTTTGCAATCTGATCATCTAATTCATCTTCTATTTGATTGTCGATTTCTTTATCCAATGAAAATTCATTCAAAAGATTGTCAAGATAATTCTCGTCCATTGAGACACCTCATTCTCTTGAATCTGCCGTAAATTATCTGCATAACAGGGAAGATTCTTATCTATTTGAACCCATTTGGGCATACCTACACATAATCAACTGACATTTTAACATATTATTTCTTTTTTAACAAGATTCCTGTCAGGTAATCGATGACACGATTCCTACCCGGACGCTTTCTTTTGCAGTGATGGTTCCTTACAAGGACCGTTCCCACTGTCTGCTCCTCGTAGCAGTACTAAATTCGTGCTACGCACTCATTAAGTACTGACGGTCGCAGATGTCCTTATAAGGAATCCATCATCTGCTTTCGAAAGCCGATTTGACATAAATTTATAAATCAATTATATTTCGATAATCCACTCATATCCATTTTCCAGTTTTCTTCTGGTAAGCATTCCCATCCCAATCTCCAAACTGTCAATTTTTTTGGAATCATATATTTTACACAATTCTCCCTCCAGTTTCAGAATTGATTTATCAATACTTCTTTTCTGTTTTTTGTATTCCAATATTTTTGTCGCAGAAAGCGTCCGGTCAAGAATTACATCAACGATTACCTGACAGTAACTCTTTCAAACCATATCTTGCTTTTTTCATATTTTTATTATATAGTATGTTTTGTTTGGTAGTTGTTATTAAAGGAGGAGTTATTATGAAAACTACAATTTATGTAGAGTACCAGGAAAAACAGGTACCAGAGAAAGATTTAATTGCAAAAGCAAAGGACATTTGGAAAAATTCAGGAAAGAAAGCATCTGACTTAAAATCATTAAATGTATACGTAAAACCGGAAGAGAGCATGGTTTACTGTGTATTTAATGATGACGATACTTCTGAATTTTCATTAGATTAAGAAATGACAAAAATAAAAAACCATTCTGCAATGTATAATGCGGAATGGTTTTTTATTTGAAGCAAAATTGACAGATTTGCATCTATTCATTACAATCTATCATTCGTTCCATACAAATCATACGGAGTTTCCTGATATACATAGTAATTCAGCCAGTTAAAATACAAGGTATTGGCATGACACCGCCATGACTTGATCGGCTTTTTTGTCGGATCATCATCCGGATAGTAATTACACGGAATTGCCGGATTCAAGCCTCTGTCCAGATCTCGTTTGTATTCCTTGTCAAGAGTCAAAGTATCATACTCCGGATGACCGGTTACAAATATATTCTTTCCGCCCTCGGCAATAATCAGATAAGGGCCTGTAATATCACTTTCCGATACAATTTCCAGTTTATCATTTGCAACAATATCCTCTTTGCTGACACCGGTATATCTGGACTGAGGTACCAAAAAGGAATCATCAAAGCCTCGTACAAGGGGTGTCTTTTTGTGGAAGGTATAATGCTTGTAAATTCCGGAAAACTTTTTAGGAAGGTCATATTTATGTACACCATAACGGTAATACAGTCCTGCCTGAGCTCCCCAGCATATATGCAGCGTGGAAGTGACATTTTTCTCTGACCAGTCCATGATTTCCTTTAATTCATCCCAGTATTCTACCTCTTCAAAATCCATGGTCTCAACCGGTGCACCGGTAATAATCATTCCGTCATACCGTTTGTTTTTAATCTGTTCAAAGGTAGTGTAAAAACGTTCTAAATGCTTTCTTGCCACATTCTTAGGTTCATAGGAACCGGTACGAATCAGTGTAATATTAATTTGTAACGGTGTATTGGAAAGACTGCGAAACAGCTGTAATTCCGTATCCTCCTTTAACGGCATCAAATTAAGAATAACCACCTCTAAGGGACGAATCTCCTGACTTAACGCCCGATCCTCATCCATCACAAAAATATTCTCATCCTCTAATATTTTTTTTACAGGTAAATCATTATCAATCTTAATTGGCATTTCAATTCCTCTTTTCTCTATATATTATGCTTCTCCATTTACAAGAGAAAGAAAATCCTTCTCCGATAAAATCGGAATATCAAGCTCTCTTGCTTTCTTATTCTTAGTAGAAGCTGAAGTAACATCATTATTGATCAGATAGTCTGTATTCTTTGACACAGAGCCGGTTACTTTACCACCTAATCTTTCAATATAATCCTTTAATTCATTCCGATTTGCAAACTCTGCTACAGAACCGGTAATGACGAATGTCTTTCCGGTAATTGAAGACTGCTCGCCTTCTTCTTCCACATCAAATTGGATTTCCGCAAGCAAATCATCCATCAGGATTTTATTTTTTTCATTATGGAAAAATTCATAAAAACAGGCTGCTAATACATCTCCGATTCCATCTATATCCTTAAGCTCTTCTAAAGATGCCTCTGTAATCCGGTTAAAATCATGATTAAAATACCGGACGATCATTTTAGCATTTGCCAATCCGATTCCACTGATGCCCAGACTGTATATAAACTTTGCCATGGATACAGTTCTTGATTTTTCCACAGAATTCATAAGGTTTACATAAGATTTCTCTCCAAAACCTTCCAAAGTAACGATTTTGTCTTTATATCTGTCTAAATGAAATATATCCGGAAGTCGTTTTAAAAATCCTTCTTCAATAAATTTTTCCAAGGTTGCTTCAGAAAGACCTTCTATATTGAAAGCATTTCTGGAAACAAAATGGGAAAATCCCTTCATATGCTTTGCACTGCACTCCGGATTTTCGCAGTACAAGGACTGAACTCCGTTAGCATCATGTAATGAAGTCTCACCACCACATGCAGGACAATACTTTGGAATTACCAGATTATTACTCCTTGTCAGATTCTCTGCCACCTGAGGAATGATCATGTTTGCCTTATATACGGTAATACGGTCTCCGATTCCCAGTCCCAAAGACCGTAAAATGCTTACATTATGAAGACTTGCTCTGGAAACCGTTGTTCCCTCTAATTCTACAGGCTCAAACACAGCCACAGGATTAATCAGTCCGGTTCTGGAGGGCGACCATTCCACTTCCTTTAAAACCGTTTCCGCCTGTTCATCTGCCCATTTAAATGCAATGGAATCTCTCGGAAACTTCGCGGTTCTTCCCAGACTTTTACCATACGCAATATCATCATAGGACAACACCAATCCATCGGAAGGAATGTCATTATCCGGAATCCGGTTTGCAAAATCCATTACCTGCCCTTCCAGAGTATCTCCGGTAACGGAAAAATGCTCCACAACGTCAAAGCCCTGTTCCTTTAACCACAAAAATCTGCCGGTCATAGTATTATCAAAACCAATCTCCTTTATTGCTTCTGCATCCAATACATCCGCAACCAGAGAAAATGCATAAAAATGTACCTTTCTTTTGGCAGTAATTTCATTATTCAGCTGTCTCACGGAACCGGAGCAAAGATTTCTTGGGTTTTTGTATTTTTCTTCTATATTGGAAATCTGATCATTCATCCGGTTAAAATCAGAGTACTTAATAACCGCTTCTCCCCGGATTACAAGCTCTCCCTTATAAGGAATCTGTCGGGGGATATTCACAAAGGTCTTTGCATTATTAGTAATGACCTCACCAATCTCCCCATTGCCTCTTGTCACTGCATGATTCAACATACCATCCTTATAGGTTAACACAACCGTCAAACCATCCAGTTTCCAGGATAACACACCGGTATGATTTCCCAACCAGTTCACAAGAGCAGATACTTCCTTTGTCTTATCTAAGGATAACATCGGTGATGGATGTGCCTGTTTTTCCAGTTCACTTAACACTTCATAACCAACGTGAATCGTTGGACTGTTTGCCAGGACAATCCCGGTTTCCTTTTCTAACGAAAGAAGTTCATCATATAAAGCATCATATTCCAGATTGGACATAATTTCCGTATCCTTCTGGTAATATGCCTTTGAAGCCTCATTTAATACTTCTACTAACTCTTTTAATCTTTCCTGTTTGTTCATCCTGTTCCCTCTTCATACATTTACTTTTCAGAACCGCAGCCTCTTCCGGTGTTGCATTCCGAAGTTCTCCCGGTTTCATGTCACCCAATAAAAGATTCATCACCCGGATGCGACGTAGTTTTACCACTTTATAATCAAAATATTCGCACATTCTACGAATCTGACGATTATACCCTTGGGTAAGTATAATGGAAAATACTCTTTTCCCCTTCACCTGTATCACACATGGTTTTGTAACTACGTATTTGTTCTTATTCCCATCAAAGATTCTGACACCATTTTCCATCCGTTCAATAAAGTCATCGGTAATATCCTTATTAACCGTAACAATATATTCCTTTTCATGGTCATTTCTGCTTTTTGCAATCTCATTACATAAATCACCATCATTGGTCAAAAGCAACAGTCCTTCGGAATCCTTATCCAATCTTCCTACATACCGTAAGTCCGAATCTAAGGGAAAATGATGAAAAATGCTGGAGGTATCTCCTCCATGGAAGGTAACAGAATATCCCTTCGGCTTATAAAACAAAACCAATTTAAAGCCATCCTTTTTCTCGATTCGTTTTCCGTTAACGATTACCTCATCCTCACTGCATACCTTCATACCCATATCAGCAGGGATTCCGTTCACCTCAACCTTTCCGGCAGCAATCCATTCATCTGCTTTTCTTCTGGAACAAAATCCCGTGGCACTGATAAATTTGTTCAGTCTGACATACTCACTCATACTGTTTCTCCAAAATCAAACCCAATTAATTCATCTCTTCCTGCCATATTGGTAACAAGGGCATATTCTCTTCTTTCCTCATATAACTCTGCATAAGTTGCTGCCTGATATCCAACCAAAGGATAGATCAACAGCATAGCAGGGATGGAAAGAAAACCGCAGGAAAATACAGTCAAAAGTATAAATTCCAGGGCAAAAACACAAGCCCAGCCCAAAAATGAAAGCTGTAACACAAAAATCTGCCATTTGTGTCCATTAGACATTTCCTTACTTAACTGCTTTGCTCTCTTAGCATCGATATTCGGATTCTCTGCCATAATATAGCCTACAAAGAAATACTCATATGTTTTTACAAGTCCCGGGAAATAAAATAATAATCTCCACAGGAATATCTCAATATTGGTTCGGAACATGGTTTTCACAATATTCATATACCGGTTCTTCCCAAAAGCAGCAAACAGGTCCGATAATTTTCCCCGATTAAGCCGGTTTAACATAAAGAATCTCTGATAACCCACGCTAATCGGTGCTCCCAAAAAGGAACCGATCAAAAATGAAATCACAAGAGAAATGACGTAAATTACCAATACGACCACACATACTACCGCAAACAACACAAGCATCAGGGATACGGTATCCATCCCCTGCATAAAATCAAAGGAATCCTGAAGTTTGTCTTCCAGATTATCCAACGCATACTCCCAGTCGTATTTTATCTCATCTGCAATGTCACTTTCATCCAGACCATAATCATAAAAATCCGAAAAAGAATGACCGGAAGCCACGTCGACACCTCCACCAAGACGGGTTACAACCTTATTAACAGATCCTGCGTAACTTCCCGAACCTGCATTCAGTCCGTTAAAACTTGCATCCAAAAATGTTGCACAGATACACACAAGCATAATAAGCCAAAAGTTTCTCTTTAACGCTTTTTTTGCATTTTCCTTTAATAATTTTCGATTAATCGGTTCCATAACTATCCCTCCTAAAAACCTTTGCAATTGTTCCTTATCATAACACAATCTTTCTTATAATACAATTTTCTTTCTAAGAATCACTTTATTTTCATAATGAAATGCATTTTCCACTTGAAATTATTAATATATATGTATATAATTATTAATGGATGCAAAGAGGTGTTCTTACGATTATTAAGGACACCTCATTTTTTTACTTATTCAGACTATATGTAAAGGATGTGACTTTATGGATAATATTGATAAAAAGATTCTACATTTACTACAGGAAAACGCACGTTACCCATTGAAATATCTTGCCAGTAAGGTGTTTTTATCCTCTCCTGCCGTATCTGCACGTATTGAACGTTTGGAAAAAGCAGAAATTATTACCGGATACCATGCTACCGTAGACCCGGTCATGCTGGATTATCATGTTACTGCTTTCATTAATATGTCCTTAGACCCCAAGCAAAAACCGATTTTTTACCCATATATTGAATCCTGTCCCAACGTTTTGGAATGTAACTGTGTGACAGGAGCTTATTCCATGTTGATTAAGGTTGCGTTTCCAAGCACCATGGAATTGGATTCCTTTATCGGGCAGCTGCAAAAATACGGAAAGACGGAAACCCAGATTGTATTCTCTACTCCGGTTAAGCCAAGGGGCATTGATGTTTATGCAACTGACAAATTAAATGAATTAGAAGAAGAATAAAAAATGAGGTCAGACATCTTTTGTCAAGATGTCTGACCTTTTTTATTTAAGCAAAACCTGTTTCTTATAGCGAGCATCCCCGGAACCTATTCCGTCTCTGCCGGTTGTGTATCTCCTTCAGCCGGTGCTTCCGTCGCCGCTTCTGTGGCTGCCTCCGTCTCCTGCTGCGTGTCTGTCTCTGAGGCTGCATCTTCTGTAGAAGTCTTCTCCTTGGAAGAATCAGTCTTTATCACATCATAAAACTGTTCCTCAATAGACGCATCCTTCTTCATCAACTTATCATTCTTATCTTTTACAGACTGAAATATCTTTTGGATATCCTTATCACCGGTTACCTTTGTAATATAATCCTGTACTTCCTGAGAAAGGGTACCATTGTTAATCATGTATCCCCGTTCACCGTTTACCACGTAAAACTTCTGAATATCGTACATGTCAGAGTTAACACCGGAAATACTTGCGCGGGAAACCACAAATACAACAAAATTTCCTTCTTCAATGCTTTCCTTCGTATAAACCGTCAGATCAGAATATCCTGTAATAAACTCTGCTTTTTTCTTCAAAGCCTCATCACTATCATAAACACTGGGATCCGTAACCATTTTCTGAAGAGTGACATTATCACATCGTACAATGGCATCATAATATCGTTTCATAAAATCGTTCAAATCCTCGTAGGCATCTTTTTCATAAGGCATCGTAGTCTTATGCTCATCATTGACCTCTACATCTTCCTCTGCCACAGCCGCAGGACCCTTGCCTGTGCCGGCAGATTTCGATGGCTTTAATACAAAAAGAAATGCCAGAACACAGCACAGTAAAAAAATACTCCAGCCCAAAATCAGTTTTAGCTTTGAACTAACAACAATTAATTTTTCTCCTTTTTTTATATGAGAATCCTCCAAATGAAAATTCTCATAGGACTGACTCATTTTATCTAATAATTTATTATCCATATACAGACTCCTTGTTTTGTTTCTGTTCATGAAGAAACAAATCCCTACTATCCGGTTTGCATTCATTACCCTTGTGAAAACACAAAAATGCAGTTACATTTTCTCTTTACCGAATCAATATTTTAGCAAAATCAGCGAAAAAATGCAATATTTCAATTGCACATTCCATAATTTTGTAGTAATATATTCCTTGTTTGCACCAGTAGCTCAGTGGATAGAGCAATGGCCTCCGGAGCCATGTGCGCAGGTTCGATTCCTGTCTGGTGCATATTTACATAACGAAAATATTCAAGGCAGGTAGATTTTACCTGCCTTTTGTAAAGGAGCCGGCATTGAACTACTATATATATTGTAAAGACACAAAGCTTTCAAAAGCACATCAGGACGCTGTAAAAGAATATATCAAACGATTATCTGCCTACTGTAAGGTGCAGCTTATTACCGGCAGCAAAAAAACTGACTTTTCTCACCTATCCTCCGCCAATCATCAGGTCATATTTTTAGAAAAAGGAATATCTACTTATACTTCAGAAGCCTTTGCCAAAGAAATCCAAACCATGGAAGCCAGCGGCAGATCGAATATCCATATATATATCGGATATGATAAGGATGAGCTGATGTCTCAACTGCAAAAAAAAGAGATTACCGTAAACTCTATGGCAATCTCTAACTGCGACTTATCTTCTGCTACATTATGCGTGCTGTTTGCAGAACAGCTCTATCGTGGCTATACTATTTTGCAAGGAAAAACCTATCATAAATAATTCCCATACTCCAGTACCCGGTTCACTTCCTCACACAAAACAACTCTCATTAATTGATGGGGAAATGTCATCTTAGAAAAACTGAGCTTTAGATTTCCCCGTTTTTTTATAGCCTCCGGAAGTCCTAAGGAACCTCCTATTATATAAATAAGTTTTTTATCTTTGTCAGATAAAATGGGGTCTATGTAAGAACGATGTTTTTCCGTCGTAAGCTCCTTTCCTTCTATGCAAAGAGCAATCACATAATCTCCATTTCCTATTTCCTGAGACATTCGTTCACATTCTTTGCTCAAAAGCTGCTGCTTCTGACCTTCATTTATCTTATCGGGAATTTTCAAATCCGGATATTCCTTTATTGTAATGGTATGATTCTTTTTTCTGATTTCTTTACAATATGTTTCAATCAGCGATTTGTTGTATGTGTCCCTGATTTTCCCTACACAAAGTATTTCGATTTTCATATCTAACCTGCTTTTCATCTGTTAAAATCTAAAAACCCGTAATGGGTATGTAAATATTCATTCACTTTTTTTCATTATTAACAAAATATTGCGTTTAACGTAACAATTTGTTCATATTTATGTTCTATATTAAATATTGAGAACAGAAGTTTTCAATATTCTCCCTTATACTTATATAAAGAAAGAGACCGCATTTGGGTCTCTTTTTTATTTGTTATGGAGACGAGGAAAATGCATGTATTCATGCAATGCATTTGACGACCCCTGGTACATCCTTTTCGAAATAACTACACCATTCACTTGCCTGCGAAACTCTTCTGTGTTGGAATATTACATCTCAACATTCTTCATATCTTCAAACTCCTGAAGAATCTCATCAGAAGGTGCCTTTGTGCATAATGAAAATAACACGATACAAACCAAACTGATCAAAAATCCGATTGCAAGGGAATACAAACCGGTATGAACCGCAAGGGTTTCCATTCCATCAGCACCCTTCATACATGGAATATAGTCCCAGATAATAACGGTTGCTGCTCCTGAAACGATACCGGCAATCGCACCCGGAAGGTTAGTTCGTTTCCAGTATAACGATAATAAAACAATTGGTCCAAAGGCTGCACCAAAACCTGCCCACGCATCCGATACCAAAGACATAACAGAGCTGTTTGGATTTAATGCAATGATGTAGGCAAATACCGCAACAAGAAGAACGGTAACACGGCTGACTGCCAATACCTTCTTATCCGATGCTTTTTTATTAAATACGCCCTTATACAAATCTTCTGCTACGGAAGAAGCAGTTACAAGCAGCTGGGAATCTGCGGTTGACATGATTGCAGCAAGAATACCACATAAAAACAGACCACCTACAAATGCCATATGAATGTCACTCATAAATACCTTTTTGATCATCTCTATAAATACATTCTCTGTTGTAATATCAGTAGTCGTACCTAATATTTCAGGATACAGATATGCACGTCCGACAATACCGATGAAAATTGCGAAAACCAAAGAAAGGGCAACCCAGATAATTGCAATTACTTTTGATTTTTTCAATTCCTTTTCACTGGAAACTGCCATAAAACGAACTAAAATATGAGGCATACCAAAATATCCCAGTGCCCATGCCAATTGGGAAATTACATAAATAACAGAAACCTGTTTACCGGAATCATGCATAATATTCAGATAAGAGCTTGCACCACCCTGTACACCGGAATCATTTAATAATCCGATAAAGTTATCCGGTCCCGCAAGGAAATAAGCAAGAATCGGAACCAATAACAATGCAACCAGCATCAGCATACCCTGAACAAAGTCTGTTGTACAAACAGCCAGAAATCCTCCAAGGAATGTATAAATCAAAATTACTGCTGCACCGATACTTAATGCAATTTTATAATCTATACCGAATACAGAAGAAAACAGCTTGCCACCGGCAGTCAGGGCAGATGCCGTATACACAAGGAAAAAGATAACAATTACCAATGACGAAATCATTAATAAAATGTTCTTATGATCGTGGAAACGGTTCTCCAAATAAGACGGTAATGTCAATGAGTTATTTGCACGGATTGTATAACGGCGTAATCTTGAAGATACAACAAGCCAGTTTAACACCGTACCGATAAACAAACCGATTGCAATCCACGCCTGACCGGTTCCTGCTGCATATACACTACCCGGAAGACCCATTAATAACCATCCACTCATATCAGAAGCCTGTGCAGACAATGCTGCTACCCAACCGTTCAGATTACGTCCACCCAAAAAATAATCCTCGGAATTCTTCGTTTTACCTACATACATGGCACCAATCACAATCATCAAAATCATATACGCGACAAATGCAATCAATACCCAGATTGTTGAACTTCCCATTTTCATTCTCCTTTATCATCTGAAATCCATCACACCCAGATTATAGGTGCAACAAAAGTCATTCTATCATATGCATAAGAAAAAATCCAGTAAAACCATATATAAACTGTTTATAAACCATATATAAACTATTTACAAGCCATATATCCCATTTCCGGACAATTTATGATACGTAAAGAAGATGTAAATAAAATGTAAAATATATTAGTGACAAATATATGAAAAAAAAGTATAATGGGGGATGTATGTGCAATTCCAACTTAGGAAAGAATGATGTATAGAGAATTGTTAGGATACAGATTTGGGAGGATAAAAAAATGGATGTTTTATCAGTATTGCAACTACTTGGAGGTATCGGACTCTTTCTGTATGGAATGAATCTGATGGGTTCCTCATTGGAAAAGCTTGCCGGAGGCGGGTTAGAACGAATCCTTGAAAAACTGACAACCAGTAAAAGGAAGGGTGTCGGACAATTAAAAGGCTGGGGCTTAGGTGCCGGTGTTACGGCAATTATCCAAAGCTCTGCCGCCACTTCTATTATGTTAATTGGTTTTGTAAACGCCGGAATTATGAAGCTTTCACAGGCGATTCCCGTTGTTATGGGGGCCAATGTGGGTAGTACCGTTACTGCCCAGATCCTTCGTTTAGGTGATATCGGATCTGATAATCTGGTTTTACAGTTATTAAAACCATCTTCATTTGCTCCCATGTTAGTTGGAATCGGAGCATTTATCCTATTGTTCACGAAAAACAAAAAAGCAAAGCAGGTTGCCGGAATCATGGTAGGTATGGGTGTATTATTCTATGGTATGACCACAATGGAGAACGTTTTTGCTCCGTTAAAAGAGTCTGCAGTCTTCCGGAACGCTTTTACCTCATTCAGTAATCCACTTTTAGGTATCCTGATTGGTCTTGTAATTACAGCCATCATTCAAAGCTCTTCTGCTTCCGTTGGTATTTTACAGGCATTATCGGCTACCGGTTCCGTTACCTATGCAACTGCAGTTCCGATTATCATCGGACAGAATCTTGGAAAATGTATGACCATTATCCTTGGTTCCATCGGTGCCAACAAAAAGGCAAAACGTGTATCCTTAAGCTACCTGTTTTTTAATATATTTGGTGCGATTATCTTTACTACATTAATATATGTAATTTATTATACTGTTGGAATTCCATTTTTCCAGGATACGGTAAATCGTGGTGATATCGCAAATGTTCACTTTTTATTTAACTTTTTAACCAGTATTCTCCTTCTTCCCTTAAGTAATAAGCTTGCAGATTTCACAGGAAAGGTAATCAACGATACCGGCTCATCCAAAACAGACAAAGAGCTATCCAATCTGGATGACATGTTACTGAATACACCTACCATTGCTTTGGAACAGTGTAAGCAGGCAATTAATTCCATGTTGGACTCTATCTACGAAAATTACAAAATTGCAACAGGCTTGATTTACCATTATGATGAATCCAAGCTGGCACAATTGGATGAAAACGAAGCCTTCATTGACAAATGTGAAAGTGCCCTTTCTGCATACCTTGTAAAGATCAACTCCAAACGTCTTTCCGGTGATGACAGACTGGCAGTTGCAGAAATGTTAAATTCCGTAAGTGATTTTGAACGTATGGGAGATCACTGTGTAAATATTTATTATGTGGCACAGGATAAAAATTCTCAAAATATCCATTTTTCGCCTGCCGGTCACGCAGAAGTTGACACAATCATTGCCGCAGTTGATAATATTATGAAGACAACCTTTGATGCCTTCAAAACAAATAATGTTACTGCCGCCAATCGTGTAGAACCATTGGCAGAAACCATTGACAAATTAAAGGAAACCATCAAGTCCCACCATGTAGAGCGTCTTCAGACGGGAGATTGCGGAATTGAAGGAGGTATTGCTCTTGTAGATTTAGTAACCAGCTTTGAACGTATTGCGTCCCACTGTGGTAATGTTTCCTTACACATTATAAAACGAGTGGATAACGACAGAGATTTCGATGATATGCACGGACATGCAAATGACAGCTTCAGTGAAGAATACAAAGCCCTTTATCATTATTATGAATCTCAGTACATTGCCCCGATTACCGAGCAGAATACAACACCGGTACCAACAGATGTCACGGAGAAAGAAAACAAAGAAACAAAAGATAAACAGGATACTCCATCGGAACGTAAGAAACCGGATAACAAAGAAAAGAAAGCAGCCGGGAAAAAAGAGGCTGCAAAAAAAGAGCTTCACAAAAAAGAAGAAGTCAAGAAAAATGATACCCATAAGAAAAGAAAGTAAAAAAAGGCTTTCATGCAGTCGCATGAAAGCCTTTTTTATGTTCTCATTATCCTTTAATTATCTTCATTAATAATTCCTTTTAAGGTTCTGACGTTCTCTGCCGCATTCCCTCTGAATACCGCAGAACCGGCAACCAAAACATTGGCACCTGCATTCTTGACCGCTTTAATATTGGCTGCACCAATACCACCATCCACTTCAATCCAAAGGTCACCCTTTCCCATCTCCTGTGCCATCTGACGAACGGCTTTTACCTTATCCAAACTGCTTTCAATAAAGCTCTGTCCGCCAAAGCCCGGATGCACACTCATAACCAAAATCATGTCTACCATAGGAATGTACGGCTCCAACACGGAAACCGGTGTATCGGGACTGATTGCCAATCCAACCTTAAGTCCAAAATACTCTATCTTCTCTAAAGTTGCTTTTACATCCTTGCACGCCTCGTAATGTACAGTAATAATGTCTGCTCCTGCCTTACGAAAATCCTCTAAGTAACGAATCGGTTCCTCTATCATAAGATGAACATCAAACAATGCATTTACAATTTTACGGACAGAAGAAATGACCGGCGCTCCAAAGGAAATATTGGGAACAAACTGTCCGTCCATTACATCTAAATGAATCACCTCTGCTCCTGCTGCTACAACAGTTGCAATGTCATTTCCTAAAGTTGAAAAATCTGCTGACAATACAGATGGTGCGATATAGTTCATTTTTTATCCTCGTCTTTCTAATACCTTTTTTGGTTTTTTAACTCCTCATAAAACAGCTTATAATTATCATATCTGGATTGGGCAATCTGACCCTGATTCACAGCATCCTTTACTCCGCAATCCTTTTCACCTATATGATTACAGCCACCAAAGCGGCAGTATGGCTCATACTCTGCAAATTCCTTATAATAATCCTTCAAATCATCCGGTTCCAAATCATAAAAATATACAGAACTAAATCCCGGCGTATCCACTAAATAAGCAGACTCCCCTATAGGCAGAATCTCCGAATGTCTCGTGGTGTGCTTACCGCGTTCAATCTTTCTGCTGATTTCTCCGGTTTCCATATAAGCCTCCTGCATCAGCATATTCATAATAGATGATTTTCCTACGCCGGAAGGACCGGCAAGAGCGGTTGTCTTATACTTCAAAATGTCATTTAGGACATCAAAGCCCTCCTCTTCATAGGTGCTGACAAATATAACCGGATATCCGCTTTTTTCGTATATTTTTTTGTAATTCTCCAACAATGCTTCCTCTGCCAGATCAACTTTGTTAAAACAAATCGTAACCGGCATGTGCTGTTTTTCCATCATTAACAAAAAACGGTCCAACAAATTAAAATTAGGTGCCGGGGACAATGCCGCAAAAACCACCAATGCCTGATCCACATTGGCAACAGCCGGACGAATGAGCTGTGAATGTCTGGATAAAATCCTCTCGATATTTCCAAGCCCTTTTTCTTCATCCAAAATAGAAAAATCAACATCATCTCCTACTAACGGTTTGATATTCTGATTCCGAAAGGCACCCTTGGCTTTACATTCATAGACCCTTTTCCCATCATGAATGTAATAAAAGCCTGCAATGCCTTTTATAATCTTCCCTTGCATCATTGTGTTACTTCTCTTAAACGTGCCTGAACGCTGGAAGAAAAGTTTCCTGTAATATCGGCACCGGTTTCATCCTTCACGGAATAAGTTAAAGTAACATCCTTCGTTGTCAGTCCGTCAATGGTTCCAAGACTGGATACTGAAATCGGGAAGGAAGTCTCTGTATAGTAACTCTTAATCAGATCATATGTGTTTCCACCTGCATGTAAGGTAAGAATGACATAAACAACCTCACCCTCTTCAAATGCATAACTGTTGTTATTAATCGTACCGGAGAAGGATGCGGAATAAGTTACGGTTCTTGGTTCTTCTCCCTTACTGATTGTAATATCTACCTTTGTTTCTTCTTTTACTTCTGTTCCTTCGGTAATAGACTGTCTGATAACCTGACCCTCCGGAACAGAATCACTGTATTCCTGAGATACATTACCAAGGCTTAGCTTAACAGCGGACAATGCACTTTCTGCCTCTGTTACGGTCTTTCCCTTCAGATCCGGAACGGTAGCAACCTTTACTTCCTCACCCTTGCTGACGACAATTGTGACTGTTGAACCTTTGGCAGCTTTTCCGGAGCCCTTCGGATCCTGACTGATAACAACATCCTCTTCAACCTCTTCATCATATTCTTCCTTTACTTCTACCTCAAATCCGGCAGCCTTCAGAATTGAAGTTGCATTATCAACATTCTTACCGACTACATTCGGTACATCTGTCTCTTCAATACCTTTACTGATCACAATGGTTACTTTCTCATCCTCTTTCAGGGTCTCACCCTTCTTCACACTTTGTTCCATAACCATGCCTTTTTCATATTTGTCGGAATAATCTCGCTCAATCTGATAATCAATTCCTGCCTTATCTAAAGCAGCAGTTGCCTTGTCCTCTTCCATACCAAGAACATCTATCATCGTAAGCTCTGCTTCCGATGTAATAACCTCTGTTGTCTTCTTATCAGACTTAAATACACCGGTAATAGAAACAATTGCCACAATGATAACGATTGCAATAATAACCGTAGCCACAATGGCAGCAATGGTAATAACCTTTTCCGTATGAGAATCCAAGGTTGCTACATCCTTGTCATCTGTCAGATTATCATCAAACAAAGACTCATCATCATCTTCTTCATCCTCGTTTTCCTCATCCTCATAATCCTCATAATCGGGATCTTCTTCATTATATAAGCTTTCCAAAGCTCTGTTCGCTTCCTCTAATTCAGAATGATTTACCGGAAATAATGATACACCACCGGCAGCCCCTGCATTAATGGCAGATAATTCCTCGGAAGAAATCTGTACAGTCGGAGAATTGGTAACCTGACTACTCATATTGGCAACGTCCGCATTTGGATCCATCATTAATTTTTTCAGATCGGATAACAATGCATTCACTGTAAGATATCGTCTTTCAGGTCGTTTCTGCATCATTTTTAATATAATTTTCTCTAATCCCACAGGAATATCCGGATAATATTCTCTTGGTGGAATCACTTCACTTTGAATATGCATCAATGCAACAGTTACATTGTTCTCTCCTTCAAAAGGAACCCGACCCGTTACCATCTCATATAAGGTAACACCTAACGAATAAATATCCGAGCGTTCATCTGAATAACCACCTCTTGCCTGCTCCGGAGAAATGTAATGAACACTTCCCATGGCACTGGCTGCAATGGTATTGGAGGTTGCAGCCTTGGCAATACCAAAGTCTGTCACCTTCAAGGTTCCGTTCTTGGAAACAATAATATTCTGAGGCTTAATATCCCTATGTATCGTGTGATGTTCATGAGCGGCCTCAATGCCGGAACATATCTGAATAATAAAATCAAGGGCTGTCTGATATGGCAGTCTTCCATTCTGCTGAATGTATTCCTTTAAGGTAATGCCTTCCACAAGCTCCATAACGATATAATAAAAACCATTCTCTTCTCCAACATCATATACATTTACAATGTTAGGATGAGAAAGTCCCGCAGCAGACTGTGCTTCAATCTTAAACTTACTGACAAAGCTTTTGTCATCAGAAAATTCCGGCTTCAATACTTTAATTGCCACATAGCGATTCAACACATGACATTTTGCTTTGTAAACAATACTCATGCCACCGGAGCCTACTTCTTCTATAATTTCATATCTGTTTTGAATAATCATTCCTCTTTCAAACATCTTCATCACACCTCATTCAACGTCTGTTCAATTACAACAACACCTATATTATCTTTTCCACCATAATAATTCGCTCTTTCGATTAGCTGGTCACATATCTTATCTAAAAACATCGGTTGCATTACAATATCACAAATCTCATCATCTTCTATCATATTCGTCAAACCGTCGGTACATAATAAAACCTTTTCTTCTTTATGTAACTCTACTTCAAAGAAATCCGGCACTGCTTCTTTTCCGGTTCCCAGTGCTCTTGTAATAATGTTCTTTTCCGGATGAAACCGAACTCTCCTGCGATCTAACTGTCCCGTCCGAATCAATTCCTCCACCAGAGAATGATCAAGGGTAATCTGTCTTGCTTCTTCACCCATAATGTATAATCTGCTGTCACCAATATTTGCAACATACATTTTTTCATCGGTTACCACGGCTGTAACAAAGGTTGTTCCCATCCCTCTGAGATTTTCATTTTCATTTGACTGGCGTAATAACATATCATTTACTTTTGCAATTCCGGTCTTTAATATTGTAATAGGGTTTAAATATTCGCATTGCTTCACATAATCCACAAACCAGTCCACTGCATGTGCAGAGGCATAATCACCGGCCTGATGTCCCCCCATTCCGTCTGCAACGATATACAAATTCGGAAGGTTTCCTATGGCCTTATCTGAGAAGAAGATGCTATCCTGATTCATACTTCTAACCATTCCAATATCTGTTTTTCCAAAGGATATCATCCAAACCCTCCTTATCCATCATTTTCCATATAGGCCTTTCTAAGCTGTCCGCAGGCAGCATCAATATCTTTGCCCATACCTCTTCTAATAGTAACATTTATTCCATTTTTTTCAAGCATAACTTTAAATTTCTGGATAGATGAATCATCTGCCCGCTTATAATCTCTTTCTTTAATGGGATTTACCGGTATCAGGTTTACATGACAGGGAAAACCTTTCAAAAGTTCAATCAGCTGCATTCCGTCTTTTTTGCTGTCGTTCTCCCCGGCGACTAAAGAATATTCAAATGTGATTCTTCGCCCGGTTACATCAAAATAATATTTGCAGGCATCTAATACTTCCTTTAAACTGTAGCGGTTTGCAATCGGCATTAACGCCTTTCTTTTTTCATCATTGGGAGCATGTAAGGATAATGCAAAAGTAATGGCAAATTTTTTATCTGCCAATGCATAAATCTTGGGAACAATACCACAGCTGCTGACCGTAACGTTCCTTTGACTGATATTCAGGCCATCTTCATTTGTCAATAATGTAATGAACCTGCAAAGATTATCAAAATTATCCAGGGGCTCGCCGGTTCCCATTACAACCACATTGGAAATCCGTTCGCCTGTCAGTACCGAAATGGCATAAATCTGATCCAACATCTCCGATGGTGTCAGATTCCTGCTTAATCCCATCAATGTAGAGGCACAGAATCTACATCCCATACGGCAGCCTGCCTGAGACGAAATACATACGGAATTGCCATGATGATAGGGCATAAATACACTTTCAATTACATTTCCGTCCTGTAAACGAAATACAAACTTGTTGGTTCCGTCCGTCTTTGAAATCAATCGTTCCACAACCTCTAGGGAAACAAAGCCAGGCCTGATTTCCTCTCTTAGATTCTTAGGGAGATTTCCCATCTCATCCACACTTCGAACCATCTTCTTATGACACCAGTCATAAAGCTGTTTTCCCCGAAACTTGGGATATCCTTTCTCTACTATATAATCGGTTAATTCCTCTAATGTTAATGATTTAATGTCCATACTTTTACTTTCTTCTGAATGCTGCAATAAAAAATCCATCGCATTTTTCTCTTCCCTGTAATAATTGCAGCATATTCTCTTCTATCAAACATGATTTCAATGCATCAGGAATCCTTTCCTTTATGGAAAAGGCTTCCAATTCTTCATGGTCTGCAAGCCATCTTCCATTCTCCTCATTCTCCTTCGGATTAATGGTACAGGTACTGTATAACAGTATTCCTCCCGGTCTCACATACTGCAACGCATTCTTTAATATCTCTCTTTGTAATGTCTCCAGCTGCTGTAGCTGTTCTTCCTTTAAATGATATTTGATATCATTCTTTTTTCCCATAATCCCAAGACCGGAGCAAGGCAGATCCGCAATCACAACATCCGCAGCCCCAATCATATTCTCATCTAATTCCAATGCATCCCTTACTTCCGGAATCACATTGGAAAGCTGCAGCCGTTCTTTATTTTCCCGGATATAAGATACCTTCGTATCCGTTAAATCCCTTGCGAAAATCCTTCCCTTATCCCCCAGCATCTGGGCAAAATGAGTGGCTTTTCCTCCGGGAGCACTGCATAAATCCAAAACCGTTATTTTCTCATGAACTTCAAGGCTTTGACTACGATCTTCCAACTCCGCTTTCATTATCATTCCCAACAACATGGAGCTTTCGTCCTGAACAAAGAATTCTCCCTGTTTAAAACCGGGGATTCTTGTTACATAATTAATATTTTTTAAATGCAGTGCATCCTCTGCATAATATCCCGGTGTCACGTCAATTCCGACCTGTGCTATTTTTTCCCATAAGGCTTCTGCAGTAATCTGTGATGTATTAACACGAATTGTTAAATCCTCTGTTTCCAAGGAAGCCTCAAGAATCTGCTTTGTTAACGGAAGTCCATACCACTGCAGCAATCTTCTTACAATCCATTCCGGCATAGAATAATGAATACTGAAAAACAACTCCGGATTTTCTGTTTCATCCGGAAGGTTAAGCTGATCCAGATTACCTGCAATATTTCTCAATACACCATTCACAAAACCGGTAAGCGGATGAAACCCTTTTTTACGAGCAAGCTTCACACTCTCATCACACGCAGTTTCCTTAGCCACACTATCCATATAAAGCATCTGATAAACGCCCATACGGAGAATCACCCGGATAACAGGCTTACATTTATGAACCTTGGTTTTGCTGTATTGATTAATAATATAATCCAACTGAATCCGGTATTCCGTAACACCCTCAGTCAAACGGGATAAAAAGCTTCGCTCCTGTTTGCTTAAAAACTGATTCTGAAACAGCGTTTTGTCCAAAGCTTCCTTTATATAACTGTCTTTTTTTTCACACTCTAATAAGGTTTCCAGAGCTAATAACCGTATATTAATCTGATTCGCCATTTACCATTATCCAACCTTCATACCAATTTCCATTTTATATCCCAGTAAAAATGCAGCAGTATCCATTCGCTTTTTTCCTTCTAACTGCAAATTAAGAATCTGTAATGCGCCCTGACCACAACGAAGGGTAAAGCTCTTTTTATCCATGGCAATTACACTTCCCACAGTCCCTGCCGCCTCTTCCTTCGTTAAAGCCTCTTCCAAAATCACCTTTGCAGCATAGATTTTCAGCAGCTTATCCTGTAAATGAGTATACGCAGACGGCCATGGATTCAATCCCCGGATCAAGCGTTCCAATGAAACAGCATCCTTTGTAAAATCAAGTTCTCCCATGTCTTTGGTCAGTTTTTTTGCATAGCTGGAAAGACTGTCATCCTGCCTTGTTCTGGTCGCAGTTCCCTTTTCCAACTGCTCTAAGGTTGTCAGCAATACCTTTGCCCCTTCCACTGCCAGCTTGTCAAAGAGAGAACCTCCTGTTTCATCCTCTGCCAAGGCAATTGTTCTTTGACAGATAATATCCCCTGTGTCCAGTCCTTTCTCCATATGCTGTGTCGTAACACCGGTTTCCTTTAAGCCATCAATAACAGCCCACTGAATCGGCGCCGCACCCCGATATGCCGGTAATAAGGATGCATGTACATTCACACAGCCATACTTTGGCAGATTCAAAATACGCTCCGGCAGTAATTGTCCAAAAGCAACAACAACAATCACCTCCGGTTGGATACGTTCCAATTCCTCAATAAAAGAAGCCTCCGACACTTTTTCCGGCTGCGCTATCGGAAGCTGATATTCCATTGCCTTTTCCTTTACAGGAGTATACATCACTTTCTTTCCCCTGCCCTTTGCTTTGTCCGGCTGGGTAACTACCAAAGCCACTTCATGTCCGGCTTTTACAATTGCATCTAACGTCTCTACCGCAAAATCCGGCGTTCCCATATATACGATTTTCATAGGATACCTCCCATCTTCCATTCATTCAGCAGTTATTTATAACTTTTCCATCCAATATTACAATTACTCTTATCCGAAATCCACTGATTTCTGATTGACTCATCACCTGATAAAATAATACTGTATGATTGAGTGAACTACCCATTGTCTAAAGCCAATGGGATTGCGATAACCTTATTTCAAACATACAGTATTACACATAATAGGATTATTCTTCTTCCTCTTCCATTAATTCAACATCCCGAAGAGGTTCATCTGCTACATCCTTATATAAAATTCCATCCAAATGATCTACCTCATGACAGATTGCTCTCGCTAAAAGCCCTTCTCCTTCTATCTCAATCTCTTCCATATTCTCATTCAGACATTTGCATATAACATGCTCCGGACGGGTTACCACAGCAACCTTTCCCGGCAGACTTAAACAGCCCTCATCTCCGGTCTGTTCCCCATCCTTTTGCGTAACAACCGGATTCACAAGCACGTATTGATTGCCATCATCAATATCAATTACAACGATACGCTTTAAAATACCAACCTGGGGAGCCGCAAGACCGACTCCGTTTGCCTCGTACATCGTATCAAACATATCCTCAATTAAAGTCAGGGTTCTGTCGTTCATCACCTTAACTTCTTTACATTTTTTTCTTAAAATCTCATCTCCGTCATAGCGAATCTGTCTTAATGCCATCTTTTTACTCCTTAAAGTTATAATTCATTGTTCCTCAAACAATTACAAACACTGGTATTCTATCATAGTTTCCATGGATTGTCTAATATCCATGCATCGGGTTAAAATCAAAGGAAATGTAGCACTTTTTCCATTCCGTTTTCCCTTCTATATACGTCTCCATGGAATTTTTAATTCTGACAAGAGACCCATAATCTTTATTTTTCAAGTATATCACCCTTCGATATCTGTCATTTACCTTCGCAATCGTTGCATCACAAGGGCCAATGACCCTTGTCTTTGAAATCAGCTGGGCATCCTCCGATGCAACCCCTTTGTATTTTCCGATCAATACATCTAACATTTCCTTTAGTTTACAGGATATCCGATAAACCTCTTCCGAATCGGGAGACTCAAAAAAAACCGCAAGAACATGGGTAAACGGTGGGTATTCCAACACACTTCGATATGCTTTTTCCGCCTCATAAAAGGCTTCGTAATCCTGTCTGGCAGCAGCTTCGATACAATAATGCTCCGGCTGATAGGTCTGGATTACTACATCTCCCTTCAGGCTTCCTCTTCCTGCCCTTCCTGCTGCCTGAGTAAGCAGATCAAAGGTTCTCTCCGCCGCTTTGTAATCATTGTCAAATAAGGTCAAATCCGCAGCAATCACGCCGACTAAGGTAACATTGGAAAAATCATGTCCCTTTACGATCATCTGCGTTCCCACTAAGATATCCGCCTCCCCATTAGCAAACCTGCTTAAAATCTGCTCATGGGCATTTTTTTCTCTTGTGGTATCCATATCCATACGCAGAACCTTTGCCTCCGGAAACATTTCCTTTACCTGTTCTTCAATCTTTTGGGTTCCGACACCAAATCCTGCAATAAACGGAGAATTACAGCTTGGACAGGTTTTCGGTTTCTTTGTCTCATAACCACAATAATGGCATACCAGCTTTTCTTTCGGTGTTCTTGAAAAATGTTCCGTCAGGGAAACATCACAATGGGGACACTTAAACACGTAACCACAGCTTCTGCAGGATAGAAAACCCGTATGTCCCCTCCTGTTTAAGAACAACATGGTCTGTTGTTTTTTTTCCAGCCGCTCCTTTATCAATTCTTTTAGCTTATGGCTGAAAATGCTTTTATTTCCCTGTTTTAATTCCTCCCGCAAATCTACAACCGTTACCTTTGCCATTGCCGCATCTTCCTTCGCTCTTTTGGAAAGTGTCAGCAGCTTATACTCTCCGGTAAGGCTTTTATAATAGGAATCAACGGATGGCGTTGCAGAGCCTAATACCAGTGATGCCCCACATTGTTTTCCACGAAAAGCTGCCACCTCTCTGGCATGATACTTTGGAGGGGTTTCACTTTTGTAGGTTGTCTCATGTTCTTCATCAATTATAATCAGCCCAAGATTTGCAAATGGCGTAAACAATGCAGAACGGGGACCTATCATAACCGATACTTCCCCTTTTTTTGCTTTTTCAAACTGGTCGTATCGTTCCCCCTTACTTAATCTGGAATTCATAATCGTAACCTGATTGCCGAAGCGCTGTCGGAAACGTTTTACAGTCTGATAGGTAAGGGCAATTTCCGGAATCAGAACAATTGCCTGCTTTCCCATACGAAGCATTTCATCAATCATTTCAATATATACAAGGGTTTTTCCGCTTCCCGTTACTCCCTTTAACAGATAAGTACCCGGATTACCGCTTTTATAATCCCCTATCACTTTATCAATTGCATTTTGCTGTTCCTGATTGGGAATCTCACGATGCTTTTCAATACTGTCTGAGGCTTGGGAATGATCTAACACATTACGGTATAATTCTTCCTCATCAATGGCAATTACCTGTTCCTTCTCCATTGCCTTTAACGTGGAAGCCGCGATATTTAATTTGCCGGTTACAAGAGAATAGGGAATGGAAGTCTCGTCCCTTAATTCATTCAAAAGCCGGAATTTTCCCGTCATATGCTTCCTTTGATAAATATCCAGTAATTCCTCAGCCTTTTTTTCATCTACCAATAAGCGAACCTCTTTTTTCTTAATTCCCCGAACCTTTTCCTTAATCGGCATGACCGTTTTTAATGCATTGATCATGGTAGAACCATAATTTTCCTTCATAAAAGCCGCCAATTCGATTAAAGAGCTTTCTATTGGAACTCCGTTTTCATTCACATCGGCAATTTCCTTAATCTTATCTGCCTCGTAGACAGGTGTATCGCTGATACCTACAACATATCCGCTTCTTACATGATTACCACGACCAAAAGGGATAGATACTTTCGTACCTATCCTTACTTTTTGTGCCAGAGCATCCGGTATTCTATATTGAAATGTCCGATCAATTGCTTCATGTGAAATATCAATTATGATATCCGCAAATTTTTGTAACATCTTCTTCCTCCAGAATCTGCCAAATCAGTTCCCGTTCATCCATGTGATATTTTTTACCTTTTATTTCCTGATAGTCCTCATGACCTTTTCCGGCCAGAACAATAACATCTCCCGGCTGGGCATTCAAAATACTGTAGCGGATTGCTTCCTTTCGATCCGGAATCTCCACATACTTTCCTGTTGTTTTTTCCATACCGGTCTTGATATCATTAATAATCATCTGTGGATCCTCATCTCTTGGATTATCCGACGTAATAATTGTCAGGTCCGCAAGCTTTCCCGAAACCTCACCCATCTCATATCTTCTGACCTTTGAACGGTTTCCTCCACAACCAAACAACGAAATCAATCTACCGGGATTATATGCCCGAAGGGTCTGTAAAATACTTTCCAGACTCATGGCATTATGGGCATAGTCAATTAAAAGTGTAAATTCCGTAGAAATCGGAATCAACTCAACACGTCCCTTTACATGAATGTTGGTTAAGATTTCTAAAATCATATCCATAGGAACCTCTAATTCCCTTGCCACTGCAATTGCAGCTAAAGAATTATGTACAGAGAACTCACCGGGCATGCTGACAACAACCTTTTCCTGATATAAACCATCCAGATCATACCGGATACCAAGACTTCCCCCATCCTTAAAAAGCTTTGGATTCTTTGCCTGATAATCACAATCCGGCGAACTGCCATATGTAATCACCTGACAGGTATGCCCTTCCATGATTCTCTTGCAATAGGTATCATCCAGATTGAAAATACCCTTCTTGCATAATGTAAACAGCTTTGCCTTCCATCCTAAATACTCATCAAAGTCTTTGTGCTCATTGGGACCGATATGATCCTCTGACAAATTGGTAAAAATACCATAATCAAAATCAACCCCTGCAACACGGTCTAACATCAATCCCTGAGAGGATACTTCCATAACCACGCAATCCAGTCCTGCCGTAACCATATCTGCCATTGTCTTTTGTAATACAATCGATTCCGGTGTTGTATTATTGGCAGGTGTTGACACATCACCGATAATGGTTTCTATCGTTCCGATCAGTCCGCATTTATGTCCTGCTCTTTCCAGCATAGACTTAATCATATAAGTAGTGGTCGTTTTTCCCTTTGTTCCCGTAATACCTACTACCTTCAGTTTCTTTGACGGATGCCGATAAAATGCCGCGCTGATCATACCCATGGCATAACGCGTACTTTTTACCCGGACTACAGTGATATCCGTTCCTACTTCTACATCTTTTTCCGTAATCAAAACAGATGCACCTTTTTTTTCTACATCCCCGGCATATGCATGTCCGTCAAACACAGCTCCGGAAATACAAAAAAACAAAGAACCCTTTCCAATCCTTCTGGAATCACTTTGAACATCGGATACCTCTGTATCCAAACTTCCCTGGATTAATTTGTACTCTATGCCCTCTAATAACTGTTCTAATTTCATAAATACCACCCCTTCTGAAAATTCAATTATAAATCAAGAAAACCCCCAAGAAAAATCTCAGGGGTATAGGAATTCTTATTCGTCCTCGTCGTCACCAACAATCTTAACCTTGCCTTCGTAAAGCTCTTTTACAGCCGTTGACAATGGCTTGTCTCCTTTGCTTTCAACTAAAGGTGTGTCACCTGCAATAATCTGTCTTGCACGTTTTGCTGTTGCAAGCACAATGGAATAACGGCTCTGTACTACCGGCTGTTCTCCCGGTTCTACGTCACTGTTAACTACCTCCATTAAATCTGTATAAGATGGATGAATCATGATAAAATCTCCTTTCGAATATCAAATAACTCAGTTTTTGTTTTTGTAATATATGCTTCGTTGTTAGATGTTTTAAATCCCTCTGCTAATATTACTGCATTTACGTGATCTACGCAAGTCTCTAAATCATCATTTACAACTAAGTAATCATAAAAAATCATATCTTCCGTCTCTTCGTATGCACGTTTTAATCTCTTAGCGATTACCTTTGCATCCTCTGTGCCTCGTCCTTCCAAACGATTCTTCAGACTATGGGCATCCGGTGCCGTTAAAAAGATAAGCACCGCATCCGGATACTGTTCTTTAATTTTCATTGCTCCCTGCACTTCTATCTCAAGAATCACATTATGTCCTGCATCCAATTCATCTTCTACGAATTTTCTTGGAGTTCCATAATAATTCTCTACATACTGTGCCCATTCGATAAATCCATTATAATCAATCAGGTTCTGAAAATCAGCTACCGACTTGAAAAAATAGTCCTTACCGTCTACTTCACCGGGTCTTGGAGACCGGGTTGTTGCCGATATCGACAAGCTGTAATTGTATTTTTCCACCAGTTTTTTCACAACTGTGCCTTTTCCGACACCGGAAAAACCGGATATAACAATTAAAATACCTCTTTTTTTCATATGCATCACCCTTTACTCAATATTCTGAATCTGTTCACGAACCTTTTCAATCTCAGTTTTTAAATCAATCGCCTTATTGGATATATCAAGGGAATTTGCTTTTGACAAAATCGTATTTGCCTCCCGGTTCATCTCCTGTGCAATAAAATCCAGTTTTCTACCTACATTACCGCCTTCTAATAAAATAGACTTTGTATTCTCAATATGGCTTCGAAGACGTACCGTCTCCTCGTCTACACAAATCTTATCTGCATAAATGGTAACCTCTGTTGCAATACGGTTTTCATCGATTGTTGTATTCTCCAACAGCTCTGAAACCTTTGCTTCCAGTCTCTTGCGATACTCATCAATTAAGGATGGGGATGTCTGTTCAATATAATCAACCATACCCAGCATACCATCCAGCTTATCCAACAAATCAGCCTTCAGATTCTCCCCTTCCTTGGTGCGGGACTCTACAAACCGGGTGGCAGCTTCATCCAAAATGGTCTTTAACTCCATCCAGATTTGTTCTTCATTCTCAGACTGTTCTTCCAAAGTCAAAACCTCCGGATAACGGGAAAGTGCTCCGGCAGATAAATCATTTCTCAAACAGAAATCCTCTGCCATCTGATTAATGTACCCTACATACTCTGCTGCAATCTCTTTGTTATACTTAACACATACCGTATTCTCTGTATAATCCTCGTATGTTATGAATATATCTACCTTTCCTCTTCCGATGTAGTTTTTCAAATGATTTCGAATGGATGATTCGAAAAAATTCAACTTCTTCGGCATCTTAATATTCATATCACAATATCTGTGATTCACAGACTTCATCTCAACTACAATCTTACGTTCAGCCGTTACGCTTTCTGCCCGGCCAAATCCTGTCATACTTTTTATCATACGCTTTACCTGCTTTTCATTTACGAAAATTTATTATTAACTAACCAATTATAACCGAATCATAGCCAAAATGCAAGGAATCATCCTAATGTATTTTGCCAGATCAAAGGATACCTTAAGCATCCTTAAACTCTCTGATTCCTGTAATATCCGGAATCGCAACCATGGAATAGTTGGTATGATAAATCACATATCCCGGAGCACTTTTCGGCGGTTTTTTCAAATTTCCCCGTCTTGTATAATCAATCTCTACCTTTGGAGTTGTCTTTCCGGTAGAGTAAAAGGCTGCCAGACGAGCCGCTTCTTCATAGGTTGCATCCGGTACATCCTCTGCTCCTTCTAACTTTACAATTACATGGGAACCTGGCATATTTTTAGAATGAAACCAAAGATCCTTTGTGTTCGCCATCTTAAAGGTCAGCCGCTCGTTTTGCAGATTATTCTTCCCTACATACATATGAAAACCATCAGAAGAAATGTAATGTAACGGCTTGCTTTTTTTCTGCTTTACTCCGGTTTTCTTTATTGACTTAGCCTTCATATAACCGGATAAAACCATCTCCTCCTTAATCTCCGCAAGATCCGCCTCTGAGACTGCGATTTCCATGCTGTGCTGCAAGGATAAAAGCTGGTCTAAGGATGCTTTTGTCTCTTCAACCAAGGATATCGATGCTTCATAGGTTCTCTTTAGCTTGTTATATCTTGCAAAATATTTATTTGCATTTTCCATAGCAGACAAATCCTTATCCAAAGGAACAAGTGTCTCTTCGTTGGTATAATAATTATGCAGTAAAGCCTCGGTCGCGCCGGAAGGAATCTCATAACTGTATGACTGGAGCAGTTCTCCGTATATTCTGTATTGCTCCCGCTTTTCCGTATCCTTTAGCTGCTTTCTTTGCAAATCATATTTTTTGGATGTCCGTTCCACCGCAGCGGATAGTATTTTTCTTAAATCCGTTGATTTTTGATGGATTCTGGAATAGATATCTTTCTTGGAATAAAAAGAGGATAATAAGTCGGAAATATCTTCAAAATGTTCCTGTTGCTTATCCTGATACATAGTAAGGGGCAGAGCCGAAAAAGCAACCGGTTCCTCTCCCTCATATACGATAACAGGATGATAGTTTCCATTCCGGATTGCCTCTACCATACAACAAAACCGATTCCACAAAGCTTCCCTGTTTCCATCCGATAAACTATCTGTACTAAAATTACTTTCTACGCATGCCTCGTAACAAAGCTGTTGGGCTGCAAGCTTCGAAAAGCCTGTAATAGAAGAATACAGTGCTTTTTCGATGCTGACTGGTTTATTTAAGATATCAGAAAAAAATTGTTCCCTTGTAAGCGTTAAGGGATTGTATTTTTCATTGGGTGGCATCTCATACCGATATCCCGGAAGCACTTCCCGGACAGAGCTTACCATGGCACCAATCCTTTTAATTGCATCTATAATTTTTCCATCTGCTTCCGTAAATATAATATTACTGTATTTCCCCATAAGTTCTATAATAAGATTCTTCTTACACAAATCTCCCATCTCATTCAGATGTTCAATCTCGATAAAAATAATCCGTTCAAAATCTGGCTGGGTAACCTTTGTTATCCGTCCATTTCCAATGTGCTTACGTAACAGCATACAAAAATTAGGTGCAACTGACGGATTTAATTTATTCTCGGATAAAAAATAAACCAGGGGAAGTGTTGCACTTGCATTCAGCATCAAACGATAGGTTGTTCCGTGATTCTTCACAACAAGATTAATCTCATCATTTTCCGGCTGATATATTTTATAGATTCTTCCACCCTGAAGTCTTTCTTCCATATCTCTTACAATATTTGAAACTACAATTCCATCAAATGCCATATTCTGCACCCTGCTTTCTCGTTATTATCCTGTATTTCACAACATAAGTAAGACGCGTCAACTCCCGTCAGCGCGTCTTATAAATCCTTAAAACCTATATACTACCGATATAAATCCTCGTAATGTTTTGCTGAAGTGTTCCATGAATAATCCTGTTCCATCGCCCTTAGCTGCATGGCTTCCCACTCTTTTTTGTGGTTATAGAATACTTCCTTTGCATAATTAATGGTATCCAGTAATTCATAAGCATTATAGTTTGCGAAAGAAAAACCGGTACCTGTCTGTTCGTATTCATTATAAGGAATAACCGTATCCTTCAATCCACCGGTTTCCCTGACAATCGGCAGTGAACCATATCGAAGTGCCATAAGCTGTGTCAGACCACATGGTTCAAAACGGGACGGTACTAATATCGCATCACATCCACCATACATCTTATGAGACAGATCATTTGAAAAATAAATGTTGGCACTAACCTTTGCCGGGTGGATTCCCTGATAATATCGGAACATATCCTCATATCGCTGTTCACCGGTTCCAAGAACGATAAACTGCACTCCATCCTGACAGATCTCATTCATTACAGCATCTACAAGATCCAATCCCTTCTGGTCGGTTAACCGGGAAATAATACCAACTACAAACTGATTCTTATCTACCGGCAGACCCAATTCCTTCTGCAGTGCCAGCTTGTTTGCGTTTTTATTCTTTCGGAAATTCTTCGTATTATAATTCTTTACTAGATTCTTATCCTTTTCCGGATTATACTCATCATAATCCAAACCATTTACAATACCTACCAGAGATTCATGCCTTGCCTGCAGCAAACCGTCTAAACCTTCCCCATAATAAGGAGTTTGTATCTCATAGGCGTAAGTCCGGCTTACTGTCGTAATAATATCCGCATATACAAGTCCGCCCTTTAACATGGAACCTGTATGATTTAATTCCAGCTTGTCCGAAGTAAACAGATAATCCGGCAAACCGGAACAATATTTTAGATGTTCAATGCTCCACTTACCCTGAAACTTTAAGTTATGAATGGTCATAATGGAACGGATACCGCTAAAAAACGGATTACCGGCAAACATCGTCTTAAGGTAAACCGGAACCAGACCTGCCTGCCAGTCGTGGCAATGTACAATATCCGGTCTGAATCCTACAACCGGTAAAATAGCCAATGCAGCCTTAGAAAAAAAGCAAAACTTTTCTATGTCCCACTTATCCTCTGTATATGGGGTTAACCCATTAAAATAATACTCATTGTCAATAAAGTAAATCGGTATCCCTTCATACTCCATGTACATAATTCCAACATACCGGGATTGTATACCAATGTCCATCTGAAAATTCGTAATGAATTTCATTTTATCTTTATACTTCGATGGAATGCACATGTAATTAGGGATTATGATCCGCACATCATATTCTGATTTATCAAAAATTTTAGGTAATGTTCCTACAACATCTGCAAGTCCTCCCGTCTTAATAAACGGAACACATTCCGAAGCAATATATGCAATTTTTTTCATGTAACCTCTCCTCCGTACCTGATCTATCATGTATTCACAGACGATCTGCTTCACTCCACGGAATCATTTTACCATAATATGTCACAAAACGAAAGGACAAACATTGCAGGTTTTGTAGAAAATCATGCGGAAAATTGTGTAATTTCATATCCCTTCATACGATATTCCAAGCGGAACTTATCGGAAAGTAACGCAATAAACTCTGAATTGGTGGGTTTTCCCTTTCCTGAATTCACATTATAGCCAAATAATTCCTCCATGGAATCTAACTTTCCACGATTCCATGCAACCTCAATGGCATGACGAATGGCACGCTCTACAGAGCTGGTTGTCGTACGATATTTCTGCGCTATGGTCGGATACAGGAATTTTGTAATATAATTTAACATTTCCGGATCCTTTACTGACATAATAATGCCTTCCCGAATATATTGATAGCCTTTAATGTGTGCCGGTATTCCAATCTCCCGGATTAAATTGGTAACATCATTTTCCAATGCGGATTCAAACAAAAATCTCTTTTGTTCCTCCGACATTCCTTCATTTTGCTTTCTCTGCAATTTATTTTTTTCATATCTGGCCAGAATCCGTTCTAAAATCTTGGCAATAAATCTCGGTTCCTGATTACTCATAAAATAATAATCCACTCCTGCTGTATATGCCATGTCAATAATCATCTGTGCCTTACTGTCTGTTAAAAATACAAACTGGATATCATTCTCTTTAAGTTTTTTACACTCCTGCAGCAGCGTAATTCCGTCTCCTCCCCGCAGGGAAATATCCGATATCACAAGATCCGGTGCGGAAGTCTTTATATGTTCTAATATATCATCAAATTCCACATCCATATTTTCTATAATATAGTCATACTGTTTCATATAACGAAATATTTCATCTGTAATTTTTCTTTTATTCATCTGAGCCACTAAAATTTTCATACTTTCTACCATACTATTTCCCCTTTTCCCCTCATTTATAACTGTTTCAAAGATTTTGGCTGATTTAAACGAATTCGGTCTGCCATCAATGCAATAAATTCCGAATTGGTGGGTTTTCCCTTATCTGCCTGAATCGTATATCCGAAAAGATCATGTATCATATCAATGTTTCCTCTCTCCCAGGCTACTTCAATGGCGTGACGGATTGCTCTTTCCACTCTTGTGTCCGTTGTATCATATTCATTGGCAATATCCGGATACAACTGCTTTGTAACAGCATTTAAGATATCCATATCTTCAACAGCCATTAAAATTGCGGTTCGCAAATATAAATATCCCTTAATATGTGCCGGAACACCAATTTCATGTAGCATTTTTGTAACATAAAGACTCAGATCCTTTTCCTGATTGGTCTGCTTCACCACTAAATCCTCTACCGGTAAGCCCTTTCCTAACCTAGAACCTTTCCCCGGAGTTTCCATAATACATTTTTCCAATGAATTTTCATCATTTTCCCACGGTAAAAAACAGACATTTTTTCTGTTTTGTAAAATATTAAGTACCTTTGTCTGATTGTGTCCTGCAACAAAAATAAAACGAATATGATCCAATGCCGTGTCCATACGGACAGTTTCAACAATTCCAATTCCATCTATCTTTGGCATTACCGGATTTAAGATTACAAGATCCGGATTGTTTTCTCTTATGTGTGTTAATAGCTCGTCCCCAACCTCATATGTACCTAAAAGATTACATTGTGCTTGTCTTTTTACAATGTCTTCTGTCTTTTTTCGCATGGTTTCATCGTGATTTCCTATCATTACATTAATCATACGATACCTCCCATTTCTAAAAAACATGCTAAGTACTTTTCATATTTTTCTACTAAAATATATCAAAAGAAAAAGTGTTATTTAAGTTGCCAACGGACAAATATCGCAAAAATATCATTTATTTTTTGTCATACAACGCAAAAAAGAGAAATAAAGAAAGCAAAAAATCCTTATTTCTCTTATATTTATCACGTCACTTAAATATATTAACATTTCAACAAATTATTAGGGAAAACCTCATCTTAGCACAAATCTACAAAGCATCCGCCATTTTTATGAATGAACTATAAATCTTGTATTATCTTATTATATTACAGAAAATATAAACTAACGTTCCAGCATTTCCTCAATAAAAATTCCGTATCCTTTTGTAGGGTCCTCTACAAAAACATGGGTTACCGCACCCACAATTCTTCCATCCTGTAAAATGGGACTACCGCTCATGCCCTGAATAATACCTCCGGTTAAGCCGATTAACCTTTTATCCTTCACAACAATTTCCATTTGCGGATCATTATTTTCATTGTTATGAATCTTAGTAATCTCTATTTCGTAGAGCTTCTTTTCTCCGCTGATAAAAGACTGCATATATGCCTTTCCCAGCTTCACTTCATCTTTAGGACAAATCTCCACGGAATCATTTCCCACGGAGTTTTTAAAATAATCCGTTGTAACATCTCCATAGATGCCATAGATTTCATTATCCCATATCTTTCCTACAATTTTGTCGGTATGGTAAGAAATCATTCCCTGAATCTCTCCCGGTACCCCTGCCTTTCCCTTTTCGATTCCAAAGATGTCCGCATCATATATTTCTCCGCCGGAAACCTGAAGCATCTTACCCGTATCGGAATCTGTGACACTGTGACCCAATGCCATAAAATGATTTCCCTCAATGTAGGTAACGGTACCAAGCCCCTGCAAATCATCCCTGACCCAGATACCAACCTTGTAGGTCTTAATATCCGTTTCTACCGGTTCTACCAAAATCTCAATTTCCTTGTTGTTTCTTAAGACACCAAAAATCAAGTTTTCTCCGTTACAGGTTGTAATTTTGTTTACCAATTGTTTTTTTGTCACCATTTTTTCTCCGTTTAATTCCTTTATATAATCCCCCGGCAACAATTTGTTTTTTGCAGGAGATTTTTTTCTGCCATTCAAATCCGTAACCTCACTGGTGTCAATGACAAGGATTCCGGAGGTATTGACATAAATCCCCACAGTCTGACCTACAGGTATTACCATTTTTACTGCACTTCCGGAAACCGGAGTTGCTTTTGGTCTGCTTATTTTAAATCCCATAAAAGCAGCACATAATATAAAAATAATGGTTATTGTTAATAATCCTTTTAAAAATGATTTATACTGCTGCATCTTACACCATCCTTTACACTAAAAAATATATTTTAGCTCGTTTACTGCGTAAAAAAACTCATACCAATCGTTTCAGTTACAATTAGTATGAGTCAAATACAGAAAATAAATCAGTTAACCTTTGCCTTACTTGCCAAATCTTTCATTTCTCTTGCACTTTCCAAAACAGTATCTGTAATCCTGACACCGCCAATCAACCGGGCAAGCTCTTGAATCTCCTGAGACTTATTTAATTTTTTAATATGGGTAATGGTCTTGTTTCCTTCAACCTGTTTTTCAATTAAATAATGATGATTTGCCATAGCCGCAATCTGTGGTAAATGTGTAATACAAATCACCTGATGATTGTGTCCGATTCCATGAATCTTTTCCGCTACCATCTGAGCGGTTCTGCCACTGATACCTACGTCTATTTCATCAAAAATTAACGTTTCAATGCCATCCACATCCGCAAGCTGGGATTTTAATGCCAGCATAATTCTTGAAAGCTCACCACCGGATGCTACCTGCCATAATGGCTTCATTTCTTCTCCCACATTAGTGGAAATCACAAAATATGCATAATCCAAACCATCGGCACTGTATTGTTCTTTTGTTTCAAAAACCATATCAAAACGAACATCTAAGAAGTTTAGATCAATCAATGCATTTCTAATGCCTTCCGCTAATTTCTTTGCTGTCACCTTTCGTTGACTGCTTAATTGATTGCAGGCATTTTTTAATTCCTGTTCTTTTTCTCCCTGCAGCTGCTTAAGGCTTTCTATATATTGTTCCTGATTCATCAGCTTATCATACTGTTCTTCTAAAGCTTCTTTGTAAGCCAATACATCTTCTATCGTCTTGCCGTATTTGGCTTTTAGATGATTCACAACATTGAATCGATTCTCTATCTGCTGAAATTCCTCATCAGAAAAGGTATTCATCTCCAGATAATCCCTTGTACTTCTTCCAAAATCAGACATAAGCTCCGATATGGTTGCCAGCATATCCGACATGGATAACAAAGCTGTATCATACCCGGAAATCCCGGACAGTTCCCGAATGGCACGGTCAATGCCATCGGAAGCGGAATTTTCGACATATTGATAAGCATTTGACAAACCGTCTGTAATGCTTTTCCCGTTTAAGGCTTTATGATACAGTTCCTCTAATTCTTCGTCCTCACCGGACTTCAATGCCGCATTTTTAATTTCATTTTTTTCAAATTCCAGAAGATCCAGTTGTCTGTTTTTCTCTTCCTCATCTATAGTATTTGCATCTAATTCCTTTAAAATACTGCTATATTCTTTATATAATGCTGCAACCTTTTCCTTGAGAGGAAGTATTGTATCTTTTCCATATTGATCCAACAGCTTGATATGCTGCCCCGGAATCAACAAGGATTGATGCTCATGCTGAGCATGAAGGTCTAACAATAAGGCTGCAATCTCCCTTACCTTCGTTAAAGTAACGGTTTCGCCATTTGCCTTACAGATACTTCTTGTTCCCATAAGCTTACGGCTTAATATCAATTCCCCTTCCTCTATGTCAGGAACCTCTAACTGTTTTAATTTTTCCAATGTATCCTGATGAGTGACGGAAAACAATAATTCTACCAAACCATAATCTGCATCAGCCCGCACAAAATCCTTTGGTGCCTTTCCGCCTAACGCAATCATAATGGAATCAATGACAATCGACTTACCTGCACCGGTTTCTCCGGTTAAAATATTCAGATTATCAGAAAAATCGATATCAATCTCATCAATCAAAGCCATATTTTTAATATGTAAATTTAATAGCATACTATCCCTCCAACTATTCGTCAGATGCTACTTTTCGAATCTGTAATATCACACTTTTGCAGTACTGACTGCCTCTTACCGCACAAAAAATGGTATCATCCCCGGCAATACAGCCCATCACTCCCGGAAGATTCATATTATCAAGAGCGGCTGCCACTGCCATAGCCATTCCCGATACCGTTCGAATCACAATCAGATTCTCTGCATAATCTATATTCAAAATGCCGGCATTCAATACTTGATGGTACTTTGCTAACACATCTGTATCTGCATTCTGAAATACTGCATATTTTTGTCTGCCGCTCCCACCGGCAATCTTTGTAAGCTTCATTTCCCGGATATCCCTGGAAATGGTAGCCTGAGTTGTTTTGAAGCCCGCCTCTTCCAAACGAAGCAACAACTCATCCTGGGTTTCTATATCATAATTTTGAATAATTTCTTTGATTTTATTCTGACGCTTTTCTTTCATTCTGTAACCTAATCCTCTTCTAATTACCAACTACGGATATATCAGATATGATTCCATAATTTTTCCTTAAGCACCTCAACAAAATTAACATCAAACAGCTTCACCATGTTTGTAACAGAGTCAGCCTTATGCACAACTATACGGTCTCCGGCGGAAAGCTTCGTTCCCTCCTGACCATCAAAGCTTACGATTGCTTCCTCTTCCTGAGCTTTCCGCATCTTAAGAACCTCAACAATAACCTCATCCTCACTGGAGAAAATCATGCTTTTTGCCGTCAGGCTATGAGGAGAAATGGGCGTTAAAATAATCAAATCCGTCTTAGGAGAAACAATAGGTCCTCCGGCAGATAAATTATACCCTGTGGACCCTGTAGGGGTGCTGACTATAATTCCGTCCGCTTCGTAAATATCAATCACCTTGCCGTTTACATATACCTTTAACCCGATAATTCTGGAAAACCCGGCTCTTGAAACAACAATATCGTTCATGGCAATATCTTCTACTATGGGATTTTCCTGATTTTTCTTATATACCATTCCTTTCAGGTTCATCCTTGGTTCCAATTCATATTCGTCCTTCATCAGACGATCGATTACAGGAAAAATCTGATCCGGTTCTATCTCGGCAAGAAATCCCAAGGTTCCGAGATTTACACCTACAATGGGAATGTTCAGATATCTTAAATCTCTGCCTGCCTTTAATATGGTTCCGTCTCCACCCAGAGCAATGACACAATCAAAATCAGAATCATTACCATCCTCATAAAACATGCCGTTTTTACTGTCTCCGGTAACAGAAAGAACCTGTCCTCCATGGATTTTGATGTAATCAGAAATCTTAGATGTCAGAATTAAATTTTCATCCTTCAGGGAATTAGTCGCAATCAAAAATTTTTTCATTTTATAATCCTCTTTTATACGTCCAGTGTTCCATGAGATGCTTCTACAATAGCATCTACATCTATTTCTCCCGGCTGTCGGTCTGCATCCTTACTGATATGCAAGAGATATTCAATATTTCCCTCCGGTCCCTTAATCGGTGAAAATTCCAAATTGCATAAAACAAAGCCGATTTCCTTTGCATAATCCATCACCATATGAATCACTTCTTTATGAACATTTTTATCCCGGACAACACCCTTTTTTCCAACCTTTTCTCTTCCGGCTTCAAACTGCGGTTTGATCAGACATACGATTTCTCCCTTTGGTGCCATCAAATTCTTAACAGGTCCCAACACCTTTGTCAGGGAAATAAAAGAAACATCTATTGAAACAAACTCCGGAGCCTCCTCAATCTGATCCGGTGTTACATAACGGATATTCGTCTTCTCCATACATACAACCCGTTCATCATTTCGAAGCTTCCAATCCAACTGACCATGTCCCACATCCACGGCATATACTTTAACTGCCCCGTTTTGCAGCATACAGTCCGTAAAACCTCCGGTGGAAGAACCAACATCCATACATACCTTATCCTTTAGGGTAACATCAAAGTGGCTCATTGCTTTTTCAAGCTTTAATCCACCTCTGCTTACGTATTTTAATGTACTTCCCTTCACTTCGATATTCACTTTTTCATCAAACATGGAACCGGCCTTATCTTCCCTTTGACCATCTACAAAAACAATTCCCGACATGATAATTGCTTTTGCTTTTTCTCTGGAAGGTGCCAGACCACGATTCACAACCATTACATCTAATCGTTCTTTCATATATTCTCCATCTTGTCTATTATAAATACTGTCTGATACACTGATAAACGGACTCCCAGTCCAAGCCTAACTGCTTTCTTAACTGAGCTACCGTTCCGTGTTCCACAAACTGATCTCTGATTGCGATACTTTTCACCTGTACCTGATAACCCATTTCCATACAATATGCGGCTACCATCTGCCCATAACCACCCTGATAAATGTGTTCCTCCAATGTGATAATTGCCTTATGCTCCTTTACAAGCTCGTCTATCAGTTCCTTGTCAAAAGGCTTTACAAACCTTGCATTTACAAAAGTAATATTCTTCTGCTCCGCCTGTAACTGTTCAAAAGCTTTATCGGCTTCCTCAACCATATTACCCACTGCAATCAATGCAACGTCTTCTCCCTTTGCAAGCACCTCGCTTTTTCCCTTTTGAAACGGTTCCTGAATATCCTTTAATCCATAATAAGCAGAACCACGACTGTAAAGAAGGGCAACCGGTTCTGAGCAGTCCATGGCATATTCCATGGCTCTTGACAATTCATATCGGTTCTTCGGTGCAATCACGGTCATATTGGGAATATGACTTAAATAGGAAATATCAAAAATCCCTTGATGGGTAGCACCGTCTTGTCCAACCAGACCGGAGCGGTCAATGGCAAAAATAACGTGAAGCTTCTGAAGACACACATCATGGAGAATCTGGTCATAAGCCCTTTGCAGGAAAGAAGAATAGACCGCAACAACGGGTATCATACCCTCACTGGCAAGTCCCGCTGCAAAGGTGACTGCATGCTGTTCCGCAATTCCCACATCAAAAAAACGTTTGGGATATGCATTTGCAAACTTCTCCAGTCCTGTTCCCGATGCCATCGCCGCAGTAATGGCAACAAGCTTCGGATTATCAACAGCAAGTGCCAGTAGTTTTCTGCCAAAAATGTCCGTATTGGTCATCTTGCTCTTTTTTTCAAGAGCCTTTCCTGTTGCGATATCAAATGGCGTTACCCCATGAAAATACTTCGGATAACGTTCCGCATACCGATATCCTTTTCCCTTTTTTGTCTTAACATGAACAACAACCGGTTTCTTTAGGCGGATTGCCGCTTCAAAGGTATCAATCATTTCTGATATATTATGACCGTCAATGGGACCTACATAAGTAATCCCCAGGTCTTCAAAAAACATGCCCGGAACCAGCAATTCTTTGATACTGTCTTTTCCACGCTTTACGGCTTTTGCAAGTCCCTCACCGATACCGGGAATATTCAACAGACTTTTTTCCACACCGGTCTTAACGTCATTATATGCCTGTCCTACACGAAACTTATTGAGATATGATGACATACCACCTACATTTTCATCAATGGACATATCATTGTCATTCAATACGATCAGACAGCTGTTTTTTAATTTGGCAAGATTATTCAATGCTTCATAAGCAAGACCTCCGGTAAAAGAGCCATCACCGATTACCGCAACAACGGTACCGTCATTATCATTCAATTCATTTGCCTTTGCCATACCGATTGCTGCCGAAATAGAAGTCGAACTGTGTCCGGTTTCAAAAACATCCGTCTCGCTTTCTTTTTTTTTGGGAAATCCGCTCATACCGCCAAACTGTCTGAGGGATTGAAATCCTTCCTTCCTTCCGGTTAACAGCTTATGCGTATAACTTTGATGTCCCACATCCCATATAATCTTATCCTTCGGCAGATCCAATACAAGGTGAAGTGCCATGGTAAGCTCTACACAACCCAGGTTTGATGCAAGATGTCCACCTGTTTTGGAAATATTCGTAATCAGAAATTCACGAATCTCCTCCGCTAAGGGATTCCAGTCCTCTACATCAAACTGCTTTATATCATTCGGTTGTTTTATTCTATCTATTCGTTTCATATCCCATATTCATTAACACCTGTGTTCCGGTATCAATATTCCCTTCATCAGAATCGTACTAATTATTTCTATGTATCATATATCGAACCAGTTCCTCTAAAAAGGTGCCCTCTCCATCCAATTCTTTTAAAATATCAATGGCTTCTTCAGAAAGTCTTGCAACCTCTGCACCGGATGCTTCCAATCCGTGAATCGTAACATAGGTTACTTTTTCATTCTTTTCATCACTGTGAATCGGTTTTCCCAATTCCTCAAAGGTGGATGTCTCATCTAAAATATCATCCTGAATTTGAAAAGCCATTCCAATATTATACGCCATTTTCTTCAGTTTATCAATTCTTCCGTCACAAACCCCTGCCAACAGTGCACCAATCAAAATAGATGCCTCAATCAATGCTCCGGTCTTATTTTCATATATATAATTAAGCTGTTCCCGGTTAAGGCGGGTTCCCGTAAGCTCCACATCTGCCACCTGACCGCCTATCATACCGTAGATTCCCGGATTCTTTGTCAATACCTGCATAGCCTTTTCAAGCTGTCTGCGGGTCTGAAGTTCTCCCTTCATCTCCTCTAAGGAAGCATCATCCCGGCACTCTACCATGGAAAATGCCTTTGCTGCCGTCTCATATGCATAATTTAACAGACTGTCTCCCGCAAGGATTGCCATTGCCTCGCCGTATACCACATGAGCAGTTTTACGTCCCCTGCGGTAATCGTCATTATCCAATGCCGGCAGATCATCATGAATAAGAGAATAAGTATGAATCATCTCAATGGCAGCCAGAAAGGGTTCAATATAGGACTCTTTTCCACCAAAATATTCATAGGTTTTTTTCATTAACAACGGTCGAATCCGCTTCCCCCCTGCTGACATGGTATAATCCATGGCATCTATCACTGTTTTCTGAAATGCTGCTTCCTTTGGCATATAATTACCAATAACAGCCTCTATCTTTTCTGTTTCAATCTGTAACTCATCCCTGAACATATTTACTCCCCTTCTTTTGTCATAGATTCTTCAATCACAATCATTTCCTTTTCGATTCCCGAAAGCTCTTCCTTACACCGGGAAACCAGCTTCACACCATTTCCGTATAACTCTATGGATTCCTTCAATGATATCTCATCTGACTCTAATGTCTTAATGATATTTTCTATTTCCAAAAATGCCTCTTCTATCTGAAGTCCTTCTTTTTTCTCAGTCATTGTTTATCCTTTCTGATTTCTTTTACCGATGCCTTTAACGAACCGTTCCAAATCGTAATCTGAAGCTCTTCGTCCGGTACAGCATCCTCTATATCCTTTAATGCCTGACCGTTCTCCTTTTCAATATAGCCATATCCGCCAATCAGCTTTGCAGTAGGACTTAATCCGTCAAGTCTTGCCAACAGCATCTCATACCGATGAAACCTGTTATTGTACTTTTGATGCATGACCTGAATCATTCTGTCCGACAAGGCATCTAAATAAATCTGCTGATTCTCAAACTTTCTTTCCGGCGACATAACATTTAACCGTGCCAAAAGAGTGGTTAACTGTTGTTTTTTTGTCTGCAGCTTTCTAATCATAAGCTGTCTCAAATCCATTTTATATTTATCACAATTATGGATGACAGACATAACATCCGGTATGGCAAGTTCACAGGCTGCACTTGGCGTTGGTGCCCTTAAATCCGCAGCATAATCCGCAATGGTATTGTCGATTTCATGTCCGGTTCCCGAAATAATGGGTGTTTTGGCATGATAGATTGCTCTTGCCACAATCTCCTCATTAAAGGGCCATAAATCCTCAATGGAACCTCCACCACGACCTATAATAATGGTATCCATTCCCATGCGATCCAAGGTTTCGATTCCTTTTACAATCGTTGCCGCAGCACCCTCTCCCTGAACCTTTGCAGGATACAAATACAATTGTACATAAGGATTTCTGCGTTTTGCAATGTTTCGAATATCCTGAATTGCTGCACCTGTCTTAGCCGTAACAATCCCAACCCTCTTCGGATATGCGGGTATGGGCTTTTTGATATCAAATTCAAAAAGGCCTTCCTCATAAAGCTTTTGTTTTAACCTTTCATATGCTTCATAAAGATTGCCTTTTCCGTCTAATACAATTTTTTGGGCATATACCTGATAACGACCATCCTTCTCATAAACAGACACATTACCGGTTACGATTACACTTTGTCCGTTCTCCATTGTAAAATCAAGTCCGGTATTTCTTGCAGAACGAAACATAACGCAGTTCATTCCACTGTTTTCATCCTTTAAAGAAAAATAAATATGACCGGAAGAATGATATTTTACATTCGATAACTCGCCCTTAATCTGCACTGACCGGAGGAGATAATCATTCTCAAACATATTCTTTATGTAATTGTTAATTTGCAAAACCGTATAAACTGTACTCATGATTCCTGTGTCTTTGAAATTTTCCCTAATACTGCATTTACAAAGCCCTTTGCATTTTCGTCACAATATGCTTTTGTAAGCTCTACAGCCTCATTGATTGCAATCTGATCTGAAATATCAGCCTCATACTTCATCTCATAAACTGCAATACGCATAATTGCAATCTCTGCCTTTCCGATCCGGTTCAGACTCCAGCCTTCACAATTAGAGGCAATCAATCCATCAATATCCTCTAACCGATTCAGAATCGCCTTCACCTTTTCACGAATATAGGTCTGATTCTCACTGCTTTTATTCTCTAACTCTTCCATGGAAAAATCCAACTGTTCTTCCATCTCCTCCATTCCGTTAAACGGAACACGGAATATAATCTTAAATATCTCTTCTCGTACCTGTGAACGTAACATGTCAATCTCCTTTGTTTTCAGACGTTAAAAAGGCTGTCGTCAAAGAAAGCCTGCGACAGCCTCGTAAATTAAGCCTTTGTCTGTTTTTCTTCTTTTTCAATGGCAATTCCTGCAATACGTACACGGATATCGGATACAGTCAGTCCGGTCATCGTCTCAATCGCCTGTTTTACTTTATCCTGAACCGTTTTGGATACGTCCATTACACTGTATCCGTATTTTAATTCCAGAGATAAATCAACCTGAATACTATCCTCATTCATATATACTTTAACACCCTTGGATAAATTCTTCATTCCAAGCTTGCTTACCAATTCATTGGTTATATTACCCCACATTTTTGCTACACCGTCTACTTCTGTTGCAGCAAGACCGGCAATAATCGCAATCACATCATCTGCAATCTGAATCTCACCTAATGCACCCTTTTCTTTAAGATTGTATGTTCCATTATTCTGTTCTTCTACTACCATATTCATTCCTCCTTCGTCACCTACGTGACAGAAACTCTAATCATACTGTATATAGTATACCAAATCTGCACCATCTTTTGCAATGTTTTTAAAAAATGTTTGTAAATTTACTTTCCTGCCGTCGTTATTACGATTTTATTCAACTCATATCCGGTTTTTCTTGTAACGATATCTTCAATCTGAGTTCTTTGAACATCGTTTAACTGACCGACATTCAAGGTTACATCCACAGCATCATCCGAAATGGTAACAATGGAATCTGCAAAACCCTTTGCCGTTAACTGGGTTTCCGTTGCGGTTTCCTGCTCCATCCTCTTTGTCATTTGAATCATTTCCTGAATGGCATCCTGCTTAGAAGCCTCATCTAATGTCTCATTATTTATAATCTCCAATAAAATGTCCTTTGCCTTTGAACGGGTCTGCTCCCGGTTTAACTTTGCCTGGGATAACGTTACGGATGCATTGGTAAGTACGGTTTCTCCAACCTTTTCACCATCAATCGGATCGCCATTCTCATCTACACTTATATTTTCTGCCCCTTCCGTTGATACTGCCTCTCCATCATCAGCCGCCTGTGCATCCACCGTTTCTATCGTTTCTTCGCTTAAGGCAACGTCTGTTCCCTCAACAGAATCCTCTAACGCTGCACTAATCTCGCTGTCATCCTGATTGTTAACGGCACCTTCACTTTCCAAATTCTCAACACCGGTTTCCAATACCGGACTGTCACTTGTAAAATTCAGATACCCTGCCACAGCGATCATAATGGCCAATGCGGTAATGATGACCTGATTTCTTTTTAACATTTTTTTCATACATAACCTCGCTTTCTGTTATTCCTTTCTTTTACACACTACAATCTTATGGGCATCCACCGAAAATAATGCCTCTACAGCCTCTTTTATATGTACCTCAACATCTGCACTGTTTCCACCCTGACATACAATCAATACCCCCTCTATCTCCGGATATTTTTCACTCACTACAATGGGGGAAGTATCTCCGGAAGTTTCCACAAGAACGGTTTCCGGATTATTTTTGACCACATTTTTTTCTTCTTTTTTCTCATTTTCCTGAAGTGTTTCCATATTACTTTCATAAATTAGATTTTTCTCGAATATTTTTTCTCCGTTATTTTTTAATGTGATCATGACTTCAACTTCACCAACACCCTCCATTGACTGAATTGTCTTTTCTAATTTATTCTCCAACTGACAAATATATGCATTATAATCCGCAATGTTCTCCTTCTTCGTTGTTTCTTCCGTATCATAACCGGATTGCCCGGTTTTAGAATTTTTTTTGGATATAGACGATACCGGAGTAGCAATCAGTAAAAAAAAGATACCAAGCAAAAATCCAATCACGATTTTTTCTTTCTTTTCCTTCGGCAGCTTGATTCCATCTAAAAAATCATTGATTTTCATAAGAAATAACAACCTCCTCTCCAAATATCCGGTGCAGATATGTTTCAATCTGCGAAAGCTTAAGCATATCTCCCGCAACAACAAGACGAACCTCGTACACCGTGCCTCCGTCATCCATAAAAACCTCTACCCGGTCAAGCTCACAGCCGGCATCGGTAAAAACTGCCTTTAACTGCATACCAAGAGCATCCTCATATAAGGCTTTGTCATTAGAGGATAATCCATCCCGGCATGATTCGAACATGAGATAATTTTCTACGGAACGTAGAAAAACCTCACTGTCTGCGGAAAATAAAACCATAACAGGGTGTATCATAACCAAAATAAATAACAGCCCCACCACAAAGCTGATATATTTTTCATAGGACTTATTGGGACTTAACGCAATCAATACAGACCCGACCACACCGAATATCAGTCCGCTTTTAACCCATTCAAATACTGCATCCATATAGACTCTCCGCTTATATATTCCAATTAAATTATGTTACAAAATTTACTGTCATCTGATATATGTCAATGATAATTTGTTGTAAGAATCATAATTGCAATGGATAATATAGATAGCACCACCGAGGTGTAAGTAGCCCGCAGTAAAAGTCCGATGCTGTCACTGATTCCCTGTATTCCGGTTAAAATCCTTTTGTCACTGACAGGCTGTATCATTGCAATCATTAATTTATACATTATGTAAACCAAAAACAGCTTCAATATGGGGATTGCGGAAAATACAAGAAGCAGCATGGCAACTGTAACTCCTACACTGTTTTTAATTAACATCCCTGCTCCCACCAATATGGAGCTGATACCGGTAAGGGCTGCACCTCCGGGAATGAAGGACAGACCCTTTTGCAACACCTGATATCTGGCATTTTCATAAACCGGAACCAGCATCCCCTTCACAACATTTAAACCAAAAATCAAAGTAACTATGGTTTTCAATACAAAACCGATTCCCTGTTTTACCAATGCTGCAAGCTTCGAGAACCGGTCTTCTTTGTTTAAAGGATTCAATATTGCAATAAAAAAATAAATCTGTATCCCCGGCAAAACGATTTTTAACAAAAGTGACTCCAAGAAAGTCAGCATCGTTAAAAACATGGAATTCATAACCTGGGATGTGGTAATACCTGCACATAATGTAAAGGATAAATACAATGCCGGCAGCATGCATTTCATCAGATCCGTAATATAATGAATGGTTTCCTCGGAAATATCGTAAAGAACAGAGAAAGCCTGTATCAATATAACCGTCAATAACAGGTAGGTAATGTAAAACCCCTGTTCACCGACATAACCGTTTTTTAATATTGAGGAATAATTCTTAAATACGGCCGCCACAATAACCAGCAGCAGGATTTTAAGCATCAGCTCCTTATTAAGGAGCACCTCCCCAAGCATTCCATCATATAGTCCCTGAAAAATAATTGTAATTGCCCGGTCAATTTCTCCATTTAACATACACCGGATAATTTCTTCAAAGGAAATTTCACAGGAGCTGTTATATTCCCGTTGAATCCGATACAAATTCTCATCCATATCCAAAAATGTATCCTGATTCAGATACATATCGTAATATTCCTGTTCGTAGGACATGGCAAAGCCATTTATTTTCAACAAAAAAAGAAGTCCCATGATTACAAACAATATTACAATTGGTCGTAATTTCATAATAAAACTCCTTTCCGTCAAAGATATATTAGGCGTTTGCACATCCGATAATGTGATATATCGCAGGCACGCTTGCGCTTCATCCCCACGCAGCGGTACTAAATTCAAGATACGCTGACGCTTTCTTTCATTAAGTACCGGTGTACTGCAAGAGCCTGCTTACATATCACATTATCGAATGTGCAAACATTTACTGTACCGGATATTATAACAATGCGGATATGGTTTCTATGATGGCAACCAGTATGGGCATACTCATAAACATCATGGTCATCTTTCCTCCGATTTCAATTTGTCCCGCAATGGATAAAAATCCGGATTCCTTACAGATGGAAGACGTAAACTCACATAAATATGAAATTCCGATTATTTTAATCAGAATCTGGAAGTATCCCTTTTCCAGACCGATTTCATCCAGTAGCTCTGTCAGGTAATCCAAAATAAAACCAATGCGGTTTATAACATAAAACAGAACAAACATACTAAGTACAATGGACAGATAAATCCAAAGGGGACTGTTAATCTGTTTTAGTTTCAAGGCAAATAAAACTCCAACCATAACTCCGCATACCAGTTTTAAAAATTCCATATCTGCTCCTTATCCATCCAAAAATTGACCGCAATCAAAAATCATATTTCCTTATTATGTTGATTATCAGATTGCCTGTTATAACTGAAACAATTTTTCCATGGAAACAAACAATTCCGTAAAATAAGGCAATAACCATGTCAGCACAACAATAATTCCTGCAATGGTTACAAAAAAAGCCTGATCGTCCCTTCCGGCATGTTTTAATATTTGATTTAACAATGCAGTTACAATTCCCAACGCTGCAATTTTAAGAATAATTTCAATCGACACACCAAAGCTCCTTGTTTTATTAATAACTGTAAATAATTACAGGACCTTAAGAAATATCATTCCGTTTGATGGAAACAGCATCCCGAAATTATCTGTTTTACAGACAACATTTACAAAAGAACGATCAGGGTAATAAACCCAACAAACATTGCAATCGTTGTAACAACCTTCTTTTTTTCTTTCATTTCTCCCTCTAACTGTACCCGGTTTCGTTCTAACTGAATCAGTGTATAATCTATTGCTTTTGCCTGGGATTGTCCATCCTGTACCCCTAATTTATCCCCTAATTCCTGTAATAATGTTATATCCTCCTCCCGTAATGCTGCGTTTTTCTTCAGCTCTTCCAAATTTTTTGACCAGATTACGGAAAAACGTTCCCCCTCCTGCTTTTCCAAATCAGAACCGATTTGAAACAGCCATTCCTTCATTGGTTCCTTTGCACCCTCTTTTAACTGCATAAAACATTCCGGCAACGTTGTATTCATATATTCCAGCTGACTTTTTAACTGCATTAAAATCCCATATAAATGTCTTAGCTGCCAATAACGGTTATCATACGCCTGATTTAAGCTGATTCCGCTGTATATGGCTGCCGATAATACACAGACCGCTCCAATCAATTTACATCCTAATACCATACAAACACCTCTTTGTCATGCACAGTTTTTGTCATATAACACGCTGCCTCTTTCGTCAAATATCATTTCAATGGTTCCCGGTGTTTTTCCGCCGGATAAAACAACAAAACGCTTAAATAACTTTTCTTCCACCAGTTTTCTCAAAATCGGTTTGCTTTTCACATCATCAATACCGGTTCCGTGTACGGTTGCCAGTATGTGGCATCCGCAATTCATAATATAAGACAGGGCATCAATATCCTCCCTCTTTCCAATCTCATCTACAGCGATTACCGCAGGCGACATACTCCGTATCATCATGAGCATTCCATCTGCCTTTGGGCAGCAATCCATAACATCGGTTCGCATACCAACATCATTTTGAGGCACACCCTGATAACAGGCACCGATTTCCGAACGTTCATCAATGATTCCAACACTGATTCCGGGATGCTGTTCATTTCCATCCGATATCATCCGGACAAGATCCCGGAGCAAAGTAGTTTTTCCACCTCCCGGAGGAGATATAATTAACGTATGGCATACCTGATTTTCCTCATATATGTAGGGAAGAACGTCCTTTCCGCATCCCTTTCTTTCATGGGCCATTCGAATGTTGATAAAGGAAATATGTTTTACCGATTTTACCTGTCCCTTATCCATAATCACCTTACCTGCAAGTCCAATCCGATGCCCGCCCTGTACGGTAATAAAACCCTGCCGGATTTCATCCTCATATGCATATAAAGAAAAATTACTGATATATTCCAGTGTTTCCCGGATATCACCAACCGTAATATAATATGCCTGACCGGGATTATCACATAGCTGCCCTGTTACGGAGACAAACATTTCCCTCCCTTTGTAAATAATAATAAAGGGTTCATTCATCCGAAGACGTAATTCCTGCAGATTTTCGAAATCAATGTCTGCCAGCTCCAGTAATTTTTTTATTTTCAGTGACACAATTTTTAGTATTTGCTGTTTCTTTTCCATTACTTCCCACCTGTTTTGTATTTAGAATTTTCTTCCTCTACAATTAATATATGATAAACCACACATATTATTACCAAATTATTTTTCCTTCTTACAGCGCTGTTCCTGCACAACAAAAAAAAGACCGGAATTAAATTCCGATCTTTTTGGGGATTCATATAATCATATATAATCCAGTCATCCATGTAATCATACGAATGAAATACATCCATTATGCACGCTTTGAGTAATCTCCTGTCTCTGTATCAACAACGATGAAGTCACCCTGATTAACAAATAATGGAACCATAACCTTAGCTCCTGTACTTACAACACATGGCTTTGTTGCGTTTGTAGCAGTGTTACCTGCAACACCCGGCTCACATTCTACTACCTCTAAAGTAACTGTCTTCTCAGGAGTTACATCAAAGATATTACCCTGATATAATGATACAGATACATAAGTTCCATCCATAACAAACTTCATGCTGTCTTCCAAATCTTTCATAGGAGCTGCAGGCTGATCACCTGTCTCTTCATCCATGAAGTAATATAAATCACCATCATTATACAGATACATCATCTTCTTACGCTCAATGTATGCTTTTTCAAACTTATCATCCGGCTTATATGCATCTTCAACGACGCCACCTGTCATAATATTCTTTAATGTGGTACGAACAAATGGGCTTCCTTTTCCCGGTTTTACATGCTGAAAGTCCATTACACGGTATACACCATTATTCACTACAACTGTATCACCCTTCTTGATGTCACCAACTCTAACTACATCTGCCATCTTTAGCTCCTCCTTCAATCATAAATCAATCTGCGTACACATATCGTACGCTTAGGCACTCATATAGACAAAATTATACAATAACGTCATATGTTTTTCAACTCTTTTTTGTCGGATTCTATAAATTCCCCATAAGGAAATCTTTTATAATCGCCAAAAACTCCCGCACGTAATTCGTAGGAATCAAATACCATACCTGTCCACTTGCCAGACCTTCCACATTGGCATAGCCTAATTTACCGGCAATCTTTAAAGCTCTTAACATATGAAAATCCGTTGTAACAATTATGATATCCGTCTTTGACAGGTCAACTCCACGGGAGCGCAAAATTTCCTTTGTGTTTTTCAAGTTTTCCCGGGTGTTCGTGGACTGATCCTCCAATATGATTCTTTCCTTTTCAATACCAAGCTTACATAAGCTTCTGTACATTGCCTCGGCTTCGGAAATACCTTCATCAGCACCCTTTCCACCACTTACAACAACCTTACATTTCGGATGTTCCTTCATATATTCATAAGCTTTTTCAATACGTTTTTTCAGAATGTGGGATGGTGTTACACCATTCACCTTTGCACCCAGAATAACAAGGTATTCCCCTTCTGCCTCCGGAGCCTTGACAGACTGTTTGATAATAAGACTTTCAATTACCACAAACAAAAGCAATCCTGCCAATACAACGAATTCTACTCCTACCAGCACAGGCTTTGGCATCCAGTAAAATCCCTTTTTGGAATAGGTAAAGGTCAATGCAAGACCAAGGAAAAACAATCCTCCCATCAACCATACATAATTAAACCTGTATAGGGGTCCAATGGATACCATCAGTAAAATAAAATATCCAAGACAAAGTATACTCAACAGCCATAAACCGATACATAATATCTTTTGTTTTCCGTTCATTTCCTTCCTCTTAATAAAATCCCAACAAATTCTTATTCAGAATCCATAACATATTCTTCCAATCGTTTCAATGTCTCTTCCCGGTCTTTTTTCTCATCATACGGAGATGCTACAACAATCAAGGTTACTCCCAGTTCCAAAGCAGCCTCCATTTTTTCCAAAAATCCACTGGAAATTCCGGCATCCTTTGTTACCAGATATTGGATATCAAATTCCTGAAGCATCGTCTTATTCATATTTTTAGAAAATGGTCCCGTCATACCAATTAAATGACGTCCTTCAATGGAAAGCTTCTCTGCTGCAAGAAGAATACCACTGTTAGAAAGAACACGGCAATATACCCTGTCTTTAAAATCATCAATTTTTGTATACTCATAAAGCTCCATAGAGCCGGTTGTGGTCAGTATATTTCCCTTCGTATCCTTCAGGTAATCTACAGCAGCCTTTATACTTTCCACAATGATAATCCGGTCATTACCGCTGTTTTCCGTAATCTCACCTTTTACACTGATTTCTCCTCTTGTGGCAAGCTCATTAATTGCAGCCAATTCTCCCTTTACTGCCAGTTCTCCCTTTACGGATAACTCACCTTTGATTGTAAATCCTGTTCTTGGAATTGCCAGTTCTTTTTTATTATCTTCTGCCATATACTCCATCTCCTTATTTTTTTCTATATACTTTTCATACCAATCCAATTCACCTAATAAAATTATAATCTTCCACCATTATTCCTGCAACCAAAAGTTTTGTGTACGAACAAAAACACCCCACCTTTTCTTGAAAAAATAAGGTGAAGTGTTTTATACTTTGTAAAATCTTAACTGAATTTTATTTATTTCTTTGTGATATAGCCCTTAGCCTTTAACAGCTCTGCGCAAAGAACGGCACCACCTGCAGCACCACGAACTGTATTGTGAGAAAGTCCAACGAACTTCCAGTCGAAAATGCTATCCTCACGAATACGTCCCACAGAAATTCCCATACCGTTCTCAAAATCAACATCTAAAGCAACCTGTGGACGATTGTCCTCGGTCATATACTGGATAAACTGCTTTGGTGCACTTGGAAGATTTAATTCCTGAGGAACACCCTTGTAAGATTCCAGTTTTTCGATTAACTGCTCTTTGGTTGGATTACCCTTGAAATTAACAAATACAGTAGCTGTATGTCCGTTCAATACAGGAACACGGATACACTGTGAAGTAATCTTAACATCATCAGCAGGAACAATTACACCCTTTTCCTTATCTACATGACCCCAGATTCGAAGTGGCTCTTTTTCAGACTTCTCTTCCTCACCACTAATAAACGGAATGACATTACCAACCATCTCAGGCCAGTCCTTAAATGTCTTTCCTGCTCCGGAAATTGCCTGATATGTTGAAACAACAACCTCTGTCGGCTCAAATTCCTTCCATGCATTCAAAACAGGGGCATAACTTTGAATGGAACAGTTTGGCTTAACAGCTACAAATCCCTTTGTTGTACCAAGACGTTTTTTCTGGAATTCAATTACCTCTGCATGCTCCGGATTAATTTCAGGAACCATCATAGGAACATCCGGTGTCCATCTGTGTGCGGAATTATTAGAAACAACCGGTGTTTCTGTCTTTGCATAAGCCTCCTCAATTGCTTTGATCTCGTCCTTAGACATATCAACTGCACTGAATACAAAATCTACAGTAGAAGCAACCTCTTCAACTTCATTTACATTATGTACAACAATATTCTTGACAGCTTCCGGCATTGGTGTATCCATCTTCCATCTATCACCAACAGCCTCTGCATATGTCTTACCTGCACTTCTTGGAGATGCTGCAATCGTAACAACCTCAAACCATGGATGATTTTCCAAAAGAGAAATGAATCTCTGTCCTACCATACCGGTACCACCAAGGATACCAACTCTTAACTTATCGCTCATATTAATATTCTCCTATCTCATGTATTATGATTGATGTATTGGTAAAATACGTTTAATACTATCCATATATACCATATATTTACCTGCTTCGCAATATATAATCTCAACCAATCTTCCTTATAATCTCATGGCAGACCTCCAAAACAGACTTTCCGTCAACATCAATTCTTATATCTGCCGCATTTTCATACAGTACCCGGCGTTTTTCCATTAATTCCCTGATATAATCCACATTCATGTGACCATTTAGAATTGGACGGTCTGTACTATCCTTAACTCTTTCATATATGGTTTCCGGAGTAGCTGCAAGAAAAATAATCTTTCCGCTTTCCTTCATATTGGTTACATTTTCAGAACGTACCACAACACCACCGCCACAGGAAACAATGGTATTTCCCTCTGAACCGATGGTTAGAATCAGATTACTTTCCAGATCACGAAAATGAGCTTCTCCGTATTTTTCAAAAATGTCATTAATGCTCATTCCCTGCTCTTCCACTATTCTGGCATCCATCTCAACCAGATTCATCTGCAACGCAGACTGTAATTCTTTTGCAATCGTGCTTTTTCCGGCACCCATAAAACCGATTAAAAATATATTTTCCATATGATTCTCCAAATCCATTCTTCACAAAAGAAAGAAGCTCCTATTCAAAAAAGTAAAGCTTCCCTTAAGAGAAGAATTTCTCCTTTACATCCTCTACCGGCATATCTTCACCTGTAAAGAGCTTAAATGCGGAAACACCCTGCCATAACAACATTCCTTTTCCACCAACTGTTATACATCCGGCAGCCTTTGCATCCCGAAGAAGCTTTGTCTCCTCCGGATTATATACAGCATCCGCTACAACCAGACCCTTATGAAATGCAGCCGTATCCTTTACAACACTTTGGTCATCCATCGGCTTCATACCTACGATGGTTGCATTGGCAAAGATATCACTGGACTGAATCTCCCCAGTCATTTTCGCCGTATCATCAATATCATATACATTTACAACAATTCCTGGAACCGCATTTTTAATCTTTTCCGCAGTCTGCAAGGTTCTTTCGAAAAATGCATCCTTTTTATTAAAGATTGTAATTTCTTTTGCACCATCTAAGGCACACTGCACCTGTATTGCTGTAGCAGCACCACCGCCACCGGCAACCGTTATTTTTTTACCCTTTATGTCGATTCCATGATCCCGAAGATTATTGACAAAGCCCTCACCGTCTGTAATATGGCCCGTCAGCTTTCCGTTTTCATTCACAATCGTATTAATGGCTCCGATAATTTTTGCCGCATCCGACAACTCGTCCATATATTTCGCTGCCTCTGTTTTATCCGGCATAGTAACATTTCCGCCCTTCATATGAAATAACTTCATAGCGGCAATGGCGTCCTTCACTTCCTCTTCCTTAATGTCCAATGCAACATATGCGTAATCAAGCCCTAACTTCTCAAAGCTGTAATTATACATCGCCGGCGAACCGGAATGTCCCACCGGAGAACCGATTAATGCAAGTAATCCTGTGTGTCCTGTTATTCTTGCTTCCATAACTTCCTCCATGAAAAGGGGCAGTTTAACCACACCCTTTGCTTTTGATCATTTTCCATGGCATATCCATAGTTCCTGCAAAAAACAAAACCATAGAAGGAAGAAAATCAGACCTCATCTTCTATCTATGGTTTTATATTACATCATAACATATTCAAAAATGTTAAATTACTCTGACCTTAACAACTCCGTCAACGGCTTCTAATGCAGCTTTGCTTGCATCCTCAACATTAGAATCAACATCTAAGATTGTATAAGCCCAATCACCACGAGACTTACTTACCATGTTGGCAATGTTAATATTTTCCTTTGAAAATACACTGGTAAATCTTGTTAACATATCCGGAATATTTTTATGGCAGATACATACTCTTGCGGCAGTATCACATACACCGGCATCACAAGCAGGATAATTTACAGAGTTCTTAATGTTACCGTTTTCAATGAAATCAACGGTCTGTTTTACTGCCATAATTGCACAGTTATCTTCTGATTCTTCTGTAGAAGCACCTAAATGTGGCAATGTAATAACATGCTCAACACCTGCAATCGCCGGATTAGGGAAATCCGTTACATATCTTGAAACCTTTCCGGATGCTAAAGCTTCCTTCATGTCCTCATCATTTATCAATACATCTCTTGCAAAGTTAAGAATCTTAACGCCATCCTTCATCATTGCAAATGCATCACGATTCAACATACCCTTAGTAGAATCAAGGGCAGGCACATGAACAGTAATATAATCACATTCCTTATAAATATCCTCAACATTATTAATGTGCTTAATATGGCGAGATAATGACCATGCTGCATCTACTGATACATATGGATCATATCCGTATACTTCCATTCCCAAACGGAATGCAATATTGGCAACCTTCGCACCAATTGCACCAAGACCGATAACACCTAACTTCTTGCCCTGGATTTCATTTCCTGCGTAATTCTTCTTCTGTTTTTCTACTGCCTTTGCAATATTTTCGTCAGATGCATTTTCCTTTACCCAGTTATAACCGCCCATCAAATCACGGGAAGCAAGCATTAAACCGGCAACCACCAGTTCCTTTACACCATTTGCATTTGCACCCGGTGTATTGAAAACAACAATACCCTTGTTTGCGCACTCATCTAACGGAATGTTATTCACTCCTGCACCGGCTCTTGCTACAGCAACCACACTATCCGGAATCTCCATGTCGTGCATAGATGCAGAACGAACTAATATAGCCTGTGCTCCGTCAATACTGTCTGCTATTTCATAGTTATCTGAAAACAAATCCAAACCACATGGGGCAATTGGATTCAAACAATTTACCTTCGTCATTTTTCTTTCCTTTCTGTTAGAGAATCAATATTTTGATTACTTGCTGTTATTTGCTTCAAATTCTTTCATAAATTCAACTAATTTTTCAACACCCTCAATTGGCATTGCGTTGTAAATGGATGCACGCATACCACCTACTGTTCTGTGTCCCTTAAGATTTACAAATCCGGCAGCGGTAGCTTCCTTTACAAACTTAGCGTCCAATTCTTCGTCTCCTGTTACAAACGGAACATTCATCAAAGAACGGTCTTCCTTCACAACAGTTCCCTTGAATAACTTAGAAGAATCCAAGAAATCATAAAGAATCTTTGCTTTCTTTTCATTGTGGATCTTCATCGCCTCTAATCCACCCATTTCTTTTACCCATTTGAATACCTTGCCACAGATATAAATGCCGTAGCATGGTGGTGTGTTATATAAAGAATCCGCATCTGCCTGAGTTTTATATTTTAACATTGTCGGAGTGCCTTCCAATACATCATCTGTAATTAAATCTTCACGGATAATTGCAACTACAACACCGGCAGGACCAACGTTCTTCTGAACACCAAAGTAAATCATTCCGTAATCTTCTACATTAACCGGCTGTGATAAAATGTCAGATGACATATCAGCAACCAAAAGCTTACCCTTTGTATTTGGAAGGGTATGATATGTAGTACCGTAAATGGTATTGTTATGACAGATATAAACATAATCTGCATCCTCATCAATCGGAAGATCCGAACAATCCGGAATATATGAGAAAGTCTTATCAGCAGAAGATGCAACTGCATTTGCCTTACCATACTTCTTAGCTTCCTCAAAAGCCTTCTTAGCCCACTGACCTGTAATAATGTAATCAGCAACCTTATTCTTCATTAAGTTCATCGGAATCGCAGCAAACTGCTGAGATGCTCCACCCTGTAAAAATAATACCTTGTAATTATCAGGAATGTTCATTAAGTCTCTTAAGTCTTTTTCTGCTTCTTTGATGATGTCATCAAAAGCTTTGGAACGGTGACTCATTTCCATAACACTCATGCCTGTTCCCTTGTAATTAAGCATTTCTTCTGCAGCTTCCTTTAATACTGTTTCAGGCAACATTGATGGGCCTGCTGAAAAGTTATATACTCTCTCCATTTTTTAATCCTCCTATATCCATCTTTATAAGATAAAATAAAATTTACGCACATTTATATATCAGCCATGCTTACTTCTGATCTAAATCTTCCTGTGAAAAGCAGGTTGAAATCGGCTGTCCTGCCGCAACCATTGGCCATACCTTGTCATCCTCGCCAATAATCGCATCAATTACACAAGGTCTGTTGGATTCTACTGCTTTCTTAAATGCATCCTCGAACTCTTCAACTGTTGTTGCTCTGAATGCCAAAGCTCCCATACCTTCTGAAATCTTTACGAAATCAACTCCGTCATCTAAAATTGTATTCGAATAACGCTTGTCATAGAACAATGTCTGCCACTGACGAACCATTCCCAACACATGGTTATTAATCACAACCTGAATGATCGGAATGTTATATCTGGTTGCCGTCATAATTTCATTCATATTCATACGGAAACAACCGTCTCCTGCAATATTGACAACTATTTTATCACGCTGTCCAACCTTTGCTCCAATGGCTGCCCCTACACCATATCCCATGGTTCCAAGACCACCGGAGGTTAACAGCTGTCTAGGCTCTTTATACTTATACATCTGTGCAGCCCACATCTGATGCTGACCTACATCTGTTGTAATAATTGCCTCACCCTTTGTAATCTCATATATTTTATTAATGGCAGTTGGGCCGGTTAATGTATCTTTGCTGTAAAGATTCTCATCCTTTACTCTTAAGGCATCAATCTCCTCCAACCACTCTTTGTTATTTTTTTGTTTTAAAACAGCATTTAAACGTTTTAATACTTCCTTTGCATCACCAACAATACTTGCATCCACTACAATATTCTTGTTAATCTCAGCAGCATCTACATCAACCTGAACAATCTTTGCATCATTGGCAAACTTCTTCGCATTACCGATTACACGATCCGAAAACCGTCCGCCAACTACAATCAACAAATCAGAAGCCGTAACACCAAAGTTGGAGGTTTTTGTTCCATGCATACCAACCATTCCGGTGTAATGTGGGTCATTACCGTCAAATGCACCTTTTCCCATGAGGGTATCACATACAGGAGCATCCACTAATTTTGCAAACTGACGTAACTCCTCCGAAGCATTGGCAGCAACCACACCACCGCCTACCATGATAAATGGTTTCTTTGCTTTTTCAATCATCTTTGCAACAGTATCCACATCTTCATCCTTAATCGTGTCAACGGATGGAAGTACCTTCTCCGGCTTCTTATATTCATAATCCGCAAGATTTGCAGTAACATCCTTTGTAATATCTACAAGAACAGGGCCGGGACGACCACTTTTTGCAATCTTAAATGCTCGACGAATAGTATCTGCAAGCTCATGTACATTCTTAACAATAAAGCTATGCTTTGTAATCGGCATTACAACACCTGCAATATCAACCTCCTGGAAGGAATCCTTACCAAGCAATGACACGCCTACATTTGCAGTAATGGCTACTAATGGAACGGAATCCATATAAGCTGTAGCGATTCCTGTTACAAGATTGGTTGCACCGGGACCTGATGTAGCCATACACACACCAACTTTTCCTGTTGCTCTGGCATAACCGTCAGCAGCATGAGCAGCTCCCTGTTCATGGGATGTTAATACATGAGTAATCTCACTCTGGTGTTTATATAACTCATCATATACGTTTAATATAGTACCACCCGGATAACCAAATACCGTATCAACGCCTTGTTCTTTCAGACATTCAATTACAATTTCCGAACCTGTTAATTGTTTCATCTTCTCTCTCCTTATATCCATTGTTAACCTTTTGATTTTTATCAGTCTTCAGGTTATATCATGTCTATTAATCCGCATACCCTACAAGTTTATAGTGTTTTTACCGATTTGTAAAGTAATACTTTATTAAATTAACGTGATATTTATTAAAACAATGATAATTTTACCCCAAAACAGTTCTTATACCGGAAGACTGATATTTATATATCATGATTTTATTTTAATTCCAAAACAGCTCCACGATTGCCGGATGTTACCATCTTAGCATATCTTGCAAGATATCCTGTTGTTACCTTAGGCTCTCTTGGTGTCCAGTTCGCCTTACGTTTCTCAAGCTCTTCATCAGATACACATAATTCAATGGTACATGCATCAATGTCAATCTTAATAAGGTCACCTTCTTCTACATATGCAATCGGTCCGCCGACTGCTGCTTCCGGTGATACATGTCCGATAGATGCTCCACGGCTGGCACCTGAAAAACGACCATCTGTAATCAATGCAACAGATGAGCCAAGTCCCATACCTGCGATTGCCGAGGTTGGATTTAACATCTCTCTCATACCAGGACCACCCTTAGGACCTTCATAACGAATTACTACAACATCACCTTCTACAATCTTTCCACCCTTAATTGCAGCGATTGCATCTTCCTCGCAATCAAATACACGGGCAGGACCTTCATGCTGTAACATTTCAGGAACCACAGCAGAACGTTTTACAACGGAACCATCCGGTGCAAGATTACCCTTAAGAACAGCCAGACCACCTGTTGTACTATATGGGTTATCCAATGGACGGATTACTTCCGGATTCAGATTCTTGTGACCTTCCACTGCTTCACCGATTGTCTTACCGGTTACAGTCATACAAGCTTCATTGATTAAGCCTGCCTGCTTTAACTGATTGATAACTGCATAAACACCACCGGCTTCATTCAGATCTTCCATATAGGTAGGACCGGCAGGTGCCAAATGACAGAGGTTTGGAGTTTTTGCACTTACTTCATTTGCAAGGGAAATATCAAAATCAAATCCAATCTCATGTGCGATAGCAGGAATATGAAGCATAGAGTTTGTAGAACAGCCTAATGCCATATCGACTGTTAATGCGTTCATAATTGCATCCTTTGTAATAATATCTCTTGGACGAATATTTTTACGATACATTTCCATAACGGCCATACCGGCATGCTTTGCTAACTTAATACGCTCTGAATATACAGCAGGAATCGTTCCATTTCCCGGAAGTCCCATACCAAGAGCCTCTGTTAAACAGTTCATGGAATTGGCTGTATACATACCGGAACAAGATCCGCATGTAGGACATGCCTTACACTCAAATTCATTCACGTCTTCTTCACTCATGGTACCGGCTGCATAAGAACCAACCGCTTCAAACATAGATGATAAAGAAGTCTTATGACCCTTTACATGACCTGCAAGCATTGGACCACCAGAAACAAATACAGTCGGAACATTTACTCTTGCTGCCGCCATCAATAAGCCGGGAACGTTCTTATCACAGTTTGGAATCATAACAAGGGCATCAAACTGATGTGCAATTGCCATACATTCTGTAGAATCCGCAATCAAATCTCTTGTTACAAGGGAATATTTCATACCAATATGACCCATAGCAATACCATCACATACGGCAATTGCAGGGAACATAACAGGAACGCCTCCTGCTTCTGCAACACCAAGCTTAACAGCCTGGGCAATTTTGTCAAGATTCATATGTCCCGGTACGATTTCATTATAGGAACATACGATACCAACCATTGGTTTTTTCATTTCTTCCTCGGTCATTCCCAATGCATTAAATAAGGAACGGTGAGGTGCCTGCTGCATACCAACCTTTACATTATCACTCTTCATCTTTATCGTCTCCTTTTACATAGTTTTTCATATTTGTTTTTTAAAGCGAAACGCCTTTTTTCTTTGTAATTTGCATATCTTTAATATATATATCGCAGGCACGCTTGCGCTTCATTCGCACACAGCGGTACTAAACTCGGGATGCGCTGACGCTTTCCCTTGTTAAGTACCGGTGTGCTGCAAGAGCCTGCTTATATATAATATTAAAGATATGCAAATCAATTTAGTTTACTGAGCGTTTCGCAGTTTAAGTACTGTGACAGGTATGGGTTTTCATATAAAAATATTAAAATTTTTACAAGTACCTTTCGGTTTTAAAAATTTATTTTTACATTAATAATCACTTTAATACAACTTAGATTTTTTAAAACAAATTTTTTCAATCTACAGTTCTTGTGATGATACTAGATTCTCTCGCAGATCAAGTCACCCATCTGAGAACAGCTTACAAGCTGGGTTCCCTCTGATACGATATCACAGGTTCTATATCCATCCACCAATACCTGTTTTACTGCTGCTTCGATTGCATCGGCTTCCTGATCCAGATCCAATGAAAAACGAAGTAACATGGCAGCAGAAAGAATGGTTGCGATTGGATTTGCTTTATTCTGTCCTGCAATGTCAGGAGCAGAACCACCACTTGGCTCATACATACCAAACTTTGTCTCATTCAAGGAAGCAGATGCCAACATACCAATAGAACCGGTTACCATAGATGCCTCATCTGATAAGATATCTCCAAACATATTCTCCGTTAAGATAACATCAAACTGTGCCGGATCCTTTACAAGCTGCATTGCACAGTTATCTACTAACATATGCTCCACCTCTACTTCCGGATAGTCCTTTGCAACCTCATTTACAATGGCTCTCCAAAGTCTGGAAGAATCCAATACATTTGCTTTATCAACAGAAGTTACCTTCTTACGTCTCTTCATGGCAATATCAAAACCACGAATTGCAATACGACGAATCTCATCCTCTGAATAAGTCAATGTATCAATGGCTTTTTTCTTGCCGTTTTCCTCTACTGTCTTACGCTCACCAAAGTAAAGGCCACCGGTAAGCTCACGCATGATCATCATATCAAAGCCTTTATCGGCAATTTCCTCCTTTAATGGACAAGCACCCTTTAATTCCGGATATAACAGTGCAGGACGTAAGTTTGCAAACAAACCTAATTCCTTACGAATCTTTAAAAGTCCGGCTTCCGGTCTCTTCTCCGGCGGAAGCTTATACCATGGAGAGGTGCTTGTGTTACCTCCAATAGAACCAAGCAATACCGCATCTGATTTCTTTGCGGCTGCGACCGCTTCATCTGTAAGAGGCACTCCACATGCATCAATGGAACAACCACCCATTAATAACTGCTCATAGTTAAATGCGTGTCCAAACTTTTTGCCAATTTTATCAAGAACCTTCATTGCCTCAGTTACAACCTCAGGTCCGATTCCATCACCTTTAATCACTGCTAAATTAAATTCGCCCATAATTTCCTCTTTTCCACCTGCTATATTCCCATTTTCTTTATCCTTCAATAAAATGAGAAAGTAAAATGCAGGTTCATTCTCTATCTGTACTGTATCTTATTTGCTTTGGGAATTGATACGGTTAATCAAACCACCACTTGTAATAATCTCCTGCATAAATGGTGGAAATGCCTGACCCTTATACTCTGTTCCCTTTGTAAGGTCATAGATCATACCGGTATCAAAATCAATTTCTACTTCATCATTTGCTTCGATTTCCTTTGCGGCAGCTTCACACTCAATGATTGGAAGTCCGATATTAATGGCATTACGATAGAAAATTCTTGCAAATGTCTCTGCGATGACACAGCTGATACCGCTTGCCTTAATCGCAATCGGGGCATGCTCTCTTGAAGAACCGCAGCCAAAGTTTTTATTTGCTACCATGATATCTCCCGGTTTTACTCTGTTTACGAACTCAGGGTCAATATCTTCCATACAGTTTTTTGCAAGCTCTGCAGGATCTGATGAATTCAGATATCTTGCCGGAATGATTACGTCTGTATCCACGTTATCTCCATATTTATGTACACTACCATGTGCTTTCATATATATTTCCTCCTAAATACTGTTCTAATATTTATATTTCTCTAAAATCCGATTCAACAACAAAATCTATTATTCCTCCGGAGCTGAAATCTTACCGGTAATTGCAGATGCTGCTGCAACTGCTGGAGAAGCAAGATAAATTTCCGAATCAACGTGTCCCATACGACCTACGAAGTTTCTGTTTGTTGTAGCAACAGCTTTTTCTCCTGCTGCAAGAATACCCATATGTCCACCAAGACATGGACCGCAGGTAGGTGTGGATACAACTGCACCGGCTTCAATGAAGATTTTTAATAATCCCTCTTCCATCGCCTGTAAATAAATAGCCTGTGTTGCAGGAATTACGATGACACGAACACCCTTGGCACATTTTTTACCCTTTAATACTTCCGCAGCGATACGAAGGTCTTCGATTCGTCCATTTGTACAGGAACCGATTACAACCTGGTCAATCTGAATCTCCGGAACCTGACTGATCGGTCTGGCATTCTCCGGTAAGTGAGGGAATGCAACCGTTGGCTCTAAGGTACTTAAATCAATGGTATATGTCTCATCATATACTGCATCCTCATCAGCCTCATATACAGTGTACTCCTTCACAGAATGTTCCTTCATATATGCGATTGTTAAATCATCCACAGGGAAAATACCGTTTTTTGCACCGGCTTCAATCGCCATATTTGCAATGGTAAAACGATCATCCATGGAAAGGTTTGCAATACCGTCACCGGTAAATTCCATAGACTTATATAATGCTCCGTCTACACCGATCATACCGATAATATGTAAAATGACATCCTTACCGCTTACCCATTTTTTTGGCTTTCCCGTAATCACAAAGCGAATTGCGGAAGGTACCTTGAACCATGCTTTACCGGTTGCCATACCTGCTGCCATATCAGTAGAACCGACACCGGTTGAAAATGCACCAAGTGCACCATATGTACAAGTATGGGAATCTGCACCGATACAGGTCTCTCCTGCAACAATCAATCCTTTTTCCGGAAGTAATGCATGCTCAATACCCATCTCTCCAACATCAAAGAAATTTGTAATATCATGTGCATTTGCATATTCTCTTACACATTTACAATGCTCTGCACTCTTAATATCCTTGTTTGGGGTAAAATGATCCATTACCATGGCAATCTTATCCTTATCAAAGACTTCATCCTTTTTGAACTTCACCATTTCGTGAATTGCCACCGGAGTTGTAACATCATTACCTAATACTAAATCCAAATCTGCCTCAATTAATTGTCCTGCCTCAACAGACGGAAGTCCTGCATGAGCAGCCAAGATCTTTTGTGTCATTGTCATTCCCATAACACTGTCTCCTTTTCTCTTCATTTTAAGTTAGATATTTGCGAAACGCTTTTTCTCTCTATAGTTTGTGTAAATTTAATATATATATCGCAGGCACGCTCTCGCTTCATCCGCACACAGCGGTACTAAACTCAGGCTGCGCTGACACCTGCCTTCGTTAAGTACCGGTGTGCTGCAAGAGCCTGCTTATATATATTATTAAATTTACACAAAACAATGTAGATTACTGAGCGTTTCGCAATCAACTATCATTTTAATTAGGTTCCTGCAAAGCGTTTCACAGTTACCCGTTACTTATAAGATAACCTTATATTAATTTAAACTTTATCATAGCACAAGTTGTTTTATAATCAAAATATATATTTAGAATATATATCATAACCTTAGGTTATTGATATGGTATAATTGATGTGATATACTTTTACGAGGAAATCATAAAAAGAAGATAAGGAAAAAGGAATAGCCTATAAAACACGATTGTTGCAGATTCGAAACATAGAGATAACAATTTAAGGGATGAGATTGCCAAAGGGATTAACGGAAGGAAGGATAAACAATGGAACAGAATTTGAATCATTATCATATATTTTATGAGGTTGCAAAAGCAGGAAATATCAGTAAGGCGGCAAAGAAAATGTATATCAGTCAGCCGGCGGTTTCCAAATCCATTACCAAATTGGAAAACAGCCTGTCCCACCCCTTATTTTTAAGAAGCAAACGCGGAGTGAAGCTTACAGAGGAGGGGAAGCTCCTGTATGAGCATCTGCAACAGGCATTTTCATCTATTGAAGCTGCGGAAAAGATGTTAAACAGAATTGATGAATTAGGGCTCGGACAGCTTCGGATTGGTGCATCCACATCCTTATGTAAGCACATTTTATTGCCCTACTTACAGGATTTTATATCGGAAAATCCTCATATCAAGATATCCATTGATTGTAACCCTACCTATGAAACCCTTCACATGTTAAAGGAAAATAAAATTGATATCGGATTGATCTGTGAAACAGAATTAGAAAAGGAATATGCCTATATGCCCCTTCGTTCCATTCAGGATACCTTTGTTGCGACACAGACCTATATTAATAATCTGAATCTAAGGGAGCAGGATCACCTTCCAAATGAGAATCCGGATACCGTCACGACTAAAGATACTGTTCTTCCACCGGTAGCAGGACTTCTGTTTTTTAATGAGATTCCATCCATACCTGCACCAACCAAAGCATTAAACGGAAAAGAAATCATTGAAAAATCTAATCTGATGTTGTTAGACCGGGGAAATATTTCCAGACAATACATTGATTCTTATATGAATGAAGAATTAATCGCACCGGGACAAATACTGGAAGTCAATAATATGGATTTATTGATTGATTTTGCCTCTATCGGAATGGGCGTAGCCTGTGTTGTAAGAGAATTTGTAGCCTCCTATATAGAAAACGGCCAAGTAGTAGAAATACCACTTGACCATGAGATACAAAAACGAAGTGTAGGATTCGTATATAGCAAACATATGTTAAATACAACCACAAAGCGATTTTTAGAGTTTTGCGGATAATCGGTCATACTCTGTTTTTTTCAGTCCCTTTTTGTGTCGATAACGCCATTTGATCCATTTTTCGGGAATTCGTTTCAATATAATCTGAATCTCCTCCTTAGGATTAATGGGATCTAATAAAATACTGTAAATACCGGTTCGTCTGGCTCCCCATATATCGGTAAATATCTGATCCCCAACAAAGATTGTATCAGACAAATCTGTATGTAACAGCTCCATTCCCTGAAGATATCCTTTTTTTCCGGGCTTCCATGCCTTGTATACATACTTCACACCTAAAGGATCTGCGAAAGTCTTAACCCGTTCCTCATCGTTATTGGAAATCAGACAGATCTGAAAGCCGATGTTTTTTAATTTTTCAATAAATACAATCGCTGCCTCATCTACAGGCTCATCATGGGGAACCAAAGTATTATCAATGTCAAATAACATCCCCCGGTAACCCATCTTATAATATTCCTCAACCGGAATATCTTCTTTTTTATCAAAATAACAATTCGGGAAAAAATTCTTCATTTCAATCTCCTTTATCTAATTGCCAATGCAATCAACCGGCAAGCTAAAGTATAACATAGATAGAAAAAAAAGGACAGATACCATTTGGTATCTGCCCTCTGTTTTTATAGATTGTATTTTTTCTTATCAATAAAATCTATTGTTGAACTCTTTTGTGTAATGCTGTAGTTTGGATAATCCATTGTTGCGTCTGTCAAATCAAACAGATGTGGAACAACATTAACCTTAACTCTTGCATACTTCACTTTGTTCTTAGCATCCTTTGCTTTAATTACAATGTAAGTATAATGTGCATAATTCTTCATGAACTTCTCCTGAATCTTTAATGCAGCAACAGAATCATTCAGCTTCTGTCTTACTTCACTCATATTCTTAGCATTGATGTCCTTATACTGGAAGATCATATAATGATTTACTTCTTTTTCATGATTAATTGCTCTGTTATCTACATAATCATCATAGGTCTCCATATAATCGTTTGACGTATTCATTCCAGGACCATCACCATAATCCAAATCGTAGAATACCTGAATCTCCTTCAGGTCTGCTGAACCTGCAATTACCTTGAAGTCAAATGTTGGATAAATATCATCCGCTGACTCTTCTACATTGTATTGATACATCTTAATAGAAGAATTATAGAATACTTTATTCATCTCTTTAGATAACTTCTTATTTCCGGCAGAATCACTTGGATTTACAAATTCATCATCACAATTGGTATTGCTATGATCTGCGTTCTCACATACGTTATAAATCTTAATCTTAGGTTTCTTTGTACCCTTTGTAACACTGTTAACGATAACGTTGATGAATAACTTACGCTCATCATTATTATCCTTCAATACACCAACTACACGCTCATGTCCGGCACCTGTATAGAATACATTACCCTTACTATACAAGAAATAGTTATTCATACCATCATGCGGTGATGCTGCAAAAAGACCACTATCGTATCTTGCAAATCCTGCATCAACCTCCGGTCTTGATGAAAGGTAGTTTGCACCTAATGTATACCAAACATTTACTTCCGAATCTTCAATATCCAAAGTAAACATCTGTGCATGGGTACCGGCAATCAGTAACTCATCTGCAATTGCAAACGGATAGGTTGTTAAACCACCCTGATTTACCTTAGATGCACGTCTTGTACCGTACTTAGCCTCATAGCTGGAACCATCTAATTCCAAGTTTCCATGATCAAACGCCTCACTTGACATTGTAACATACTTGTACATGTTTGTCGGATTACTTGATGAATCAAATGATGCAAACTGATCGGATATACCAATCGGAGAATTATACTTCACAGAATCACCGCTGATGATTCGTTCTGTAAAGAATGCATAATCCCTACCACATCTATACCGGATATACTTCGAACTGCTTCCCGCAGCTTCGTTAATCGCATCCTGATAATTACCACGGCTTGTAAAGGAACTAATCGGAATTGAGAAGTTCATAGCACCATCTGTATCTAAGGACGCTGTTCTTGTCTCCTTGCCAACTGTCAATGTAAAGGATGCTGTCGGAGGCAAATCTGCATAATTGGAAACATGTAACTGAATTCTTGCTTCCTCCTGATTCTCATCTAACGGTTGAGTTGTAATTGAACTCTCATCTACCTTGATTCCATCACTACCCATAGAAAGTGTAGCCTCAATATTACATGCCTCATAATTTCCTAATGAAACCTCTGACGCTCTTGCATATCCATCTCCCGATAAGGTCTGAGGAAGCTTAAAGGTTACCATACCGGAACTGTCCGTACTTCCGGATGCCAATATCTTCTTATTCGCATCTACCAAACAGAATGTCTTACCGGATGCTCCTGAACCTGTTGTATCATTTACCTTAATGGAAATTACAACATCATCATAATCCTGTCCCTTATGGTCACTTCCCATAGTTACGGAAGAAGGCTTACCTGCCAAATTACCCCAGCTGCTGTCAACTACCATACTGCAATCTTTTGAATACTCTGTCGTAACATCTACCGCCTGACTTAACCGCCAATCCTCTGTTCCACCGATTACCAATTTATATGGTGTAAATGTCTGAGTTACCTTTGACTGATCAAGAATAATAGTCTGGTTTGTAATACGGATTGATGCTCCGGTTGCACTACTGTTAGAACCATCATCAATACCGGTAACATGGAATCGATCCATACCGAATGTTTCAAGCAATGTAGAGGTTAAATTGTAGGAACCTAAGCTTGAATCATTGTAACGGGTCATAGAATCATGTGTATTTAATACAGATCCACCATTTTCAATATAAGTCTTTAACTGTGTACAAGATTCTGATTTCAAATCACGATCACCAAACTTATCGGCGAAACCAAGTACAACCATATCGTAGTTTTCAGAAATCCAGTCATTTGCTGTACCTGACTGACGGGAATACTTCTTGTACTCTTCTTTTAATTGGATTGCTTTGTCTTTTTCTGTTGTATATAACGCATAAGCTGTTCTAAGGGCTCCAATCTGACTGTTAATCCGATTAAAATTACTACCCCAGTCTGAGCTGCTTGAATTAAAGTATTCAAAGAACTTATAGTACTGCTTCTTTACCATCCAAAGTCCCGGTTCATCCTCTGTACCGATGCCCTTACGGATTGCATCCGAACGATAATAAGAATCACTTACCCCAGAGAATAACTTTACAGCTTCATATAACTGTTTCTGTAACAAACTTTCTGCACTTAATAATGTAGCACTTTCCAACTGTGTCTGATACTGCTCCTCTAAATCAGAAGCTGTAGCCTGATTGCCTTCTGCCTCTGCAGAAGTTCTTTTTGCTGCCTCTAAGCAGTACTCATCAAACTGATCAACGGAAACAATATCCAAATCAAATTCGAAATCACCGGTCTCTAATGTACCATCAGGACCAATAGTTAATTCATCCGCATAATTAGTCTCCCAATCATCTACATCTATAGAAGAATCATACTTCACAATACCAAATGTATGCTCATGACGACCAAGATATGTGCCATCAACATAACCGGAGCTGCCATCGGAACCACGATTTGTATTCAATCCCGGAGTTCCTCTATGCTTATTATGGGATAAAATTGCAATATTATAATCTACTAAACCACATGCCTGTTCACAATCTGTACAGAAGAACAATGAATGTCCGTCACTATAATTGTACCCCTTTGTAATCGGCATAATTTGAAGTACTCTGACTGTCTTCTTCGCTTCCGAATCTAACTTAAAGAATGCCGCACCGGTCTTTGCATCACACAATGTATTAGTCACTGTATCATATGCTACAACCTTCCATGAAACGAGACCAAAGAAATCATCCTCTAAGTCATATGATAATGTAGCGGAAGAACCGGTCTTCATATCCTTACACTCTGATGTGGCATCTACCTCACCGTCATTCATATCAAAAACACCATCACCATTCTCATCTACTAAGAGATAGAAATTATAGGTGCCTGCTGAAGTTCCCGTTTTAGCGGATACGGATACAGAGAAGGTTCCTTCTGTATGTACCGTTGTTGCATCATTTTTATCATATTCAGAAGGTGCTTTTTCAACCGTTAATGCCGGTCTTACATTAGATGAATTATAAACATCTTTAAGCTTTGCAGCTGCATCGTCACTAAATAAAGTAACACCCGGTGCACCATTTGCCGTCTGAATATAAGTTGTTCCATACAGATCGGAATCTGTATTTTCTTTAACTTCATTACTGTTGCCTGATACGTCAGGGTTTGCACTCACATCTCCCCAGCTGATATTGGCAACACCATCATCTGTTTTCTTTTTACTTGCATATTCCAAGAACTGATACATGTAACTGTCCGGATCCAAATCATGTAATGCCAGACGTTCCAAACGTGTCTTAGAGGCTGCATTATCATAAGCTGTTGATACCTGACTATCTATAACAACCGGTAATCCGGCATCTACATAATCCTTTAATTCATTCAGCTTATTCTTTGTAATATCATGTCCGCTTACAACTACACTGGTATTATCGTTTGAACCGATACTACCAAAACCATTGGATACCTGATATGCTGCCAGATAACCTGTATGGGTATACATATCAAAATTTGTAAATTGTGCCAAATATGTATTCTGATACTGACCTGTCCAGCTTGTACCCTGTCCAAAGTTGATATGTGTACTCTGAACATAAGCATTTGCATTACCACCGATATATACCATATCATAGTTCTCTGCAATTACATCCTTTGTAGAAGAAAGCTCATTCGCTGACACCTGATCCACTTCAATGTTATTGTAAGCAATGCCGGTAATCTGTGCGATTTTTGCCTTACTCATCTGGAATGCATAATACTCACCATGTACCTGATCCGGTACTTCATCCTTAGAAACACCGCTTAAAACCTGATCCGGTATTGTATAATAACCACCCTTTAATGGACCATAGTCGTTATTCTGAGTATATTTTGTTGTTGTTGTTGGGTTTGCTTCCGCAACCTTTGTATCAATCGGATAACATGGCTCAATCTCTAATACACGGAATTTTCTACTAGAACCGTCCGTAGAGGAACCTCTGTAATCAGAATTATTGAACAAATCTGCAATTTCCTTTGCGGAACTAATACCGGCATCACTTGCCGGAGAACCATGCAAGGTTGTGAAGAATCCCGGACGAACAGACATTACATTCTTCTGTCGGGATAATCCATTAGCTGTCATTAACAGATTCATCAATTTCAAATAGTTATTGGATGCAGTGTAAGAACCGGTTCCACTGTTACTTGCAACCTTATCTGTACCATAGAAAATATATCTTCCGGTCTCTGACAATGCCTTCAAAGTCGTATATACATCAGAAGCAATTGGTGAAGACTTCGCATCACTTTCAATTACGATAAAGTCATAATGGGTATTCAACATTGCTGTTGTCACATTTTCCGGAGCTACAACATCATAAGTTAACGTATCATTTGGATTCTGCTTACCATAGTAGAATCTTGTCTTTAATGACGTATACTCTGCCTCCAAGGCTGCTTTAATCGCTCCACCGCTACTGCTTGTTGAAATATCTAACACATTATAACTTCTGTTATCAGATTTATAAGGAATATAATGCGAATGTCCTTTTCCGGAAGGGTCTTCCTTCTTAACAAAGTTGCTTGCTGTATAACCATCAACCCATGGGAAGGTTGCATAACGGATATAGTTTAACTGAATCTCATCTACCAACTGTGAATAGGTCTTTCCTACATTGGCACCTGTATCTGTCGTTTTCACATAATCCATAATCAATGGTTTATTCTTTCCTGATGCATATGTATGAAGATAATCGTAGATTTCCTCGCTCATTCCCTTAGTGGAGCCGGAATTGTCCGGAGTATATGCATTATAGGAAGGTGATGTCAGGTAAATCAAATCTGCATGGTTCAACACCTCACTGATTGCTACCTTTCCACCCATAATATTAGAATCAACCAAATCCTTTAATGTTGATGCACTTGATATTGGAATTGAATCATATCGGATGGTGTCATCCTTCATGGTCTTTCCATTTGTTGCATTGGCATCAATTACGTATTGTTTAAAGTAACCATCTGCAATGTAGTTCTTCAATGCAGATTCCTGTGTACCCATAGGAAGCACTTCCACAATATTCAATGTGTTATCTTCTGCTTCATATGAATTGTTAATAATCATATCAATAGCTGATATATACTCTCCTGACGGAGCCTTTGCCACTGACTTTTCTTCAATTTGTTGCTCATCACCATTACCAAGTCCTGCAATAGAATAAGAAATAGCAGAAACAGCCAATATACCAACCAGTAATAATGAAAAGATTGTGATTATTTTCTTCTTTGACATATTATCTTTCTCCCTTTCTTATTGCTATTCATTATCTGAATCACCATCATCTTCGGTGTTATCCGGATTCGATTCATCCTCCGGTGTTGACCATCCTGAATTAGAATCATCCGGTCCGCCTAATCGATAAGAGTGATATGGTCTTGCTGTTAATACTTCTGTGTTTCTTACTGCTACTGTCTCGCAGGCATTATACATATATCCTTTTACATCCATCAAAGCATCTAACATAAATGCCCCGCCTTCTGCATCACAGGATAAGTAAAAATCTTTCAAATCGTCTGTTAACAACCCATCCTCACCTGTCAAAGCATTTACCTGACCGATTGCAGTAGTAATCTTATTCATTGTGTTATGAGTTGTCGTTCCTCTGTATACATATACTTTTGTTTTATCCGCATCCGAATAATCAAACCGATACATTGTGTAATAGATTTTTTCCTGCTTGATTCCTACGTTGTTTTCCTCACGTACAGAATTCTCTACATATATGTATCCCGGCTTCACATAAAGATATGATACATCACCGGATTTGCTTACCTGCTTCATTGCTCTTAAAGATCTTACATTCGTCTCTGAGATATCCAAATCAGTTGACAGCGGATATACCGTATCTTTCTTTTCTCCTAATAACTGATATGTTTCCATATCCACAATTACTTTTCTTTCATCCGGATAAATCGTTGTATTTCTAACGAAATTACCATAATCATCCGGTACCAGATCAAAGGAGAAATTTGCTTTATCCGATGTAGGTCTTAATGAGCTTGTACTCATTGGTTCAATTCGAGTTCCATCCGGCTTTTCATATACGGTTGATTCATAAGGAACAACCTGAATATAACTGCACTGGGAAATCGTTTCCGATAGGTTCGTCATCAACTCACTACCTGCTGTTTGCGCCTTCATATTGTACTTTGCACGTTTATTTGCACCTGTTGTCGTACTCATAAACTGAACAACCATTAACATGATGATTGAAAGCAAAGCCATACTGATTAGCAGTTCAATAAGAGTGAAACCTTTATTCTGTTGTACTCTTTTCATACTCCCTTTGCCTCCCTTACTTCAAATAGTGATTGCCAGTTGTCTTATCCAACTTAACAGTCGCAACTGTTCGATTATTATAAATAATCTCATAACTGCCGGCACCGTATCTGACACTTCCGTTTGATTTTACAAACTCAATAATCATATTATCTGTATCATCTAACCCGGCAATGCCACAAGCATCCGTATCGGTGGAATTATATTTAATTGTAATAATGTTTGTAAGAACATCTTCTACCTGTATGCTTGTATCTGTTTCCGAAAAAGCGTTACCTGTATTCTTTACCACAAAGCCTGAACCTGTGTCGTATCCAAGAATCAATACATAACTGCCTTCTCTAATTACTTTACCATCATCTAATGTAACCGTATCCGAATACTTATGGATGTACATACATAATGGATCTGTTTTTGCTTCCGACACAGCCTTTGTCTTAACCAGCAGGCTTCCCATCTGATTGCTCAGAGTGGAAGCTGCTGCATTGTACTGCGCCTGTCTGATAATTCCAATTGTTACAAATGACACCGCCGACAATATCGCAATGATTGCAAGTACGATGATCAATTCAATTAATGTGTATCCTTGATTCTTCTTCATACCTTCATCACCACCTAGTCTACGTTCTTAGCCCAATTCTTTAAGGAAATCATATCCTCAAACTGAATAGAACTAATATTTCTCATTGATGAAACCACGTTATCATCTGACTCTTCCGGTCTTTGATATGTTGATTCAAACAATCTGAACATGTCACAAACAAAACCAAAGTTTTTATCTTCTGCCTCACCTCGAGAAGCATCACACTCTCTCAGTACAGACTTAATAATTTCTGCATTGGCATTCAATGACATATGTGTCTTTGTAGGCGTAAAGTTATTAATAATAATTTTGCCTCCGGTAACAATTAATCCTTCGAAATCAGTAACATCTGTATCGAAAGTAACATCACCCTTAGCAATTACGATACCTCTTACTCTTCCCTTTTTAAATGGTGTATCATACCTACGACTTCTACCACCATTTAATGAGAATGTCTCAGCACCAATCTTAACATCGCCTTCACTTACCCATACACCATATCCACTCTCTAACGCACAGTATTTTGTATTCTCATCGTTAACCAATGAATAATCAAAGAAATGATTAATTGGTGTAATACAATCCTCCGCTAACAAGTGAGCTTCCTGAATGTAATCACTGGAGTTGCTCTTATTGGTAAGCATCCATTTTACTTCTTTGTACTGCTTATTCATAGCATTTGTTAAAGATGCCGCATTGGTTCCTGCTGCATTGACATCAACACTGTCAGCCGATAATCTGGATGCAGCCGTTGTTAACGCTTCCATATTCTTCTGGCTTGCTTTAATCTTAAAGCTGTTATCTGTCTTTGTTGTAATTGCAGAGTTTGTATAGATATTGGTACTTGCGTTATCTACCTCAACATCCAATGCCTTAATCTGGAAGAACTCATAATCTGTAATATTGGTCAGATTTGCTTTCTCACCGGTTGTACGGTCATCTGTTCCTGAAGTAATTGTCTCAGGATCGAACAAGTCAGCATAAGATGCAATAAATTCATTCATAGCTGCTGTATTCTTTGCTTTTGAAAAATCATAGAAATAATATGGCTTACCGGAAATAACAGTCTTAATAACAGGTACATGAGATAAATCATCCCATACATCCTTAAACGCCTCTGTTGATTTTACAGAAGCAGGAAGACTTACATAGATTCCGGTCTCATCCTCTACAACGTTCGTATTCGGAATATAAGCTAACTGGTTACTTCTGACAGAAATTGCTTCACCGGTTCTGTAATCCTGAATCGGTGTTGCTGTTCTCTCACCGGCGCTGTTTTCACCCACGGTATAGTTATTCTGATCCACTGCAGCATAATCATCTGTCTCGACCTTAACCTTATCATCTACCGTTGTTGTATCAACTGTGTATGTCATTGCTTCTTCTGTTGTTGTCGTCTGCTTTGACAACTCGATATAAGCCTGACCTGCTACATACATTGTCTTAACAAGAGAGAAATCAAGTTCTGCATTCTCACCATTTAGAACAATGGAACTACTGTTATAATGTGCCTGACCCTCAATGGATTTTCCATCCTTATAGCTTGAACTGGTATTCTTCGCAAAAGTACGAGTACCGTTATCCAAAGCATGTTCAGAGTAGGTACGGTTATCTGTAGATGCATAATTGTAACCGTAATACTCACCGTTTAATAATACATAAGCTGAATTTGCATTTACTTCCAGGTCATCATACATGAATACATTTGCTCTCATGTTCAAAGATGAACCCTTCAAATCTCCATCCAGATTTTTCTTTAAAGAATAACCGTCTAATACGATACTGTCAGCCCAAACCTCAGACCAAGTATTAGAGGCACTTGAAATAGTTGAAATCGTTGTATCAGAGCAATTCAAGATTGCCAACGTACCCGGAACAACCAATCTGTCGGATGCAATAGAAACATCAGCGCCATCAATATAAATTCCTGAGTACATACTCTTTACATTAATACCGTTACACTCTAACAAACGATCCCTGCTATAAGAATTAACCTTCTGAATCTGTTCTCTGTCAATGGTGTTTGTTCCACTGTTTTCTGACTGCCAGTGAATCTTACCCGGATTTTCATTATAATATTTGTTATAGAAATCAGAAGCTGCATAAATATTACCTGTTAAGGAAACATCATCACCTCTTGCTGATTTACCATCTGCTCCGGTAATCTCAATACCACAGTCAGCAATCATTGCATATTCATACAATTCATTTAACTCGGTTGCGTTTGAATTAAAGTTAACATCAAACTGAGGAGCACCAATTACCATATCTGTAGAGATTGTCTGAACAAAGGTATCTCCCGCAGCAACCTTTCCGTCCTTAGAATTCTGTTTTGAACGGGTATTTACCGTACTGTATTCAGCCTCTCTCTTTAAAACAAGATTTACAATTGTAATATCACTGTCGTGATTCTCTACTGTATTAAAGGATATCTGAATTCCTTCCGGATTCGTAGAAGCATCGTATTTGTTGCTGATAAAGCTGTTCAAACGAGCCTCAATCTTAGGTACGGAACTATAGTTTTCATTATTCTTCAGCAAATACATATATGTTTTTCTAAGTAATGCATTTGCCTGCTTATTTGTCATAGTCTTATACTGCTTATCATTTGTATCATAATATACCAAAGTCTCCAACGTGTCATCGTAGGCTTCGTTCAGTATCGACATAGAATCTCCACCGACACCGGCATAGATTTCATCCATTGCCTGCTCCAGATAATAGAAGTTATCTCTGGTGTTAATATCATATGCTTTCAAACGATAAATCAATGCAACTGCAACCAACAGTGCGGCCGTTAAAATAGCAAGAAATGAAATAGTGGCAACTACAACAACAAAGCTGTTACCTTGATTATTCTGAATCTTTTTTATCTTATCCATTAACTTTTTCAAGATTCGTTGCCCCCTTTCGTTCCCTGTAAGATTGGTAAGTCTTGTGAGGTATCAATGGCACCTTCCGATGCTTTTTTCAGATACACCTTAACATCATACATACCTCTTGACTGTTCCTTTGCATCATTTAAATTACCAACAACCGCATTATCGGTGCTTCCTGTCAAACCACGGAAGGAAGCATTTACAAAAGCATCATGATTATTACTCATCATAAAATTCACAAGATTTGTAAAAGTTGTATCCTTCGCGTATCTCGCAATCACCTCGCCGGATTCATTCTTCTCACCGTCCGGATTGTCGGAATACAAATAATTTTCTTTTGCAGTCTTTTTATTACGTCTATCAACCTTTGTTATATTTCCGTCTTCATCTATCTGATCCTTTGTATTATCACCAATATTTGAGTATACATGAATCTTTGTGATAGAACTGCTGTTATTCCCCGAACCAACAATAGCACCTACATGAATCTTTGTACTATCACGATCCTGACCGGAATTGGCATAATCCGGATTATATAACACCTGATCCTCTGTGAATACCGCATCCGACTTGGAATCTGCATTATTAGCTGCATCAAGAGCATCCGCATCGATAATGGCTTGTGAGAATGTTGAAGCCGTCTCTACAAGGAATAACTTCACATCTTCTCTGCTATCCTTTAATTCACTGGTATCCACTGTAACATAATCATCACGTGTATAGTTGCCATTGTATCGGCACGGATTGTATAAAACATAGATATTCGGTAACTCCTTTGTAAATGTTTTACCATACGGAGTATACTCAACATAATTGTTATAACCGGCCGAACTAAGTGCACTACTGTCATCATAGTAATCTAATATACACTGAACCTTATAGCCGTTCGCTTTATCACCGGAGACCTTAATTGTCATCAAGCGATTTCCTTCTCCGGTGAACTGATAGTTCGGATTCTGAACAGCCTGTAAATACTCTGCCTCATCCGTCTCTCTTAACGCCTGTAGCTTTTTAGCTTTCAAAGCATTCTCAGCCATCTTGTCATAATTGACAATCTGATCATCAATCAATGCAACCTTCGTATAATCCACATTCTCAACAATACCTAACGCCATATTGTTCGGATCCAGATAAAATACATCCTCCGGTGTATTGGCACCGGCATATGCATATTCATAGCTGTCTACATCCACAAGGTAATTATACTCTTCATGCTTCGTTCCAAGCTTAACGGAACCGGAAACCTGATACTGTGCGTATTCAAAATCCTTTCCTTCAGCGTTCTTCAAAGGAGCACCTGCATAATCCGGATCCGTTGTATCCGTGCAGTACAATTTCTTTGATGTGCTAAAGGAAGAAGCATCCGTTCCCATATCCAAATAATACTTAGAGGCTAAAAGCTCATCAATATTCACCGACTTAACATGTTCCATGATTCCTTCTGCAAATTCATTACGATACTGTAATTCCTTCGAGCCGGTGGTCATATTAAGTGCCTGGATTATACCTTTGGTAATTGGGAGCATCAGTATGAGGAAGATTGCTAACGCAATCAAAACCTCGACAATACTGAAGCCCGAATTATTTTTCTTTCTCATGGAACACTCACTCCATTCTACTTGTATACCTTAACAGAACCTGACTTACCGGCAATTGTCACACGTGGATTTACACTGTCATCACCACTTACTTTAACGTACACCGGTAATTTTGATGAATTGTTGATTGTTACACGAACACCAACCTTATCATCATTATCTTTACGTGCTGATGATTTGATTAATACCTTCACATCTTCTGCAGATGTAACCTCAGCCTCATAAGATTCACTATTGTCTAATGTATATTTGCAATATGTCTTTCCATCCTTATCATAGAACTCATAAGTAATAGCAGATACAGAATCCTCTGAATTAGAAATAACACTTGCTTCCTTTCCTGTTCCGTTCTGTCCAACTAACTTAGCTGATACATCACTGGATGCAGGACTTAACATTGTATAGAAGTCATAATTTGCTTCGATTTCTGAACCTTCTGTCTCATCATACTTAGATAATGTTGCTTCTACAGTTGTCGATACGCTTGCACCGGAATTAAAGATATTGTTAACGCCTGTCTCTACACTATCTAAATCAACTGTACGTTCCGGACGATCTTCTCCTTCAATAGAATAGCAGTACATCTCCACATCACCTTCATACGCATCATTTTCAGCATCATATTCAATATTAATAGAACGGATTGTCATACGGTCAGAATATGTATCCACATAATCAACCACATTCTTGATTCCCTCATAATCACCGACATATGACATTGGGAACAACGCACGATAGCAATCATACTGAGGTGCAGGCTCTGATGTAGCCAATACATCTGTTCCTGTAGTTCCCGTTGCGTCCGCAGTTGCAGCCTCGGTTGTTGCTGTTGCAGCTTCTGTTGTTGTGTCTGCAGCAGCCTCATCCGTCGTTGTTGTATCCGTTGTTGTTCCATCAGCAGCAAGGGCATCTGTTCCGCCACCTACACCTAATGTATAGAACTGCTCTTTCTCACCCATTGTTAAGGATGTAGCATCAAATCCGTAGTTATCACGAAGACCTTCTACAAACATAATGGTAACTTCCTGATTCAAATCAGCAGGGAAGCTATTCAGAATTGAATCATATTCCTCATTATCTGCAGCAGTATCAGCAAGATACTGGTCTCTGTTTGCCTGCTTTGTCTGTAATTCAGAGAGACGAGACTTTAATACAACATTCTCACTCTTGATTGACTGCATAGAATTGTAATTCGGCTGTGCAACATACATGAAAGATAAAGCTGCAGCAGCAACACCAATTACACCAAATATTAAACCCTTATATGTATCATTTAACTTCATGGTACCCCTCCTATTCTTCTACTGTCTCTTCAAGCTGTCCGTCAGAGGTTTCTTCTGTTGTGTCAGCTTCCTGATCCATAGAAACAAACTGTGCTGTAATAGTAAATGTGAATGACGAACCAACTACAGAAGTGGTACCTTCATCACCGGTTGTAAGTGTAGCTTCTTCTTCTTCAATATTTACAACAAATGCATCTGTTACACAATCAATCGTCTTCAAATCCTTAATGAATCTTGCAATCGCATCATAGTTTGATGACACACCTTCCATTGTGATTCCCTCTGCACTGGATGAATATGTATTGATAGCAATTTCCTTTGGAAGAATACTCTCTAAGTTATCAAAGAATACTGTGAAGTTTTCATTCAAATCCTTTGTCTGATCATAGAGATTCTGAATATCTGCCAGCTTAGCCTCTGCAGCATCATAATCACTAACAATCTGATCAATATCAGAGATAGCCGCAATCTGGGAATTCAAGCTGTTCTGCTCTGCCTGTGCGTTATTCTTTAAAATCGTAGTAACCACTGTCATTCCTAACGCTGCTACCACACCTATAACAAATACAGTTACACCAACCTTAACAGGATCTGCATTAGAAGTGCTCTTTTTCTTCGCTTCTACAATCTGGAATCCCATCGGAGCAAAAGCCGCACCAATCGGAGCAACCAGATATACAGGGTTATAAATCTTTAAATCAATGCTTGGATCAAACTTAACCTTATATAAGCTGTCCATAATTCTTGTCTGGATATTCAACTGAATCTTGAACAATCCGTCAATACCTCTAATCAAAGCACCGTCACCGGTTAAGAATACATCATCAATCGGATTATCCGGATTCTTTGTTACATAATAATCTATTACACGTCCGATATTGTTGATCAGGTAACGGAATGCACCTGTCGCTGCATTATCGTCAAAATCAACAGTAATCAATCTCTCATTCTGAAGAAGTGTCATTGCTGTCGTAGCATCCACTCCCTTTTCATCCATAACTTCAGTTACTACTGCATTGGTTCCATAAGGAACGGTTCTCTGTAACAGTAAAGTATCACCCTTTACGATATTCAATATCGTAGATTCGGAACCTAACTGGATTACCATTGTTGTCATGTTGGTTCCGGTCTGGGTCTTGATCATCTGTAACATTGCATTACCTACATAATCAATTGCCTGTACCGTTAAACCTAATGCATTTCCTAATTCATAGTAACCTTTTACCATGGCTGCCGGAGCTGCAACAACCATTAACTTAATCTGTTTTACCTTATTCTCATCTACCATATGCTCCAATACAGAATGAGATACAACGTAATCTTCAATGTTAACAGGGAAATATTCCGAAGCATTCTGTGCTACAATTCCCTTAATCTTATTTTCCTTTACATCCGGAATGACAACCTCACGGTTTACAACCTTTGTTGATGAAAGGATAAATATTGCATTTTTATTTGTTATTCCATTTGCATCTAACTGCTCACGAATTACAGCAGTCAAACGATCAATATCACGAAGATTACCATCATCATAGGCATCTTCCGGCGTCTCAAAAATCAACGCATTATGTACATTTGTTTCTTTCTTCACTGAAGGTGATACTTCAATGATTGTAATACTTTCATTTGTAATCTCGACTGTTAAGACTTTATTACTTTTCGCCATGTCGTAGCCTCCCTCGCTAATCAGAAGTTATTTTTTAGGGATAATATCCCATCATGTTCAGGTACCAGCTCACAAGCTGCTTTCCCGCATTTCCTTATATAATTGCCCAAATTCCATACGGGCAAAGAGCCTATTCGCTCCTTTAACTAATCACCACAATAACATGTTGACCGGACACATTATTATAATAATAAAATTAAACCGAACTCATTGTAAGCCGGTTGCTGCCATTCTTGTCATCATCTCCAAAAACCTGTATCTGACCAGGACATCAGGTATTCAAAAACTACTGACAGCTCAAAGACCTATTATACATTAACACCAATCAGAACTATCTACTCAATCAATGCACAAGTCTTATCATGGCAAATGCCATTTTCATAAAAAAACAACATAAAAACATTAAAATACAAATCCCTGACCAGGGGATTGTATAATAATGTTATAAAATCATAGAAACCAGCACTTTAGATATGATAACCTAAAGCGCTGATATAATTTAAATTAGTTTGTCTTCTCTGTTAAACACTTAGCAACAGATGGTGATACAAGACGATTAGAATTAGCTGCACCAAGCCATACAGTTACTTCATTTGTAGTTGGCTTTACAGTTACGATGAAGTTTGTGCCGCCAATTGCAGAACCATTCATGTCCTTCTTAGACTTTACAAGACACTTAGAAGGATCAATTGTAGCAGTAACCTCAGATGCCATATCACCTGTAAAAGTATTTGCACCGAAAGTAGCTGTAGTAACGTCACTACAATCATCATATGCAGACTCATTAGATAATGCTGTCTGGATTGCAGATGCAATGGATGTACCTGTTGAGATATCTGTTGATAATCTTGACTTGTTGATGTACTTGATTAATGCTGGAGCTAAAGCTGCAGCTAAGATTGCCATAATAGCAATTACGATAATTAACTCTACCATAGAGAAACCTTTGTTATTCATTTTTTTCATATTGTTCTTCTCCTTTACTTATATATATTTTTATTAAAATCGTCTTGGTCAGAGACGATAATAACCAGAAGTGATTTGCATCTCGCCTTTGGCTCGATACAGTACATTTTTCGTCATGCCATCTCGCCTTCGGCTCGATG
>CAKRAK010000001.1 GCA_934294885.1 uncultured Lachnospiraceae bacterium | reverse complement strand
GAGCACTAGCTCAGTCGGTAGAGCACCTGACTTTTAATCAGGTTGTCGGGGGTTCGAATCCCCCGTGCTTCATTTTTTTATGTTCAAAAATAAATTTTCAACAAAATAAGATATATTATGACGAAAGTCATTTTGTATATGCGGATGTGGCGGAACTGGCAGACGCGCTAGACTTAGGATCTAGTGGGAGACCGTGCAGGTTCGATTCCTGTCATCCGCATTATTTTTTTGTCTCGGTGACGAGGAAGGTATAAGTTTTTAATAGAAATCCTCATAAATGTGTTTAAAATTGAAATATAAAACATCATTAGATATCTCTTTGTATAATGTTTAGTAAGATATACCCGATATTATACGACAAATATCATATGATTCTATCAGAACATGCGTTTATCAGACATGGATAATATCATGTTTTAAAATAAATTCCCCAATAAGATCAAAAAATAAAAAAAGGATATTTCCCTTCTGTGTCGAATATTAAACATTAGGCGGGTTTTTATGCCAAAATGAATGCAATGTGGAAGGATAAAATTATGAATGTTCGGGAAAAATTAGAAGCTTGGGAACATGAATATTTGTGTGAATATGCATCCTTTTCGGATCAATCAAAGGGACGTGACCGGGAAGAACCGATGTGTGATGTGAGAACCATTTATCAAAGGGACAGAGATCGGATATTACATTGTAAGTCATTTAGGCGGTTAAAACAAAAAACCCAGGTATTTTTATCTCCGGAGGGAGACCATTATCGTACCAGATTGACACATACCCTAGAGGTATCCCAGACTGCAAGAACCATTGCCAGAGCATTGCGTTTGAACGAGGAACTGACAGAGGCGATTGCTCTTGGACACGATCTGGGACATACACCGTTTGGACATGCAGGAGAAAGAGCGTTGAATGAAGTATGTACAAAAGGCTTCAAGCACAATGAACAAAGTATCCGTGTGGTAGAACGGCTTGAAAAAAAGGGAAAAGGACTGAATCTGACTATTGAAGTAAGAGACGGAATCCTGAATCATAAAACCACCGGGAATCCTTCTACTTTGGAGGGGAAAATTGTCCAGATAGCAGATAAGATTGCTTATATTAATCATGATATTGATGATGCCATTCGTGGAGGAATCCTGTTAGAAGAGGATTTGCCAAAGGCGTGTACAGATATATTGGGAAATTGCACCAGAGACAGATTGAATACGATTATTCATGATGTAATTGCGAACAGTGAAGGAAAGAATGATATTATCTGTTCCTATGAGATTAAGCAGGCAATGACGAGACTGCGTAGCTTTTTGTTTGATACGGTATATACGAATCCGGTGGCGAAGGGAGAAGAAGGCAAAGCCAAGCGTATGCTGCAGGAATTATTTCAGTTTTACAATGCTCATCCGGAAATGCTTGCTGAAGAATATGTTATGTTGATTCAGGAAGGGGAAGACCGGGAACAGATTGTATGTGATTATATTGCAGGCATGACGGATAATTATGCAGTACTAAAATTCCAGGAGGCTTTTGAACCGTCAGGTTGGAAACGGTAGGTGGATAGATGTATTATACAGATGAAGTAGTTGAGGAAGTACGTTCCAGAAATGACATCGTGGATGTGATAAATAGTTATGTAAACCTTAAGCATAAAGGAAATTCTTATACGGCATGCTGTCCGTTTCATCATGAGAAGACACCATCCTTTCATGTCAGCCGGGACAAACAGATGTATCACTGTTTTGGCTGCGGCGTTGGAGGAAATGTCTATACCTTTTTGATGGAGCATGAAAATCTTTCTTTTCCGGAAGCGGTAGAACAGTTAGCGGAACGGGTCGGATATGAATTGCCGAAGCAGAGTATGTCGGAGGATGCCAGAAAACAGGCTGACCAGCGTACAAGGATGAAGGAAATGAACAAATTGGCAGCGGCATATTTTCATTATCTGATTAAAACAGAGCATGGAACGAAAGCGCTTGACTATTTGAAAAACAGAGGGTTGTCGGATGAGACAATCAACAAATTCGGTTTGGGTTATTCTGATGTATATCGGGACGATTTATACAAATACTTAAAGAGTAAAGGTTATACGGATGGGGATTTGAAGGATTCCGGACTGATTCGCTTTGATGAAAAATACGGTGCATCTGACCGTTTTTGGAATCGTGTTATGTATCCTATTATAGATACGAATAATCGTGTGATTGGATTTGGCGGAAGGACTATGGGTGACGGCAAACCCAAATACATTAATACACAGGATACCATGATTTTTGACAAAAGCCGTAATTTGTATGGATTGAATCTTGCAAAAAAGAGTAAACGGAGCGGCATTATTTTCTGTGAAGGATATATGGATGTCATTTCCATGCATCAGGCAGGCTTTGATAATGCTGTGGCATCCTTGGGAACGGCACTCACCGTTGGACAGGTGAATCTGATCAAACGGTATACGGATCATGTGTATCTTGCTTATGATAGTGATGAGGCCGGAACGAAGGCAGCATTAAGAGCCTTGGAAATTATGCGGGAGTTTGAGATGCCGGCACGGGTAATTTCCTTAAAACCTTATAAGGATCCTGATGAATTGATTCAGGCAGAAGGAACAGAAGAGTTTGAACGGCGTGTAACAAATGCCAAGAGCGGAACAATGTTTGAGATAGACCTTTTGGCATCCGGGTATAATCAGGAGGATCCTCAGGAACGAACGGAATTTCAAAAGAAGGTTGCCCAGAGACTTGCGTTAATAAATGACAAGATGGAGCGTAAGAATTATATTGATACCATTTCGAAGCTTTATGAGATTGATAAGGATGGGTTAAAGGCAACGGTTACCAAATACGGAACCGCAATGGAAGGACGGGAAGTATCTGTTGCATTTTCACAGCCGAAACCAAGAACTTCTTTGGCAGAGGAGAAAGAAAAACAGCAGTTAAAGACAGAACGGCTGCTGATTACATGGTTGATTAATGATACAACTTTATTTGCAAAGCTTGAGGGTATTATCACCCCAGAGGATTTTATAGAACCGGTATATCATGAGATTGTAGAGATGTTGTTCCAACAATATAAGGCAACGGGAACTGTAATGCCTGCGGCAATTATGAATCATTACGAAAGCAAAGAGGAGCACGAAAAGGTTTCCGAAATTATGCAACAGGGTTTTGATAAAGAAGTCGCAGAGAATGAAAAAAACAGTGTTGTGTTAGAGTTGGTAAAAAGAATCAAAAGAAGAAGCATTGATTATAAAATGGAGCATGCCAAGGGCGATGGTGTTTTGTTAAACAAACTGATGACGGAAAAGTCAAATTTAAATCGCCTCAAATTAAATCAATAAAGAATAAAAAGATGCATAGTAAAGGGAGGATAAAAACTATGGCAGAGAAAAATACACAGGCATTTGATGAAGCGAAGTTTCAGGAAAGATTAAATGAGCTTTTAGCAACAGCAAAAAAGAGAAAAAATGTAATTGAGGATACAGAAATCATTGCATTTTTTACTAAGGATTTTGAGTTGACTACCGAATTGATGGAGCGGATTTTTGAATTTCTGGAGCAGAATAAGGTAGATGTTTTAACCATTCCGGATGATGATGAAGAGCCGGATGAGGATGCCTTATTGGATGTTGAAAATGCTGAAGATATAGAGGTTGATAAGATAGACCTGACTATTCCTGAAGGAACAAACATTGAAGATCCCGTAAGAATGTACTTAAAAGAGATTGGTAAGGTACCTCTTTTAAGTGCTGAGGAAGAAATTGAGCTTGCAAAGAAGATGGAAGCAGGAGATCTGGCTCAGATCCAGCTTGAAGAAATGGGCGATGAGTTAGATGAGGATGGGAAAAAAGAACTGAATAAAATTATTTTAATGGGAGAAAATGCAAAGAAAAAGCTGGCAGAGGCAAACCTTCGTCTGGTTGTAAGTATTGCTAAGCGATATGTGGGAAGAGGTATGCTGTTTCTTGATCTGATCCAGGAGGGAAATCTTGGACTGATTAAGGCTGTTGAAAAGTTCGATTATCATAAGGGTTACAAATTCTCTACCTATGCAACATGGTGGATTCGTCAGGCGATTACAAGAGCCATTGCGGATCAGGCAAGAACGATCCGAATCCCGGTTCATATGGTGGAAACTATTAACAAATTAATCCGTGTATCCCGTCAGTTGTTGCAGGAATTAGGCAGAGAGGCTACACCTGAGGAGATTGCAGAAGAGATGGAAATTCCTGTAGAACGTGTACGTGAGATCTTAAAGATTTCTCAGGAGCCTGTATCTTTGGAAACTCCAATCGGTGAGGAGGAAGACAGTCATTTAGGGGACTTTATTCAGGATGAAAATGTACCGGTACCTGCGGATGCGGCAGCATTTACTCTGTTAAAGGAGCAGCTGGTTGAAGTGTTATCAACATTAACGGAAAGAGAACAGAAAGTATTAAGACTTCGATTCGGGTTGGATGACGGAAGAGCCAGAACCTTAGAGGAAGTGGGAAAAGAGTTTAACGTAACCCGTGAAAGAATTCGTCAGATTGAAGCAAAGGCACTGCGTAAATTAAGACATCCAAGCAGAAGCCGTAAGCTGAGAGACTATTTGGAGTAAATATGAATTTATCAGAACGAATGGAAGCTGTGGTAAGCCTTGTTCCGGAAAATGCCCAATGTGTTGCAGATATTGGCTGCGATCATGCTTATGTTTCCATTGCCTTGGTTGAGCGGGCAATTGCTAAAAAAGTAATTGCCATGGATGTTCGAAAGGGACCTTTGGAGATTGCAACCCAGAATATTATACGTGCAGGCTATGAGTCGGTCATTGATATTCGATTAAGCAACGGACTGGAGGGGCTTTCGTTAAAGGAAGCGGATACAGTTGTGATAGCGGGAATGGGTGGATTGCTGATTACTGAGATATTGAGCCGGAGCATGGAAAAGCTAAGACCTGCAGATGGCAGTAAAGGTCCTGTTTTGGTTTTACAGCCACAGTCCGAGCTATACAAATTAAGAAAATTTTTGCTGGAAAATCAATATAGTATCACAAAAGAAAATGTAGTGATTGATGAGGGAAAGTATTATACAGTTATGATGGCACAGCCGGAGATTTTAAGAAGCCGGGATGGAATGAGCTGTCATTTGTGTCATGAATATGACAGAACGGATTTTTTGTATGGGAGATATAATCTGCTTCATCAAAATGAGATATTAAAACAGTATCTTTTACATGAAAAGGATACCTTGAATGATATATCGGATGAATTAGACGGCATTAAAAGACAGCTTGAACAGACCGGAAAAGAGCTGTCAAAGCGTACAGAAAAACGATTGGAAGAAGTAAAACAGGCAATTGAGGATAATCAAAAAGGGTTGCAATACTACCCAGACTGATTTCTGCTTGGGTCTGTCGATTGTAATAGAAGATGGAGGACGTGGGTTATGATATGTCAGGATGTTATGGATATACTGGATCAGCTGTCTCCTGCGGATTATGCATGCAGCTGGGATAATGTAGGCTTGTTAGTCGGCAGAAGAGGAAAAGAAGTAAAACGTATTTTGGTTTCATTGGATGCTTCAAAGGATGTAATTGAATATGGAATCAAACATCATATTGATATGCTGGTTACCCATCATCCTATGATTTTTTCTCCGGTGAAGACGGTAAATGAATCCAATATTACAGGAGAAAAGATTTTGTCTTTGGCAGAGCATGGAATTTGCTATTATGCTATGCATACGAACTTTGATGCAGTAGGTGGGATGGCAGAGCTGGCAGCGGGACCTGACTATATGAATCTGTCAGATGTGTCACCTGTTGAGGTCTGCGAGAATGATAAGACTCAGGGCATGGGACGGTATGGCAGACTGCCGGAACCTATGACAGGAGCACAGGCTGCGTCTTATGTAAAGGAAAAATTCAATCTGGATTTTGTTATGCTCTATCAAAACGAAGCGATGAAAGAAAAAATATATGAGAAAGCAGCGATTCTCCCGGGAGCCGGAAAAAGCGAGATGGAGCAGGTATATCATAATGGATATGAGTTATATATAACAGGAGATTACGGTCATCATAGCGGAGTGGATGGGATGGACATGGGAATGACGGTTATTGATGCCACTCATTATGGATTGGAGCATATATTTATTGACTATATTGTTTCCTATTTAAAAGAACATGTTGATGAAACTGTCGAGGTAATGGGTGTAGATATGGGATGCCCGGTACAGATTGTTTCATGAAACAAGGTCAGAAGATTAAAGGAGGGATTACAATGATAAAAATAACGATTGATGGAGCAGTTTATCAGGTGGAAAAGGGAACAACCCTGCAGGAAATTGCAAAGGAATATGGCAGTGAAGAACATGGCGTGATCGTTCTCGCTTACGTAAACGGACGGTTAACGGAATTATATAAACCGGTTCGGATGGATGTAGAGATTTCCTTTGTTACAACTGCTGATAAGGTGGGTTCCGATACCTATAAAAGAAGCATGACGCTTCTTATGCTGAAGGCATTTCGGGAGGTGTTAAAGAAGCGTGGCTCCAATGGATGGATTCGGGTTTTATTCTCTTTCAGTAAGGGCTATTATTGTGAATTAAACAGTAAGACTGCCAAAGTGACAGAGAGTCTTTTAAAAGAAGTAACCGAAAAAATGAGAGAATTGGTGGAAAAGGATCTGCCGATTGAAAAGCATACATACAAATCCAGTGATTTGATGAAGCGTTTTGATATGCAGGGACGTCAGGATAAGGTAAAATTATTCAAATATCGCCGTGCCTCTAATGCCAATGCATATCGTCTGGATGGATATGAGGATTATTATTACGGATATATGGTTCCTTCTACCGGATATCTTAAGCAGTTTGCTTTATATTCATATGCAGACGGATTTGTTTTACAGATGCCGGAGCGTAGAAATCCGGATGTTCTTCCTGAATTTAAACCGGCTGACAAGCTGTTTTCTGTATTAAAGCAGTCGGATAACTGGGGTGTGATGCTGAATATTGATACGGTAGGAGGATTGAATGATGCCATTGCCAAGGGTGAAATCGGGGATTTGATGCTGGTGCAGGAAGCATTGCAGGAAAAGAATATCGCAGAAATTGCGACGCAGATTGCACAGCAGGATAAGAAAATTGTATTGATTGCCGGACCAAGCTCTTCCGGGAAGACTACATTTTCCCATCGCCTAAGTATTCAACTGCGGGCTTTGGGTCTGAAGCCTCATCCGATTGCATTGGACAATTACTTTGTGGACAGGGAATATACGCCAAAGGATGAAAACGGTGATTTTGATTTTGAATGTATTGAAGCGGTGGATGTAGGACAGTTTAACCAGGATATGGCAAGACTGTTAGATGGTGACGAGGTTATGATGCCGACATTTAATTTCCAGTTAGGAAAGCGGGAGTACCGTGGAAATACGTTGAAGTTAGAAGAGGATGATGTACTTGTTATCGAGGGAATCCACGGTTTGAATCCGCAAATGAGTGCCGGTCTTCCTTCCTATAGCAAGTTTAAAATCTACATCAGTGCATTGACCCAGTTAAATGTGGATGAACATAACAGAGTTGCCACAACGGATGGACGTTTGATTCGTAGAATTGTCCGGGATGCAAGAACAAGAGGAAACAGTGCACAGAAAACAATTGCCATGTGGGATTCTGTAAGACGGGGAGAAGAAAAAAATATTTTTCCTTATCAGGAGGAAGCGGATGCAATGTTTAATTCCGCATTAATTTATGAGCTTTCTGTAATCAAGCCTTATATTGAACCTTTGTTATTTGCCATTCCATCCGATGCACCGGAATATCAGGAGGCAAAGAGATTGCTGAAGTTTTTGGATTATTTCCTGACGGTAAGTTCTGAAACGATTCCGAATAACAGTATATTAAGAGAATTTGTGGGAGGAAGCTGCTTCCCTGTATAAATGGATAAAAAAGAGTTGTCTCATGATACCAATGCTGATTTTAAGGCGTTGTGTGAATGGGACAATTCTTTTTTTTCTGAGGAATAATAGATGTATTGATAAAAATATTGTATTAATCGACACAATTGTGAAAAAATAATGAAAATTTAACATATTTTTGTGCAATATAGTGACAATTTTCGAGCCTTGTGCTATACTATCATCATAGTTGCAGTTCGAATGACAAGGATTTTTGTAATATACGCATATGATTATTTCAGTAAGGAGGGCTTTATTATGGGTGTTTCAGGAAAAAAATTCGATTTGCCACAGATGAAAGAGTATTTTGAAGAGCAGATACCTGGTGTACGGATTATTAGTGATTTGACATTAAGTGAGACGGACTTTAAAAGCCTGGGTGCACGACTAAAATCCGCCTTCTCTTTTACCGATCGAAAAGAGGGTATTGATGAAATTATGATTTGCTATCTTGTATATTGGGTTTATGCTCTGTATTATTGGGACGAAGAGACCGGTATTCATGATGAACTGACAGATTATTGTTCCAAGCTGCCCCAATACCAGATTCGACATCATTTTCAAATGCTGTTAGATAGTGTTGCAGACTATGGAATTGATGATTTTGGTTACAAGGATAAAGACATCGCAGAGGTTTGCTCTAAGATTATTGCCAGACATGCAGGCTTTCCGGATGATGAAAAATATCAGGTTTTTGAATTGATTGATGATTATCGGAATCAGAATGTGTCTGTTGATACCATGGTAGCAGATATATATGCACACCTGCCGTATAAAAGCCGTTACATATTTTCTTTGCTGGATGAGAAGTCCAGACAGGATATGATATGGGAGATTAGAATGATTATGGCAGATATTAGTGGTGGATTACATACAAGAGAGGAATTGATAGAAAAATATCCAAGAACCTCTACCCGGTTGATTGACTATTGCATTTATTGGCAGGAGAATCATACGATTTTGGATCAGGCATAATAAAAAAGAAGTCTGAAAGCATTGCTTTCGGACTTCTTTTTTTGTTGACTCAGCCGATAAGCCGGGTTATGTCGTTGAATGATCATCTATCTAGACCTGTTGTTACCAACAGGTTCAAGCGACCTACCCGAAAACGTGGCGGGCAACCACATGGTTTTCTGTTCGGTCTTGCTTCGTGTGGGGTTTACAGAGCCTGCCTTGTTACCAAGACAGCGGTGAGCTCTTACCTCGCCTTTCCACCCTTACCAGTTGCCTGGCGGTATATTTCTGTTGCACTGGCCTGGGAGTCGCCTCCACCGGACGTTATCCGGCACACTGCCCTATGAAGCCCGGACTTTCCTCACCTGCAGCCTTTCGGTTTTGCAGCCGCGATCATTTGTCTGAGTCTAAGGAATTTTAACACAAATAAAAACAGTTTGCAAATTACTCTCCGTATTTTTCAATTTTATCTGAAATACAGATTTCGTTATAAAGTACATCATATTGAGAAGGGGTTAATTCCGGAATGTAATTTTTGTTATATTTTTTGGAAATTCCCTTTTGGCTTAGGGTATCTACCGCCTTGTTATAAGCAATGGCGGCGCTGATTTTGTCAGGATACCTGCCTACAAGATAATTTCCCCGGATATGGATGATACATTCATAATAGGATGTTTGATGATTTTCTTCGGATATACGCTCTGTCACACCTGCATATTCGTTAATGATCTTAATGTTTTCATATCGAAAATCACATTCATTTTTATTTACGAAAATATAATCCGTTCCTTTTTTGGCATAATTTTTTATGTGGTAACGGTTTAAAATGTTATACTGGCTGCCGTAATCATAGACGAAATAGTAGCCGCCCCGCCGTTGAATTTTGTGATTTGCATAATAAAATAAATCCTCCCGGTCAAAAATCAGGTATTGTTCCGTGGAAAGATAATAATAGAAAAATCCCTGCTGTAAATAAATGGGTGTTTTAAAATACAAACCGGTATTCCTGTAATTGAGCAGGGATACAAAATTGGAAAATGGCAGAGAAAACTCATGGGAATAGTCGGAGATATGATAAGGATTGTTTTTTATAATCATAACCGCTTCCGTGTATGCTTTATGGGCAATCGCTTCCCTGTCATAGCTGCCAAGACTGATATGCTTTCCTTTTATATAGATGGATGCCCGATAATAGATGGTGCCATCCTTTTTTACTGCTTTTGAAACTCCTTTTAACATATTCGTTCCTCGTTTTCTTTGATTTTTGCTGAAAACACACAGGAGTACCTGCTTTTGTCATATTCAGTGGTATCGGTATTTCATTTTTATGATAAAAGGGATTGGTAAAAAAAGCAAATATTAAATGAAAAACTTGACCTTTATTGGTATAAAATTTATAATTATAATAACTGTGTATCGTTACAGGCAGTTATAATGGATAAAAAGGCGATATCTTATGAAGAAACGATTGAAAATGTCCACGGTAATTGGGATATTGATTCTGATTGGAACAGCGATTGTAATTGGTTTGATTGGATACAGGGTAGTCATAAAGTCAGGAGAGCTTCCGGGAAAACTGGTAAGTCTTTCCAGTGCTGCCGACAATCTATATTACAGTCAGAGTGCATCAGAGGTGAAAACTATGTCCCGGGTCCAGAAGGTGGATTATGACACAATGAAATACGGATATTTGGATGATGTACATCTTGCACAGATGGATTACCTGGATTCTTATTACGAAGAACAGCAGATGGAAGAGATTCGTAAAAAAAATGATGTTGTGGCGATGGAAAACTGGTCTTCCGGCATGCTGGCATATGAGGATGCCAAAAAGCAACAGGAGGAAGATGCCAAAAGAGCAATTGCACAGGCAGAAGCAGCGGCCGCTGCTGCAGAGGCAGCAAGACATGAAAGAGTACAGCAGATTGCGGCTTCCATTTTACAAAGAGATTTGAATGGAGGTACGATAGATGTAGGAGACAGCAGTGACTTAGGCTCCGGTGCGACTGCATCAAACGGTGGAGCAATCGGAGAACGGATTTTGGCGGATCATCATGGTGCCAGTCTTGGAATTTTCAGTATTACGGCCTACTGTACCTGTAGAGTCTGTTGTGGTGTTTATTCCGGACGGAACCGAACAGCAAGTGGTACGGTTCCTACTTCCAATCGAACGGTTGCGGTTGATACCAGCGTGATTCCCTTTGGTACCCGTCTTGTCATTAACGGACAGGTGTACGTGGCGGAAGACGTTGGTGGAGCCATCAAAGGAAATCATATCGATATGTTTTTCTATACCCATGCGGAAGCAGTCCGGTGGGGAAGACGAAGTATGGAAGTGTTCCTATATGACTAGAAAAATACTTGCATAACTGCAATGAATGTGATAAAGATATAATAACATAAGAAAAGGGGATAGAAAAATGGCAGTAATTTACAAGAGTACACGTAATAATGAAGAGACAGCAACCGCATCCTTGGCAATATTAAAGGGTTTGGCAGAGAATGGCGGATTGTTTGTGCCGGATCATATACCAGACTTAGATGTGGATTTTACACAGTTATCAAAGATGACTTATCAGGAAGTTGCTTATGAAGTAATGAGCAGAATGTTAACTGATTTTACAGAGGATGAGTTAAAATATTGTATCGATCATGCATATGACCAAAAGTTTGATACACCGGAGATTGCACCCCTCGTTAAAAAGGCAGGTGCCAATTATCTTGAGTTATTCCATGGTTCTACAATTGCATTTAAGGATATGGCATTATCGATTCTTCCTTATTTACTGGTTACATCAGCGAAGAAGAATCATATCAAGAATGACATTGTAATCTTAACCGCAACTTCAGGAGATACAGGAAAAGCTGCCTTGGCTGGTTTTGCAGATGTGCCGGGAACAAAAATTATTGTTTTTTATCCTAAAAACGGTGTCAGTCCAATACAGGAAAAGCAGATGGTAACACAGAAGGGCGATAATACTTCTGTTGTAGGTATCATTGGTAACTTTGATGATGCCCAGACCGGTGTTAAGAATATGTTTAATAACAAAGAACTTGCAAAAGAGATGGATCAGAAGGGATATCAGTTCTCATCTGCAAATTCTATCAATATCGGACGTTTGGTTCCTCAGATGGTATATTATGTATATGCCTATAGTCGTTTGGTTGCCAACGGAACCATTCAGGCAGGAGAGAAAATCAATGTTGTAGTTCCTACCGGTAACTTTGGTAATATTTTAGCAGCGTACTATGCAAAAGAGATGGGACTGCCAGTTGCCAAATTTATTTGTGCATCGAACGAGAACAAAGTATTGTTTGATTTCTTTGAGACCGGTGTATATGATAAGAATCGTGAATTTATCTTAACGACTTCTCCGTCTATGGATATTTTGATTTCAAGTAATCTGGAACGATTGATCTATAAAATTGCAGGCGACGATGCCGGAAAGAATGCAGAGCTGATGCAGGCTTTGACCACAGAGGGTAAATACGAGATTACAGATGAGATGAAGAAGAATCTTTCTGAGTTTGCAGGTGGTTATGCAACTGAACAGGAATGTGCGGATACCATTAAGAAGGTATATGACGAAGAGGGTTATATCATGGATACCCATACAGCAGTTGCAGCTACCGTATACGACAAATATGTAGCAAAGACATCTGATACAACACCTGCCGTAATCGCATCTACTGCAAGTCCATATAAGTTTACAAGAAGTGTTATGGAAGCAATTGACCCTAAGTATGCGGCACAGGGAGATTTTGAATTGGTGGATGAGCTTAACAAATTATCAGGTGTTAAGATTCCTCAGGCAATCGAAGATATCAGAAGTGCTAAGATTTTACATGATACGGTATGTGATAAGAGTGAAATGGAAGCTACAGTGCGTAACATTTTAGGTTTATAAAAAGAATCAGACAGTTCGTTAGTACCATCCTGTCTATAAATAAAACCAGGACTGAAATATAAGACATAATTGCGCTTACATTCAGGGTCTCTGGATGTAAGCGTTTTTACGTGTAGCAGCGGGCCAGGGTACGTGCCCACACGATATCTTGATGACTGCCGCTATAACGGTGAGAAACTCACAAAGAGTGTGTCTCATAGTTTGCAAGAAGTGTATTTTGGAAAAGAGAAAGGAAGCATATGTATACATTACAGACCAGTGCCTGCTTTGACAGCGCACATTTTTTAAAAGGATATCATGGTAAATGCAGCAATATTCATGGTCACAGATGGACCGTGGAGGTAACGGTTGCGTCAGATGAAGTGGAAGCTCAGGGACAGACCCGGGGTATGGTTGTAGATTTTAAAACCTTGAAGTCGGATTTGAAAGAATTGGCAGAAGCCTTGGATCATAGTCTGATTATCGAGGAAAACAGCTTAAGGGCTAAGACAAAAGAGGCTTTGTTGGAGGAAGATTTTGCAATCGTGGAGCTTCCCTTCCGTCCGACTGCGGAAAATCTTGCAAAGTATTTTTATGATGAAATGGAAGGAAAGGATTATCAGGTTGTTTTAGTCAAGGTGTACGAAACACCCAATAATTGTGCAGGGTATAGCAGATAGTATGAAAGTAGTAGAACAGTTTGTCAGCATCAATGGGGAAGGAAAAAAAGCCGGGCAGCTGGCTTACTTTGTCCGATTTGCCGGATGTAATCTGAATTGCGAATATTGTGATACGAAGTGGGCAAATGAAAAAGAGGTGCGGTATGAGGAATATACACCTGCCCAGTTGGTTGACATAATATTTTCCAAAGGAATAAAGAATGTAACATTAACAGGTGGAGAACCTCTTTTGCAAAGGGATATGAAGGAGCTTTTAACTTTACTGGAAAAAAGAATCTGCAAAGAAAAAACGGAAACAGATGAGTTGGATTACAGAATTGAGATTGAAACAAACGGAAGTGTTGATATAAAGCCGTTTTTTGAGTTTTCTCATGTAGTCATGACACTGGATTACAAAACCGGTGTCAGTGGTATGGAACAATATATGTATCCGGATAATTATAAAAATCTGCGAAAACAGGATACGGTAAAGTTTGTTGTTGGCAGTAAGAAGGATTTGGAAATGGGACTGCAGGTTGTGGAACAGTATCATTTGATTGAAAAAGGCTGTGGTATTTATTATAGTCCATGTTTCGGAAAGATTGATCCAAAAGAGATTGTTGAATTTTTGATAGAACATAATTTGAATGGTGTAAACCTTCAATTACAGCTTCACAAGTTTATATGGGACCCGGAACAAAAAGGGGTTTGATGATAGGAGGAAATAAAATGGCAATTGACCAGGAGGCAATAAAAGAGCATATAAGGGGAATTTTAATTGCATTAGGAGATGACCCGGATCGGGATGGTTTAAAAGAAACACCGGATCGTGTGGCACGAATGTATGCAGAAGTGTTTGAAGGAATGAATTATACCAATGATGAAATCGCCAGGATGTTTTCCAAAAGCTTCGAGGTGCCGGAGGATACATCGGAGAATATGGTGCTGGTAAAGGATATTGAAGTTTTCAGCTACTGTGAACATCATATGGCATTAATGTATGACATGAAGGTTACTGTGGCATATCTTCCTCACGGAAAGGTAATCGGACTTAGCAAAATTGCAAGAATTGCAGATATGGTGGCAAAACGGCTGCAGCTGCAGGAAAGAATCGGAACGGATATTGCAGAGGTTATCAGTATGGCTACCGGTTCTGAGGATGTTGCGGTATATATTGAAGGAAATCATAGCTGTATGACAGCCAGAGGCATTAAAAAGCCATCTGCAAAGACAATTACCACGACTTACAAAGGACAGTTTAAAGAAAATACAGAACTGCAAAATAAATTTTTGCTTCTAAATAAATAAAAGCCAGGGAGGTAATGTTATGAAGATGAATACAAGAAATAAAAATGCGGCATTGGTTGTGTTTAGCGGAGGACAGGACAGTACAACCTGCCTTTTGTGGGCGTTGAAGCGATATGATGAGGTAGTTGCGGTTTCCTTTGACTACGGACAGCGGCACAAATTAGAGCTGGATTGTGCAAAGAAAATTGCATCAAGGTTAAATGTTGAGTGGCATGTAATGGATATGTCATTGTTGAATCAGTTAGCACCGAATTCTTTGACAAGAAAGGATATAGAGGTGGATGAAAATGCACCAACGGAAGGGGCACCGAATAGTGTTGTGGACGGAAGAAATATGTTATTTCTTACCTTTGCCGCTGTTTTTGCAAAGCAAAGAGGGATTACAGATTTAATTACCGGTGTTTCCCAAAGTGATTTTTCGGGATATCCGGATTGCAGGGATGTATTTATTAAATCCCTGAATACAACCCTGAATCTTGCTATGGATTACAATTTCTGTATTGAAACTCCGTTAATGTGGATTGACAAGGCAGATACATGGAAGCTGGCAGATGATTTAGGCGGACTTGACCTGGTTCGGAATGAAACTCTTACCTGTTATAACGGAATAAAGGGTTCCGGATGCGGTCATTGTCCAAGCTGTAAATTAAGAAATCAAGGCTATGATGAATTTTTAAAGAGATATAAACAGTAGATTTTGTTGTTTCACATTGCCTTTTATGTTATATTATCTATACTTATGTGTATATTTGGAATGTCATGAATGAATATCCACTGGTAATTGCGAAACGCTCAATAACCGATATCAATTGTGCAATATATCCATATTAATTTTCACAAGCTGAAAAGATATAAAGCGTTTCGCAAACGCCTAATGAATATCCATTATAAAAGGAGAGACTATGAAGAATCTTTTGTTTGTGATTAATCCCTCTGCAGGAAAGAGGGCGATTCGTTCTAAGCTTTTTGAAATTGTTGATTTGTTTGTGAAGGCAGATTATAATGTCCGGGTTTATCCAACCCAGTCTAAGGGAGATGCAACCCGAATTGTGTCGGAAGAGGGTTGGCTTTATGATTTGATTGTATGTGCCGGTGGAGACGGAACTATGGATGAGGTGGCGCAGGGTTGTATGAAGTGCGGATGTGATACGCCAATCGGTTATATTCCTTGTGGAACGACCAATGATTTTGCCTGTAGCTTAGGTATTCCAAGAGATCCGATACGTGCAACAAAAAGAATTTTAAAATATAATCCGGTTCCTACGGACATCGGTTCTTTTAATGGTGATTATTTCAGTTATGTAGCTGCCTTTGGTGCATTTACGGAAGTAACCTACACGACACCTCAGGAAATCAAAAATAATATCGGACATGCGGCCTATGTATTGGAGGCTGTAAAGAAAATTGGAAGTTTGGAGCCTTATCACATGAAGATTACCTATGATGGGAATACAATAGAGGACGATTTTATCATTGGCATGGTTACAAATGCATCTCAGATTGGTGGATTACCAACGCCAAATGCAAAACTGGCAGAGTTTGATGATGGTTTGTTTGAAGCTTTGTTTGTAAAATACCCAACAAATCCCATTGACCTGCAGGCTACGGTAACCTCATACTTTATGGGAGAGACGAATCCGGAATACATGTATCAGTTTAAGACCGGGAAAATTATTGTGGAAAGTCTGGAACCTATTGCCTGGACCTTTGATGGTGAATTTGGCGGAAGTGTTACTTATGCGGTAATTAATAACTGCAAGAAAGCTCTGAATCTTATCAGAAAGTAGTATATGGATTATTTTGTTATATTTTGTTAAAAGTGTTTGGATAAAAAGCTCCTTTGTTCTATAGTGAATAGGACAGAGGAGCTTTTTCGTGGTGGGCAGCTTTCAAAAGCGTCCGGATAAAAAACGTGCCAATGATTACTTGACGGTAACACCATGGCTGTGTGTACTTGGCGGTAACACCGTGGCTGTGATATTTGACATAAAATGTCTATATGTTTATAATAAAAACACTGTACATTTTTCGAATGATAAAGAAATTATACAAGGGAGAATCGTAATGAAAAAAAGAAGAGGTGTGTATTGTTTATTTGTTTTAACTTGTATTTCGGTAATGGGACTGACCGGTTGCGGAAAAAAGACTTCGGAAGGAGTAAGGCTTTCTGAAGGGAAGGTTCCCTGTATATCAGAAAAATTATTGAAATCGGTGGTTCCGGAATACAAGGAAGCAGACAAAGAGTACACAATGTCAATTTTGAATTATCAGATTACGGTTGATAAAGAAAAGTGGGAAGATAAGAAGGATGAATTGACCGGAGCCCGGTCCGCAGATGAATTTTTATTTGACGGTGTAAAGCTGTTATTGGATATGCAGTCTAATGAAAAAAATTCCAAAAATAAGGATACCGTAAAGATTACCTTACTGGAGGATAGCGGTAGTGATAACTGGGGACTTGATGTTGTTAAGGCAGCTCTTGGAACGTCTTCCAATCTTACCTTGCAGGAGGGAATGGCAGTTTGTGCACTGAGTGATTTGGAAATGGATAACAGCATTTCTTTTGGAGAGGATATTCATAAGCTGTGTGCCAATTATTGTTTGGATGCGGATTTGATAATGTCACATATCGGTGTATGGGAAAGTGAGTGTAATTATAACAAATTTCCCGGAACAAAGTGGAAATACCGTGTGATGTCTGCTTCTTTTTGCAGGTATTTAGCCGATACTTATGGTCAGGATGCCTTATTGGAACTGTATCACAGTAAAGATGATGCTTACGAAAAATACACAGGGAAATCTCTAAGTGAATTGAAGGATGAGTGGGTAGCGTCCTTAAGCAATTATAAGGCTATGAGCGAAGAGGATTTAGATCATCTTCGGAAACAGTGGTATGCTTCTAAGGAATTGGATAATCCTTATGAGGTGGAACGGCCTGTGAAGGTGGCTTGTGTCGGTGACAGTATTACCTACGGAACCTTATTAGAGAACAGAGATGCAACCAATTATCCTCTTGTTATGGATGCGTTGTTAGGTGAGGGATATACAGTCGGCAATTTCGGTAATCCGGGAAGTACATTAATGAATAGTGCAGATGAGCCATATCGTTATTCATGGGAATGTAATGCCAGTAAGGAGTTTGACGGAGATATTGTTGTTATGATGCTTGGTACTAATGATACCAAGGGCATTAATTGGAAAGGCATTGATACATTTGCGGAAAGCTATGAGGCTGCCATTAAAGAATATGAAAGTCTTCCGGCTAAGCCTCAGATTTATCTTTGCACACCATGTGCAGGCTTAGCGGCAACCTATGACATCCGTCCGGACCGAATTGAGGAAATTGCGGAGTTCGTGAAGGAATATGGAAAGAAAAACGGTTATCCGGTGATTGATATGCACAGTATGACGGAAGATAATTGGGATATTTATGTGTGGGATGGAATTCATCCAAATGTAGCAGGAGCAAGAATGATGGCGGAAAAGGTTGCCATGGCATTGATTTCGGAAGGAACTGAAGAATAATCCATATGATATATCTTGTCATATTGGTGAATTTTGGGGTATAATATAACAATATGTTTTTATTTAGGAGGCAGATATGGGTAAGTATTTTGGTACAGACGGATTTCGTGGTGAGGCAAATGTTGATTTGACGGTGGAGCATGCATATAAAGTTGGACGATATTTGGGTTATTATTACGGAAAGAATCATGAAGACGGAAAAGCAAGTATTGTAATCGGAAAAGATACAAGACGTTCTTCTTATATGTTTGAGTATGCTTTGGTTGCAGGTCTGACAGCCAGCGGTGCAGATGTATATTTAATGCATGTAACACCAACACCAAGTGTTTCATATATTGTTCGTTTGGATGAGTTTGATTGTGGAATTATGATTTCCGCAAGTCACAATCCATATTATGATAACGGTATTAAAGTAATCAACGGACAGGGTTACAAATTAGAGGCAGCTGTGGAGCAGGAGATTGAAGCATATATTGATGGAACAATTCCTGAGATTCCATTTGCAACAAAGGATAAAATCGGAAAAACTGTAGATTATTATATGGGAAGGAACCGGTATATTGGATATCTGATCACATTGGTAACAAAATCCTATAAGCATGTGAGAGTTGGATTGGACTGTGCTAACGGGGCATCCTCTTCTGTGGCTAAGGCCGTATTTGAGGCGGTTGGTGCAAAGGTTTATGTGATCAATAACGAACCAAACGGTGTGAATATCAATACAAATTGCGGTTCCACTCATATTGAACAGCTTCAGGCACTTGTAAAGGAAAAACAATTAGATATCGGCTTCGCTTATGATGGCGATGCAGACCGGTGTCTTGCGGTAGATGAAAATGGAGATATTATAGACGGAGATAAGATTCTCTATGCATGTGGCTGTTATCTTTCCGAAAAAGGAGAATTGAATAATAACACAGTTGTTACAACTATTATGTCGAATCTCGGATTATATAAGGCATTCGATAAGAAGGGGATTTCTTACGAGAAGACAGCCGTTGGAGACAAATATGTCTTTGAGAATATGATGGAAAACGGACATTCTTTAGGCGGAGAACAAAGTGGTCATATTATTTTCAGTAAGTATGCAACAACGGGAGATGGTGTGTTGACTTCCATTAAGTTTATGGAAGTATTACTTGGCAGAAAATGTAAGGCATCGGAGTTGTTTCATGAATTAAAGATTTATCCGCAATTATTGGAGAATGTCAGAGTAAAGAGTAAGCCGGAGGCAAAGGCAGATCCGGATGTAGCTGCTGTGGTAGAGCAGGTTGCTAAGGAATTAGGGGATGATGGCCGTATTTTGCTTCGGGAAAGCGGTACAGAACCGGTAATCCGTGTTATGGTGGAAGCAGCCACTGATGCATTATGTAAACAATATGTAGACCGGGTTGTTAAGGTAATTAAAGAAAAGGGTCATGAGGCATAAGGTAGCTGTGTCTGTTGACCGGCAGATGGTTTAGAAACGCAATTGCGGTGATAGTGTGAAGGTGAGGATATACTTATGGAGACAGAGAACAAGTCCAGTCTGATTAAGCATATAGACTTTTCGATACTGGATTTCCTGTGCTTGGAAGGTGCATTTATAACGGCATACATGCATTATTATAAGGGATTTTCTATTTGGGGATGGGAGCGATACCAAACATTGGCTTTAATGCTTGGTATTGTTCAGATTGTTGTTGATGTTTTGGTTCGGAATCATCAGGATATATTAAGAAGAGAAGTATATTTGGAACTGGTAGAATCCATCAAACAGGTAAGTATTGTCATGATTTCCCTGCTTGTTGTTTTGTTCTGCATGAAGGATTCTGCTTTGTATTCCCGTATTATTTTATTTTCTACGTGGATAATCGCTGTGGTTTTTACCTTTTTGGTTCGTACCATATGGAAACTGTGGCTGAAAAGGTATTACAAAAAACATAAAAAAATGCCTCATGCCATTATCATTACCACAGAGTCGGAGGTAAAGGACTGTATTCGTGAGTTACAGGAACGACGTGTGTTAGATGTAAATGTACGGGGACTTCTGATTATTGATAAGGATTTAAAGGGAACGGAGATTGAAGGAATCCCTGTTATTGCCAATAAAGATGATGTGTGCAGTTATGCCATGGAGCATGTAGTGGATGTTGTGTTTGTTAACGTGGAGCATCATAGCCGGCAGTTGAATAAACTGTTGAATAATCTGGTTCGGATGGGTATTACGCTGCACATTAATATTTCTTCCTTCTATTCCAATTATCCCAATACAAGGATTGAGGAGTTTAACGGATACTCTGTTGTAACCTCCAGTACCAGTACCATTTCTCTTGGGGGAAGGTTTGTCAAGAGAACCATGGACATTTTAGGCGGACTGGTTGGCTGTGTTTTTACTATAGTTGCTTTTGTTTTTGTGGCACCGGTGCTTTATATACTGGATCCGGGTCCGATTTTTTTCAAACAGGAGCGTGTTGGTAAGAACGGAAGAAAGTTTAAGATTTATAAGTTCCGTTCCATGTATATGGATGCAGAGGAAAAGAAAAAAGATCTGTTAAGTCAGAATGAAATGGACGGATATATGTTTAAAATGACGGAGGATCCAAGAATTATTGGCAGTCATTTTGTTGAGAAGGATGGAAAGAAAATATTCAAACGTGGTTTTGGTGGATTTTTGAGAGCTACCAGTATTGATGAGATGCCACAGTTTTTTAATGTGTTAAAGGGTGATATGAGTCTGGTAGGAACCAGACCTCCGACAACGGAGGAAGTGGAGCAGTATGATTATCACCATAAAGTAAGATTGGTAATGCGACCGGGAATTACCGGATTATGGCAGGTAAGCGGTCGGAATCAGATTGTTGATTTTGAAAAGGTCGTTAAGCTGGATCGACGTTATATCGAAAACTGGTCCTTGGGACTGGATATGAAAATCCTGATAAAGACCATTGTAGTTGTATTTACAAATCAGGGAGTATAGGAGAAAAGATTGGAAAAAAAACATGTGTTTTTAGTAGGTGCAAAGTCATTGGGTGCTTACGGTGGATATGAAACCTTTGTAGATAAACTGACCCAATATCATGAAAATCATCCCTCTCTTTTGTATCATGTTGCCTGTAAAGCAAATGGAGACGGACATATGGATGAAAGTAAGCTTTCCAACGTAAGTCCTATTTCGGACCGGGAGTTTATGTATCACAACGCCCATTGCTTTAAAATCAGAATCCCCCAGATTGGACCTGCTCAGGCAATTTATTATGATTGCATGGCATTGAAGTATTGTTGTGACTATATTCGCAGGGAGCATATTTCTGATGCGGTTGTTTATATTATGGCATGTAGGATTGGTCCCTTTATGAAGCATTTTTTTCATAAACTGCACAGACTGGGGGCGGAGGTTTACTTAAATCCCGATGGACATGAATGGAAGCGGGCAAAATGGAATTGGCTTATCCGCAAATATTGGAGGTATAGTGAACGGAAGATGGTTCAGTTTAGTGATCTGGTAATCTGTGATTCCGTTAATATCGAAAAGTATATTCATGACAGCTACGACCAAAGACTGCACCGCAGAATTCATACAACGTATATTGCATATGGAGCGGAAACGAGACGCAGTACATTATCGGATGCGGATGAAAGAGTAGTTGGCTGGTATAAGGAAAAGGATGTTACTCCTCATGAGTATTATCTTGTGGTAGGGCGTTTTGTTCCTGAAAATAATTATGAAACAATGATCCGGGAATTTATGAAAAGTGATTCCTCAAAGGATTTTGTTATTATCACCAATGTAAATGATGCCTTTCTGACACAATTAGAAGCCCGTCTGCATTATAGTAAGGATGCCCGGATTAAGTTTGTGGGAACGGTATACGATCAGGAACTGCTGATGAAAATCAGGGAAAATGCTTACGGATATTTTCATGGTCATGAGGTTGGTGGAACCAATCCCTCCTTGCTGGAGGCACTTGCCTGTACGGATTTAAATCTGTTGCTTCAGGTTCCCTTCAATCAGGAGGTTGCAGAGGATGCTGCCGTTTACTGGACAAAGAAAGAGGGAAATCTGGCAGCCTTGATTCATAAGGTGGAGGCTATGTCGGAGAACGAAAGAAAACAATTGGGACAAAAGGCCAGACGTCGAATCAAAGCTGCATATAGCTGGGACTTTATTTGTAAGCGGTATGCAGAGGTTTTTTGCGGGGATAAATAGTGGACTGTAAAGCTGCCCTATTAATAGATGTATCGTATATTTTCAAATGAAAATACGAAGATAAGGGATAAGATATGGATGTTGTAAGTGTGATTGTTCCTGTGTATAATGTTGCTCCTTATTTGGAAAAATGTCTGAACAGTATTCTGAACCAGACATATCAGGACATGGAAATTATTATTATAGACGATGGTTCTACAGATGAAAGCGGAGCTATTTGTGACCGGTTTGGTGAAGCCTATGACAATATTATGGTAATACACCAGAAAAACGGTGGTTTGTCTCATGCAAGGAATCAGGGAATTGCCAGAGCAAAGGGAGATTATCTTGTTTTTGTTGACAGCGATGACGTGATTTCCGAGGATTTGGTCGCTTATTTGTATGGGCTTATCAAGAATCGGAAAGATGCCATCGGAGTTTGTGATCCGGTGCATGTCTATGGTGACGAGAAGATTGTGTATAAGCCGGCAGAAAAGGAAATCGTATACAGTAAGGAAGAAGCGATTGTTGAAATGCTGTACCAACATTCTTTTTTGACTGCTGCATGGGGAAAGATATTTCCCAAAAGTTTTTTTGACCGGATTTTATTTCCTGTGGGAATGTTGTTCGAGGACAGCGCGATTATGTACAAGCTGTTTGACCAGGCAACGGAGATTGTATACGGTAATGCCGGATTATACGGATATATGCATCGGGAAAACAGTATTACAACAAAAAAGTTTTCTGTCAGGGATTGTGATATATTAAACATCTGTGAAGAGATGGAGCATTACTTTGCAGACAGAGATGATAAGCTGAAGGCTGCAGCAATGGTATATCATGGAACGGCGGCATTTCGTATTTACATGAACGCTCCAAGACGAGGATATGAGGCTTATGTTTTGGAGGCAAAGACCTATTTGAACCAAAACGGAAAATGTATGTTAAAGAATAAAAATATTCGAACTAAAATGAGACTGGCATTGTTATTATATCGATATGCCAGACCGGTAATGCCGGTTGTATACCGGTTTGTGGATCGTTGGAAATGATGGGAGCTTAGAGATATGGAGGAACAAAAACAAGTAGAGGTATCCGTTATTATTCCTTTTTATCATGGGAATACCTATATGAAAGCGCTGTTACGGAATTTACAAAGCAATGCAGAGCATTTGGAAGGAAAGCATATAGAGGCTGTTATTATAAATGACAGTCCGGAGTGTGAGGTCATAATCAATCGGGAATGGTGTCCGGATGTTTTTATTCGTGTGATTTGTAATGAACGCAATCTTGGAATCCACCAAAGCCGTGTTTGTGGAATCCGTCTGGCATCCGGAAACTATATTTTAATGCTGGATCAGGATGATTCCATTATGGATAATGCAATTGCTTCCCAATTAGCAAAAATCGGTGATACAGATATTATTGTGGCAAACGGAAAGGATGAAAATCCCAATCATCCCGGTATTATATATGGTTCCCTCCGGCATCAGAAGGCACTCTTGAAACGAATGAATTATTTTGCCATCGGAACCCAGATTGTTTCTCCGGGGCAGTGTCTGATAAAAAAGACTGTGATTCCCAAAGAATGGATGGAGCATACCGTTGATGTGAACGGAGCCGATGATTTGTTGTTGTGGTTGTTGTTATTGACACCATCCCTACATTGGCAGTTGAATCCGGAGGTTTTGTATTGTCATCGTGATACAGGAAAAAATGTTTCCGGGGATTTGGAACAGATGGAGGAGTCTGTAGAGAATGTAATCCATATTCTGGATGGTTTACATAATATTTCCTCGAAAGAGCGGAAGGTGTGCAGACGGCGGTTTTTGATGCGTAGACTATATGAAGGCAAAGGCAGCATATATAAGGCAGCTGCTTTTCTTCGATATCCCGATATTGCATTGCGGATTGTGCTGGCAAAGTGTGGAATGTAATATAGGGATGGAGGATTTGAGATGAGAAACATTGCTATATTGTTAGCTACATTGAATGGTGGGAAATATATAAAAGCACAATTAGAGTCTTTAAAGCAGCAGACAATGCAGAATTTTGTCTGTTATATCCATGATGACGGTTCCTGTGATAATACAATGGAGCTTGTAAGACAGTTCCAACAGGAAAATCCGGAACAATTTGTAATTGTGGAGGGTGCGCCTACGGGACATGCAAAATCAAATTTTATGTATCTTTTGGGGCATGTGCTTGGACAATACGAGTATTATATGTTTTGCGACCAGGATGATGTATGGCTGCCGGATAAGATAGAAGTTGTATATAACAGAATTTTAAGGGAAGAGGGGCATGAACCGTGTCTTGTATTTTCGGACATGAAGGTTGTGAATGAACAGCTGCAGGAAATTGCACCGTCTTTTTCCGAATTTTCTCATATCTGTGTAGAGGATGCCGTGTTTCCCAATACGATGCTAAGGGGCTATGGAGCAGGCTGTACCATGATTCTAAATGAAGCGCTGGCAAAGCTGTCTTATGTTCCGGATACCTCAAAGCTGTTAATGCATGACTGGTGGATTGTTTTGATTGCAAGTCTTTCCGGAAAAATATATTATGAGGACAGACCCCTTTCGTTATACCGGCAGCATCAGGAAAATGTAATGGGGGCACAAAAGAGAAGTGAATGGATTCATTTTACGGAAATTGTCAAAAGAGTGGTTACGTTACAGCAGTACAAGGTTACCAGAAAGGGCTTGTATGAAAGTATATATCAGGTCGCTGCGTTAAAGCAGGTTCCCGGTTTGTATGAGCAGCATAAGGAATTGATTGACGGAGCAAACCGGATTAACAAAATGTCAAAGTTAGAACGATGCAGATACATCTTAAAATACGGAATTTATCAAAATTCCTACAGTAGATATTGGAGCTGTGTTTGTATATAATAAAGGATTATCAGAATGAGTAAAATATTAGTTTTGGGTGGAAATGGATTTATAGGAAAGAATTTATGTGAATATATGTATCGGCAAGGGGAAGAGGTTTACAGCTTTGACCTGTTTGTTCCGGTAAAGGGGACAGAGGGAGTACATTATATTGCCGGAGATTTTTTTGATGATTATACACTGTCTAACGTAATCAAGGGTATGGATGTGATTTTTCATGCCGTATGTACCCTGAATCCGGGAAATTCCAATGACCGGTATATTATGGGATATGAGAGGGATTTTGTGCAGACCGTCAAATTGTGCTCATGGGTGGAGGAGACGGATACAAGACTGATTTTCTTATCCTCAGGTGGTACGGTATACGGCAATCAGCCGGTACAGCCCATTAAAGAAACGGCAATCCCGGTGCCGATTAATCATTATGGGAATCTTAAATTATGTATTGAAAATACCATCCATATTTTTAATATTCAGGCGAGAAGAAATATGTTGATTGCAAGAGTGTCCAATCCTTACGGACCGGGACAGGATTATAAAAAGGGCGTTGGCTTTATTGATGCCTGCCTAAAAAGGGCAATGGCAGGAGAAGAGATTGAAATCTGGGGCGACGGTGAGAATGTCCGGGATTATATTTTTATTGATGATGTGTGCCGTATGCTGTATGCCCTTACAAAATATCATGGAGAATATGAAGTATTCAATATAAGCTCAATGGTTGGAACCTCTCAAAAGGATGTATTAAAGATTATAAAAAGTCTTTATCGGGATTTGTCTATTCGATATACACAGTCAAGAAGTGTAGATGCAAAACGTATCGTACTGGATAACAGCCGTATTATGGAATTGGAACGCTTTTCTTTGATGCCGATTAAAGAGGGTATTTGCAAATATCATCAGTATATAGTAGAACAGGGAGTTAATGAATAAGATGGATGTGTCAATCGTAATTCCAACTAAAAATGCAGGACCGTTATTTTCCAGAGTATTAGAGGCAGTATTTCATCAGAAGACGGAATATGAGTATGAGGTGATTTGTGTAGATTCCGGGTCCTCGGACGAAACCTTGGATATTATCAATAAATTTCCCTGCAAGCTGTATCAGATACCGAAAGAGGAATTCGGACATGGAAAGACGAGAAATTACGGTGCCTCAAAGGGAACAGGAGAGTTCATTGTTTTTATTACTCAGGATGCATTACCGGCTTCTGACTTGTGGCTTCAGAATTTTATTGACGGAATGAAAACGGATGAACAGATTGCAGGGGGCTTTGGAATTCATTACCCATATCCGGACTGTAATCTCATTGATAAGATTATGTTGAAAAATCATTTTAGAAATTTTGGAGAAGAAAGAACGATTTTTTACATCGAGGATCCAAAACGATATGAAACAGATGATGGATACAGAGGTTTTTTGAGCTTTTTCTCCGATAATAATTCCTGTCTGCGTCGAAAGGTCTGGGAACAGATTCCTTATGACGATGTGAATTTTGCCGAGGATCAGATCTGGGCAAAGAAAGTATTGGAAAAGGGATACAAAAAGATATATGTACCGGATGCACCGGTATACCATTCCCATAATTTTCCTGTGAAAACCTATCTTGGCAGATGCTTTGATGAGTTTAAGGCATTATACCAGTTAAACGGTTATAAAATCGCAGAAACAAGAAGTCAGGTGATAAAGGGAAGCCTCCATGGAATATTGTATGATTGGAGATGTATTTTTAAGGAGGATGTTTCTTTTTTTGAAAAAATAAAATGGATGGTGTATTCTGTTTGGAGAAATTATTGTAAATATTTGGGTGCTTACTATAGTGTAAAGTATAATGCGCTGTCTGAAACGGACAGGAAAAAAATGGATGAAAAATATTCACAACAATACAAACAGAAGATGAGATAATACGGTATGGATGGAGGAAATTATGGCAGGTATCATTCACAAATTTCAAACTGCTGCTGATTTGTATCGCAGTGGCGGAATGACAGCAATTAAAGATAAAATCAAACAAAAGCAAAACGCAAAAAAGAAAAACATGATAGATGGATATGAGTTTATTATGAACCGGGATAAGGTTCCGTTTAATGAATCGGAATACAGGAACATGGATGCCAAAAACACCATAACCTTAAACTGGGTGATTCCAATGCCGGGAATCGGTTCCGGTGGACATATTAATATATTCCGTTTTATTTGTAATCTTCAAAAAATGGGATTTCAAAATCGTGTATATGCTATGTGTGAATTTGATGACACACCGGATGAACTGTTTTATGAATTTGTTGAAAAATATTATAAAGTCACGGATCGGACACTTGAACTGCATTATGGCGTGAAAAACATGAAGTGTGCCCATGGAACCATTGCTACATCATGGGAGACCGCCTATATTGTCAATAATTTTGATAATACATTATCGAAGTTTTATTTTGTACAGGACTTTGAACCGTATTTCTTCCCATTAGGCTCCAGATATGCATTTGCGGAAAATACTTACAAGTTTGGTTTTCGGGGAATTACGGCGGGAGACTGGTTAAAGGATAAGCTAAGAGATGAATATGGAATGGAGACGGCTAGCTTTGGATTTTCCTATGATAAGGATATCTATAGTGTAAAGAAAAAGGCTGATTCCGTAAAAAGGGTATTTTATTATGCAAGACCCTTTACAGAGCGCAGATCCTTTGAGATTGGTTTGCTGGTACTGAATGAACTGCATAAGCGGATGCCTGAGGTTGAGATTGTATCCGCAGGCTCGCCTTTGAAGGAGTATCAGGTGCCGTTTCCGGTAAAGGATTTGGGAACGGTTGCTCTGGCTGATCTATCCCGGTTGTATGCTCAGTGTGACCTTTGTCTTGTGTTGTCTCATACCAACCTTTCCCTTCTTCCTTTGGAGATTATGGCTTCCGGTTCCGTTGTTGTATGCAATAAGGGTGCCAATTGCGAATGGCTGGTAAACGATGAAAACGCTGTCCTTACAGAGCTGGATCCAAAGGATATTGTTGACCGGATGGAGTTATATTTAAAAAATGAAGAGCTGTTAGAGGATAAGAGAACAAAGGGTATTGCATATGCACACGAAACCTCATGGGAAAAGGAAGCACAAAAGGTTGCAGACTTTATCCGGAAAAGTGTAGATGCTGACAAAAAGAAGCTTAATTGATCAGGAGGTCGTTTTGAAGGACGATAAGGCATTACAGGAAGAAAATGAACGTTTGAAAAATTATGTGGAAATATTGGAAAACCAAGTGAAGGCATCGGAGCTTACCATAAGCAATATGACGAATTCCCTGTCATGGAAGCTTACAAGACCGGTTCGTTTTCTGAAGGCGCACTGTGCTCCGGTTGGTGCTGTGGTGGATTTTTGTAAGGATGCCAAAAAACAGGGTTTGAAAACGGCTGTCAGAGAAAGCAGGCTCAAAAGATATTATAAAAAGCATCGGTATTGTGATCGTCTTCTTCCTTCCGAATACAAACGTCAGGTGGAAGAGATGAAGGATTGCAAGGTGACTTATGGTATATTGTGCTATTTAAGGCAGACGGACGATTCGTCCGTAGAAAAAATGTTTTCCCAAATCGCAGTGCAATCTTATCTGCCGGAAAGGCTTCTTTTGTATGGGGAAGCTGCATCCCCTGAAATGGAGGCTGCCCAGAAGACAGGGCTTCCGGTTGTTTGTACGGAACAGGGAGATATCAAAGCCTTATGCCATAATCTGGAAGGTCTTGACCGGGTTATCTGTGTAGACGGAGCTGCATCTTTTTCACAGGAACTCGTTTATCAGCTTCAAAAAAACCAGAATGAAACAATGGGAGACATTGTATATTGTGACCATGGTATTTTCCTGCCGGAGGGTGACTGTGAGTATTATTACAAACCGGATTATGCACCCCATTATCTGGAGACAGAAAACTATATTGGGAATGTAATCTGCGTAGAAGGTTCTTTGTTGAGGGATATGTTTAAGAACCACACAATCGATTTTGACAAAAACAACGCATTTATTTATGAGATTCTCTTAAAACATCCGGAGCAGGTGAGTCATATTCCGGAGCTGCTTTACGGAAGAAGTCCTGTTTTGGCGGAAGAAAGAGCCAGGGAAGAAAAATGCAGGATTGATTATTGGAAACAAAAAGGAAGTGCCTATGAGGTTACACCGGGATTATACGAGGGAAGCAGCCATATCAGTTTCCCTTTGGTTGAGAACCCCCTTGTTTCGATATTGATTCCTACCTGTGATCATATAGAGGACTTGCAAACCTGTATTAACTCTGTTATGGAGAAATCCACATATTCCAATTATGAGATTGTTATTATAGAAAACAACAGTAAAGAGGAAAAAACCTTTGATTATTATAAGCAGTTGGAACAGCTTGACCGGATTCGGATTGTTACATGGGAGCATGAATTTAATTATTCCGCCATTAATAATTACGGACTACAGTATATAAAGGGTGAGTATGTTATTTTATTAAATAACGACATTGAAGTAATCAGCCCGAACTGGATGGAAGAAATGTTATATTATGCCACCAGAGATGAGGTAGGTGCAGTAGGCGCAAAGCTGTATTTTCCGGATGATACCATTCAGCATGCCGGGGTGATTTTGGGAATCCGCAGGCTTGCGGGACATGGACATCGTAATTTTGACCGTGATGCGGATGGATATATGCATCGTTTAAAGACAGTACAGGATTACAGTATAGTAACCGCAGCCTGTCTTATGATAAAGAAGGATAAGATAGAAGCGTGTCATGGCTTTGATACCAACCTTGTTGTGGATTACAATGATGTGGATTTATGTATGAAATTACGGAAAATGGGATATTATAATGTATTTACTCCATATGCCCAGTTGTATCATTATGAGTCTAAAAGCAGAGGGGAGAATAAAACCCCACAGCAGTTGGAAAGAAACGGAAGAGAGTTCTTTTATTTTACAACAAAATGGTATCATGAAATTATGAAGGGTGATCCTTTTTATAACAAACATTTGACTTTGGATGAGGATGATTTTTCTATAAAGTAAATTGTTTTGGGGGATATTGATGAAGAAGGACAGAATTTTAGCAATAAGGATTATACTGCTTGTTTTGGCAATCTTTTGCGGTTGTTGTATCGGTTATCATATCATGTATGACTACAGCAACAGTATGTGCAAATATGAAGAGAAGGACATAACAAGGATTCAGGGATATGAGATTCTTGATCAGCAGCAGTTTCGTATGGCGTCTATAGACCCACAGCTGATATTGGATGTGCCGCATTTAAAATTAAGCACAGTTACAATTCGGCTGCAGTCCGATACGGAAAAAGACATTCCGGTAACGGTTTATTACCGGAAGGGATTGAATGGCTATGCAGAAAAAAATACATTGACCGGTGTAATCTTGCAAGGAACCGGAGAACTGACTTTAGACAGCGATTTGTTAACCTGTGATGAGCTCCGCCTGGACATAGATGGGGATTTTCAATATGGTTATGTGGCAGTAGCCGGAGAATTTGCAAGTCTGAACATGAGCAAGCTGATTGGTTTTGTCCTTATATATGTGTTTGCTTTGATATTGTTCTGGATTTTTTTGTCCGGCGTATTGACGTGTGGAATCCAAAAGCTTCTGCTTTTTTTAGCAGCGCAGTATAACAAAGGGTATGATTGGATTCATTCCCTTTTTGAACGGAAAAAATTACACATTGGTCATGTGTTTTGTGTGATTGTCCTTTTTTACGGAATTGCTATGGCTTGTGTCATTCCGGCAGATCAGATTCCCGATGAGCTGACCCATTATTATCAGATGGTGGAATCTGCAGGCTTTCCGAAGATAGAAAAACAGATTGAGGATTATTTTTATAAGACCGGTGCGGGAGATATGCAGGGAAATCCTTTGGTAAAGGTAGACAAGGCTCGGTTTTCGGCACATTCCAACGATCATTTTGATAAAACAGCCGTTAATTTTACGAAGCCATCATTGTCCATTGTGAAGCACCTTCCTCCTGCCATTTTGTTTTTTATAGGATATTTTCTGGACTTGCCGGTCTGGGTATGCCTTTTGATGGCAGAAATGGGTTCATTACTCTTTTTTATGATAATGGGATATCTCACGTTAAAATATATGCCGATTAAGAAAGAATTGATGTGTGGGATTATGCTGCTGCCAATGACAGTTCAGCAGTGTGCTTCCGTAAATTATGATGCGGTTTTTATTCCCTTATGTCTGTTTTACACAGCCTATGTGCTCCATTGCAAATATGAAAAAGAAAAGGTTTCGTGGAAGTCGCTGTTTATATTTTTAGTGATTCCGTGTATTGTGTTATTGATAAAGCCTACATACATTCCTTTTTTCCTGATTGTCTTTATGATTCCTTTGGATAAATGGGATTTGAGAATCGGAAAGCTTCAGGTGACGGATTTTATAAAACGCTTTAAATGGCTGTTATTAATTTTGGGAATCCTGTTGTTTGCCGGATTTTTGTATATAGGCAGAAATAATGTGTTTATTCAATTAGTGGAAGCCTGTGTGTTAAGGCCGGGACTTACCCTTAAGATTATATATGATACGGTAAAGGAAATGTACAGCTTTTATTTCATGTCCACCATCGGACATTTAGGATGGCTGGATATTCTGCTGCCAAAGGCATTTTATTATTTTGTTTTGGTGTGCTTATTTTTGTTTTGCTTTGGAATCCGGGAAAATACCAATGAGGTTTCCTATGGCTTTACGTGGAAAGAACGGGTATTTATGATTTTGGTTGTAGTCATTACAACCTGTTTGATCATCATTGCTATGTTTTCATGGACGATGTTCTTATATGATATTGATACCGGAGGAACACTTTCCGGTACCATAAAGGGATTACAGCAGATTTCCGTAAGCCTTGGTGTGCAGGGAAGATATTTCCTACCATTCCTGCCTTTGTGTTTTCTTCCTTTTGATGGTTTGTTAAAAATTAATCAGAAGAAATTATTGGGGGTACAATGTCTGTATTATCCGATTGTGATTGCCTGCAGTCTGTGGGCTGCATTTTCCCGATACTGGATATAAGGTAAATTTGCATATGAAGGAACCATCACTGCGTAAGAAAGCGTCCGGGTAAGAATCGTGCCAACGATTACTTCACAGTAACTGAAAGTAAGGGAGATTTGCATGCAGGGAAATTCTTTGGTATAATAGGATGATTATGTGTTTAGGAGTTAATGATGAATATGAATTCAAAGAAAAAAACATCATTTTTAGGTGAATTATACTTTAATAAAAAGTTGATTTTTCAGTTATCAAAGAATGATTTTAAGACCCGGTTTGCCGGTTCCTATCTTGGAATTTTCTGGGCGTTTGTGCAGCCGATTGTTACGGTTGTATTGTACTGGTTTGTATTTGAGAAGGGCTTAAGGGCACCAAGTCCTGCAAATGTTCCCTTTGTTTTGTGGCTGTTAGCCGGATTGGTTCCCTGGTTTTTCTTTTCTGAGGCATGGAACGGTGGAACGGTGGCAATGCTGGATTATCAGTATCTTGTAAAAAAAGTTGTTTTTCAGATTGATATCCTGCCTGCTGTAAAGGTGGTTTCCGCGTTGTTTGTGCATTTGTTCTTTGTTTTGTTTACGTTAATTTTATATAGCTGCTACGGTTATTTTCCGGATTTGTACACGCTGCAGATTATATATTATTCCTTATGTGTCTTTGTTCTGGCATTGGGAATGTCCTATATTACATCTGCGATTCTTTGCTTTTTCAGAGATCTGATGCAGATTATCGGTATTGTTTTGCAGGTTGCGATGTGGGTAACTCCGATTATGTGGAATTTTGATTCCATTACCGGTATGCCGGGATGGATGAGAAAAGTGTTCATGTTAAATCCGCTGTTTTATATTATACAGGGATATCGGGATGCTTTGGCTGATAAGATATGGTTCTTTGAACGTCCTCTGTATACATTGTATTTCTGGGCACTCACTTTTGGAATCTTTGCAATCGGCGTACATTTATTTAAAAAGTTAAAAGTACATTTTGCGGATGTGCTGTAATCGGAAAAGGAGTTTTTATGGAAGATATTGCAATTAAGGTTAGTCATCTTTCAAAAGTATATAAGTTATATGACCGTCCTATGGATCGTTTAAAGGATTCTTTGGGACTTGCAAAAAAACAGGTTTTCAAAGAACATTATGCCCTTTCGGACGTGGATATGGAAGTAAAGAAGGGGGAGACTGTTGGTATTATCGGAACCAATGGTTCCGGCAAATCTACAATCTTGAAAATAATTACCGGTGTGTTGAATCCCACAGAAGGAGAAGTGACGGTGAATGGTCGTATTTCTGCGTTGCTGGAATTAGGAGCCGGATTTAATCAGGAATATACGGGAATTGAAAATATCTATCTCAATGGAACCATGATTGGATTTTCCAAGGAGGAAATTGATGCAAGATTAGATGATATTGTTTCCTTTGCGGATATTGGAGATTTTATCAACCAGCCTGTAAAGTCCTATTCTTCCGGAATGTTTGTGCGTCTTGCATTTGCCGTGGCGATTAACATTGACCCGGAGATTTTAATTGTAGATGAGGCGCTTTCCGTAGGAGATGTGTTCTTCCAGAATAAGTGCTATCATAAGTTTGAAGAATTTAAGGAACAGGGTAAGACCATCTTATTTGTCAGTCATGATTTAGGAAGCATCAGCAAATATTGTGACCGGGTAATTTTGTTGAATCGTGGCGTGAAAAAAGCAGAGGGAAGCCCTCAGGAAATGGTAGATTTATATAAAAAGATCATGGTAGGATTAGATGATGACGATACGAAGGAGACGGATGAGAATTCGTCACAGACCGGGGAAAAGGATTCCGGTCAGACTGTCGTTCATGGAAAATGGAAGGACAATCTTGCCATGAATCCCAATGTTAACGAGTATGGAAACGGTAAGGCAGAGATTATAGATATCGGAATTTTCGATGAGCATGAGCTGTTAACCAGTTCCATTATGAAGGGTTCGAAATTCCGTCTTTCCACAAAGGTTCGTTTTAACGAGGATGTCAGTGATCCGATTTTTACTTATACATTTAAGACCATACGGGGAACGGATGTTACAGGAACCAACACCATGTATGAGAAAGTAACTCCGGGAGATGTAAAAAAGGGTGAAGTATATATGGCATCCTTTACTCAGGAAATGAATCTACAGGGTGGAGAGTATTTGTTATCCGTAAGCTGTACCGGCTTTGAGGGCGGGGAATTTGTTGCTTATCACAGATTATATGATGCGGTAAACGTAACTGTGATATCAGATAAAAATACAGTTGGATTTTACGATATGAATTCAAAGGTCATGATACAGAAGGTCGATGAATAGAAATGGAGAAGCAGTTAAGAGAGAATGATGAAGGTATTAGTGATTATTCCTGCTTATAATGAAGAGGAAAGCATATTAAATGTAATTAACAAATTAAAAGCAGATTGTGAAGGGGCGGATTATGTGGTAATCAATGATTGCTCCACGGACAATACATTGAAAAAATTAGAGGCGGCAGGTGCCAGCTATTTGAATCTGCCTTTGAATTTAGGAATTGGCGGCGGTGTTCAGACCGGTTACAAATATGCATTAAAAAACGGTTACGACATTGCCATTCAGATAGACGGGGATGGACAGCATGATACCGCATATCTGAAGGATGTAATTGCTCCTATAGAGGCAGGGGAGGCTGATATTGTAATCGGTTCCAGATTTATTACAAAGGAAGGGTTTCAATCATCGGGAATGCGCCGGTTGGGTATTAAGTTCTTAAGTACTCTGATTCGGATGTGCTGCACAACAAAGGTACAGGATGTAACAAGCGGTTTTCGTGCGGTGAACAGAGAAGGGATCCGGTTGTATGCGAAAGAATATCCGGTAGATTATCCGGAACCGGAAGCCATTGTTAAGGCATCCGTAATGGGACTTAGGATTAAAGAAGTGCCTGTGATTATGAAAGAAAGAGAAGCTGGAGAAAGCTCCATATCACCGTTGAAATCTGTTTATTATATGATTAAGGTTTCTATTGCGATTTTATTATGCAGAATTTCCAGTAAGAAGGTGAAATAACATGACAACAACACTTAGAATTGTTTTATTGATTGTAATATTGATATTTTTTCTTGTTGTTCTTTATTTGCTAAAGAAGAACAGACTGGCACTTCGATATACGCTGCTTTGGCTTGGTATGGCTTTTGTAATGCTGATTCTGGTTATTTTCCCTCAATTGTTGGAGATTATCAGGAAAGCCCTTGGTTTTGAAAGTGGAATGAATGCCCTATATGTCATTGCCATAGGATTTGTTATGGTGTTATTGATGGCATTGACATCTATTGTTTCTCGTCAAAGTGATCGAATAAAGAGCCTGGTTCAGGATAATGCCATGCTGGAAAAAAGAATTCGGGAAATGGAGCAGATACATGAGTCAGATAAATAATCAGCACACATTTGCATTATGTGCATATAAAGAAAGTCCGTATTTGGAGGAGTGTATTCAGTCGTTACAAAACCAGACGGTACCATCTAAGATTATTCTTGCAACATCGACTCCTTGTGAATACATCGAAAATGTTTGTAAAAAATACGAAATTCAGTATTATGTAAACCATGGTGAGCATGGTATCACTCAGGATTGGACCTTTGCGTATCATCAGTGTGATACCCCGATTGTTACAATTGCCCATCAGGATGATATTTATTATGATACCTACGTGGAAAAATTATTGGAGATGACAAAAAAAGCGAAGAATCCGATTATTTTTTCAACGGATTATGATGAACTTCGGGATGGAGAAATTGTTCACAAGAATACGTTGTTAAAGATTAAGAGGCTTATGATGTGGCCATTACGGTTTTCCATCTGGCAGAAAAGTATTTGGATGAGAAGAAGAATCTTATCCTTTGGTTCCCCTATTTGCTGTCCTTCTGTAGCATATTTCCGTGATAATATGCCGGAGGTGATATTCCGGAATCATTTCCGTACCAATGAAGACTGGGAAGCATGGGAGAATCTGTCCCGCAGAAAGGGTGAGTTTTTATATGTAGGGAAGCCTTTGATGGCTCATCGGATTCATGAAGAATCAGAGACCTCTGCAACCATAAGAGAGACCGGAAGAGGCAGTGAGGATATGGAGATGTATCTGAAATTCTGGCCAAAATGGATTGCAAAAATATTATGCAAATTTTATCAAAAAAGTGAGGATTCAAACAACTTATGAAGGTAAAGGTATTGCTTTCCGCATATAATGGAGCACGTTATATAGAAGAACAAATTGATAGTATTTTAAATCAGACTTATCAGGAGCTGGAATTAATTGTACGGGATGACGGTTCTGTTGATGGAACGGTTGATATATTAAAGGAATACGAAAAAAAAGGATTGATTCAGTTAGAACTAGGCAAAAACGTTGGTTTTGTGGCTAGTTTTTTCTGGTTAATAGAGCATGGGGGAGATGGGGACTTCTTTTTCTTCTCGGATCAGGATGATGTCTGGTTTCCCCAAAAGGTGGAGATGGCATTGGAAAAATTAAAGGATGTGGATCATACGAAGCCTGTTTTGTATTTTTCCAATTATGATTTTTATGATGGAGATATGAAGTTTATTGCACATCATGAATCCAAGGGTAACAAGTTATCCTTCCGCAATTCCATTGTAGACTGTGTGCCTCTTGGTTTTAACAGCTGTTTTAATAAAAAGGCACAGGAAATGACAGTTGCCAACATGCCAAAGCATTCTCAGGGACATGACTGGTGGATGTATATGTTATGCTCAGGATTAGGACAGGTTGTTTATGATGAACGCGCTACTGTAAAGTACCGCAGACACAATGCAAATGTCAGCGGTGAGGAGGTTAGTTTCTTTCAGTTTCAGGTATGGCGGTTTAAAAAGCTGTTTTTGAATGGTTATTTCAAAAAGATTAGGGAACAGATTATAGAGTTTGAACAGCTTTTTGGAAGTCAGTTGTCAAAGGAGGATCAAAAGGTACTGGCACTTTTTACAAAGCAGGGATTTCATCCGGTAAATACCCTGAAAAAGGTCTTTTATCCCCGGTATTTCAGACAGAAGGTGTTAGATGAGATTTTTCTTCGGGCAGTCATGTTAATCGGAAGATTATAAGGAAGGGCTGTAAGGGAAGAACATATTTTTGGAGGAGGATTATTTGGTATGAAGCCGTCGGTAATCGCATCTTTATTTTATATTGTTTCATTTGTGGGCTGTGCCACCGGAGTGTATCGGATTAAAAAAACCCACCGGGAGTTATATGGTGCAACATGGATACCGGTTTCGGCATTACTGGTTTCCTTTTATCAATGTATTTTTGCTGCTTTGGGAACGATTGTTCATATACCGGTTAATCTGGTTAGTGTGGGAATTACCAATGGAGTGGCTGCGGTTGTTCTCTGGTATGTAATGCTCAGACGCAAAGGTGTACAAAGCTATCGTTATGAAAAGATAGATATTCTTGCATGGCTTGGGGTTTTTCTCTGCGTCGCCCGGGCAGGGTATCATAGATTCGGATTGGATCTTCATATTCGCTATATGGCAATCGATCCGGCTCAGCATTTTAAAAATGCCTTTGATATGATGCAGGAACAACAGGTTACAGCTATGTATTATGCAAGCTTTCATAATGGATTGTTAATTGCACTGCTTGCCCCCTTTCGGGATGTAACCCGGTATTATCAGATATATGTTTTGGGAGATATTCTCTGGCTTTTATTGGCGGGTCTGGTATTTTACGGCGTGATTCGTAAATATTTAAAGGATCGTTACTTAAAGCTTGCAGGGGTATTGGCAACACTTATTTATATTTGTGGCTATCCGTTAAACAGTACGGTTTTTGGTTTTACCTATCTTGGAATGTGCGTTACCATCATAGGGGTAACCATGATGATTGTGGATGGATATATTCAGGGAGAGTTTTCAAAATGGGCAGGCGTGTTCATGGTATCTCTTTGCTGTCTTGGTGTGATTGAGTGTTACGTTTTGTTTATGCCGGTAGTATTTTTTTCTATACTTTTCTGTGTATTATACAGACAAAAGACCTGTGCCCGGCTGGTTTCCCTTGATACCGTGAAGGTATGTCTCGGAATTTTTTTGGTTCCTACCGTTTTGGGAATTTATTTTACTTATCGTGGAATATTCGGTGAAGGCGGTACAACAGTGGGTTCTGCTTTTGCTCAGGAGGGCGGTATCTATAAGGATTTATTTTCTAATTTTGTATTACTGATACCATTTGCCCTTTATGGATATTACCATTTAAAAAAGGAACGAAAGAACTGGATAATATTGTATATCTTTCCGTTATTGGTATGCTTTATTTTTGCCATGTTTGGTCTGGGAATGACAGGACGGGTATCTTCGTATTATTTTTACAAGAACTATTACCTTTTGTGGCTGGTTGTTTTTGTTTTGGCATTTGTTGGTATTTCCTATGTTGAAAAAAAGGGCAGAGCTTTGGTGGCTATGGGTGCTTTTATGTGGCTGTTTACACTGTTTGTCGGTTATTATAAAATTGAGGACCGGATACAGAACCAAAATGACCGGTTTACGGCAAATCATAATTCCAGAGCTTTTTGTGACATTTTCATGTTTAATGAGGATGCCATTGGAAATCCGGAATATCCGCCGGGAAAGATAGAAATTTATCGATATGCGGTACATGAATTAAAGGATACGGATCAATATATTCCTATTGTTTGTTATTGGGAAGATTATTTCTGGATGGAAGCCATTACCGGTCAGAGAAATAATCAGTTGAAATGCTGGGATATGGAGCCGGAGGATTTTTTTGCACAGCTTGCAAAAACAGATTATGTAATGGTACTAAGGGATGGGGAATTTTATCAGCAATATCAGTCCTATTTTGACTCCTTGGAAAAGGTTTATGAAAATGAATACGGATATATTGCCAAGGTTGAACCGTCGAAGAAAAGTCCTGTTGAAAATGAAGGGTAGGAGCTTATAGATGAAGTTTTCTGTTATCGTTGTTACGTATAATCCTAAAATTGAAAAAGTATTATTCACATTAAAATCGATTCTGAAACAGGATTTTGATGATTATGAGATTGTTATTTCCGATGATGGTTCGGAGGATAACTGCTTTTCTCAGATTGAAGATTATTTCAGAGAGAATCATTTTGAAAATTATGTGCTGATTCCCCATGAAGAAAATCAGGGAACGGTTAAAAATCTCATTTCCGCATTGGAGCATGCAAGGGGAACTTATGTCAGAGATTTTGGACCGGGGGATGCGTTCTACAATGAAACCTCCCTTTCAAGAATCTATGATTTTTTTGAGGAACGGCAATGCCAGCAGTGTTTTGGATTGATGAGAGGATATCACAGAGATAAAGATGGAATCATTCATTACGAAAGCTTTTGCCATCCTTTTGACATACAGGCATACAGAAGAGGCAATTCTCAAAGAAGGATTTTAAAAAATCTGGTGCTGTATAGTGATAATGTATCCGGTGCGTGTATGTGCTATAAGAGAGAATTTTATTTGGAATATTTGAAGAAAATAGAAAGTTATGTTATATATGAAGAGGACATATTTCAGGTACTTGCCGGAATGGAAGGTCATAAGATGGAAATGATAGATGCTTATACGGTGCTATACGAGGTGGAAGCAGGGGTATCTGCCGGTGGAAACAGCAGGTTTGCCAAGCTTTTAGCCGAAGATGTAGACCGGTTTTATCAGGAATTGTATCGTAATTACAAAAACCATCCCTTTGTAAAAAAAAGACAGCAGGTACGAATCTTTAATGTATTTCAGAATATATATATAAGAACTTTATTCAGACTGTTTTTGAATCCGGATGCCATTCGGTATTTGTGTATATCCGCATATTGCAGGCTTTTCAAAAAACATGAGCCACGGATAAAGGAAAGCAGTTTTATGGATAGAAATGAGTTTTAACAGGTCAAAGGAGATTACAGATGCAGGTTGTAAAGTACGCATTTCAACAACATGGAGACGAAAGGGGACAGTTGGTTGCTTTAGAGGAGCATAAGGATATTCCCTTTGAGATAAAAAGAGTATATTATATGTATGATACCGGGGCAGGTGTCAGAAGAGGCTATCATGCCCATAAATCATTGGAACAGATTTTAATCTGTATCCACGGGACATGTAAGATTTTATTGGATGACGGAACCGAAAAAAAGGTGGTTCCATTGGAAAAACCATATGAGGGCTTATATGTTTCCAATGCAATGTGGAGAGAAATGTTTGATTTTTCAAAGGATGCAGTTTTAATGGTATTGGCGTCTGACTATTATAAAGAAGAAGATTACATCAGAGATTACGACGTATTTTTAGAGTATGTTGAGGAGCAAAAGAAAAAAGAAATTCAGTAACGGGAGGGAAAAAGATGAAGATTCCTTTTGTATCATTTGAGGCGATGCATAATGAAATCAAAGATGAAATGTATCAGGCATTTCAGGATGTGTATCAAAGTAACTGGTTTATACAGGGTAATCAGCTAAAACAGTTTGAACAGGAATTTGCAAATTATTGTGGTGTGAACTATTGTGTGGGCTGTGGCAATGGTTTAGACGCATTGTTTTTAACCTTGAAGGCATATGGTATCGGAGAGGGAGATGAGGTGATTGTTCCGTCCAATACATATATTGCAACAGCGCTGGCAGTATCTTATGTAGGAGCAACTCCGGTTTTTGTTGAACCGGTAATAGATTATTATAATATTGATCCGTCAAAGATTGAAGAAAAGATTACAAAAAAAACAAAAGCAATTATGGCAGTGCATTTATACGGACAGCCGGCTTGTATGGATGAGATTAACAAGCTTGCAGATGCTTACGGTCTTAAGGTAATCGAGGATTCTGCCCAGGCCCATGGTGCCACCTATAAAGGAAAGAAAACCGGCAGCCTCGGTGATGCAGCGGGATTCAGCTTTTATCCGGGCAAGAATCTGGGTGCGTTAGGTGACGGTGGAGCCATGGTAACAAATGACAAAGAGCTGGCAGACAAGGTAAGAGCTCTTGGCAATTACGGCTCTGATTACAAATATCATCATATTTACAAAGGGAATAACTCCCGGTTAGATGAGATGCAGGCGGCATTTTTAAGAGTGAAGCTTCGTTATCTGGATCAGTGGAATGCAAATCGGAACGAAACCGCAAGACGTTATTTGAATGGAATTCATAATCCGCAGATTACATTGCCGGTTACTGCGGAGGATGCCACCCATGTATATCATATTTTTGCAATCCGCTGTAATAAAAGAGATGAGCTGGCTGCATATCTGGAGGAGAATGGAATCGGAACAAACCGCCATTATCCGATTCCGATGCATTTGCAGGGTGCATATCGGGAATTGGGATTTGAAAAGGGAGCCTTTCCGATTGCGGAGAAGATTTCCGATACACAGTTAAGCATCCCGATGTATTATGGTATGACAGAGGAAGAAGTTGGCTATATTATTGATAAGATTAACAGCTTTGAAGGATAAGTGAAGGAGAAAAAATGTTTCAGTTTCGTTACTATGAAGATACAAATGAAAAGGAATGGGATCAGTTTATTACAGAGAAGTCAATAAACGGTACTTTTTTACAAAGCCGTAATTTCTTAAATTATCATCCAAAGGGAAGATTTAAGGATGTATCTTTGATGATTTATAATGCAAAAAACAATCTGGCTGCCTTATGTCCCGGCTGTGAAGTAGAATTGGATGGAAAGCGGGTTTTTTATTCTCATCGTGGAACCACCTTTGGAGGGATTATCATTGATAAGAAGCATTATTGTGCAAAATATGTGGTGGCAATGATAGAAGAATTAAAGCAGTTTTTGAAGGAAGAGGGATTTGAAGCCGTTTATTTAAAGCAGACATCCGACATATTCTCAAAGGTTGAGTCGGATTTGTTCCAATATGCGTATCAGTATCACGGTTTTACAGAATACAAGGAATTAAGCACCTACGTGGATTTTGACGGATATAAGGAAGATATTACATCGAACTTTGCCCAGGGAAAAAGAACCAATGTAAATAATTGTATCAAAGAAGGTCTGGTGCTTAAGGAATTGGAGTCGGAAGCAGAGATAAAAGAGTTCTATGATATTTTATGTGAGAATCTTGGTAAATATGATACGAAACCGGTACATACGATAGAAGAATTATTAGAGTTTAAAAATTCCCGCCTGACAAAGGAATGTGGTTTTTTTGGTGTGTACAAAGATGAGAAAATGCTGGCAGGCTCTATGATGTTTTATTTTGATAATATAAGAGTTGCACATACCCAGTATCTGGCAGCACGTCAGGCATATGGCAAATTAAGTCCGATGACTTATATGTATTATTGTATGCTTCAGGCAATGAGGCAGCGGGATTACCGTCTGGTTTCTTGGGGAACGGCCACTGAAAATCTGGGACAATATCTGAACATGGGACTGATTACCAGTAAGGAAGATTTTGGCAGCTCCTACTGCAATAATCTGACCTATTATTGTGATTTGACGTCAATATAATAAAATGAATACATCTGCTGAACTGAAGAAGTGGTGGTAGTCGTATTTTATTCTAAAATCCACTGATAGAAGCGCTATTTGTGGATTTTTTTTATGAGAAGGGAATTTGTTTTGATTCATGAAAAATGGCCGGAGACTTAGAACAGGGAAGGAAATGAAAATGAAATTTACTTATAGAAATGTTCAAATCGATTTGGAGCGGGAAGAAGAAAATCTACAGGACAGGTTAAAGCAGGCAGAAATGAAAAATGAAGCTGTAATGTGTAAGCAGAATGAATATGAATATGTATACCAGTTTTCCGAAAACCGGGGAAATATTGTCCGTTGGCTGAATCTGCCAAAGGAATGTAAGCTGTTAGAGTTAGGGGCATCCACCGGAGGTCTGACAAGGTGCTTAACTGCTCAATTTCAGGATGTTACGGCAGCAGAGGCTGATGTTGAATTGTTATTGCAGAATGTAACAAAGCAGCATCAAAATGGATTTCGTGCATATGGAGGCAGTTATGATACGCTGTTGGCTTCCTTGGAGGAAGGCTCCTTTGACTGTATTATCATGAATGAAATGAATTTGGAATTTGAAAAACAAAAGAAGCTGATGCCTGCGGTTTATAGGCTGTTAAGGGAACAGGGGATTCTGTTATACGGAGTAGATAACAAATATGCACCGATTTCATGGTGGAGAGAGGATATTCCCTTAGAATGTATGGCGACCGGACAGCAAAGCTTACAGGCATTAAAGTCTGTAGGATTCCGGAGGATAGAGGAATATTTTCCGGTACCAAATGGCACAATTACAATGGAATTATATGAGAAGGAATATTTAAACCGGCATGGTGTGGATGCCGGAATGTATCAGTTATATTACAATGAATTTCAATTAGAGCATATAAAAAATATAACAAAGGAAGCAAAGAGGGACGGTGTATTATCCGAATATATGACAACCTTTCTGTATGTTGCGAAAAAAGGGGAATAAAATGTCTGATATAAAATATGTTAAATTTACGTCGGAGCGGAATCTTCCGTTTTGTACCATTACAAAAATAGAAGAGGATCAGGGACAACCAAGAGTTTATAAAGAATGTTATGATTCTTCCGGAAGGAATCATTTACAAAATAATATCGTGACCTACGAAACCTATCGGGAATTAATGAGAAACAGTCGTATGGATATTTGCCGCTGTACAGGTGATGACATATTGGAGATTGAATATGTAAAGGGTATGTCATTAGAACAGTATCTGGATGAATTGGCAACACAGGATAACCGGGAAGGCATGCTTTCCCTGTTAAAGCAATATGCAGATGAAATAAATGCAATCCATAAAAGAACAGCGTTTGAAAAGACAAAGGAATTTATAGAAGTCTTTGGGGATGTTGACATTGACCCGGCATGGGAAGCAACGGATTTTTTGAATATTGACATGATTTTTCCCAATATCATCATACGGGATGACCGGTGGGTTGCAATCGATTATGAATGGACATTTCATTTTCCGATACCACTTCATTTTCTCCTGTTTCGATGCGTATTATATTATTGCAATGTAGGTGGCAGCAGACTGGATTATATTAATCTGGACGTGTTGGAGGACTTTGGATTCTCAAAGAGGGAGATTCAGACCTATATCTATATGGAGCGGAATTTTCAGGCGTATGTGGAAGGAAGCTATACACCGTTGCGTAATAAAAGCTGTTTTTTGAATCCCTTTCCCGTTACGGTTTATTATGATTACGGAAATGGCTACAGTGCTGAAAACAGAGAAGTCATCATGGCGAATAAAGATGCAATGGGTGTGATCCATTTGCAGTTTCAGATTCCCGAAAGGGCACATGACGTAAGGATTGATCCTTGTGAATATCCGTGTATGGCGAAGGTTATGGATTGTAACAGTCAATGGGACAGCAATGGAGAGCGGCTGATTGGTGACACTGTTTTATTCTTTACAAGAGATCCTCAGTTTTTGTTTCAAAAGCCGGATAAAAAAGACGTAATTCTGGATTTTATTTTGTTAACGGATATAGAAGGTGCGTTAATTGAAAGTATTCATAATTACAAAGAAAAAACGAATTATGAATATTATCGGGAAAAATATGAAAAGGAACAGTTACAATTTCGATTAAATATGGCTACGCGTGCCCTTGTAAATAAAGACAACGGCAGGTAAGGTTATAAAATGTAGGAGAAGTTTAGTATGACAGAACAGACATTAGAGGTTTTATATGAAAAAATAGAAAATGCAAAGGTCATTTCTTTTGATATGTTTGATACATTGGTATATCGTCTGACCAATACACCGGAGGATATTTTCCGGATGGTGGGGGAACATTATCAGATTGCGGGTTTTGTGAAGCTTCGTATGAGGGAACAGGACGTGATCAGTCATAAATTATTCGAAAGTAAGGGCTATCCTCATGCCAATATGGACGAAATCTATGACCATCTGGCAACGGTATATCCGGAGTATGACTGGATGGAAATCAAAGCCTATGAAATACAACTGGAAAAGGATGCATTAAAGCAGAATACGGAAATGTATGACGTTTTCCGGCATGCTCTTGCATCCGGTAAAAAGGTTGTGATTACCAGTGATATGTATTTAAACGGTGATACCATAGAGGATATATTGACCGGATGCGGCTATGTGGGATATCACAGACTTTTTGTTTCTTCTGATGAGAGAAAGGCAAAGTTTAATAAAGAACTGTTTGCCTGTATAAAAGACGAATTTTCCGTGGAATACAGTGAAATCCTGCACATTGGAGATAGTCAGTTTGCCGATGTGGATAATCCGGGAAGTCTGGGACTTGAAACCTTTCTTTATGAAAAAGGATTAGAAAAAGAAAAAAATAAAAATGCCAATTGCAGCATTGTGGATGACGGACTTTATAAGATATTGTATCATCAGGATCAAACCTTTTGGTATCATCTGGGAATTGAAGTAGGCGGTCCGTTATATATGGGACTTTATTTGTGGCTGGAAAAAAATCTTCATCAGAATGAGAAAATCTTTTTCTTAGCCCGGGATGGATATAATCTATATCATCTGTTTCAAACGCTTAAGGCTCAACATAAGACAGACCATGAGATTGTATATGTGGAGACTTCAAGACGTGCATTAATGTTAGCCGGAATTACCCAGATGAATGAAGAGGATATCAAACTCCTGCCACCTTATACCTTCGGACAGTCTGTGGAGGAAATCTGCGAGTATTTAGGGGTAGATGCAGGCAGATTGCAGCATTTGGATCAGTGCGGATTTTCTTCTGTTTATGATGTGATTGATAATTTGGAACAGGTGGAGAACTTCAGAAAAATATATGTATATAACAAAGAACTGTTTTTGGAAACCTGTAAGCAGGAGCGGGAGTATGCAAAAAAATACTATGAATCCATTGGATTTTTTGATGGAGAAGCAAAGGTGTTTGACTGCGGATGGAACGGAAGCTCTCAATATCTTCTGGATCGTTTTCTTTCTGCCATTGGCTGTGACAGGGAATATGAGTTTTTGTATGCCGGTATTTTGAATTCTCCAAAGAGTAAGAAACAGCTAAAAGGCAGAAAATATGAGGCATATCTTTTTGATCATTATAAGAATTATACCTTGCAGGAAAGAGCCAAAACTGCCATTGTTTTGCTGGAATTATTTTTCTCTGCGGGACATCCGTCTATTCATGCATACGGTGCAGACGGTGTGGTTTATGAGAAGAATCAGCCGGAAGCATTAAAGGGAGATATTACAAAGGGTATTATTGATTATGTGACCTATGGTCTTGATTTTGTGAAAAAATATAATATTGAGATTATGCCGGATCAGGCATTGGGACGGGTTTATCGTTTAATCGAACAGCCTACGGAGGAAGAGGCTGTGATGATTGGGAATCTCACCAATGCTGACGGTTTTGTGGATAAGAAGGATGAGGAAAAATATATTGCTCATTTGACAGATGAAAGCATTGAAAAGAATCCTCATGTGGAGCTGTTCTGGACGCAGGGATTATTTGCCAGAAGGGATACTTCCGACAAGGTAAAGGCTTTTGTATATGAGCGTATGGGAATCAAGCATCCGGAGGACGTGGAGGATGGAATCGGTGATACCAGATATTTTGATAAATGGATTGAGAATACGGAAAAACCATCCAAGGCAAAAAAGAATATAGACTGGGATTTTGAACCGTTGATTTCCGTTGTGGTTCCTGTTTATAATGTTTTGCCGCAGCAGCTGCGGGAATGTATTTTGTCTGTGAAGAATCAGATTTATACAAACTGGGAATTAATTTTAGTAGATGATTGTTCTACCATGGAAGGTGTAAGAGAAACGCTTCGCCTTTATGAAAATGATGAAAAAATCCGTGTAATTTACCGAACCGTCAACGGGAATATTTCAAGATGTACAAATGACGGAATTGAAGCTGCCAAAGGTGTGTATATTGCCTTTATGGATTGTGATGACGTGATTACGGAAGATGCATTGTATGAGATGGCAATGAAAATAAATGAAAATCCGGAGTATGATTTTATTTATAGTGATGAGGATAAAATAACGGATGACGGAACAAAAAGATATTCGCCGTTCTTTAAACCGGAATGGTCACCGGATTTCTTTATGTCCCAGATGTATACCAATCATCTTGCCATATACCGGGCATCCATTGTCAAAAAAATCGGTGGACTGCGTCCTGCCTATGATGGAGCACAGGATTATGACTTTACGCTGCGTTTTATGGAGCACACTTACGATAGTCATGTGGCACACGTTCCGAAAATCTTGTATCATTGGAGAGCCAGACCGGAATCCTTGGCGGCAGCCCCTTCTGCAAAATCGTATGCATTAGAGGCAGTAAAAAATGCCAAGATAGATGCATTAAAGAGAAGAAATATTAAGGGATATCCGGAGTATGTCAGTGATATGTTCCAGTATCATATTGTATATGAGCCAACCGGATATCCATTGGTCAGTATTATTATACCGTCAAAGGATCATTTCCACATATTAAAGCAGTGTATTGATTCCATTTACCGTTATACGGATTATCCTAATTATGAGATTATTGTTGTAGATAATGGCAGCGGTGCTTATAACAGGGAAAAAATTCAGGATTATCTTTTAAGAAAAGGGGTGCAGTATCTGTATCAGGTGGAGGATTTCAATTTCTCCAGAATGTGTAACAGGGGAGCGGAGGCTGCTAGAGGAGAATATTACCTCTTCTTAAATGATGATATTGAAGTCTTTGACAAAGAATGGCTTGGCAGAATGGTTGGACAGGCAATGCAGCGGTATACCGGTGCGGTAGGTGCGAAGCTGTTATATCCGCAGTCATCCAAAATACAGCATTGCGGAATTGTGAAGCTTCCAATCGGACCGTCCCATACTCTGCTTTTTGAAAAGGATGAAATCCCGTATTATTACGGACGGAACCGGTTAGATGTTAATTATTCTTCCGTAACAGGAGCTTGTTTGATGATAAGCAAAGAAAAGTTTCGGCAGGCAGGAAAATTTGATGAGTCTTTCCCGATTGCCTATAATGATGTTGATCTTTGTTACAAGCTGTTGGAGTGGGGCTACTATAATGTAGTGCGTAACGATGTGGTTGCTTATCATCATGAATCTATCAGCCGGGGAGATGATAATACGGATGCATGGAAACAGGAACGTCTTTTGAAGGAACGGATTCGACTGGAATGTATACATGATGAATTGGTGGAGGACTTTTTCTATAACCGGAATCTGAATCCGATTGGAAATGATTGTACGCCAAATACCCGGTTTGACAGGGTTAAGAAGGAACCGGTATTCTATCTGAATCACCGTCCTCATGGAGCGTTTGTTGTGGATATTATTCAAACAGGCTTAGATGTCCGAATTGAAGGATGGTCCATGTTTGAATCGGTTAAAAACAATGATTCCCTGAAAAGAACGCTTGTTTTGATTGACGGAAAAGGAAAAACCCTTACGGTTCCCGCAACCCATGTGGAACGAAAGGATGTATGGGAGCTGTTTGACAGACGACCGGATTTAAGGTATACCGGCTTCCAGGTATGTTTGAATAAGGACGAGCTTGCTTTGGATATTATGGATTATAAGATTGCAATGATTACTTATATTTATCCGAATGTGCCCATGATCTGTTATTCCGATAAGATCATAAAGGCAGCAGATTATGAAAATAAGCCGGTTGATTTCCAGCGGCTCATACCGTACCGAAGAAAGAAAAAGAACCTTCCGGTAAGTCGGCTTTACACCTTATGCAGACGGTTAAAATGGAATGTGGATGAAATTGCCGTGAAGGAGGACGTCCTTGAAATTCGTGGATTTGCTTATCCGAAAACGAAAAACAGTTATGAATACAATATCAGACTGATTTTGGAATCTGATGAAGATACATGGTATGTGGGAACATCGCCACAGCGTCGCTATGACGTAGCGGAAGTATTTTCAAAACAGCCTTACGGCTTTGCATCCGGTTTCCTTGCAAAATTATATTGCGGGTCATTAAAACAAGATAAAACCTATCGGTTATACATTTATATGGAACACAAATATAACCCCGGTAAAAATCGGATGATTGATACGAAAAAGCAGATTACCATTTAGGACGCCTTCGTATTACTTGATAAAATGTTAAAAAAATGTTACAATATTTTGTGCTTGTTTTTTTAGAAAACTACAAACTATTGAAGATGAAAGAGGTAACAGATATGAAGTTAATTATACAAATTCCATGCTATAACGAAGCGGAAACCTTAGAGGTTGCGTTAAATGATCTGCCAAAGCATATAGACGGAATCGATACGATAGAATACCTGATTATTAATGACGGAAGCAAGGATAATACAATGGAGGTTGCCAGAAACTGGGGCGTTCATTATATTGTGGATTTGAAAAGAAACAAAGGTCTTGCCAAGGGATTTATGGCAGGTCTTGACGAATGTCTTCGCCAGGGCGCGGATATTATTGTGAATACAGATGCAGATAACCAGTATTGCGGTGAAGATATTGAAAAGCTGGTTCGGCCGATTCTAGATGGAAAAGCTGATATTGTAATCGGTGAAAGACCGATAGATGATACCGCTCATTTTTCTCCTTTGAAGAAGAGGCTGCAGCATTTTGGAAGCTGGGTTGTAAGAAAAGCATCTAAGACCGACATTCCGGATGCACCAAGTGGATTCCGTGCATACAGCAGAACTGCCGCATTACAGTTAAATGTTGTGAATGAATATACTTATACATTGGAACAGATTGTTCAGGCGGGAAGAGATAAAATCGCGATTGTTTCTGTGCCGATCCGTACCAATGCAGAGCTTCGTCCATCCCGGTTGTTCAGCAGTATGTTTGGGTACGTGAAGCGTTCCATGGTAACGATTATAAGAGCCTATATTATGTATCGTCCTTTAATGTTTTTCTCTATTTTAGGATGTTTTCCGATGTTTGCCGGTTTGATCTTAGGCATACGCTATCTGGTATTCCTGTTTCAGGGACATGGAACCGGGAATGTTCAGTCTTTGATTTTATGCAGTTTGTTAATTACAATCGGTGCTCTGATCTGGGTACTTGGTTTAATGGCAGATACGATTTCTGCCAATCGAAAGATCATGCAGGATGTTCAAAAAAGAGTTCGTAAGATGGAATATGAGTTGGATCAGAGAGACTCCGAAGCATCTGAACGATAAGGATAGGAAACTGGAGCTTACTATATGAAAAAGTTATTGGTTACAGGCTCAACCTTTCCCCGCTGGGCGAATGACACAGAGCCGAGATTTATATTAGATTATGCAAAGGCAATGACAAAATATTATGATGTCACGGTTTTGGTTCCCGGAGCAGTGGGTGCAAAGGAGGAAGAGGAACTGGAAGGGGTACATGTGATCCGGTATCATTACTTTCCGATTCACAAATTCGAGACCTTATGCTATCCCGGTGCGATTGTACCTCGAATCAAACAAAAAAAGATACGTATTCTTCTGGTTCCTTTTTTGTTGCTCTCTTTACACCATCAGTTAAAGAAACGTTCAAAGGAATTTGATGTGGTACATGCTCATTGGCTTATTCCACAGGGAATCATGCAAATGAGTGTTAAGGATACGCCGTATATTGTTACCGGTCATGGTGGGGATGTTACCTCTTTGAATAAGGGTATCTTAAAATCCATGAAATTAAAATGTCTGGAAAGAGCAAAAGCGATTACCGTTGTTTCCGATGCATTACAGGATTACGTAAAGCAATTATATCCGAATCAAAAAACATCCATCATTCCTATGGGATGTGATGTAAGCCGGTTTAGCAGTGAACATCGAAAGGAAAATTTCTTCGGACAGGGTGACCGGAAGGTTGTTTTGTTTGTGGGAAGATTGGCGGAAAAGAAAGGTGTTACTTATCTCATCGATGCCATGAAAAAAGTAGATAATGCCGTGCTGGTTATTGTAGGTAAAGGAGATTTGGAGCCGGGACTTAGACAGCAGGCAAAGGCATTAGGAGATAAGGTTGTTTTTGCCGGACCGAAAACCCATGATGAATTACCGGAGATTTATGCATCCGCAGATGTGTTTGTGGCGCCCTCCGTTACAGCCGCTGATGGAGATAAGGAAGGTTTTGGACTTGTAATCTTAGAGGCTATGGCAAGTGGGGTTCCCGTTGTTGCCAGCCGTTCCGGTGGTATTGTAGATATTGTAAAGGATGAAGAAAACGGCCTTCTTTGCGACGAAAAGGATGTGGAGAAGTTATCCGTTAATATCTCAAGAGTACTGGAGGATGAGGCGTTATCCGCTAAGCTGAAGACCGCAGCCGGTCATACCGTAGAGCAGTACAGCTATGATAACATATCAAGGCGTTACAACGATATCCTATCCGGTATTTTATAATATATTTGCAACGAACCATATAGGTGTATGAGAAACGCTTGATAATCCATATGACTTGTGCAAATTGAATATGATATAGAAGCAGGCTCTTGTAGCACACCGGTACTTAACGAAGGAAAGCGTTAGCGTATCCTGAGTTTAGTACCGCTGTGTGTGGATGAAGCGCAAGCGTGCCTGCTTTATATCTATATTCAATTTACACAATTTGGAAATGGAAAAGCGTTTCGCAGACATTTGCAACGAACCATAATAGAAAAGGAGCTTCCTTCCATGGAGTATAATGTTTCGATTATTATTCCCCATTACAATTCTCCTGAATTACTTAAGGTTTTATTGGATTCCATTCCGGACAAGCCGGATATTCAGGTAATTGTAGTAGATGATAACAGTACAAAAAAACAGGATATTTATGAATCTGTAAAAACAGCATACAAAAATCGTGTGGAATTTTATGTAAACCAAACAGGAGACCAAAGTGCCGGTGCATGCCGAAATGTGGGTATTGACCATGCAACAGGAAAGTGGCTTTTATTTGCGGATGCAGATGATTATTTTATGCCGGGTATGTACGAGATGATATCGGATTATTTTGACAGTGCATACAATCAGATTATGTTTGACATCACAAGCATCTATCTTGACACAGGCAAATTAGCGGAGCGGCATATTATTCATGAAAAAAGAGTGAAGGATTATCTGGAAGACCCAACCAGAAAAAATTATATTATTGCAATGAAGGAATTCGGACCTTGGGCAAAGCTGACAAGACGGTCTGTGGTAGAAGAACATCATATTCGATATAGTCCTACAAGACATCATAATGATATGTTTTTTTCCGTTGTATCGGCTTTTTACAGTGATCCTGTTAAAATTGATGATCGGAAGCTCTACTGCATTACAAGAAGCGAAGGTTCTTTAACTACGCTGTTAACAGAACGGGCTTTTTTATGTCATGCGTCCGAATACGGAAAATGCTATGAGTTTTGCAAAAAACACTATAATAAGACAGATGTGAATAACATGGGCTATAATCGGTTATTTTTTTATCATAAGGGAATACAGCGAAAATTAAAACTTAAGAGTATATGGAAAGCCAATGGACTTTTGGCAAAGAGAAGGGTTCCGGTTATATCTAAGAATCTAATGAATCCCTGCTATCTGTTCCGACAATTATATAATAACTATGTGGAATGGCAGAAGGAAAAGGGTTATATGAAATAGTAAATAATGGAGATAATTATGAAAATAGGGATACTGACATATCACAGAGCCTGTAATTACGGTGCATATATGCAGGCATATTGCTTGTGCAGCCGGTTAAATGAAGAAGCTGATATACAGGCTGAGCTTATTGATTTCCATATGGAAAAGGAAGATGACCAGTATGATTACAGAAAAAGAGGTCTTCTTAAAAGACTGCTGAAAAAGAAGGTCTATGACTTTAAATTTGCATTGATGGATACTTTCGTAAAGGCACAGGATATGCTTTCCGATAAGTCAGACGCATACTTAAAAAGTAATTCTGTTGATGAATTTTCCGAATTTGTAAAGAATAAATATGACGTGATTATTGTTGGAAGTGATGAGGTCTGGAAGTTAGACGGATTCCGGGGATTTCCCACACCTTACTGGTTAGAGGGAGATTTAGGCTGTAGGAAATTTTCCTACGCAGCTTCTTCCAGAAGCAGCTTAGAGGTTCTTTCCGGGGAACAAAGGGAAAAGCTTCATGCTCTGTTACAGGATTTTGATTATATTTCCGTAAGAGATGATATGACATATGATATGGTAACGGAGGTTCTTGGCTCAAAGGATATGGTCAGTGTGAATTGTGATCCGTCTTTTTTGTGGGACGTTCCGGTTAAGACTGGATTTTTGAAGGAAAGGCTTCATCGGGAAACGGCATGGGATGCAGAGAAAAAGAATATTCTTGTGATGATGGATTCCAATCAGACTGCCGGTATGATTAGACAGCAATTAGCGAATCGATATAATTTGATCAGTGTATGTTCCTATCATGAGGGATATATGAATCTGCCGGATGTGACACCGTTGGAATGGCTTTCCCTGATTGCAGAATGTGATCTTGTGATTACGTCTTATTTTCATGGGGTTTGTTTCAGTATTATGAAAAATACACCGTTTCTTGCCACAGCCGAGGCGAAAAAAAGAAGTAAATTAGATGGGCTGTTAAAGGATACCTCTTTGGCACACAGATATTTTGACGATGAAGCATTGACCGGGGAACGTATAGAGAAGCTTGTGGAAGCTGCAATGAAAAAAGAAAATTATGCCGCTTACGTTGAAGAAAAAAGAAAAGGATTTCCGGAGTATTTAAACAAACTAAGGGAAGTATGTAAATAGATGGGACGAGAAAAAGAATTAGCAAAGAATACAATTGTATTAGCAATCGGAAAATTTATTCCGCGTATTATATCAATTATTACATTGCCAATCATAACCGGTTGTCTTTCTAAAAGTGAATTTGGAATTTATGATCTGATTGATACACTGGTGATGTTGTTAATCCCGGTTGCGACCCTGCAGATTCAGTCGGCAGCCTTCCGCTTTCTGATTGATTGCAGAGAGGACGAAAACAGAACCAAAAAGATCATTACCAATATCTTTGTGGTCACTTTTCCTATGTCGGTTCTTGTATCATTGCTGATTGCGGTTTTCTTAAAGAATGTACCGGTAAGCACCAGATTATTGATTGGAAGTTACTTTTTTGTAGATACGTTTCAACAGACCCTTGGTCAGATTATAAGAGGCTTGAATCATAACAAGATATTTTCCAATGCGGCATTGGTGCTATCTGTGATAAATGCCGGAAGCATTGCCCTGGCATTGCTTGTTTTAAAAGGTGGACTGAATGGTGTTATTGTTTCTTTGCTTCTTGCCAATGTGGGAGCGGTAATCTATATGCTTTGCTCCGTGCATTTATCTCGGTATGTAAGGTGGGATAGTATATCAGGAGATACCATAAAGCGTCTGATTGCCTATTCATGGCCGATGATTCCCAATAATCTGTCTACCTGGGTATTAAAATTATCCGACCGACTGGTAATTGTTGCGAATTTGGGAATACAGGCAAATGCGGTATATGCTGCCGCCAATAAGATTCCCAATATGCTTTCCATTGCCCAGTCTGTGTTAATTATGGCGTGGCAGGAAAATGCATCCTTAGCGGTAAATGACAAGGATGCCGGTGAATATTATTCAAAAATGTTTGATGAGATTTTCAGAATGGTTATCGGTCTTACGGCTTTATTAATTGCCGGAACCCCGATTTTATTCTGGCTGTTAATCCGGGGAGATTATGATGAGGCATATGTGCAGATGCCGATTTTGATACTTGCTATGTTGTTTTGCTGTATGTCAGCATTTCAGGGAGGTATTTATATTGCTCATAAAAAAACATTGAGTGTAGGTGTTACAACTATGATTGCAGCAGGAGTTAATCTGCTGATTGACGTATTGCTTGTCAATAAAATCGGAATTACAGCAGGCTCCCTTTCTACCTTGATTGCATATTTGTTTTTATATGTATACCGTCAGATTGATGTGCAGCGTTTTCAGAAGGTTAATTTTTATATTGGAAAGCAAATTCTGTTAATTGGTATGATTGTATTGATGTTATGCATGTGCTTTGCAAGAGTGCTCTGGTTAGATGTCATTAATATTATTTTTGGCTGCGTATTTTGTATCTTTATTAATAGAAAAATGTTATATACTCTGTATCAGAAGAAGGTAAAGAGGTAAAGGTTATGGATATAAAAGAAAATGAATCCTTAGAAAAATATACAACCTTCCGGATGGGAGGAACTGCAAAAAAGATGTATTTTCCGGAGACTGTGGAAGAGCTGCAAACCGTATTGTCACAGCATGACCGAATCGAACGGTATATCATAGGTGGTGGCTCTAATTTGCTGATTAATGATGAGGTTGAATTTTCAAATGTGCTTTGTATGTTGAATTTTCAAACTAAGATAAAGGAAATGGGAGAAGGTACTTATTATGTTGGTGCCGGAGTTCGTCTGCAGGCTTTGATTCGTAAAATAAACGAAGACGGTTACGGAGGAATTGAATATCTGTATTCGGTTCCCGGTTTAATCGGTGGAGCCGTATTTATGAATGCCGGAAGAGGCAGGAAGTATAATTGTAATATATCGGATTATATTGAGCAGGTAGATTATATGATGGATGGACAATTATGTTCTGCCAAAAGAGAGGAATGTGATTTTTCTTATCGTCATTCTAAGTTTCAGGATATGCAGTATCCGGTTATTGTCGGTGTTTTGTTTCGCTTTGATAAGATGGAGCGGGAGGAATCGGAACGGCGTAGGAAGGAAAGAATCGACCTATGTAAAGCAAATCAGGATATGTCAGCTCCTAATTTCGGAACGGTATTTTGTATGTCTAACGGAAAAGTTATGAATTTGGTTAAGCAGTGGAGGCTTGGAAAGAAGAGTGGGATTCATTTTTCCGGCAAAACATCTAACTGGCTGTTAAAAGGACCGGAAGGAAATTATCGGCAGGCGAAGGCATTGTTGAAAAGGGTTGCAAGGATGCATAAGCTTGTTGGGAAAAAATGTGTAGCAGAAGTTCGTATGTGGGATGAGTAAATAACTATGAAAGAAATCGGAAGAGAGAAAAAAGAAAAATTAATAAGTGTTTCCTTGTTTTTTTTCTATATGATATTTCAATGGATCGTAACATTTAATAATATGCAGTTTTCCTTTACCGGGGATGAGTTTGGTGGTCTTGCGGTACCTACTACTTTGGCAGGGAATAACTGGAATACCCTGATTCAGGATGTAAATTACTACGGATATGGTTTTCGCTGGATTTACTGTTTTCTGTTTAAGGTTACGGATGATCCGGGACTGATCTACAGTGGAATATTGTACATTAATATTGTTATGATGTGTCTTTTGTATGGTCTCTGCCTTTTTATGCTTCGAAGGAGAAAAAAGCTGACAACACTTGGGATTCCTCTTTCCTTTGTATTTTACCTTGTGCCAATTGCAATCGGAACAAAATCACCATTGTATTCGGAATACAGCTTATTTGCAACAACGGTTTTATGGGCGGTCTGCATGGTAAAGCTGTTAGAAGCGGATACAAAAGGAAAACGTCGTGTGATCAGTGGTGTGCTGGCTTTTGTTATGGTGTATATGCTCACTTTACACGAAAGAAGTCTTGCTTTTATCCTTGCATTTTGTCTGACGGTTGTCATTGACTGGATTTATGAGAAAAAATGCCTGATTTCATTGGAAACTGCCGTTCCGGTATATATTGTTTTCAAATGGGTACAGGATAAAATAAAAAAATATATTGTAGCCTATTTCTGGGGAAGCAAGCTTTCTTCCGGAGCATCTGTGGGAAATACGGAGGTGGCAATTTCAAATCCGACGTGGTTTATTGAAAGCCGGAAAAATTTTAAGATTTTTCTGGATTGTTTATTTGCCAATATCGGAACAGAAACCATTATTTCCCTTGGTACTTATCTGATTATGTTTTTATTTGCCATTGTGGCAATCGCTGAATTTTTCCGTAAAGAGAAAAAATGGAAATCCTTTTATGAGGAAAATCATGTTTTGTTTTTATTTCTAATGGTCAGCTTTTTTACTGTTTCGGCAACCATTGTTGGAATTGCGGTAGACTGGGGAAAGAACATTGCTGTTGGTAACATATACGGCTATAAAGGCTATGCCTATGTCCGTTACTACAATGTATGGTCTTATATCGGTATGTTTGCACTGCTTATCTTATTGCAGCATCTGATGAAAAAGGTTGATTTATCCAGATTAAAGCTGGTGGCACTTTTATTGTTTGGAATGATTACGGCGGGCTTTTATCTGTACATGTGGCCAATCTTGAAAAATGCTATGGGAGAGATGGGCAACAGTATGTATATGGAACGAATCGGAATTTTTGGTTCTGTTACATCTTCCATAGAAAATAGTATGATATTTACTGTTTTATTTGGGGCTTTCGTGATTCTTGCTGTGATGGCAGAAGAAAAAAGAAATCAGTGCCTGCTTTTTTGCGTGTCCGTCTTTTTGTGTCTGGGAATCAAGGATTTTACCATGGAAAAAACGGATGTCCAGGAAGAAGTGGATGAAGTATACCATGTGATTCATGAGTTAAAGGATTACTGTGAGCTGCCACAGGAAATTTACTATCTTACCAATTCAAGAGAGAGTCGTTTTTTAATGCAGTTTACTTTAAACCGGTATTCCGTTATGTATGAGCTGCCGGAGGAGACATTAGAGCAGGGCATTGCCATAACCGTCAGCGGAAGCGGCTCTTATGCGGAATATTTATTGGAGCATGAATATACAAGCTATGTTTTGGATAATGGAAAGTGTCTCTGGGTAAAGGGGGAGGATTATCAGAATGCAGTCCGGGAATATCAGGCTCATAAGATGAAGGAAGTAAATGAACTGAATCCCAACTATATTGAGTATCAGGACACGGCGTTCGTTTTGGGAAATCTTGTATATCAAAAACAACCGGGGGAAGTGCTTCGATGTTGGATGAACACAATATCCTACGGAAAATATGAGTGCCGTATTTCTTATGATGCCCATGACGGTAATGAGGATTTTGTTGATGTTTACGAAAATGGAGAAAAAATTGCATCCGCAAAAGTCGAAATGGATGACAACGGAAGAGCAACCGCTTCTTTTGTCGTGGATTCCAGATATAATAACTATAATTATTTTACCCTTGTAACGCAAAATAAGAAGTGGATTCGGAACGTAGAAGTAGAATATACCTGTATGGAAAAATACAGTTCCCTTGGTAACGGAAAACCGGAAGAATTTGAATTGTTAAAATCCTATATGGATCAAATTGGATTAAAGAAACCGGTGAAGCTGTTATCTAATTACAATTATATTGAGTTAGACAGTAATCTGAGAGTTTTGGAGGAGTTGTTCAAGGTTGATGATATTTCCGTCTGGAATTATAAGAAGCTACAGGAATACTTACAATCCGGTGAAAAAGACAGTTATATCATTTTATATAACAATAATTCAGACAGTCTCATTTTTGATCTGTTGGATGCTTATGACATTTTATGTGTCACAAAGAATTATACCTTATTAGCTTATCGGGACGGAAGATTGTCAGCGGCAGAAGAAAAGGCAGAGATTACGCCGTTTAATAAGGAGAATGCAGTCAGTCTATATTTCCTCCGCCAGAACGGAACAGAAGTGTTGAAGCCTTTAGGGGAAATTATGTTGCCGGCAGGCTGTTATGAGCTTTCCATTCTGCCTTCGGATACACCGGAGGAAAACTTCCTCTTAAGCAGGAATAACGGGGAAACCATAGAAGAGGAATTTACAGTTTCAAAAGAAGGTATGCAGCTTTCCTTTGTTGCGGATGGTACCACTGAATTTTCTATGGAGATGGCATCATCAGAGGAAATGGACAGTAACCGGGTATATATTGCAAGAACCGGCAATCTTCATATCGGAGACCGGGTTGATTTCCGTAAAGACGCAGCGAATCAGTATACAGGTGCCAAAATGTATGCTCCGGATGAAGATGGAGCATGGACATCAAAGAAGAAAACGGCATTGACCCTGCCTGTTGAGGAAGAGGGAGATGTTACGGTATCTATTACGATGCGTTCTGCAGAAACTCAGACTGTGGAATTATATGCCGGTGAGGATTTGATGGATACGGTAGAGGTAAGTGATATTTATGAAACCTATGATTTTGTGATTCCGAAAAGCTATGTAAAAAATAATCAGCTTGATTTGGTTATCAGATGTCTGGTATTAAGTGAATTGCCGGAAGAATTGCAGGATAGTAACGCTTCTTCTATGAAAAAAGCAGGAATTAAGCTTCAGCAGATAGAATTAAAATAAGAGGTTCGGATAATATGAAGGATAAATTTAGTCTGAAACAATTAAATAGTGTGGATCTGGTTCCTTTTTTGGGATGTGTGCCGGTTGTTTTATATCTGTTTTATATTCTGTTATGTAATCTGGTGGTTGCCCTGATTCCAAACGGAAACTGGTCAGATGGAACAAAGTCAATGGCTTCTTTGTTTGTATTTGTGATTTTTTATTCTCTGGCACAATATGAAATTCCAAAGACAATTAAAAAATATGATTATGTAATTTATGGAATTTTATTGACTATGGCATTGATCAATTCCAATCCTGCAACCTTTCTTTTGATTGGAGCATTGATATTTTCAGGCTTAGGGAATACCTCCGCCTCCAGAGGACTTTATATTTTCTTAACACTAGCATTTGCTTTGGAGGGGCTGCAGATTTTCCTGATTTATAATGGATTAGATGGCAACATGGTAAATGAGATTTTTGTAAGAAACAGTTGGTTTGTTGTGTGGATTCTGGTTGGACTGATTCTTCATATAAAAAAGCCGGAGGTGTTAACTGCTGATAAGAAGAATGACTGTAATAAAGCTTTTTCGGTTTTGTCGTATTTGTTTTATGCATTGTTTCTCCTTTGCTTCTTAGGGGGCGTGGTACAGCGTTTTTTCTGTTCTATACCCTATATCGGAAAGTATTTGGAACTGCCATATTCCGGACATGGAATACCGGAGCTTTTTAATACCCTTGGAAGGAATTACAAACTGGTTTTCATTTTATTGATTATTTTTCTTTTGGGAATGCATATTTTATGCTTCCTTCATGAGAAGGGAAGAAAGGAACGAATCAGTATTTTGTTCTTCTTAATGACCTGTTATAGTGTGTTATTTGCAGACTGGCTGGTATTACTGATTGCTTTTGTGGGATTGGGACTGTATTTTGTTTCTCTTTGCTGGAACAAAAAGATAAAGCTGATATCATTGGAACATATGAAAAATCTACAGCTTGTTATACTGGGTGTAATTATTCTTGTGATATCCGCCGTAATTACGCAAGGGGTAAACCGGGGAATGAACAAAAAGCATACAAGAATAGAAATCAGTACCTCGCAGTTACAGGAATGTGAAGGTGCTTTGGTTGGTTATGATGTATTACCGGATGGATGTCTGCGTTCCAATCGGATTGATCCATGGATTGTATTGTATTACGGACAGTTTGGTTTGTTCGATGTTCAGAATGTAAATGTTCAGGTGAAATACTGTAAGCGGGATTACATGTATATATTTGGAATCGGTCGGTATAATTACGATTTCAGGGTTATTAAAAAAGGAGATAATTATATGGATATCACCTTTTTAACACCGGATGATATGGGTCTTCGAATTGATCTGACAGAAGCCTATGACAGTTATATTCTATTGGATAAGATTGTATTTAATGATTATACCTATATTGGCACCAGCTTGTCTAACCAGCTTAGAATGGCAGCATATCTTTTGTGGATGTTTGCTCTTGTCCGGATTCTTTTTTCCGGATTCTATCATAAAGCATTACATCATAAGGCGGAAGAGAATTCGTAAAGGGAAATACCCCGGGAGGTTTCTATGAAAAACTGGTTCATAAAAAGAAAAAATGAATTATTGATCTTTTTCAGTATCATTGTCTGTAAATTTTTATTTTTCTTTGTTGCCGCGGATTACGGGATTAACCCGGATCGCATCGGAGATTTGATCGCGCCTACAAAGCTTGCGGGGCTTGACTGGGATTTGTTGATTCAAAAGGTTTATTATTATGGATACGGTTTTAAATGGCTGTATGCCCCTTTTTTTGCATTAACGGATAATCCGGATATCATCTATTACGGAATATTATCATTTTATAATGTTTTGTATGCATTTCTTGGTGTTATGATCTATCATCTGGAAGTGAAATATTTAAAAATCCAATCCAAGGCGGTTGCGGTTTTATTGGCAGTATTTATGGGAATTTTAATGCCTGCCGACATGAAATCCGAACCCTCTTTATATATAATGGGATGGGTTATCTTTTTTATCATTGCAAAGGCTATATCTATTAAGGATTCCAAAAGAAAAATCATATACGGAATTATTTTGGCGGTGGGATTATCTTATTGTTTAACTCTGCATGAGCGAATGGTAACGATTATTATCGCTTTTTGTATTGTAGTTGTGTTATACCGTTTTGTATTCAAGGAATGGTTTGTGAATCCTTTTGTTTATTTTCCGACCCAGCTTGTTCTTTATAAGGTTGTAAATTGGTGTAATGATTTATACAGGGCTTATTTCTGGCATACATCCGATGTAAAAAACAGCGATGTCATACCAGAGGATGCATCTTTATATTTCTTGAAAAGTTTAGAGGGTTTTCGGATAGCGGTAAAATGTATCTGGTCTAACTTTATGACCCTTGGTACACAAACCTATGGTCTGGCATGGCTTGCAGTTGCATTTCTATTATTATCCATAGCAGCAATCTGCAAGAAACAATTTTCAAAGGAGACGGATACCGTTGACCGGATTTTATTTACTTTTATCTGGCTTGGTGGTATCTGTGTTGCAATTGTTATGGCGGGTCTTGTTATGAGATGGGGCATACAGGTATATAACGGTGAAGTATATGGGTATAAAGGCTTCGTATATGGAAGATATTATGTAAACTTCGCATATCCTGCGATTCTTGCAGTCATCGTATGGCTTATATCTCATCCGGTAAAGAAAAGCCGGATTATATTCTTCTGGTGTTGTGTGCTCCTTCTTTCTGCCGGATTTCTGTTTAAAATCTTTCCGACCTTGGAGCTTGCCAATCAGATGTGCGTTCCCACGGAACGAATTTCAACTACATCTATAGAATGGATTTTGTTTGAGTATATTCTGAAAAGTAAAAGCGTGAAGTTTAATCTGTTTTTGAATCTGATTGTAATCTTTGGCTTTTTGGCAGCTGTTTCGTGGAAGCTTCTTCGTGGCAGACGGATAGACAGAACTATAAGCTGCATTTTGGGAATCGTCATTTTATTCATTATAATGGGGAATACCGATCATTTTCAGTTTGCAAAGCCTTCTGTCATATTCTCCGGTGGCGCATATGAAGGAACCTACGAATTCTTTAAGGATATGGAAGCAAAGGGGATTTCTGTAAAGGATAAAACCATATATTCTGATACGGCACCATGGCCGTTGCAGTATGAATTAAACCGGTATCGGATTTCTTATCTGTTGGAGCAGGTGGATGACTCCGATGACGGAATTATCGTTTCCTGCAATGTAATGGATGGAGTAAAGGAACATATTGCATGGAAGGATTACTATTATGTAAATGTTACGGATTTCGTTAAGATGTATTTTAGGGACAACGGATTAGCAGACACCCTGAAGGCGAAAGGCTATGAGGTAACACCATGTACCGATGGTGTTGTCATAGAGATTCCTGGATTATCGGATTCCTTTGAATTTGTAGTTGCCAATGATTTACAACTAATCGTTCCTGATGATGAGGTGGGGGATGAATATAAGGATCTGGTTGCTCAGAGAAGACAGGAGTTGACCGGTGCAACCGGTACTTATGCATCTGATCTTTGGCTGGATATGGCAAAGAATATAGATGGGGAAAATGCGGATTTGGTTGTGTTTGCAGGAGATATGGTTGATTATGCATCGAAAGCAAACATACAGCTTTTAAAACAGGGGATGGGTCTGATCCGGGAGCCAATCGTATACATCCGTTCCGATCATGATTACAGCAGACATTATACTGCCGATGCATTGTCGGAAAAAGAAGTGGATACACTGCAATCCGGACTTTTGGAAAATCCTGATTTCTGGGAGATAGAATATCCGGAATTTGTTTTACTGGGAATCAATAACAGCTGGCAGGATATTTCAAAAGAGACACTTTCTAAGATTAAGAATATTATGGAAAAAAACAAACCGGTTGTTGTAATTACCCATGTTCCCTATGATTCCCCCGTGGATGGCAGCTTAAGAGAAGCTTCTTATGCGAATCGGAATAATTATAATATGTGGGGAGTGGGTGACCGGTATGAACCGGATGAAAATACAGCAGCGTTTATGGAGCTGTTATATGATGAAAACAGTCCGGTTGTGGCTGTGATTGCAGCACATTTACATTTTCCTTATGAAGTAAATTTGTCTTCAAAGGTAAAGGAATATATATGTGCTCCTTCCTATGAGGGAACCTATACAAGAGTAAGGCTTGTGGGAGCAAAAGGATAGTTTTCTTTTCGGAAGGTTTTGTGAATTGGTTCTGTAACAGGGGATGAATTTTTAGAAAGGTTTTAAAAAGGTGTATCGTAGGATACACTTTTTTACTGTAGGAAAGATGCGAAAGAAAAAGATAAAAAAGGGTATTTTATTATGTGTCGCCGCAATAAAACAAAAATAAAGTGCCTCCGGCTGGAAATTTCCGGAAGAAATGACGAATGTATTGCGAAAGTATTAAAAATATGTTAAAATATTTCGGTAAATTTTTAGTATAAAAGAGAAGGAGAGGCAGAATGAGATATTTAAAACGAGTTGTTGCAGGTGTGTTATGTGCCAGCATGTTATTGAATATGAATGGCATTGTATCTTATGCAGCAACAAATAACGTAGTTTCTGAAGATACGTCAGAAGAAAATTCTGACTTCGGATTGGATACATCAGAGACCGATTCGTTAGAGGAAGCATCTACGGAAGCTGTTTTAGAGAGCACAGAAACTGAGAATACAACTTCTTATGAAGCGACACAAGAGGCAGAGGTTACACTACCCCGGGAGACCTCTGAAGATGTTCAGGAAAAGGCTCCTTTAGTTAACTGGCTGGTTGTAGCGGAAGATTATATTACTTCATCTATGGAACAGAATGTATTGGTTGATATCGGTGATGAAAACAGCAACATTACAGATGCAACACTTACCTATGTACATAAAGAGTCGGGACAGGCTTACGAACAGAGTATGACCGGAAAAGATGATACCCTGTTAACCTTCCGGTTGGCAAAGGATACAATCTCCAAAAGCGGAGAATATGTTATCCAGAAATTAACGGTTGTTTCCGACGAGACTTCTTATGACATAGATCTTACTGCAATCGGAATTGAGGCTAAGTTCGGTGTTGAGGTTTCCGTTGATACGGATGCGGATGTATATCTTATGGATCAGGATAGTACAGAGCCTATGGATGGCGTCGTTGTCACAGATGCTGAGGGAAATCAGATCAGTGGTTCTGATATTGGAGAAGCAATCTCCGATGTCGGTGGAAAGGCTCGTTCAAAGAGAACCGCAGACGGTGACATCGTTGTTGTATTAGACCCGGGTCACGGAGGAAGTGATGGCGGTGCAGGTGCAAACGGTGTTGTTGAAAAGGTTGTTAACTTAAAAATTGCCCAGTATTGTATGGAACAGTTAAAGCAGTACGGTGGTGTAGAAGTTTATATGACAAGATATTCGGATGTTTATGTAGGACTGGAGGACAGAGTAAATTATGCTGCCAGTGTAGGGGCAGATTTGTTTGTAAGTTTACATAATAACTCTTCTTCCAGCGGTGCAAACGGTACGGAGGTTTATTATCCGAATGCAAATTATAATCCAAATGCCCATGTAACAGGTGCAGCAGTTTCCCAGGCAATCTTAAATGCATTGACAGCATTGGGACTTGCCAACAGAGGAACCCATGTCAGATATTACAGCCCATCCAATGGAGCTTCTACAACAGATTATTATCCGGATGGTTCCGTAAGTGATTATTATTCTGTTATTCGTAATTCAAAGCTACGCGGTTTTCCGGGAATTATTGTAGAGCATGCATTTGTTTCCAGCGCATATGATGCTGCAAACTTCTTAACTTCCGAAAGCTCATTAAGAGCTTTGGGTGAAGCAGATGCAGATGCCATTGCAAGCTATTTTGGTTTATCTTCTGCAAACGGAACCGTGTTCCGGGGAGTGGACTACAGTGCGGTATTTGATTTTGATTACTATGTGAATAAGTATGAGGATATCAAGGAAAACTACGGTAATAACCGATACGGTGCATTAAAGCATTTTGTCTTATACGGAATGAAGGAAAAAAGACAGGGCTGTGCGGACTTTAATGTAAAATACTACATGAACCGTTATGTAGATCTGCGTAACAAATACGGAGATGATTATGGAAAGTACTATCTGCATTATATTAACAGCGGAAAAGAAGAAGGAAGAGACGGAAAGACCTATTCTGCCAGAAAAGGAACCGTTACGGTTTATCATGACGTAGATTACAGTGCTGTATATGATTTCGATTATTATCAGAATAAGTATCAGTGGGTCAAAAAGCAATTTGGCGAAGATGATATTGCAACCATCAAGCACTTTGTATATAAGGGAATGAAAGAAGCCCGTCAGGCGAAGGATGAATTTAATGTAACTTATTACAAGAACCGTTATGTGGATTTACGTAATAAGTATGGTGAGGATCTTGTTCAGTATTATCTTCATTACATCAAGTACGGCAAAAAGGGAAGACGTGACGGAAAAACCTATTCCGATGTTGTAGGTGCCGTAACGATATATAACGGAGTGGACTACAGCGCAGTATATAACTTCTCATTCTACCAGAAAAAATATAACTATATCAAAAGAACTTACGGAACCGATGATATTGCAACATTGAAGCACTTTATTAATAAGGGAATGAAGGAAGGCCGCCAGGCGATTTCCACCTTTGATGTAAATGCATATGCATGTCGTTATTCCGATTTAAGAAAACAGTTTAAGAATAATTTAAAACAGTATTATCTGCATTATATGAATAAGGGAAAAGCAGAAAAACGTAAAGCAACCGGTACGAAGATCATGCAGGGTGGTATTCATTATTATCAGGGCAAGGACTACAGTGCCGTATATCAGGTTGGTTACTATGCTAACAAGTACCCTTATCTGTTTAAGACTTACGGTTATGATGATGCAGCTTATATCAAACACTTTGTTACAAAGGGAATGAAGGAAGGCCGTCAGGCAAACGCAGAATTTAATGTTACCAATTACAAAAACAGATATGTGGATTTAAGAAACAAATTCGGTAACGATTTGACAAAATATTATCTCCATTATATCAGTTCCGGTAAGAGAGAAGGAAGAGACGGAAAGACCTATTCTGCCAGAAAAGGCTACGTTACCATGTATAACGGTGTAAATTACCGGAATGTATATAATTATTACTATTATCAGAAAAAATATAATTATATCAAAAGAACCTATGGTGAGGATGATATTAAAACCCTGGAGCATTTTGTAAACAAGGGAATAAAAGAAGGTCGTCAGGCGTGTGCTACCTTTGATGTTACTTCTTACAGATATGCCAATCCGGACTTAAGAAAGGTATATCGGAATAATATTTATCAATATGTGCTTCATTATATTAAGACAGGAAAGAATGAACACAGAAAAGCAACAGGAGTAACCAAATTACAGAAACCATGGACGGTATATAACGGAAAAGATTACAGCGGAGTTTACAATTTCTGGCAGTTTAGAAAAGATTATCCGGAGCTTGCCAGTGACTTTGGTATGGACGATTATGGATTACTGGAATATTATGTTACAGTATTTTCCACATTAACCCCGGTATCCGGAAAGGCAACTACTACAGTGAATGAAATGACCAGATATTTCAAGTCAAGAGCATCTTATCCGGCTTTTTATGCCGGCTCCGATGCTCCTACGATAGAAGCCTTTTGTCAGATTGTTTATGAGGAAAGTGTTGCAGAGGGAATCGACCCTGCGGTAACCTTTTGCCAGGCAATGAAAGAAACCGGTTTCTTGCGGTTTGGTGGCGATGTGTCCATTACACAGTATAACTTTGCAGGCTTAGGTGCTACCGGTGGTGGAGTGCCGGGACAAAGCTTCTCTAACGTACGACACGGTATTCGGTCACAGGTGCAGCATTTAAAGGCATATGCAAACCGTGCACCCCTTCGTAATGCTTGTGTGGATTCTCGTTTTTCATATGTAACAAGGGGAAGTGCTCCTTATGTGGAATGGTTGGGGATTCATGAAAATCCATATGGAAGAGGCTGGGCAGCAGCCAGAAATTACGGTTACAGCTTAAAAAGAGATTATATGTTGGAATTATACAGATATTAAAAGGAAGACGGAGGCTTTGACCTCCGTTTTTTTGCAATTTACACTTTACTTTTTTGTACTATCTATATAGAATAGTAAAGGATATGCAAAGGAGGAAACAGAATGAAGATAAAAAGAATTGCAAAGAAAACAGCGGCTGTTTTTTTGTGTAGCAGTTTGATATTAGGTATGCTGATAATGCCGGAAGCTTCTGTTGCTGCAAATGCGGCAGAAGAGATTTCGGAAAATACCAACATAGATTATGACGTATCACAGGGAGAGACAGAGGAAGCTGCCTCTACGGAAGAGACAACCGGGGAAACGACAGAAACGTCACCGGATGAAACAACGGATACTGACAGTACGGTGAATGAGGTTCAGACGGACGCTGTGGATGAAATCAGTGTAAATGCTTCTGATGCGGATACAGAAGAGGATGTTTTACAGACAGAAGAGTCTGCCGATTCCAAAGACTTAGAGGGTACCTATGATGTAAAGAAGGCCTTTGAGGTACTTTCCCTCATTAACAAAAACAGACAGAGTGCCGGTAAAAAAAGAATCTCCATGGATTTGAATCTGTATAAGGCAGCACAGGTTCGTTCTTCTGAACTGTTAGAGCAGTTTTCCCATATCAGACCGGATGGAAGAGGTTGTTTTACAGCCTTTCCGGGTGTTCAGATTTCTATGGGTGAGAATATCGCACAGGGATATTCTTCTGCCAGTTCTGTAATGAGCGCATGGATGGCAGATTCGGCACATAAAGCAACCATTTTAAATGATGATTATGCAAGTGTGGGAATTGCCTGCTATTATGTACCAGGTTCAAAGTACCTGTATTACTGGGTTCAGTGCTTTGGTGACAGAGTGGATGTAAATATTTATCAGGATGGTGACGGATATACCATCAGTGGACCGACTGTATATGGTGGCGTTGATTACAGTGCTGTTTATGATTACAGCTACTATATTAAAAAATATCCTTGGATTGAGAAAAGATACGGCAATGACCCGGATAAGGTTTTGGCTCATTTTGTTCGTCACGGTATGAAGGAGGGTCGTCAGGCAAGTGCATCCTTTAATGTCAAATATTATAAAAATCGATATGTTGATCTAAGAACCGCCTTTGGAAATGATCTGCCTGCTTATTATATGCATTATATTAATAACGGGAAAAAGGAGGGCAGAAACGGTAAAACAAAGTGTGATCTGATTGGATATATTACGGTGTACGGCAAGGTAGATTATAAGGATGTATATGATTATAACTATTATGTTGCCCATAATGAAACCGTTGCCGAAAAATATAAGGATGATGATCTTGGTGCATTAGAGTATTTTGTAAAAACAGGAATGGCAAAGGGAGATCAGGCAAGTGCTTCCTTTGATGTGAATTCCTATGCCAATTATTATTCGGCTTTGAGAAAGAAGTATAAGAATAATCTGAAAAAATACTATTATGATTATATTTCAGAAGGAAAAGCAAAGAACAGAGTCGCAACCGGTATCAAAACCATGAGAAATGGTGTTACAGTCTATAACGGAACCGATTATTCCGCTGTATTTGATGTAGGTTACTACGCAAATCGGTATTCAGCGCTAAAAATCCGGTACGGATTTGATGATGAGCGTTATATTGCACATTTTGTGAGAGAAGGAATGAAGGAAGGAAGAAGAGGCAATAAAGAATTCTACGTATACAAATACAGAAGCCGGTATAGCTATTTGAGAAAAAAATATGGGGATGATTTGAAAAAATACTATTATCACTATATGACAACCGGAAGAGCAGAAGGCCGAATTGGAAATTAAAGATTAAAAAGAGTACACCCCGGGGGTGTGCTCTTTTTTTCATAGTGGGAATCAGCAGACATGGCTTGTCAATTCCCGGCAGAATCGGTATAATGACTCTTATAATGCAGTAAGAGAATGGGAGGGGTATTATGAGAAGAGAAAAGTTTCTTTCCGTGGTGGCAGCATTGGTTTTATTTGTAAGTATGATGCTGTTTCCGGGACAAAGTGTATCGGCGGCGGAATTGACGGATTCAACAACTGATATGACAGAGGAAAAACTGACATGCAATTATACGCTTACAGGAGATGTGAACCGGTATACCTGTCAGAAGACACCGTTACAGATGCATGGAAAATTATCTGTAAAGGGTACTAATATTGTAGATTCCAGAGGAAAGACGGTTCAATTACGAGGTGTCAGTCTTCACGGTATTCAGCATACCAATGGAAGCAACACAGCATTTAAGAATTATGTAAACCTGAAATCTTTTCAGATCTTAAGGGATGAATGGGGTGTTAATCTGATTCGAATTCCGGTATATACAGCGGAAAACGGATATTGTCAGGGTAATGCGGCATCTATGGATGCAACCATTAAGAACGCTGTTACATACGCAACAAAGCTTGGAATGTACGTTATCATTGACTGGCATATATTAAGTGACGGTAATCCTCAGACTTATCAAAGTCAGGCAAAGACATTTTTTAGAACCTATGCTGCAAAATATAAGGATTATAAAAATGTTATCTTTGAGATATGTAATGAGCCAAACGGTGTAAACTGGCAGGTTGTAAAATCCTATGCAGTTTCCATTATTAAAATCATCCGTACCTATGATGCGGATGCGTTGATAATTGTGGGAACTCCTCAGTGGTCTCAGCTTCCGACCTGGAGTGATTCCAGTGCAGCGGATAATCCAATCCGGGCAAATGAGGTTGGAGGAACAGGAACCGGATTGGCAAAGAATGTATTATATGCCATTCATTTTTATGCCGCAACCCACTACGGAGATATTCAGTCCAATGTAACCTATGCCCATAATAAAGGACTTCCGATTTTCTGTTCGGAGTTTGGTGTTAGTGATGCCAGTGGTAACGGAAACATTGATTTACAAAATGCCAACAGCTGGATGAAATTATTAAAAAGCTATAAGATCAGCTTTGCCTGCTGGAATTTGTCAAATAATAACGAATCCTCATCCTTGCTGAAAGCATCCTGCACAAAGCTGAACAGCTGGAAAAACAAAGATTTGTCCACTGCGGGTGTCTGGTTTGTGAATACAGTCAGACCAATGTATGATGCAGAGATGGAGCGTATGAATCCGAACATGTATAATGGCGTGGATTACAGTGCAGTTTATGATTTTGATTATTATTGTAACCGGTATGCTGATATTAAGCAGCGGTATGCCAATGATAAAAGAGGTGCTTTGAAGCAGTTTGTTTTATATGGAATGAAAGCCGGTCGTCAGGGAAAGGCTTCCTTCCAGGTGCAGTCATATGCCAACAAATATTATGATTTGAGAAAACTGTATAAGAACGATCTGCCAAAGTATTATCTGCATTATATTAACTGTGGTAAAAAAGAAGGAAGAATTGCAACCGGTGTGAATACGATGCAGGGTGGACTTACCTATTACAAGGGTGTGAAATACTCAGATGTATATAAGGTGGGATATTATGCAAATAAATATCCGGAACTAAAGAAAAAATTCGGTTACGACGATGCCCGGTATATCGCTCATTTTGTAAATTATGGTATGAAATCCGGCAAACAGGGCAGCTCGGAATTCAATCCATATCGTTACAGAAATCGGTATCCGTATTTGAAAAAGAAATACGGTAATGCTATGAAAAAATATTACATGCACTATATCAAAACAGGAAAAGCAGAGGGCAGAATCGGTAACTAAACAGGAAAAAAGTGTTATGTTAACCACCGTTAACATAGCACTTTTTTGTGGACTTAACCCGCAAAATTATATATAATGTAAGTATTGATTTTTTGTTTTGGGAAAGTAAATGATGGGAAAAGTTACAGCAATGCTTCAGGCATATAAAAAGAAATATAAAGAACTGGCACTTCCGGTAAAGGCATCCATGTGGTTTGTAATCTGTTCGGTGATTCAGAATGGAATTTCCTTTTTTGTTACACCGATTTTTACCCGCTTGATGTCAACACAACAATATGGACAGGTTACGGTTTATACATCCTGGATGGGAATCATCTGTATCTTTACAACCTTTAATCTGCAATATGGTTCTTTTAACACGGCACAGGTTAAGTTTGAAGGAAGAAGAGACCAGTACATTGCATCCATTCAATCCTTAGTAACGGTAACTACCTTGATTGCCATAGGGATTTATCTGTTGATTCCGTCCTTTTGGAACCAACTGTTTCGTCTGCCCAATGGAATTACCGTTATTATGCTGATTCACATTTTAGCCCAGTTTGTAACAGGAATATGGATGGGGAACAAGAGGTTTGATTTTAAGTATGTTCCCATGATTATCGTAACAACCTTATCCTCTTTTTTGATTCCTCTGGTTGGTTTTATCGCAGTTACCAATGCATCGGAAAAGGGAATTGCCAGAATTATCAGTATGGCATGTGTGGAGATTGTAATTGCCGGAGTATTGTATATCCATAATCTGTACAAGGGAAAGGTTCTTGCAAAGAAAGAATTTTGGAAATATGCATTGTCTTTTAATCTGCCGTTGATTCCTTATTATCTTTCTCAGATTATATTTAATACCTCTGACCGTATTATGATTTCTAAAATGGTTGGAGATGACAAGGCAGGAATTTACGGTTTATGTTACAGTGTGGCATTTTTGCTGACCTTTATTATCAATGCAGTGAATAATGCCTTTGTTCCATGGCTGTATCGTCAGATTAAGAAAAATGACGGTACAGATGTAGGTTCGGTTGTACGGAAGCTGATTATAGGAGTGGCGGTGATGTTAATTTTATTAATATTAGTGGCTCCGGAGTTAATCTTGTTTTTAGGAGGTAAAAAATACTACGAGGCAATCTGGATCATTCCACCGGTTGCAGCCAGTCTTTTGTTTTCCTTCTATACCGACATTACCTGTAATATTGATTTTTATTATGAAGAAAAAAAGGCTTTGGTTGTGGCAACTATTGTAAGTGCCCTTACCAATATTGGATTGAACTATATCGGAATACCGGTATTTGGCTACTATGTAAGCGGTTATACAACCTTGATTTCCTTTATTTTGTTCTGGATTATGCTTTATATCGGAGCAAGACGGGTGTGCAGGGAGCACGATATGGACGAAAAGCAATATATTGATTTTGGCTTCCAGCTTCGTTTTGGTATTGGTTTTCTGATAGTAGCTTCGCTTATTATGATTACATATATGAATCCATATATCCGGTATGGATTGATTTTTGTATTGCTGCTCCTTACTGTTATATTCCGTAAGAAGCTGATGGGATTTGTGAAGTCACTTATGAGTTTTAAGGGAGAATAGAATGTTAGTACAATTATATCGTAAATTAAATAAAAATCCTGTGGTACGGTTTGCAGGGGAGTCCTTTTTGAAGGTGGAGGATCATTTTGGAACGAAAAAAGCATTAAAGAAGCTAAAGGCAATCCATGAGAAAGAACATGATACCTCCAAAAAGATTCACATCGGATTTCTTGTACAGGATCCCAATATATGGAACAAGAACCGGGCTTTATATGATGCGGTTTTGGAAGCGGGAATGGACATATCCATTATCTGTGTACCGGATCCCTTTGATGAGAATACCGGAAGTACTTATGAATGGTTCTGTAAAGAGGGATATGATTGTCTGGATGGACGAGTTGGGGACGGTCCATGGAATGTAATGAACAATCAGGGTGATTATCTGGATTTGCAGACATTGGAATTGGATTATTTATTCTACGGGCAGCCTTATGATGCATATCTGCCTTTGAATTTTCAGACAAAAACAACAGTGAATTTTACAAAGCTTTGCATTTCTACTTATGGAATCCCTACAACTATGAATCTGCTAAAGGAGACCAGACCAAGAAGATTCTACCGGAACATTTATTTTTCCTTTGCTCAGGTGGAGGAAGAAAGAAAATACGGTTTAGAGCAGTTTGGAAAAGGTCAGGCAGAAGGATTCCAGCGTGTGGAAAACTATGGACCGGTTGTAATGGATGATTTTGTTAAGTCAAAGAATGTTAAGACCGGTGCGTGGGATGGTTTACATAATAATGTTAAAGGGATGTGGACACCCCGCTGGACCTTAGATGAGAAGATTGGTGGAAGTAACTTTTTCCGATACAAGGATTTCCTGTTTCAATACGCTAAGGAGCATGGTGATGTAGACCTGTTATTCAGACCCCATCCTATGGCACTGGATAATTTTTTGAAGGTTGGGAAGATGACAAAGGAAGAAGTAGAGCAGTTTCGAAATCAATGTCGTGACATGGAGAATGTGGCATTGGATACGGACAGAAGCTATGGATATACATTTTGGAATTCCGGATTTCTTGTGACGGATTTATCGTCTATTATTGTAGAATATTTTGTTACGGGCAAACCGATTATATTCTGTAAAACAGAGCATGACCAGCAGGAATATCTGGATTTCTTTAAACGCATTTTGGATATTTCCTATGTTGTAAATAATCAACAGGAGTTATATGAAGCATTAGAAATGATGAGGAAGGGAGAAGATCCGAAAAAGGAAGAACGGTTACAGCTGATAAATGAACTTTTTGGTCCGGATATTGGACATGTTGCCAAACGAATCATAAAAGAAATAGAAAAAGATTTTTATCATTAAAGGAGGGTTACAATGAAAAGGAATCGAAAAAGATGGCTTGCTTTTCTAATGGTGGCAGCACTTGCCTTCAATGAAGTATTTGCCATGAATGTTCAGGCAGGAGGTTTGCAGGGTGTAGATGAATACGCAGTAGAAAGTACCGACACCGATGCAGAGCCTGCACAAGCAGAGGATGCCGCTACACAGGAGTCTGTTGTAGAAGCGGTATCTGAGGAGGTAACGACAGAGGATGTGACAGAAGGCGTTTCACCGGAAAATGCTTCTGATATGCAGGAGATTTCCATACCGAAGGATACATCTGTAGAAAAATCTGTTGATGCCGTTTACGGACCATATAAGAATGTATATGTTCCGACAGGTGTTGTAGGTGATCAGACGATGTTAGACAAGATCGCCGCAACCATGCCAAAGACAGCAACCGTTGCTTTAAGTGACGGCACAACACAGACAGTAGCTGTTTCAAAATGGAATGCTGTAATTGATGAGTATGAAGGAAGCTTGATTAAGGCAACTGTTGATATTTCATCCATCAGCGGTAATTCTTCAGATGCTGCAAGAGAGGTATCCATCAAATGTGCTTATAATGCTACCTGTAAGAATTATTCCGCAGTGTTTGAACCGGCGCAGGTAAAGCCGGGAGAGTCTTACAAATTAAAGACAACGGCAGATGGAACCAGAAATGTCCGTTTAGGTTATTTGTTAAGCCAGGATGCATCCGGAGCATATTCTTCAACCTTAAAGTATGATTCCCAAAGTACCAGTCATACATCACCGGATTCACTTTCTGATACATACAGTATTTCCAGTGCGGCAACGAATGAGACCGGTGAATATATTTTCTTATGTTATAATAAGTCTCAGGCGGCAGATTCCAGAAATGCTTATTTGATGGGAAAAAATGTAACATTGGATGTTCGCAGCACCGGTAATATATCTGCGGTTTATGGCTTTGCCCGGAAGCTGTATGTGCCTGCTTCTATGATTACCGCAGACAGTTTAACCAAATTAGCGGCAATCTTACCTCATAAGGCATGTATTGTAACAGATCTTGGAGATACCATTGACGTAGATACAGCCGGAGCATGGGTTTACAACTCAAACAACGGTTCATTTGAAAATACAATTGCAGCGGTACCATCGGGAATTACAGATTCCAATAACCTGGCATCTACGACCGTTACCATGTCATATGCAAAAAGCAATGACTGTTCCAGTGTTGCGGTAAATGCAAAACCAACCAGTGCAAAGGTTGGAGAGTCAACTATTATTTATATCACAAGATATTTTTCATCAAAGCTTGGAACATGGTTATGCCGTTTCCCTGATTCCACAGGAGGGGCAACCATTTATGATACGTCAAGTTCGGAATATGACCAGACAAATTCAGATACTTCTTATGCATATTTTAATCTTAAGAATTTGACGGTGGAAGATTCCGGCAGTTATTATGCGATTATTGCAGATGTTGGAAAAGAGGCAACCTCCCGGTATGCTTATTTATCAGCAACACCGGCAACTTTAACTGTAACCGGTGAGACTGTGTGCAGTCATGATACTTTAACTGCAGCCTTTAAGTGGCGCAGTGATCATGCAAGCAGCACGTATACGCTTACCTGTGACAGTTGCAAGAAGGTTATTAAGACAGGAACGGTAGCCGCTACAAAAGAGACAACACCGGCATCCTGCGAAGAGACAGGAAAGACAATTTATTCTGCAAGTGTAACCTATAACGGTACAACCTATAAAGCAGAACCATATGTAGAAACCATACCTGCTGTTGGTCATAAACCAAAGGCAGACTTTGTATGGAGTAGTGACCACGAAAGTGCTACCTGCAAGGTGACATGCAGTACCTGTGGTAACACGATAGCATCCGGTACGGCAAAGGTAAGTAAACAGACAACTGCAACCAGCTGTGATACAGCCGGCAGCATTGTTTATACGGCAACCTATACTTATGATAATAAGGAATACAAGGATACCTATACAGCAATCATAGAACCGGGTAAACATACGCCAAAGGTAGAATTTACATGGAGCGATGATTATGAAACCTGTACCTATGAGATTACCTGTTCTGTATGTAATACCCCTTTGGAAAACGGACAGGCAAAGGTAACAAAGGAAGTTACAGAGCCAACCTGTTCAAGCAAGGGTAAAAAAGTGTATTCTGCAAGTGTAACCTATGAAGGACAGACTTATCAGGCAGAAAACAAAACAATCGAAACTCCAATGCTCGAACATGATCCGTTGGTTAACTTTACATGGAGCGATGATTATGAGACCTGTACGTATGAGGTTACTTGTAATGTATGTAACGCAAAGCTGCAATCAGGCGCTGCAACTGTTACAAAGAAGACAAAAGAAGCAACCTGCAGTGCAGAAGGAAGTGTAGTATATTCTGCAAGTGTTTCTTATAATGGCAAAGTAAGTAAGAGTAGCAAAACAAAAATACTCCCGATGCTTTCTCATACACTGAAGGTTGATTTTACATGGTCAGATGATTATGAAACCTGTACCTATAAAGTTCATTGTGACGTATGTGGTAAGACACTGGAGGAAGCTGCAGCAGATGTTTCTTCGGAAGTAGTAAAACCATCGACCTGTACGGTGGAGGGAACCAAAACAGCTACAGCAATGGTTACTTATAATGACGAAGTTTATAAAGATACCAAAACAATTAAGCTTCCGTTAATTGCACATACACCGGCTGCTTCCTTTAATTGGAATACAGAAAACAAGACCTGTACTTATACTATCCGGTGTAGTGTCTGTGAACAGGTATTGGCTTCCGGTTCCGCAACCGTAACAGATGAGACATCTCCTGCTACCTGTACAACGGAAGGTCAGACCCTGTATACAGCCAAGGCAGAATATAAAGGGAAGGAATTTACGGATACTTATACAAAATTAATACCAACAACTTCTCACAAAGGTGTCGTAACAGGACTTACATGGAACAGTACACATGAAAGCTGTTCGTACAAGGTAATCTGTAGTGAATGTAATCAGCAGATTGATCAGGGTGTCGTAACTGCGACAAAGACAGTAAATGAAGCAACCTGTGCAAAGGAAGGAAGTATTGTATATACAGCAGAGTTAACCTATGGCGGACAGACTTATGAGGCAGAGCCATTTACAGAGGTGCTTCCTAAGTTGGCACATAAAGTAATTGTAACAGGAGAAAAGTGGAGTGAAGATCACAAAACCTGTACCATTACATTAGGCTGCAGCGTATGTAAGGATGACAATATTTATACAGAAACCGTAGACAGCGATGCAGCTAAGATTGTAGAATCAACCTGTATAAGAGCAGGAAGCATAACTTATGTTGCGAAGCTTGAATATAACGGTGGGGAATATTCTGCAACTCCATATGTGGAGAATCTCGAAAAGCTTCCACATAACTATGTTGATGGAGAAGCACAGGCTGCAACCTATCGTATGGAGGGTCATACAGCAGGAAGCGCATGTTCTGTTTGTGGACAGGCAGAGCTTGCCTCTAATTCCATTCCATCGAAAGTCTTTACGGTTAATTACAGTAGAAATGGTGCTACATCAGGAAGCATGAGTTCCCAGACTGATTTACATTATTCTGTTGGCGGTAAATTAACAAAATGCGGTTTCCAAAAGACATCGTATGAATTTGCCGGATGGAATACAAAGAGCGACGGAACGGGAATTTTCCTTGATGATGAAGCTGATATACAGGATGAAGATTTAATCTCTATTGTTGAGGACAACGATGGAAGCGTTACCTTATATGCTCAGTGGAAGAAAATACAGTGTAATGTTACTTATGTGTTAGACGGTGGAGAGAATGCTGCTGCAAATAAGACAAGCTATCAAAAGGATGAGCTGCCTGCAGCATTAGAGAATCCGGCTAAGAAGGGCTATGTATTTGCCGGCTGGTACACGGATTCAGCATATACCAATCAGATTTCATCCATTACCGATGTAGAACAGGATATAACCCTATATGCAAGATGGACAGAAAAGACATACCGGATTACTTATGCAGGTAATAATGCAACATCCGGTTCTATGTCTGAACAGCAGGTAAATTATACAGATAAGGGTAATTTAAATGCTAATGGATATGAACGTCTGGGCTATCTCTTTGTAGGCTGGAACAGTAAAATGGACGGCAGTGGAATTGCAGTTGCAGATCAGACGGCTGTTGCAACCGTGATTGAAAAGGTAGAGGCTTACGGTGACGATAATCACATTACGTTATATGCTCAGTGGAGAAGAGACGCAATTAACATTTTCTATGAGTTAAATAACGGAACCAATGATGCATCCAATCCGACAGAATTTACCAACGAAGCCATTACATTAAAGGCCGGTGTAAGAAGTGGTTACAGCTTCTTAGGCTGGTATGCAGATTCTGCTTACAAAACAAAGGTAACAGAAATTACATCAGAGAATGTCAACGAGATTTTAAATGAGGATGGAAACATCAGCTTATATGCAAAATGGACAGCAAACAAATTCCATTTGAAATTCGAAGGTAATTATGCAACATCAGGATCTATGAGTGATTTTACGGGAACTTATAAGGAAGGTACCAAGATTCCTGCAAATACTTATAAGAGAACCGGATATTATTTTGTAGGCTGGAACGGTTCAGACGGTAAGTTCTATAAGAATGAAGCAGAGATTGCACCACTTGCGGTTTCTGAATCCGGACAGGTTATTACATTAAGAGCAAACTGGAAATTATATAATTATAAGCTTACATATGTATTAAACGGCGGAACCAATAATGTGGATAATCCATCTACTTATACTTATAAAACAGAGACGTTTACTTTAAGATATCCGAAGAAGAGAGGATACACATTTGGAGGCTGGTATACAGATCAAGCCTGCAAGAAAAAGATTACACAGATTAAAAAGGGAAGTGTAGGAAGTAAGAAATTATACGCAAAATGGACTCCAACCAAATACAAGCTTACATACGTATTAAACGGAGGAACCAATAACAAAAAGAATCCTGCTTCTTATACCGTTACAACAACAAGCTTTTCATTTAAGGCTCCGACCAGAAAGGGATATACGTTCCAGGGCTGGTATACAGATGCTTCCTTTAAGACAAGAACATATCAGGTTAAGAAGGGAACCATCGGTAATAAAACATTATATGCAAAATGGAGCCTTACAAAGTATAAGGTAAAATACGTTTTAAACGGTGGAACGAACAACAGTAAAAACCCAACTACTTATACCATTTATACTTCTACGGTTGCCCTTAAGAATCCGAAAAGAAACGGATATCGATTTGCTGGCTGGTATTCCGACAGTAAATATACAAAACGGGTATATCAGATTAAGAAGGGTTCTACCGGTAATCGAACCTTGTATGCAAAATGGATTAAAAAATAATAGAATTTCATGACAGTGGCAGTCATTATGAAAAAACATAATGGCTGCCATTTTTTATATATTTTAGTATGCTTTTCTTCATTTTTTTGGTAAAATAAAATATATCATAAAAGACAGGGGGGATGACATGATTATTCACAAAAGAGGAACGAAAAAAAATAAGTGGAGCATAATGTCAGGCATTGCATTTTTTATGCTGATATGTTGTTTTATCCACAGTAATGTATTTGCGGCAACGGAGACTTGGAAAAGAGATTCTGCTGATTTTTCCGTGTTGCAGGATGGAAGTTTATTAGAAGAACAGCTTACGAGGAAATCAACGGTAACGATATCCGATGAACAGTATAAGCTGGCAGAAGAACGGATTACCAAAGCATTGGATAATCTGGAGGAAAGCTGTGATCTGACTGGCTGTAAGATTACCAGTACGGATTTTAAGCAAAGCAAATTGTTTTCCTCTATTTTAAATCATAATCCAAGATATTTTTATGTAACCGGCGGCTGCAGCTGGAGTTATGATTCAGATGGATATGTTGGGAAGTTAACGTTTTACTATCAGGACAGGGATGGGTTAAAGGATAAGATTGCAGCCTATGATGCAGCGGTGCAAAAGGCAGTCAGTGGTGCAGATGCATCCTGGTCTGATATGGAAAAAGCATTATACATTAATGATTATCTCTGCCGCTTGTGTGCATATGCATCAGATACAGAGAATGATAATGTATATTCCGCTTATGGTGTGTTTGTTGAGAAGGAAGCGGTTTGTAACGGATATTCCCTTGCATTTATGGAGCTGGCAAAGCAAATGGGACTGACTTGTGAGTTTGTTTCCAGTTCATCCCTGAATCATGCATGGAATATCGTGAAGGTAAACGGAACCTATTACTATGTGGATTCTACATGGAATGACCCGGTTTCCGATATGATCGGACGTGCCAGACATGTATATTTTCTTAAAAGCTATGATTATTTTGCGAATGGGGATACCTCCCACAGTACGCATTTAAAGAGTTCTGATTGGGTATTGACCGGAGGCTTGGACAGTACTGCTGCATCGGATTCTTCTTATGACAGTTATTTCTGGAATCAGGTAGATACCGGATTTGCTTATGCGAACGGCAGCTGGTATGGAATGGTTAAGAACAGCAGCAGTGTATCCGCATCGGTAACCCAATACGCCTGTGACGGAGCGACATTTACTTCAGATAAAGTGATTGCTACCGTATCCAAAAAATGGCCGGTGTGGGATCAGGCAGGTTATACCTGGAGTTCTAATTTTTCGGGAATGGGAAGCTGTAAGAATTATTTGTATTATACAGACTGTTTGAATATCTATTTGTATGATATGTCAGAGGGAAAAAGCTCTGTGTATTATACATTGTCAGCAGAAGAACAAGCCCAGGGATATTTATATGGAATGAATGTGGATGCTTACGGAAATATAAGATATCTGGTGGCATCAAATCCCAATGCGCTCAGCTCCGGTGTAATTCATTCCGTATCCTATGTTGCTAAGATTTCCTATGAGTTGGATGGAGGAACCAATCATAAGGAGAATCCTTCAGAGTTTACCAATCAGGAGGATTTTACGTTAAGAGAGCCTACAAAAGAATATTTTACTTTTGAGGGCTGGTATACGGATCCGGATTTCACAACAGAGATTAAAACCCTGAAAGCAGGAGAATGTGAAGATATTACGTTATATGCAAAGTGGAAGGAAAGCGCACATGTATATGGTTCCTGGGAAGTTTACAAAGAATCAACCTGTTATTCTGTAGGGGAATTGCGTCGGTATTGTGAATTATGCGGGGCATACGAATCGGATGTTATGCCGTTAAAGGAGCATAATTACGGTGACTGGTATATCGTAACACCGGCAACCTGCAGCAATAAAGGAATCAGACAACGGGATTGCCAGACAGAGGGTTGTACGGCATTTGAGGTTGAAGAGCTTCCGCTACTGGAGCATGATTATGGAGACTGGTATGTTGATGTTGAACCGGGATGTCTGACAACCGGTTTGAAAAAACGGACCTGTAAGGCTTGTGAGACATCAGAAGAAAAAGAAATTCCGTCTTTGGGACATGACTTCCGGTTGACGGATGCAAAGCCGGCAACCTACAGAGAAAAAGGTCATGGAGCCGGTAGTGTATGCTCACGATGCGGAGAAGTGCAAGGGGATGTTTCCGTGGAACCGGAGTTGACTTTTGTGATTTCCTTTGATGGAAATGGCGCAGAATCGGGAACAATGGATCCACAGACAGATTTAAGTTATTTAGAGGGTGGAAATATCGCACCTGCTGCATTTGAAAAGGAGCATTATGAGCTTACGGGATGGAACACGAAGGCAGATGGTACAGGTGATGCCTTTTTACCGGAGGATGATATTCGGAAACTCATTGATCTGGTAGAAGAGAATCAGGGAACTGTGACCTTATATGCGGTGTGGACGGAACAGACAAGAACCATTGTATTGGATGGAAACAGCAGTATATCAGATCCAATGGATGGATTGGAGAATATTACATCCGTAAGTGATGTATCTTTACCTTTGAATACTTATCAAAGAACCGGATTTGAGTTTACGGGATGGAACAGCAAACCGGATGGTAGTGGTGTTTCCTTCCCAGACGGAGCTAAGGCCTTTGATGTGGTTCAAGGTACAGAGGCGTATGGAACCAATGAGACCATTATCCTTTATGCTCAGTGGCAGTGGAAGGGTGTTACTGTGGTTTATCATTTAGAGGAAGGACGGAATCATGAAGATAATCCGGAGCTTATGCCGGAGGAAGGTATGGTTCTTGCACCTGCGTCAAAGACCGGATTCATTTTTGGAGGCTGGTATCTGGATGAAGCACATGAGAAACCGGTTGATGCTCTCACCCTTGCCAATTTAGATGAGGCAATCGGGGAAGATGGACAGATTCATTTATATGCCAAATGGGAAGCTTATCAGTATCATGTAAAATTCAATGGAAACGGAGCAACCTCCGGTACCATGAAAGAGATAGAAGGTCCCTACAAGGAGGGAATGAAGCTTCCGGCAAATACCTATAAAAAGACCGGATATACATTCTTAGGCTGGAAGGGTTCCGATGGTAACCTGTATCAGGATGAGGATGATTTGATGAAGCTTTCAATGGGTACTCCTGTTAAGACCATTACATTAACGGCACGATGGGAAGCCGCTGCTTACAGTATTACATATTATTTAAATGGCGGAAAAAATAATGTGGAAAATCCGTCAACCTATACCTGTGAGACAGATACCATTACATTGCGTTATCCATCAAAGAGAGGATATACCTTTGGGGGCTGGTATTCAGATTCTGATTTTAAGAACAGAGTCCGTTATATTGAAAATGGAAGTACCGGTAAGAAGACTTTGTATGCAAAGTGGACAGCTACAAGGTATAAGGTTACTTATGTATTGAACGGCGGATATAATAATCAATATAACCCGCTTACTTATACCGTTACAACCAATCATTTTTCTTACAAGCCGGCAACCAGAAAGGGATATCGATTCTTAGGCTGGTATTCGGACAAGGCATGTACAAAGAGAACCTATCAGGTGAAGAAAGGTTCTGTTGGTAACAAAACCGTATATGCAAAATGGACGCTTAACCGATATAAGATTACCTACGTATTAAACGGTGGTAAGAACAATCGTAAGAATCCCACAACCTATACGATTTATACGGCTACCATAGCTTATCAGAATCCAACCAGAAGCGGTTATCGTTTTGCCGGCTGGTATACGGATAAAGCATGTACAAAGAGAACTTATCAGGTGAAAAAAGGCTCTACCGGTAACAAAACCGTATATGCAAAATGGATTAAAAAATAAAATGGTTTACATAAAACAGTCATTCCTTTTGGAATGGCTGTTTTTCTTATGAAAATGAAAGAAAAGGATTTCTATTTGTCAGAAAATTTGTTAAAATTATGAATAGGTAGCGTGTACCGAAAAAAATGAAAAATGGAGGAGGATGTATGAAACAAAAAAGAGTAAGATTGGCTGCAATCTCATACGTTATGGTGTTTGCCATGATCATGAGTCTGATTGTAGTGCCAAAGAAAAATGTGCAGGCAGAGGAGCGGACACCGATTACAGTGAATGCTGCCGATAACCAGTCCAACGATGTTTACGTTGTATTGGAAAAGGTAAAGGATATTCCTGCCAAGTCAAATGAGGATGGTAACTGGCCGGAACAGGATATTTCAGAATACCAGCTTCATATTGTGAATAACAAGTCAACCGATATCAGTGACTGGAAGGTAACGATTCAGTTGGCAAACACACCATATTGGGGTTATGGATATAATGGTGCAGAGTTATCCGACAATGTAATTTCCTTTGCAACCTATAGCGGAACCAATGAGTCCGGGGAGACCTGGGATAATATGACCGTTCAGGCGGGGGAAGAAAAGAATACGGGTGCCGGCTTTGCAATACCGGAAGCTGCATTGGCAGGTGCAGTATATACCCTGACTTATTATGATGGTGCAAGCAGCGGTTCGGCGGGCAGCGGTGATTCCGGCAGCTCCGGCGGTGATTCCGGATTTGACGGAAGTAATATCGGAACCATTGACGCCAGTACCAATTATAATTTTGCAAAATTATTACAGCTGTCACTTTATTTTTATGATGCCAATATGTGTGGTGATCAGGTAAGCGAGACCTCTTTATATTCTTCTGAATTAGGTGGCTGGAGAGGTGACTGCCATGTAAATGATTATTTTACCTATAACGGAAAGCAGTACAAGGCAGCCGGAGGCTTCCATGATGCAGGAGATCATGTAAAGTTTGGAATGCCTGCAAATGAAGCGTTTATTACCCTTGGTATCAGTTATCTGGAATTTGGACAGGCTTATGACGAGCTTGGACAAAAGGAACATTTAAAGAAAATTGTAGATTATTATTGTACATACTTAAAGAGCTGTACCGTTTTAGATTCTACGGACACAACTGCGGAAGCCTTCTGTTATCAGATAGGTTGTGGTCAGAAGGATCATGAAAGCTGGGTAGCTCCGGAGGTTGAGGATCAGTCAAAGACCAATCGTACTTACAGTCTTGTGGCAACCTCATCAAATCCTGCAACCGAATATGTAGCAGGTGCAGCAGCAGCCTTAGCTATTAACTACTTAAATTTTGGAAATGAAGAAGATTTAAAATATGCAAAGGCATTATTTGCCATGGCAAAGAAGAACGGAAAGCAGACCGGTGCCACAGATACCAGTGGTTCTTTCTACGCATCCGGCACATGGGAGGATGAGTATTGTCTTGCAGCAGCAATGCTTTATAAGATAACAAATGACAGTACCTACGCATCAGATTATAACAGCAATAATAAGAATGCATCCAATCTGCAAAAGCCAAATGGCTGGTGTGATCTTTATCAGTTTGCATCTTATTATGCACCTTCAAAGAACAGTTCGGAATTAAATACCATTCAAAACTGGCTTTCTTCCCAGGCAGGCTCTTCTATGTCATCTTACTATGCAGGAAATGACTATTGGGGAACTGCCAGAATTAACTGTAATGTACAGTTTAGTGCTTTGTTATATGATAAGCTGAATGGAGTAGATACTTATGCAAACTGGGCAAAATACCAGATGAGTACCATTCTTGGTAACAATTCCCGTAAGATTAATCTTGTGTGTGGATACAACAATGCATCCCCAACAAAGCCTCACCACAGAGCAGCATCCGGATATTCTGGCTGGGATGGCGGATTTAATTCCAATGCAGCACAGAAATATACCTTGTACGGTGCATTGGTTGGAGGACCTACTTCTTCTGATTTTTCTACCTACAAGGATGCGGTAAATGATGCTGTTTCCAACGAGGTAACATTGGATTACAATGCGGGAATGGTAGGTGCAGCGGCTGCATTATACTTATTGAATAAGGATTCGACAGAGGAAGGCTTTACAGAGCAGACCATATTACCGGATTTCTTTGGTGGAAGCAATGCACCACAGAGACCATCAGCATATACAGGCGGTTCTTCCGGTGGAGATACTCCTTCAGAGGGTGAGGTTGCCATTGAGTCGGTTACATTAAGCAAGAAATCAGCTTCCTTAAGCGGAACCGGTAAGAAGGCAGCAGCAACGATTACAGTTACACCTGCAAAGGCAGACAAGAGTAAGCTTTCTGTATCATCGGATGACGAGGATGTTGCAACGGCAACCATTAAGGATTCCACTTTGAATATTGTATCAGGAAGCAAATCAGGTACAGCGGTCATTACGGTCGCATCTACGGAAAATCCTGAGATCAAAGCAACCTGTCAGGTAAAGGTAGTACATCCGGTAGAGAGCTTTACTTTGGATAAGGATACCGTAAGCTTATCGGTCGGTGGAACAGAGAAGATTGCTGTTGCCACAGTAACACCTGATCCGGCTGATGATTATGAAGTAAAATGGTCAGTAGATAAAGCAGATGTGATTTCTCTTGATGAGACAATTGGTTCTTCTGTCAGCATTACAGGTTTGAAAGCAGGTTCTGCAGTTGTAACCGCTACAATCGGAACTCTTACAAAGAAGGTTGCTGTTACAGTGGGTAAAGCAGCTCAGGAGGCACCGGCTGTAACTTATAATGTGACTTCGCAAACCAGCAGTCAGATCAAGGTAAAGGCAGAGACGCAGTCAACAGGAACGCTGGAATTATCGGTAGATCAAAAGATATGGGTTCAGGGAACCAATGATGTTTATACCTTTGACGGATTAAAGGATGGAACGGATTACACAATTTATGCAAGACTTGCAGAGACAGAGGATGCAAGTGTCAGTGAGATTTCTCCTGATACAATAACAACATTTACCCTGTTTTCTTCTGATAAGATAAAAGATGCGGATGGTAATTATTTAATTGATATCAGTAAGATTACCGGTGTTGATTGTGACTATTTGAAGAAAATGGCAGAGCGGATTGAAAATGGTAGTGCAGATACCAATTTTGATGTTGTAATGGATAACGAAAAGATTACCATTGTGACCAAGGATGGTAAGCATTATGTAATTTCAGGGGAGAATACCAATGTATCTCTCATCATTAACGATGGATGTGATACCATTTTGTCGGACGTTGTATTAAGTGATGTAACAGTAAGTGGTTCGGCAACGATATCCGTAAAGAGTAAGAATGAGATTAAAAACGGAATAACTCTTGATAATGACAGTTCTCTTGTAATAGCAGAGGGAAGTGCAGATGGTGCCGTTACCATATCTGGTGGCAGTGATGCAGCCGTATCAGGTAATGGTAAATTAACCATAAACGGAGGCAATATTACCGTAATTTCCGATTCCGATGATGGTATCTATGCTTCGGATTTTGAGATAACAGGTGGTAATCTTTCTGTATCAGCTAACGGAATAGGTATTACAGCTTCGGATGTTTCCATAGGTGGAGCAGATACCGTTGTCCGCGTAAATTCAGGAGGAGCAGCTATTTCGGGTACCAATATAGACATTTCCGGCGGAGATGTATCCTTAGAGGTAACAGAAACAGATGCTTCTGTTGTAGAGGCAGCGGGTGATATTACCTTACGAGGCGGAACCGTAGAAACAACAAGACCGTCGGGAAACACAGGATTTGATTATTCTGTTGGAGAATCGGAGGATGGAAAAACCGGAACGATAACCATTGGCAATGATGTTTCCATTGCCGGTAATCCGGAGTATTCTGTGCCACCGGTGGATGATCAGGGAGAACAGATTTTTCTTTCTAACATTACCATTTATAACGGAGAGGACTCTATCGTAATCCAAAGCAAAAAGAATGTAACCTGTAATTTGACAGAAATTGCAAAGGTTAAGGAATGGGTTAAGGCAAATCCATATAAGACAGCTGTATTTTACAAAGATGATACAGAGCTTAAGGATGGTAAATTTGAGGTAGATGGTGATGCGATTGAGATTCATATCAAATGGGTTGCAAAGACCTACACCATCACCTATGAATGTAACGGTGGTAAGTTTACAAGTGATGACTACAAAACAACTTACACAGTTGATGACGGAAATTATAAGCTTCCGGATAACATTACCAGAACAAATTATGTATTCTACGGCTGGTTCCTGGATCAGGAAATGAAAAAGCCGGTAGATGCTGTCAGTGTTGAAACCAACGGAAATGTGACCGTATATGCAAAATGGGTAATTGATAAGCCGGAGAAACCGGTGATTGCATCTGTTACAAATGTGAATGCGGGAGTATCTGTTAAGTGGAATCGTGTTGACGGTGTGAATTATTATATTTTACAGAGAAAAGAAAATAATTCCTCATGGACACAGATTGCCAAAATTGAAGATGTAACTGCAACAGCCTATACGGATAAGACGGTAACAAACGGTAAAAACTATTCTTACCGTATCTGTGGATATGGATGTAGTCAGGGTGAGTACAGTGCTGCATCTGCATCGCTCCTTCATATTGCGGCACCAAAGATTACACGCTTATCGAATATCAGTAATGGTGTAACGGTTAATTGGAATGAAGTTTCCGGAGTTACCGGATATCAGATTTATCGAAGTACAAACGGAAACGGCTATAAGAAGATTGCCAGCGTAAAGGGTGCATCTGTTGTAAGTTATAAAGATACAACAGCAACAGGAAAGGGTGCAAAATACCAATACAGAGTTTACGCATATAAGACTGTTGGAAGCTCCGTATGTAAGAGTGGTACTTCTAATACAAGAACCATTTATCATTTGGCAGCAGTGGCTGCACCAAATACTTACATTGTAGCATCCGGTGTGAAGCTTACATGGAATACAACCTCTGGTGCAACCGGCTATTATGTTTACAGAAGTGCGAACGGAAAAGCCTACGGTAAAATTGCAACCGTAAAGGGAAAAACATATCTTGACCAGAAGGTTTATAACGGCAGTAAGTATCAATATAAGATTGTTGCATATAAGACAGTATCCAATGTTACTTACAGAGGTGCTTATTCAAAGGATACCGTAACCGGATATATTGTCGCTCCAAGGATTAACAGTCTGACAAATTATGCGGCAAAAACCATGACGGTTAAATGGTCTAAGAACAGCGCTGCATCCGGATATATGCTCCAGTACAGTACCTCTGCTAATTTCAGCAAGGCTGCTACGGTTACAGTTAAGCCTAACAGTGTTGTAACAAGAAAGATAACCGGTTTGACAAAGGGAAAGACCTATTATGTCAGAGTAAAAGGTTATAAGATTATGAATGGTAAAAAATATTACAGTCCATGGAGTGCAACAAAGAATATAAAAATAAAAAAATAATTAATCATTTCCAATTCTGTAATATCAGCAAATGAAATACACCCATATTCGTAAGAAAAACTTATGGATATGGGTGTTGCTTTTGTCTGCGTGATTTGGTAGAATGGTACGGTAATTATACGAGATTTCTTATGTAAACTATTATGGGCAGTTGCAGAACACGTTTGAATCTACAGATCTGTACAAATTTAATATGCTATATAAGCAGGCTCTTGCAGCTAAGCTTGTGCAGGCTTTAGAGGAAAAGATGTCGTACAATGCCTACTGTTACATAGTCAGGGAAAGGAGATAACATGAAGAAAAAAATCGTATCCGTTCTTTTGAGTGCGGTCATGGTCAGCTCTTTGATGTTCGGTACAGCCGGATGTGGAAAGAAAGAAGAGTCGGAAGTGGCTACAACAGAAGAAAAAACAACACAGGAAGTAACAACAGAAGCGGAGGAGGTTGCTCCGGAAGGTATGGCAAGAAGTCTTTTGACCGGTGAATGGGTGGATGAAGATATTGCAAATCAGAGACCTGTAGCATTTATGATAGAGAATACTTCAGCATCGGTTCCTTCTTACAATTCAAGTAATGCAGATATTTATTATGAAGCACCTGAAGAGGGTGGAATTACCCGTATTATGGCGTTATATAATGATGTATCCGGATTAGGAACCATTGGTAATATCAGAAGTACAAGACCTTACTTTGTATATGCGGCTTTAGCCTTTGACGCAATTTTGGCTCATTGTGGCGGTTCTGTAGAGACTTATCAGAATTTATTGGATCCGGGTTTGATTGATAATCTGGATGAGAGAATCGGTGCCGGTGGATTTTTCCGTGATGACAGCCGTTCCGCTCCTCATAATTTATATGCGGATTCCGATAAGATTCAAAGCGCAATCTCTGATAAAGGATATCGCACAACTTATTCCGATGATTTTGAAGGCTACTTTAAGTTTAACAAGAATGACAAAGAAGAGATTCAGTTAGACGGTGACGATTGTGCGGTTGTTAAAGTATATCAGTCGGATAACAAGCCTTGGTTCGTATATAACGAAGAAGACGGTTTATATTACCGTTATGAATTTGGCAGCGAGCAGATGGATGGCAAGACCGAGACACAGTTAGCTGTTAAGAATGTGATCATTCAGGAATGTAGTGTACAGGCATATTATGATGAACAGAATCATGATCGTGTCAGTGTAGGCTTTGAAGGTACCGGTAACGGAAAATACATAACCAACGGAAAAGTAATCGATGTTACATGGAAGTGTAATGGTGGTGGTGGTGTTACCCACTATTATGACAAAAACGGTGATGAAATCGTATTAAATCAGGGTAAGACATGGATTAATGTTATGGATGCAAGTCAGGCATCTAATAATGTTATCTATTCTACAGTTAAGGATTACGAAGCATCAAAGTAAAGATAGATGAAGAATCTCCTTATGCAGTGTTGCATAGGGAGATTTTTTTATGGTACAAAGCTGTAATATTGTGTTAATATAGATGAGAATGTAATTTTGGCTTGCAGACGTTTAAACATTACAGAATTGTTATATAGTTATGGAAAAGCATATATTTAGAGGAGACAGAAGGGAGAACCATAGTGAAGATTTTGGTTACCGGCGGAGCCGGATATATTGGAAGTCATACCTGTGTGGAATTATTGAATACCGGCTATGATGTAGTGGTAGTTGATAATTTAAATAATGCCAGTGAAAAAGCATTAGACAGGGTAAGGAAAATCACCGGCAAGAAATTAACCTTTTATAAAGCAGATGTTACAGATAAAGAAGCTATGAATGAAATATTTGACAAAGAAACAGATATTTCCTGTGTTATTCATTTTGCCGGTTTAAAGGCGGTTGGTGAATCGGTTCAAAAGCCTTTGTTATATTATCAGAATAATATTACGGGAACACTAACCTTATGTGATGCCATGAAGGAACACGGCGTGAAGAATATCATTTTCTCTTCTAGTGCCACCGTTTATGGGAATCCGGAATTTGTTCCGATTACAGAGGAATGTCCAAAAGGTGTGTGTACGAATCCTTATGGATGGACAAAGCATATGGTCGAGCAGATCTTAACGGATATTCATACTGCAGATCCTTCCTGGAATGTTATATTGCTTCGTTATTTTAATCCTATCGGAGCTCATAAAAGCGGGCTGATCGGTGAGGATCCAAAGGGAATTCCCAATAATTTGTTACCTTATGTGGCTCAGGTTGCCATTGGTAAGCTGCCTTGTGTCGGTGTATTCGGTAATGATTATGATACTCCTGACGGAACAGGAGTAAGGGACTATATTCATGTTGTGGACTTAGCTCTCGGTCATGTGGCTGCCATTCGTAAGATAGAAGAAAATCCGGGAGTAAAGATTTATAATTTGGGAACCGGTAAGGGATATAGTGTATTAGATGTTATTCAAGCCTTTGGCAAGGCATGTGGAAAGGATATTCCTTACGAGATTAAACCACGGCGCGCCGGAGATATTGCATCTTATTATTCTGATGCGGCATTAGCGAAGAAGGAGCTTGGCTGGGAAGCAAGGTATGGAATCGAAGAGATGTGTGAGGATTCATGGAGATGGCAGCGCAATAATCCCAATGGATATGGAGAATAATCAGTTAAAGACAAAAGCATATTATCACTTTTCGGGATTATTTGAAGGGATTGTTATGGTGTAAGTGGTTGGTATAAACATAAGCAGGCTGATAGCCGACATATCTAATATACCGAATTTTAAAAACCGGTAATTACATACTGAAAAATGGAGTTTGACAGGTAGATTCAGGGAGGAATGGTCATGACAGTGGGAGAGGCACGTAAGGCATACAGTGCACAGCTGACGTCTTACAATATACAAAAAAATAAGCTTTCAAAGCAAAAAGAGGAATTACAGGAGAAAATTAAAAATACGCCAAACGGCGCTTCTGTATATGAAAAGGAATCCGTAACCTTAGAACTGACCTATAATGCGGTGGCTCAAAAACAGGAGGAGTACCAAAATTATATGGATCAGATTATGGAGCAGTGGAACGCAAAGTTTGATTCCATTACCACAAAAGAAAACGCAGAGGCAGAAAAAGAAGGCTTTGAAGATTTGCGGAAGATTATGGAAGTTGTTCGTAGAATGACAAAGGGTGATACCGTTCCCTCCAGTGATGAAAAAAAGGTAATGGAATATGATAAGGATATGTACCAAATGGCAAAAAGTGCCCAGATGATTGCCAGAATGAGAAATCAAAATAAAGAAAAGCATGATTCTCTTTGGGAGGACGAAGAAAAGAGAGAACGGGTAGATGCAATGGAAGCAGCAGATGGACAGGATGTCTATGTGGACGGACCGGAGATTGTATCGGTAGAGGATACTATGGCTATGGCCTCTGATTCGGAGGGCCTTGCATAAATGATTAATTTTCTTGTGAATTCCTTGAGTGGATTTTCTCATATTTTGATATATGGTGGACTGACATCCGGAACAAAGAAAATAACAGTATTCATATAAGTAGGGAAAGGATCATTGTACGGTATATAGGTACAATGGTCTTTTTTTATAAACTTAAAAAAACTTTTAACAAATGGGGATATTTTGTTTTTGAAAACGTCTAATTAGTGTAAATAAAAAGATACCGGCCGGTGTAGATAAGGAGGCAGCAAATGACGAAGGAACAGCTTGGACAGTTGATTCTCTCATCAGAACAGCAACTATACGCAACAGCACGAACCATTTTGCCAAAGGATCAGGATTGTGGAGATGCGATTCAGGAAACCATTGTAAAAGCATTTTCCAAATATAAATCCATCAAAAATCCAAAGTATGCAAAAACGTGGCTGATTCGGATTTTGATTAATGAGTGCTATAACATTAAAAGAAAAGAAAGCCGTATGGTTTCCTTTGATGAATTAGAGATGGAATTGCCTGACGAAAAAGAAGACAGACGTGACTATAGCGAACTTTATTATGCTATCGGTCATTTGAAAGAGGAGCTTCGAATTCCGATTATTCTATACTACATGGAAGATTTCAGTGTAAGAGAGATTGCACATATTTTGGAAATATCAGAAGGAGCGGTACAAAAAAGACTGGCAAGGGCAAGAAAAAAGTTAAAGCTTGCAATCCAATATGAGGAGGCATGGACATGAGATTAGAAGATTTAAAAAATGAATTACCTAAGACACCGGATTTTATTCATAAAATGATTTGTGAGGAAGTAGAGAAACAGATAAGTGAGGTATCGGTTATGGAAGAAAAAACAAATAAGAAATGGAGCCTGTCAAAGGTAGCAGCAGTTGTTCTGGTGTGTGCATGTGCTTCATCATCTGTTGTATATGCAGGAACAAAGCTATATCATATGTATAGCAAACAGGAAGGTACTTACAGTGTGAAAACAGGAATTGAATCAGCCTATGAGGATGATACAGCTTCAAAATCCCAATCGGCCAAGACGGTTAATCTGCCGGAGGAGATTCCTGATATCGAGTTTAAGGCAAATTTTCTCCCGAATGGTTATGTGATGACAGAGGAGTGGAAATGGAGCAGCGAAGAAGCACCAAGCAGAGGTGGCTTCTCCATTTTCTCCGCTCTGTTGGATCAGGAAGGTCTGAGCGCCGTTTTGCAGGATAAAAATGTAGTGGAAAGTGAAGAGATGACCTTTGGAGAGTATGATGGCGTATATTTAAAATACAATGATTTGGGGAATGGACCATCCTTTAACCAGAGAATCTATTTATTATGTCCGAAGGAGTATCGTGTGATTACCGTCTATATTGGTAATGATGTATCAAAGGAGGATGCTGTAAAATTTGTTTCCAATCTTGAAATCAATGAAACCGATGCGATGGTCAAAACAGCGGATATGTATACATGGAGCGAGGAGGTCAATCCGGAAACAGAAACAGTAGAGGATGATTCTGTGAGAGTGGTAGCTGAGGATAAGCTTCCGATTCATAAGCCGGGTGAGAGCATTTCCTTCCAAACATGGAGTGAGGATGCAAATGGAAATGATTTCTTTACCGACAAGGTATCGGTTCAGGTGGATGATGTAAAGATTGCAGATGATTTACAGCTTTTGGACAGTGATAAAATTCCGGAGGAGTGGCGTGATGCAGTGGCAGCAGACGGTAGTCTTGTAAAGAATCAGCTATCTTACGTGATATCCGGTGACGGTGTCAATACAATCGATAAGGTGCTTCGCAAAAAAGATGAGAACCAGAAGCTTGTGTATGCAACTGTTACTTATACCAACAATTCCGATACGGAATTGAAGCATATTTTATACATTGGTTCTTTGGAGCTGTTAGATCGGGAAAACGGTAACTACTATTTATATGATGAATATGATCAGTCCGGAGACGGGTATGACCGTATCGTTGCGGATGGTGTAGCTCATGTAGGTGAAATGACATATTACAGCTTAAAAGAAGATTACGGTAACGGAGGAAATTATATTTCATCTTTAAAGCCGGGAGAAAGTATTCAGGTCAATATGGCTTGGATTGTAAATGAAAAAGATTTGGAAAATTTATATTTTAATCCAAATGGTAATGTATACGCGATTACTCCGGAGGATATGCAGACAGGACTTGTTTTCATTGGAACAAAGAAATAAGTTTGGGATGCTCCCTTCCTATGATTCTTAGCCGGACGCTTTCTTTCGCAGTGATGGATTCCTTACAAGGACCGTTCCCACTGTCTGCTTCTCGTAGCGGTACTAAATTCGTGCTACGCACTTATTAAGTACCGACGGAAGCAGATGTCCTTGTAAGGAATCCATCATCTGCTTTCGAAAGCTGTTTTTTCATATAATTATTCTATTGTTTTTATAGTCCGGATAAATACTCCCATGGCACGGATTCTCTGACCGGTCATGTTCATAGAGATTAATCCTATTACTGATATTCCAAGCAGAAATACAAACTCTGATAATTCTTTTTTCATAGGTAACTTCACTATAAACCGCTTTCATTGCGGTTTTTCTTGCATATGGAGACAACTTATGACATAATAAACATATTATAATGATTATACATTATATACTGCGTATATTATGATATGATGTTGACGTTATATAATCTGTGTGGATTATAGAAAAACTATCTTATATTTGGAAAGGAGTCTCCATGAAAAACAAGGTATTTAGAATTTTATTTGAATTTGCAATGATTACATTGGGAGCTGTAATCGCCGCATTTTCCATTGAGGAATTTTTAGTTCCCTGTACGATTTTAGATGGTGGAATCGTAGGTATCAGTATGATCGTCAATCATTTGACCGGATTCAAATTAGGTTTGCTTACTATGGTATTAAATCTTCCGTTTCTAATGATTGGAGCATATCGGCTGGGACACATATTCATCGCAAAAAGTGGGTATGGAATGTTGGTTTTTTCTGTTTTTTTGGAGATATTTGAAAGCTTTGTAAATGCAACGGAGGAGTATCTCCTGGCAGTCTGCTTTGGAGGTGTAATTCTCGGAATCGGTGTTGGACTTGTAATCCGGTTTGGCGGATGCTTAGACGGAACGGAGACCATTGCCATTTTGTTAAACAAAAGATATGGATTTTCTGTAGGGCAGACCGTTCTTCTTTTTAATATCGTAATTTACATGATTGCCGCAACCTTGTTTGGCTGGGACCGGGCAATGTACAGTCTGTTGACCTATTTTATTACCTCAAAAATTATTGATATGATCGAAAATGGAATCGATCAGGCGAAGGCTGCTATGATTATTACGGATGATGCGGATAAGGTCAGTAAATTAATCTATCAAATGCTTGGAAGAACCGTAACCATGATAGACGGAACCGGATTGGTCAGTGGGAAAAAGACGGTATTGTATTGTGTAATTACAAGATTTGAGGTAAATGAATTAAAGAACATCGTGCAGTCTGAGGATGTTTCTGCATTTGTTTCCATCAGTGACGTATCGGAAATTATCGGTTCCCATGTGAAGAAAAACGATGGCTTTCAGTAAAAGGGTGATGGTGTTTTTATCGGGAAAAGGGATATCGGTGCTTCATGGTTCGTATTTTATATCTGTTTAAAAAGGACGCTTAGGAGGCGTCTTTTTTTACGCTTAATTTACAAAATCTTTACGATAACAGGATAGTAGATTTTACGTAGCACAACTAAACTACAATCTGTCAACGGAAATAAAAAAAGAGAGGTAATGAAAATGAAAAAATTTATGAAGAAGACAGGTAGTATTGTAATTGCAGGCATGATGCTTGTAGGTTTGATGACAGGTTGTGGTTCTAATGCCGGAACAACTGCAGATAGTGGCAACACCACTGCAGCAGGTGGAGCAAGCGGAAGTATTTCCGTAATCAGCCGTGAGGACGGTTCTGGAACAAGAGGTGCATTCGTTGAGCTTACAAAGGTTGAGGAAAAGGATGCAGATGGAAATAAGGTAGATAATACAACAACAAATGCAGTAATTGCAAACAGTACAGATGTTGTATTAAACAATGTTGCAGGAGATACCAATGCAATCGGTTATGTATCAATGGGTGCTTTAAACGATACCGTAAAGGCTGTAAAGGTAGATGGTGTAGATGCGACAACAGAAAATGTAAAGAACGGTACATATGCAATTTCAAGACCATTCAATATTGCTTACTCAAAGGATGAGGCTCTTTCAGATGCAGCACAGGATTTCTATGATTTCATCATGAGTACAGAGGGTCAGCAGATTGTAGAAGATAATAAGTACATCAAGATCAATGAATCAGCAGAGGCTTTTGAGTCAAATGATGCATCCGGAAAAGTTGTTGTTGCAGGTTCCTCTTCTGTTACTCCTGTCATGGAGAAATTAGCAGAAGCATATCAGAAGATTAACCCAAATGTTACAGTCGAGGTTCAGCAGAGCGATTCTACAACAGGTATGACATCCGCTATGGAAGGAACTTGTGATATCGGTATGGCATCCCGCGAATTATCGGATGATGAAGCTGCTAAATTAACAGCTACAGCCATTGCATTAGACGGAATTGCAGTAATTGTTAACACTGAAAATGAAGTATCTGATTTATCATTAGACCAGATTAAACAGATTTATGTAGGTGAAATTACTGATTGGAGCCTTAACTAAGGAGAGTGAATACTATGGAGCGGACAGTTGTGATTCCCAAACAAAAAGTGAAAGAGAAAAAAGGAATCAGTGAAGAAAACAAAATACGCTTCAATAGAGGAAAAGAAGCTGCTGCAAGGGGAGTATTTACCCTTACAGCGCTCCTTTCTATTCTGGCGATTTTACTGATTTGTGTATTTTTATTTGCCAACGGAATTCCGGCAATACAAAAAATAGGTGTAAAGGAATTTTTATTTGGCACAACATGGGCACCTACTAACGGAAATCCATCCTTTGGAATTCTTCCGATGATATGCGGAAGTATTGTGATTACCTTTGGTGCCATTTTAGTAGGTGTTCCCGTTGGAATTTTTACAGCGGTATTTATGGCAAGATTTTGTCCGAAGAAAATGTATGGCATATTAAAGACATCATCTGATCTGATGGCAGGAATTCCTTCTGTTGTATATGGATTTTTCGGTCTGGTCATATTGGTTCCCTTAGTCCGTACATTTCGGGATACATTTGGAATTAACACAAATGGCTGCTGTATTTTAACAGCATCGGTTTTGCTTGGAATTATGATATTGCCGACCATTGTCAGTGTCAGTGAATCATCTATCCGGGCAGTCAGTGAAACCTATTACGAGGGAGCCCGTGCATTAGGTGCAACCCATCAAAGAAGTGTGTTCCGTATTATGGTACCGGCTGCAAAATCAGGTATTCTGGCAGGAGTTATTCTTGGTGTTGGCCGTGCCATCGGAGAGACTATGGCAGTTATTATGGTAGCCGGTAATCAGGCAAGAATGCCGGAAAGTGCATTTGACGGAATCCGTACCATGACTGCAAACATCGTAATCGAGATGGGATATGCAACCGGTTTACATAGAGAGGCATTAATTGCAACGGGTATGGTGTTGTTTATCTTTATCCTGATCATTAATTTATGTTTTTCTCTGTTGAAAAGAAAGGAGTCCTAGTATGAATAAAAAGTCTAAGGTTGAAGCTTCCCTTCTGTCTTTTTTTGTATATGCGGCAGCGGCTGTAACATTTGGAATGCTGTTATTTATCATCGGATACATTTTGATAAAAGGAATTCCTCATTTATCTTTGGATTTCTTCTCATGGACTTATAACTCAGATAATGTTTCGGTCATTCCATCTGTGTTAAATACGATTTTGATGGCAGTGGTTACGTTATTGATTGTAGTACCGGTTGGTATTGGAGCGGCAATTTACACAGTGGAGTATGCAAAGAGAGGAAGTAAGGTTGTAAAGGTTGTCCGGATTACAACGGAAACCTTACAGGGAATTCCGTCCATTGTATATGGTTTGTTTGGTCTGTTGTTCTTTGTAAATGCATTAAGCTGGGGACAGTCTATTCTTGCAGGTGCCTTTACACTGGCAATCATGGTATTACCGGTAATTATGCGTACCACAGAGGAGGCATTGCAGGCAGTACCGGATTCTTACCGGGAGGCAAGCTTTGGATTAGGTGCAGGAAGATTAAGAACCGTAATCAAGATTGTATTGCCACCGGCGATTCCGGGAATTTTATCCGGCGTGATTTTGGCAATCGGTCGTATCGTAGGTGAGACGGCAGCATTGATTTATACATCGGGAACCGTTGCGAAGCTTCCGGGTTCTTTAATGGAATCAGGAAGAACCATAGCACTGCACATGTGGATGTTGGCAAATGAAGGCTTACATGAAGATAAGGCATATGCAACCGCAGTAATTTTATTGATTTTGGTTATTTTTGTTAACTTTATTTCCAATAAGCTGGCAAAGAAATTATCAGGCGTAAATGCATAAAAATAGATAGAAAAGAGGTAGAACAATGGAAGATAAAATGACAGTAAAGGGCTTAGACCTTTATTATGATGATTTTCACGCATTAAAAAATATAAATTTAAATATGCATGAAAATGAAGTAACCGCATTTATCGGACCTTCCGGTTGTGGAAAGAGTACTTTTTTAAAGTCCTTAAACCGCATGAATGATATGGTGGAGGGTTGCAGGATTACCGGTGACGTCCGGTTAGATGGGGAAAATATTTACGGTGATATGGATGTAAATATGCTTCGTAAGAGAGTCGGTATGGTTTTTCAAAAGCCAAACCCATTCCCAATGAGTGTCTATGACAATATTGCATTTGGTCCGAGAACCCATGGAATCCATAAAAAGGATGAACTGGATGCGATTGTGGAAAAATCCCTGCGTCAGGCAGCAATTTGGGATGAATTGAAGGATCGATTGAAAAAAAGTGCATTAGGTCTTTCCGGCGGACAGCAGCAGAGATTATGTATTGCAAGAGCGTTGGCAGTGGAACCCGAAATCATACTAATGGATGAACCAACATCTGCATTAGATCCCATTTCCACATCAAAGATTGAGGATCTGGCAATTGATTTAAAGGATAAGTACACCATTATTATGGTAACCCACAACATGCAGCAGGCAGCACGTATTTCAGATACAACGGTATTTTTCCTTTTGGGTGAAATCGTTGAAGCCGGTGATACAGATTCCATCTTCAGTAATCCAAAGGACAGCAGAACGGAAGATTATATTACAGGACGTTTTGGATGATGGATCGGATTAAGAATTGTCAGGAATGGAGGATAGAGTGATGAGAGAACGATATATGCATCAGTTAAAACAATTGAATGACCTTTTGGTTCAAATGGGACAGATGGTAGAGCATGCCATTGAATTGGCAATCAATGCATTAAATAGTCAGGATGTAAAAAAAGCCAAGGAAACTATTTCCTATGATGAGGAAATTGATGAAATGGAAAAGGAAATTGAACGGTTATGTTTAAAGCTGCTGCTTTGTCAACAGCCGGTAGCAAAGGATCTTCGTTTTATTTCCGCAGCATTAAAGATGATTACTGATTTGGAGCGAATCGGTGACCATGCTTCGGATATTGGAGAATTGGTCATTTATTTATCAGAATGTCCACAGATTAATAATCTGGACTGCTTGAAGAAAATGGCAACAGAAACAACAGATATGGTAATCCAGAGTATTAATGCATATGTGGAAAGTGATATTGAAAGAGCCAAAGCCGTAATCTTGCATGATGATGTTGTGGATGCATTGTTTTTAGAGGAAAAAAATGAACTGATCCGGTTGATTCATCAGGATGTGAATAACGGGGAACAGGCAACAGACTTGTTAATGGTGGCAAAATATTTTGAACGGATTGGAGATCATGCCACAAATATAGCAGAGTGGGTAATCTTTTCTGTGACTGGTAATAAAGAAATCGGGTGATGTAAAATGAAGATTTATTGGAATTGGTGTGAATATTTGTATCTGTTGTTAAAATGTAAAACCGGTTCGTTTTTATTTATCAATACGCTTATTTTTGGTATTGCAGGCTTTCTTGTATGGTATCTGCTTCATTTCTTCTGTCTGAATAATCCGGAGGACATGATTTGCTTTGCAGGTTATTTTGCAGTGCTGCCGGGATATTTGGGTGGTTTGTTTTACTTTATGAGAAAGGATTAAAAGGGAATGGAAAAGGTAACATTTTGGGATGATGAGAAGCGAAAGGTTTATGCTGCGGCAAGCAGAGTGTTAATGGATGAAATCTATAACATGGATGCCAATTATTATAACAAAAACGGGAATCATTTTATCCGGTTTGTGGAGCACAGATTAAAGACTACGGAAAGTATTGCTGCAAAATTAAAGCGGAAGCATAAGCTTTATAAAAATAAACCTATTGAAGAGTTGTTAAATGATATTGCAGGGGTTCGTGTTATCTGCTTTGATACGAAGCAGATTAATATGATCGTTAATCTTCTGGAGCAGTCAAAGAAATTTAAGATTTTGAAGGAAAAGGATTATATTAAAAATCCGAAAGATAACGGATACCAGAGTTATCATATGATCTTGTCAGTGGATGGCGTAAAGGTTGAGTTACAGTTAAGAACGATTTTAATGGATGCCTGGTCGTCTTTGGAATCTATTTTGATCTATAAAAAGGAAACACCGATTCCGGAGAAATTACAAAAGGATATTCGTGATTTCTCAAAATGGAGTAAGAAAATGGATAAAATGCTGGAACGTATTCTGGAGGAATCCATTAAAAAATAGGAATTTTACATACATTTTACATTAGAATAAATTGATTTTTACAACGTCGGATTAAAATAAAATAAATTCGGCGTTTTATAATGCTTTTGTTTATAAAGTGAAAAAATTCTTAAAAGGAAAAAGGTATTTGGAAGCTTGAAACTTTAATGAGATTCAATTATGATAATAAAAAATGAAAGAGGTTGTGAGGATATGTCATTTTTAATTTATGTGGTGGAAGATGACCTGAATATTCAGGAGATTGAAAGCTTTGCTTTGAAGAACAGCGGATATGAGGTAGAGTCTTTTGAACAGGCAAAATCTTTCTTTAAACGGATGGACGAAAAAAAGGCAGATTTGGTATTATTGGATATTATGCTGCCGGATGCAGACGGTATTTCTATTATGAAAAAAATCAGAAGTAACCCGGAAACAAAATCCCTGCCGGTTATTATGGTAACAGCAAAAACTTCAGAGATTGATAAAGTAAAAGGGCTGGATTCCGGGGCCGATGATTATATTACAAAGCCTTTTGGAGTCATGGAACTGATATCCCGGGTGAAGGCGCTCCTTAGAAGAAGCTATCATGAGCCGGAGGAGATTGAATTAAATTATCATGAAATTAACCTAAATATGTTAAAAAGACAGTGTACGGTGAATGGAGAGGTTGTAGAATTAACCTATAAGGAATATGAGCTTTTACATATCCTCATCCAAAATGCAGGAATTGTTTTAAAGCGGGATCTTTTAATGGAACGTGTCTGGGGCACCGATTTTGAAGGAGAATCCAGAACCCTGGACATGCATATCAAAACATTGCGTCAGAAGCTTGGTGACAGCAGCCATTATATTAAAACAGTAAGAAATGTAGGATATTGCATGGAGTAAGACAATGAAAAATAAGATAAATGGACGTTTTATGTTAATTGCGGCATTGGCAATTATATTAACTGCGGTGTGTACCACAATTGTATATTACCGTTTGTTTCGGAAAGAAGTATTTGAGAATTTAAAGGATTTTTGTTACGTCATGGAAGAGACCGGCGTTTTTGAATCCGGAGACGTTTCTTCCTGGGGACAGTATGCCAACGGAAATACCCATCTTCGAATTACGGTGATTGATGATGAGGGAAGGGTTCTTTATGATACCTATTCCGAGGCAAATTACAGTGATAACCATAAGGATCGTCCGGAAATTGCCCAGGCATATAAAAACGGAAGCGGACAGTCTATTCGGAGGTCTACCACGATTAACAAATCCAATTACTATTATGCAATTTTAATGAAAAACGGGGACGTGCTTCGTGTCGCAAAGGAAACCGGAAGTATTGTGAACCTGTTTATTCGGGTACTACCGGTTATTTTACTGATTTCCTTTGTTTTATTTGTTATATGTATGGTGGTTGGTCATTACCTTACTAAGAGCTTTGTTCATCCCATTGAGCAGGTTGCAGCCAACCTTGACCATTTAGAGCAGGTAAAAACCTATAAAGAGCTGATGCCATTTGTACATGTGATCAGACAGCAGCATGAGGATATCCTAAAGGGTGCCAGAATGAGACAGGAATTTACCGCTAATGTTTCCCATGAGTTAAAAACACCCTTAACCTCTATATCCGGTTATTCCGAATTGATTGCCAACGGCATGGTAAAAAATGGGGATGTAGAACGGTTTGCTTTAGAGATTCATCGTAATGCCAAGCGGCTGATTTCGTTAATCAATGATATTATTCAGTTATCCGAGTTGGATTACAAAAAAGAATATGACCTTGTGATTGAAGATGTGGATTTATATGAGCTTGCAAGAAATTGTGAGGTTATGCTGGCACCGGTTGCCGAGAAGAAAAACATAACCCTGTATCTGGAAGGAAACTCCAAGATTGTGTCCGGAGACAAGGAGTTATTGGAAGAGGTTATTTATAATCTATGTGATAATGCAATCCGTTATAACAAAGAGGGTGGACATGTGTGGATTACCGTAGGGAACGGCTTTTCTGTAAGGGATGATGGAATCGGAATCTCAAAAGAGCATCAGGAACGGATTTTCGAACGGTTTTACCGGGTAGATAAAAGCCGGTCGAAAAAGACAGGCGGTACCGGCTTAGGTCTTGCCATTGTAAAGCATATTGTGGAATTACACGAAGGTAAGATTACAGTGGAGAGTGACGTTAATAAAGGAACTACCATAAAAGTGGAATTGTAATAATTTTTTTGTTTACATGGGATGGATGGATAGTGTAAAATATTAGATAACTAATATGAATTTCATATTTACAAAGGGGGATGAAGAATGAATTACGAAATTAAAGGTACTCCTATGCCTGTTGTGGAATGTCAATTAGAGGCAGGAGAAAGTATCAAATGTGAAGGCGGTTCTATGAGCTGGATGTCAGCGAATATGAAGATGGAGACTACCGGTGGTGGTATCGGAAAGATGTTTACAAAGGCTCTTTCCGGAGAAAAGATGTTCCAAAATATTTATACGGCGCAGGGTGGTCCCGGTATGATTGCCTTTGCTTCCAGCTTTCCGGGTAATATCGTTGCCATAGAATTAACACCGGGGCACGATATTGTATGTCAGAAATCATCGTATCTTGCATCGACTTCCGGTGTGGAGTTATCGATTTTCTTCCAGAAGAAGCTTGGAGCCGGTATTTTCGGCGGTGAAGGTTTTATTATGCAAAGACTTTCAGGAACCGGACTTGTTTTTCTTGAAATCGATGGAAGCACCATGACGAAGGAATTGGCAGCGGGAGAGAAGCTGATTGTAGATACCGGTTATCTTGCCATTATAGATGCAAGCTGTTCCATTGATGTTCAGACTGTCGGTGGTGTAAAGAACGCTCTGTTAGGTGGGGAAGGATTGTTTAATACCGTTGTAAGTGGACCGGGAAAGGTCACATTACAGTCTATGCCGGAGTTCCAGCTGGCAAGCAGTATTCGGAAATATATTCCGACCCAGAGCAGCTGATTATAAATGATGAATATGATGTAGGAAAAACCAGACGTTCGTCTGGTTTTTTCATTGATACTTTTATCATTTGGCATTATAATAGACTAAAATTTTGGAATACGTGATTTATTAGGAATCGAGACCTTTTTAGGATATGTATGACAAAGACAAATGGGGAATTTGGGGAGGATTATAATATGGATGAAAGAAAAACAACAAAAAAAGGTTTGTTGTTGGGACTGCTTTGTTTGATTATTTTACTGTTGGTTCTGGTAATAGGGATGCTGGTGGTATTACTTCAGAAAAAGGATGGGAAGGAAATAACATCAGAGGCGGTAAATACTTCGGAAGTCATTAAGGAGACATCCCTGCAGGAGATGGAAAGGGAAAAAGATCATACTTCTGATGAGACAACGGAAGCCGAAAAGGAAAAACAGGATACATCCGGGATATCAGAGGAGGAACTAACAAAGGAGACACTGGATTCTAGGGAGTTAAAGGAAGTAGAAAATAATTTAAACAGTATGACCAATTATGGATTCCTTCAATCAGAATATACCGATTACCGGAATATTAACTGGAATATGGTTTTTTACAGTGGTGCGGGAATTAGTGAGAATGTAACCGATGATATGGTAAAGGCTTACCTTTCTTATCTTCATCAGGATGAACAATATACAGATATTGCTGCAGTCAGGGGAAAGAATTTGGAGACCTTCGTGAAAAATACAACCGGTCACCCTTATAAGGATGCATTGCGTCCACTGGAATGGGTGTATTTAAGTGAGTATGATATGTATATGTGTGAACATGGGGATACTAATTATTGTGAGGTTACTGTTTTAGATGGCGAAAAGGAAGGTAACCAATATACGGTAAGATATGTAGGTCATAATGAATCATATGAACAGTCTACCATGGAGGTGGTATTTCAAAAAACAGATTCCGGTTATCGGTTTATATCCAACCGTTGCGTGAAGGTTCATTAGAAAACCGATGAAAGATTAGGAGGTTTACATGAAAAAAAGTAGTAATATTGTTGGACTTATTATATTTATGATTGCATTTGCATTTAATCCGATTCTTGGATTGATTGTCGGTGCGTGGCTGTTGGTCAAATATACAAAGCAAAGAAGTCAGGGGACAGAAGCTGGTGCAGCTTCTAACAGTCCCGTTCATTCTAAGGAGTGGATTCAGCCGGAGGATGTAAAGCCGAAAAAGAAACAGCAGGGTGTGGATCCTTCCATTAAGGTACATACGGATAACAGCTATGATGTTAACAAAAAGGCTGATTATCATGGGGTTTCCAAAGAGAATCGTGACAACTCCTATACTACGAGAGAGTTGTATGAGGATATAGCAAGCCGCAAAACAGATTACCGGGGTGTGAACAAAGACCTGTTATAGGGATGCAGGTTACCGATAATATATATGAGGATACGGAGAGGAAGAAAAGATGATATACAAATGTCCCAATTGTGGATACGCTTTAAAATTTGACCCAACCGCTAAAAAGTTGGTGTGTGATGCCTGTATCAGTTTTTTTGATTTTGATGATGTGTCAAAGGATATTGAGGGAAAGTCTGATGAACAGGAGGAACTGGCGGCAACGGCAGAGGCAGTTGATATAAAAAGTGCGGATACAGAAGCCCTTGATGATGATTACATGGAATGTAATATATATTCCTGTACCTCCTGTGGTGGAGAATTAATGGTCAATGGTTTGGAAAGCTCTACCTTTTGTGCATATTGTGGTCAGCCGACCATTGTTTTTAACAGAGTGTCCAGAGAGTTAAAACCGCAATATATCATTCCTTTTTCTGTTACAAAGGAAGAAGCAATTACCACAATCAGAGAAAAGCTAAATGCCGGTTTTTTTGTTCCGGATGAGATCAAGAACTTTGAAACAGAGCGGATTAAGGGTATTTATATTCCATACTGGTTATGTGATATGAACTACAGTGATGAACAGACCCTGAAAGGAACCGTTGGAAGTGGAAAACATGCCAAAACCAGGTATTTTTACCGGGCAGCAAAAGCAAATTACAGAGATATTACATTGGATGCATCCCATCGGTTAAGTGATGAGACATCTCAGCGGTTAGAACCATATTATATGAATGACAGGGTAACCTTTAATACCGGATATATGACCGGTTATTATGCTGACCGTTATGATGTGGATCAGGAGGAAATCAAAGGGGTTGCCATTTCAAGAGCAGCGTCCTTATTTAATAATGAGATTAAAAAATCCATTGATGCCAATAAGATTCAGATATTGGAATGTAAGCCTGAGATTCAGATAAACAAGTTAAAATATGCTTTATTGCCGGCATGGTTTTTAACGTTCCGGTATGAGGGCGAGGCATATACCTTTCTGGTAAACGGACAGACCAAAAAGGTAGTAGGTGGCGTACCGGTCTATAAGAAAACCATAATCTTTTTGATTATATTGATCAGTGCTGTTCTTACAATGATATTAACGCCGCTTATTATAAAGCTATTGGAGTTTGATACAGATGCCGCCGGTGATTTTATTGGGCTTTTTCTTTGTTTAGGTGGTGCCGGATTTACTGCAACGACACGTAATGTCAAAAAAATCAAAAAGAGTATCGAACTGACAAAGTCCAGAGTTATGTTGAATTTTGTAAAAGAACGACAGGAGGGAGATTAGGATGTATGTGTTAGGATTTTTATTGGCTGCTTTCGTATCCCTTGGAGTTACATGCTGGTTTTTTACAGAAATGATCAACCGTTCCAATAATAAAGGAGACAGTAAAGCAGATTTTGTGGATTTCTCCAGCAAGCCTCTGATTATAATAAAATCCGAGAGTAATAAAAAATATCCGTGAGGTAATGATTTCTATCGGAAAATCCGATAAATAAAGTGTAAATATTAATATATTTATGTTATACTGTTACCAAAGAAACAAATTATGGTGATGTTGATTGATTCTTTCACAGGGAGGTGAAGGAATTTGGTGATGACAAGGAGGGTATGATTATGAATGGAGTTTCCAATGTACAGACATCCGGTAGTGTATATACTGCTTACCAGAATGTGAATGAGAAAAAGAGCAGTGAGGCTGCCCAGAAGAACAGTGAACAGGGTGTCGTATATGAAAAAACAGAACAGAATAATGACAAATCAGCAACTTATTCCATTAACAAGATGAGCAAGGAAGACCGGGATGCATTGATTACCCAGTTAAAGGAAGATCAGGCAAACCGTCAGGAAAGTCTTGTGAGCCTTGTAAAACAGATGATGGGCAAACAGGCGGGAGTTGCATCGATTGCAGATAATTTATTAAGCCAGTCAAAGGATGACGATGAATCTATGTGGAAGTTCATTGCCAGCGGCAATTACACAGTAGATGCGGTTACAAAGAAACAGGCTGAGGAAGATATATCGGAAGACGGTTACTGGGGTGTTAAGAAGACCTCTCAAAGATTGTTTGACTTTGCCAGTGCTCTTGCCGGTGATGATGTAGATAAGATGAAAGAGATGCAGGCAGCGATGGAAAAGGGCTTCAAGCAGGCTACCAAGCTCTGGGGAAAGGATCTTCCACAGATTTCACAGGATACATTAAAGGCTGCAACTCAATTGTTTGATGATTATTATGCATCTAAAAATCAGACAACAGACGTTCAGGCGTAAGTTGGTTTATATAGTGGATGATTTATGAAGTGGCTCTCTGATGAGAGCCATTTTTTATTCAACAAATCACCAACCTTTACATTTTTTGCGGGATGTGATATAATACCGAACAAATGTTTGTTTGCAAATCCGGCAATATATGGTAATATGCAGATAGCTTTTTTCCTATATGTGGTAGTATATTTGCCGGCATGGACGGAAATTATAACGAAAATGAATTAAGGTGGTATTTTATGGCTTATAGTGCAAAAGATATTGAAGTATTAAAAGGGTTAGAGCCGGTACGAATGAGACCGGGTATGTACATCGGTAATACCGGACGTTCCGGATTGAATCATCTGGTGCAGGAATTGATTGATAATGCAGTGGATGAGCATTTGGCAGGCTTTTGTAATCATATTTTTGTAACCATTAACGAGGATGGTTCGGCGACAGTGGAAGATGATGGACGAGGTGTTCCTGTTGATATGCATGAGGAAGGTGTACCGGCAGAACGGGTTATTTATACCGTATTACATTCCGGCGGAAAGTTTAATGGGAATACTTATAAGATTTCCGGTGGATTACATGGTGTAGGTTCTGCGGTTGTGAATGCATTATCGGATAAATTGATTGTAGATGTATACAGAGATGGTTATGTGCATCATGATACATACGAAAGAGGTAATCCTACAACTGAATTGGTAGAGGGATATTTACCGAAAGAGAAAGTAAAGGGAAAGAAAAGCGGAACCATCGTTACCTTATATCCCGATGGAACCATTTTTGAGACAACGAAGTTTAAGGCAGATGCCATTAAGCAGCGTATTAAGGAAACGGCATATCTGAATCCTAATCTGACTATTACATTTCAGAATAAGCGGGATGGTCAGGAGCCGGTTGTTTTCCATCAGCCGGGAGGATTAACCGCATTTGTGCAGGATATATCAGAGGGGCTTACCTTTACAACACCGACCATATCTGTTTCCGGAGAATCCAATGAGATTAAGGCAGATATTGCATTTCTGATGACAGAGGATGGGGATGAGACGATAATTGGTTTTACCAATAATATTACCAATCCGGACGGTGGTACCCATGTTGCGGCTTTCAAGTCTGCATTTGCCAAGCTCATCAATAATTATGCAAGAAATGAATTGGCTCTTTTAAAGGAAAAGGATTCCAATCTGACCGGTTCGGACATTCGTACCGGTATGCAGGCAGTCATTTCCATTAAACATCCGGATCCACAGTTTGAGGGTCAGACAAAAACCAAATTGTCCAACACCGATGTTACAAAAGCGGTAGAGGATATTGTAAAGGAGCAGCTTACGGTTTATTTTGACCGTAATTACGAGGTGTTAAAGACCATAGCAGACCGGGCGGTTGAGATTTCCAAGAGAAAGGCAAAAGAAAAGTCAAAAGTAAATCTCGGCAAGATGTCCTTTGAAAGCAACGGAAAGCTGGCAAAACAGGAATCCAGTGAATCGGATAAATGTGAGATATTTATAGTAGAGGGTGATTCCGCAGGTGGTTCTGCCAAGAAGGCTCGTAATCGTAAATATCAGGCAATTTTACCACTTCGAGGTAAGATTTTGAATGTAGAAAAACAAAAATCAGACAGCGTATTGTCCAATGCAGAGATTCAAACTATGATTTATGCCTTTGGATGTGGCGTTGGAGAAGGCTTTGGACGGGATTTTGATATTACGAAGCTGAATTATGATAAAATCATTATTATGACAGATGCGGATGTGGATGGCGCTCACATTGCCACCTTGATGCTGACATTTTTCTATCGGTATATGCCGGAGCTGATCACGGAAGGCCATGTATATCTGGCAAATCCCCCACTATACGGTATTAAGGAAGGGGATAAGACAGTAGCTTATCTGTACTCCGATGCAGAGCTTGAAAAGTATCGTAATTCCCATAAGAAAAAATATGTGGTACAGCGATACAAAGGTCTTGGAGAGATGGATGCTTCCCAGCTGTGGGATACAACCATGAATCCGGAAACCCGTATTTTAAAAAGAGTGAGTATTTCCAGCCAGATGGAGGCGAATCAGTTAACCTCTGTTTTAATGGGAAGTGATGTAGCACCAAGAAAGGCATACATTAACGAACATTCCAAAGAAGCGGTGCTGGATTTATAATACCGGCTTATATATGTACGTTTGTAAGATATATGGAATTTAATGATTTTGTGTGATTCCATATCAGTAGTGAGATAGAGAATAAAGGATAAGAGTATGAGTGAAAAATTACAGGAAGTCGAATTTGAATCGGAAATGGGACAGGCATATGTAGATTATGCTATGAGTGTTATTACAGATCGTGCCCTTCCGGATGTTAGAGATGGATTAAAACCAGTTCAAAGAAGAGTCATATATGCAACCAGTCAGTTAACAAGATCCAATACACCTCATCGTAAATGTGCCCGTATTGTAGGTGATACCATGGGTAAATATCATCCTCATGGGGATTCCTCTATTTACGAAGCACTGGTTAATTTGGCACAGTCATGGAAGCTGAATGTACCGTTGATCGATCCTCATGGTAATTTTGGTGCCGAGGACGGTTCCGGAGCTGCCGCCATGCGATATACGGAGGCGCGTATTGCTGAATATACGGAAACTGTATGTATGAATGATTTAAAATACTACAAAGACGAATTTGTTCCGAACTTTGATGAAACAGAGTCGGAACCTACGGTATTACCATTCCAGGTTCCTAATATGTTGATTAGCGGAGCAAAGGGAATCGCCGTTGGTATGGCAACCAATATTCCTCCCCATAATCTGGGAGAGGTAATTGATGCCACTGTTTTATACATTGAAAAGCATGGGGATGTCACCACTGAGGAGTTGTTGGAGGTAATGCCGGGACCGGATTTTCCTACCGGAGGTTATATTAACGCTTCAAAGGAATTGTTATTAGAGACTTACGAGACCGGACTTGGCAAGCTGCGGGTCAGAGGTAAGATTGAAATCCGGGATGCTGGATATGGCAGAAAGTCCATCTGTTTAACTGAGATTCCGTACACCATGATTGGCAGCACCTATCAGTTTATGCAGACGGTTGCGGAGCTGTGCCGAAAGAGGGAATATGCCGTATTGGATAAGATTGATGATGTGGCAGACCGAAGCAGTCAGGATGAAACCTGCTTTGCAATTGATGTTAAGCGTGGAACAACGGATGAACAGATTCAGGAAATCATTGATATTCTCATGAAGAAAACCGGATTAGAAGAGACCTATGGTGTGAATATCAACTGTCTGAACAAGGGAACAGCAGAGGTAATGGGTATAAAGAGGATTCTCAAGCTCTATACCGAATTTAAGACAGACAATTATAACAAAAAATATTCCAAGCTGTTAAAAGAACAGCAGGATATTTTAGAAGTAAAAAGCGGACTGGCAGAGGCGGTTGACTGTATTGATCTGATTATTGAGATTTTAAGAGGTTCGAAGAAGAGGGCCGATGCAAAAGCATGTCTCATGCATGGAGATACATCAAAGATTACATTCCGTTACAAGGGTTCAGAGGATGATGCCAAACAGCTTCATTTTACGGAACGTCAGACAGATGCCATTCTTGCCATGCAGCTGTCCCAGTTAATTGGATTAGAGTTAGAGGCTTTGAAAAAAGATATTCAGGACGCTGAAAAGAAGATTAAAGAATATACAACACTTCTTGGCTCTCCAAAGAAGATGGATGCAAGAATGATTCGTGATTTACAGGATATCAAAGCCCGTTATGCAGTACCGAGAAAGACAAAGATTGAAGATTTCGGAGAGGTTAAGCTGAAAAAGGTTGAATTTGTCAAACAGGATATTGCAGTTTTGATTGACCGGTTCTTCTATATTAAGATTGTAGACCAGTCTGTCTTTGAGAAAAATTATGAACAGATTCAAAAAGAGTATCGTTGTTATGCCAAGATGTCTACAGCAGACCGTATTGGAATCTTTACGGATGAGAATCAGATGTATACGATTAAGGTAACAGACTTGATCAAGATGATTAATAAGAAGAATACGGCGAAAAAGACAAAAACCGTTACTGTTGGAGGTAAACTGTCAGATAAAGGTATCCAGATATTTGAATGTTGTGGTATGGGTCATGATGCCAATATCTTATATATGGATTCTATTGAGGAGATGATGAACAAAACATTATTATTTGTATTTGCCAACGGTAAGGCGAAGCGGGTAGACGGAGCGGAATTTGATGTAACAAGAAAAATCAGTCAGGCGGCAAAGGCGTCCGAGGCGATTGCATTTATCAGTGCGGTAGAGGATGGAGATCAGATTGTGGTCAAGTCCAATAATGGCTATTATGTCAGAACCGATGTAGATGAGATTTCTATTCAGGGAAAGAGTGCATCCGGTCTTGGATTGATTCGTCTTGCAAAGGATGATTATGTGGATTATGCAGTTACAGGACCTGTCAGCGAGAATTTCAAAGTCGGTGAAGAAGAATATCCGTTTACCAGGATTAAGCACACAAATCGTAACGTTTCCGGAACAAAGGTGAGATTAAATTAAGGAGGAATTTTTATGGTAAACCCAATGGCATTAATGCAGATAAAAGGTATGTTAGATAAGTTTAAACAAAATCATCCAAAGGTTCCTATGTTTTTTTCGGATGCAGCAAGAAGCATGGGAGAGGGTAGTATTATTGAAATAAGTGTTACCGCACCGGATGGAAGAAAGATTACCACCAATATGAAAGTAAATCAGGAAGATTTGGAGCTGGTGGAACAGTTAAAGGCATTTGGAAACAGTCAGATGAAATAATATGATTTTGACGATAGTATGATATAGGAAAACATAAAAATAACTACCGTTTACGGCGGATACATTCCGGTAAAAGAATGTTACAGCCTGTAACAGGTAGTTATTTTTATTTACGCAAAGCATGTTTCTCATAGTCTGTCAGATCATAGAAAAGGCAAAGCTGTTATTTCATTTCGTTGAATTCTTCTTCGTCCAACAATTCTTCAAAACGATCCTCGACAGCCTCTAATTCTTCTTCTGATTCGATATCGGACAAAGTTGTGTTGTCCCCATCAGACCAGTAGCGATATAAGAAATATTCTCCTTCTTCGTAGCCGTCTACTTTTGTCTGTGGCATCAGGGCAACATAGAATTGCTCCTTTACCGGAAAGATTGCCAGAATATCACATTCAATCTCTACACCATCATCTAAAAATAATGATATGGTATCCTCTGTAACGGTTGTTTGTGTAATGATGTCTTTTTCTTTACTCATATAAATTACCTCTCTTGTCTCATATAATTTGGAGGCTTGGAAAATCCATGCAAGGTGATGATATTGTGCAAAATGAAGCGCAAGCGTGCCTACGATATATTATATAAATTTTGCACGATATATTAAGTCCTATGAGGGTTTCCCAATTACCTTCCAATATCATTCAGGAATTGATTTGCAGCATTTCAATAAAGTCCTTTTCTGATATCGCACGGCTGAAGAAGTATCCCTGTAGTACATCACAGGTGTGACTTTGCAGAATTCGAAGCTGTTCCAATGTTTCTACACCCTCTGCAATAACCTTGATATTCAGCTTGTGCGCCAGTTTAATAATAGTTTCCGTAATATATTGGTCATTTTCATTTTCACAGATGTTATCAATAAAGGTTTTGTCAATTTTCAGTGTATCAATGGGTATCTTCGTTAGATAACTGAAGGAAGAATATCCGGTTCCGAAGTCATCCAATGCAATGCGGATTCCCATAGCCTTTAACTTCTTGATCAATGTAAGGTTATGGTCGAAGTTTTTCATTAATACACTTTCCGTTAATTCTATTTCCAGATAATGAAGCGGCATTGTCGTATGCTTTTTCAAATTATGGATCGCTTTTAATAACCGGTCTCCGTGCAGCTGTGCAGTTGACACATTAACAGAAATTTGAATCGGCTTGTAACCCTCATCCATAAGACGCTGGTTAAAGCTGCATGCTTCAATCAATGCCCATTCTCCTAAATCATCGATTAAACCGCTTTCTTCTGCAATGGGAATGAATTCATCAGGAGATACAAAGCCTACAATCGGTGCATTTAAACGCATCAGGGCCTCACAGCCTACGATTTCTCCGGTAGACACATCCGCCTGCGGCTGATAGAGCAGGTAAACATCCTTGTTTGCAATGGCATTTCTTAAGATATCGATCAGATCATTTCTTCTGTTAATATCGTCTTCCATGGAAGCATTGAAAAATGTGTAGCTGTTCTTACCTGCATTTTTTGCGGTATACATGGCAATATCCGCATTTTTCATAAGCTCCGTTAAGGTGGTACCATGCTGAGGATATAGTGCGGCACCGGCACTTAAGGTGACTCTTACGGTTTCATCCTTTAATTCAAATGGTGTAGAGGCAATGGATACCAGATTAGAAAGAAAATCTTCCAATCGCTTCATTGTACCGTAATTATTTTTCAAAATAACAAATTCGTCGCCACCGTTTCTGGCAAAAAGATCATTTGGTTCCATAAAGGAAAGAAGCTTATTGGATACTTCCTTCAATAGCAAATCTCCGTAATCATGTCCTAACGTATCGTTAATGGATTTGAAACCATCCAGATCAATAAATATGATGCCGTGATTCTTCTTCTTTAACTTCTTGTCGGAAAGGATTTCTTCTGCATATTTGTAGAATGCGGTTCGATTATATAAGCCTGTCAAAGCATCATGATAGGCAATCTCTTCAATATGTTCATAATTTGTTTTTAGCTCCTGCTGTTTATTTTCCAACAAAAACTGGGCATTGGAAATATCGTTATAGTTTCTTGAAATAATATTCATCATTTCATTAAAATTTGTTGCAAGAGATTCGTATTCTCCGAACCAGTTGGTATCACATTGAACATCTAACTGTCCATCGGCGGCAGCCTGCATCTTATCACATAATTCCAAAATCGGCTGTGTGTATCGTGTGGCAAGATTCTGACTGATGTATTTGGAGATTACGGTTACGACCAATAATAAAACAATCAGAAGAATCGGAAGAGAAGATACGATCCTTGTATAGGTATCTGTATTCTGTCTGATAATATAGAGCCAGTTATATCCCTCAACGGTTGCATATCCGTAGATATAATGGCGGTCTTCTGTGAAGGTATCATTAATGGAAACCGGTTCCGTATTGTTTTTAGAAAGGAATACTTCCTGAATATGTTTTATCAGCTTTATATCCTCATTGGGATCTTCTTCATATCCAAAGAGCGGCTCTCCTTCTTCATTGATTACAAAGTATTGATTGTTTTTATCTTTTCCGTATTGGATATAATTTCCAAAATAATCCGATGAAACACTTGTCCGTAACAGTCCGACGATTTTCTGCTTTACAATGACAGGACACACAATATCCAAATCTATTTCCGAAAAACGGGAGTTTGATATAACGGATACATCTTTATAGTTTGTAACCGGCTCTGACATAACTTCTGACCAGTCGGCATCAAAGGTATCGGTAGAAGATACAACCAGATAGCCGTCTGTGTCATACAGATAGTACTGAACCGTTTGGTCAAAGTCTTTTGCAACCTGGGTAAATGAGTTCTTTATGCTGTTATATTCGGAAGAGCTGTCTGTTAACAATAGATTTGGAGAATTAATCTTTTCCAACAGATAGTTTTTGATGTCGTTTGTATTTGCCAAAGAGGAAGTCTCTATAATCTGGGATTGTAGTTTGGATGCAAATGCATGACTGTAATTGTTTGCCATATTTTTTGTATTTTCTTCATTGATCTGTGCGTATCTTGTTGTTGCGATAATATAGGATGAAATTGCCATTATGATCACAGGGATTACGGCTAGCAACAGGATAGATGTTTGTAATGATTTTTTGATAGACATAAATAATTCCCCTTCGATAAAATAATATTCATTATAATGAATGAACAGGGATTAATCAATCAGAAAATGTTGAAGAATGATTTTTTATAAAGAATCGCAAAATAATTTGCTTTATACAGAGAATATGTGTTAAAATATGTAAGAAATAGTTTTTAGAATGTGAAAGAGAATTCTTTTACATAGGAGGTTTATATGTTTGGGGTATATTTTGGAAAATTTTTAGCAGACAAAGGCAAACTTACATTGGGACAGTTGGAAGATATGCTGACCAATAGTGCGAATTCTAAAGTAAAATTAGGATTATTGGCTGTAGAGTATGGGTATATGACAACCCAGCAGGCTGATGAGGTAAATACGCTGCAGCAGTTACAGGACAAGCGTTTTGGTGATATCGCCATAGAAAAAGGTTATCTGACACAGCAGCAGGTAGGAGAACTGTTAGAAAGTCAGGGAGACAGTTATCTGCTTTTTATTCAGACTTTAACAGAGAATAACATTTTAGCTCTTGGGGATATCCAGACAGAATTAAATGAATTTAAGGCTGCCGAAGGCTTTACGGCAAAGGATATGGAGGCTATTAAGAGTGGTGACGTAGACCGCATTACTCCAATCTTTATGAAGGATGAGGCCATTTCACAGCCGGTTAAGGATTACATATCTTTGATGGCAAGAAATATGGTTCGTTTTATTGACCGTAACTTCCGTATGGAAAAGGTCGAGGTAATATCGGAATATCAGACAGAATACCTTGCATCCCAGTCTATGAAAGGTGATCATCAGATTTTTGTGGCATTTGGCGGTGATGGAGAAGGTATTCGTAAGATGGCACAAAGCTATGCAAAGGAAGATTTTTCTCAGGTAGACATGGATGTAATTGATGCAGCCTGTGAATTCTTAAATTGTAACAATGGTCTTTTTGCTACCGGTGCATGTGAATCGGGTGTTGAAGTAGATATGGAGCCTCCTGTTATGAAGACAGAGCCGGTTACACTTCGCACAGATGGCATCATGTACAGAGTTCCGATGTCCGTTGAAAATGGCGAAGTAGATTTGATTATCGGATTTGATCAGGCGGTTGAATTATCATAAGACAGATTATGATGGCGGTTGTCCGGAGTTTCTGCGTAAGGGCAGGATAACAGAGGGACTGCCTTTTAGGAAAATATATTTTAAGAAGGAAATGAGATACTATGACAAGAATTTTAATTGTCGATGATTCAAGAACATCGAGAAAAATTTTAAAAGGTTTATTAGAATCAGCAGGATATGAGGTTGTGGGAGAGGCAACCAACGGATTGGAAGGTTATGAAAGCTACGGTAAATTAAAGCCGGATCTTGTAACAATGGATATAACGATGCCGGTATTAGATGGTATTGAGGCATTGAAGAAGATCAAAGCTGATTATCCGGATGCAAAGGTTGTAATGGTTACAGCTGCCGGACAGAAGACAAAGATGATTGAAGCGGTTCAAAACGGTGCAGATGAATTCGTTCCAAAGCCATTTGAACCGGACATTTTGAAGAAAATAATTGATAAAGTAATTGGTGCATAAGATATATGCATCTCAAAAGCTCCTAAAATAATGACAGGATTTATTTTAGGAGTTTTTTTGTTGCTTTATATATAATCGGCGCGACATAGCAATTGACTAAAACCGGAAGATAAGTTATGATGTTACAAGGTTATTTTTGGTGAAATGTATTGCCATTTATAATCGAATAAGTGTGATATAAGGTAGTATACCTGGGAGGAAAATATGAGCAAAGTTAAGCGAGTATATGTTGAGAAGAAACCTGAATATGCTGTTAAAGCAAAGGAATTATTCGAAGAATTAACACAGTATTTAGACTTGAAGATTGAAAAGGTCAGAGTATTGATTCGGTATGATGTAGAGAACATATCTGACAAGACTTATGAGAAAGCATTAAAAACGGTATTCTCTGAGCCTCCGGTTGATTTTGTATATGAGACAACATTTCCAACAGATGATAGTGAACGGGTATTTTCCGTTGAGGCACTTCCGGGACAGTTTGACCAGCGTGCAGATTCTGCAGAGCAATGCGTGAAGCTGTTGAATGAAAAAGAAGAAGCGATTATCCGAAGTGCAACTACTTACGTGATTTCCGGTGCAATCAGTGATGAAGAATTTGAAAAAGTGAAAGCATATTGTATCAATCCGGTTGATTCTCGTGAGACGGATGATAAGAAGATTCCGGAAACCTTAGTTCAGAAGTTTGATGAGCCTGCTGATGTAGAAATCTTTGTCGGCTTTAAGGATATGCCGGAGAATGAATTAAAGACTTTATATGATTCGTTGGGTCTTGCCATGACATTTAAGGATTTTCTTCATATTCAGAATTATTTTGCAAATGAGGAAAACCGTGATCCGTCTATGACAGAGATTCGAGTATTGGATACATACTGGTCTGATCATTGCAGACATACCACATTTGCTACAGAGCTTACAAATGTACAGTTTGAAGATGGTTATTATCAGAAACCAATCAGGGATACATATGATAATTATTTGGAAACACATAAGGAGTTATATAAGGGTAGAGATGATAAGTTTGTCTGCTTAATGGATATTGCATTATTGGCGATGAAAAAGCTTCGCTCCCAGGGTAAGCTTCAGGAAATGGAAGTATCTGATGAGATTAATGCCTGCTCGATTGAGGTTCCGGTTACGATTGACGGAAAAGAGGTTCCGTATCTGGTACAGTTTAAGAATGAGACCCATAACCACCCAACAGAGATTGAGCCTTTTGGTGGTGCTGCAACCTGTCTTGGTGGTTGTATCCGTGATCCATTGTCAGGACGTTCTTATGTATATCAGGCAATGCGTGTAACAGGTGCTGCAGACCCGACAAAACCATTGTCAGAGACTTTAGAAGGAAAGCTTCCTCAGAGAAAGATTGTTACAACTGCTGCTCATGGATACAGCTCATACGGTAACCAGATTGGTCTGGCAACAGGACATGTAAATGAAGTATATCATCCGAATTATGTGGCAAAGCGTATGGAGATTGGTGCTGTTGTTGCAGCTGCTCCAAAGGAAAATGTGAAGCGTTTAACATCTGATCCGGGAAATGTAATCATCTTAATCGGTGGTAGAACCGGTCGTGATGGTATTGGTGGTGCTACAGGTTCTTCCAAGAAACATACAACAAAGTCTATTGATACTTGTGGTTCAGAGGTTCAAAAGGGTAATCCACCAACAGAACGTAAGATTCAGAGATTGTTTAGAAGAAAAGAGGTTGCCAGTCTGATTCGTAAATGTAATGACTTTGGTGCAGGTGGTGTCAGCGTAGCAATCGGTGAGCTTGCAGACGGATTACAGATTGATTTGGATAAAGTGCCTAAAAAATATGCCGGCCTGAACGGTACAGAAATTGCAATTTCGGAATCTCAGGAAAGAATGGCGGTTGTTGTTGACAAATCAGATGTTGACACGATGTTAGGATATTGTGAAGAGGAGAATCTGGAAGCGGTTGTTGTTGCTGAAGTAACAGAAAGTCCACGCCTTGTTATGACATGGAGAGGAAAGGAAATCGTAAATATTTCCAGAAGCTTTATTGATACAAACGGTGCACATCAGGAAAGTGATGTAGTTGTTGAGATGCCGGATGAAAAGGCAGATGCATTTTGTGAAAAGGCTGACTTTACAGATGTAAAGAAAGCATGGCTTGATACCTTATCTGATCTGAATGTATGTTCACAGAAGGGTCTTGTTGAGATGTTTGACAGCTCTATCGGAGCAGGAACGGTTGTAATGCCATACGGTGGTAAGTATCAGTTATCTGAGACCCAGACTATGATCGCAAAGATTCCTATGGATAAAGGAAACAGTGATGATGTTACAATGATGTCTTATGGTCTGGACCCTTATTTATTAAGCTGGTCTCCATATCATGGTTCTATTTATGCGGTTATTCATTCTATTGCAAAAATTGTTGCAGCCGGTGGTGACTGGCATAAGATTTATATGACATATCAGGAATACTTTAAACGTTTGGGTTCTGATCCAAAACGTTGGGGTGCTCCAATGTCCGCACTTTTGGGTGCATATGATGCACAGTTGGGATTTGGACTTGCATCTATCGGTGGTAAGGATTCCATGTCAGGTTCCTTTGATGATATTGATGTTCCGCCAACACTTTGTTCCTTTGCCGTTGACGTTGCCAAGACATCGGATGTTGTTACAACAGAGTTTAAGGCTGCCGGCAATGATGTTGTGTTAGTAGACGTGACAAGAGATGCTTATGGACTTTCTGATTATGAGGCAATCAAAAACATTTACTCTGACTTATATAAGGATATGCAGGATGGAAAAGTATTATCCGCATATGCAGTTGGATTCGGCGGAGTTGTTGAGGCGGTTTCCAAGATGGGATTCGGTAATAAGATCGGTGTGGCTTTGAAAGACATAGAGACCTCTGAAATGTTAGAGAAGAAGTACGGAGCAATTATCCTTGAAGTTGCCAAGGGTGAGACATTGACAGTTGCTCATCGTGTGATTGGTTCTACCACCGGTGACGAAGCATTTTCATATGCCGGCGTTTCTATTCCTATGGACGATGCAATTCACGCATGGACTTCAAAATTAGAAAAAGTATTCCCTACATCTTCCAATGTAAAACAGGAGACAGTAAAAGAGGATATTTATAAAGCAGATGAAATATATGTATGTAAGCATAAAGTAGCAAAACCAAAGGTATTTATCCCTGTATTCCCGGGAACAAACTGTGAATATGATTCTACAAGAGCTTTTGAACGTGCCGGTGCAGAGGTTGAGACCATGGTATTTAAGAATATGACAGAGCAGAATATTCTGGATTCGGTAGATGCGTTTGCTAAGGCAATCAGTCAGGCTCAGATTATTATGTTCCCAGGTGGATTCTCAGCCGGTGATGAACCGGATGGTTCCGCAAAATTCTTTGCAACAGCCTTCCGTAATGCGAAGTTAAAGGATGAGATTACGAAGCTGTTAGAGGAACGGGACGGTCTTGCTCTTGGTATTTGTAACGGTTTCCAGGCATTGATTAAGTTAGGTTTGGTACCGTATGGAAAAATTACATCCCAGAAGGAGGATTCACCAACCCTTACGTATAACTGCATCGGACGTCATCAGTCTAAGATGGTTTATACCAAGGTTGTAACCAATAAGAGCCCTTGGTTGTCAAAGGCAGTTTTAGGTGGTGTGTATACTGTACCGATTTCCCATGGTGAAGGAAGATTTGTTGCAAGTAAAGAGTGGATAGATAAGTTATTTGAAAATGGTCAGGTTGCAACCCAGTATGTTGATTTAGAAGGAAACCCAACCATGAATGAAGACTATAACGTAAATGGTTCCTATGCCGCTATTGAGGGTATTACAAGTCCGGACGGACGTGTACTCGGAAAGATGGCTCATTCAGAACGTAGAGATGATTCTGTAGCAATTAATATTTACGGAGATCAGAACCAGTTGATTTTTGAGTCAGGTGTTGAATACTTTATGTAAATAGTGACAAAAGAGGAGGAGATATACAGACATGGTGTATCTCCTTTTCCTACATTTTTATTTTAGATAATTTTGAAACGCTCAGTAACCAATGTCAGTTATGCAGAATTTAGCATGATATAGAAACAGGCTCTTAATACAGGAATCGGAGCGTTTGGTAAAGCTGATAAAGAGGGAGAACAGAATGCAATACATTGTTACAAAACAGGAGATGCAGGCGATTGATGCCTATTCCATAGAAAAGATTGGAATTCCCGGAGAAGTTCTGATGGAAAGAGCAGCCTTGGAAATCGTAAAGGTTGTGGAGGCTGTGAATGAAAAAAACGGAAGAATTTTAATCGTTGTTGAAAGCGGTAATAATGGTGGAGATGGCTTGGCAGCAGCCAGAATATTGTTAGAACGGGGAAATTTGGTAGATATTTTTTATATTGGAGGTCTTCCGAAGCAGACGAAACAGTTTCAGCTGCAAATGAATATATTGCAGCAGCTGGGAGTCCGGTTCCGGAAAAATATTCCCAATAAGGATTATGCGGTGGTTGTAGACGGCATATTTGGTGTTGGTTTATCCAGAGTGATTGATGGGGCACAGAAAAAGGTCATTGAAACTATGAACCAGTTAGAAGGGATTAAAGTTGCCATTGATATTCCATCCGGCATCGATGCTACCAGCGGAGATATTTTAGGAGCGGCGTTCCGTGCGGATTATACAGTTACCTTTGGTTTGAAAAAGCTCGGCATGTATTTTTCCGATGGAATTGATTACTGTGGTAATATTATCTGTGCAAATGTAGGATTTCCTAAAAAAGCAATCGACCATATTAAGCCCCAGATATATGCATATGATAAAAGTGATATGACGAAGCTTCCGAAAAGGTTTAATAATTCCAACAAAGGAACCTATGGAAGAGTTGCGGTAATTGCCGGAAGTAAGAATATGTCCGGAGCAGCGTATTTATGTTCAAAGGCTTCCTATTCCACAGGAGTAGGTCTTGTAAAAATTTATACCCATGAAAGCAACCGGCTGGTTTTGCAGTCCCAGCTTCCGGAAGCGGTCATGATGACCTATGAGGATTATGAAGGGGCACTTGCCTGTATAGAGGATGCCATGAAGTGGGCAACGGTTATTGTTGTTGGTCCCGGGCTTGGTATTGATTCTACCTCTGAGCGAATGTTGTATGAATTATTAATGAGTGCGGAGGTTCCCCTTGTATTGGATGCAGATGCGTTGAATATTCTGTCTAATAATATGGAGTTGTTAGAGGCTTCCTCTGCGCAGATGATTATTACACCACACATGAAGGAAATGAGTCGTCTCATTGGAAAGAGTGTATCGGAAATTACTGCAAACCGGTTTGATATTGCCACAAAATTTGCAAAAAAATCCGGACTGACCCTTGTATTAAAGGATGCTAAATCCATTGTAACAAACGGAGGAGAGCAGTTGTATATTAATGTGGAGGGGAATAACGGAATGTCTACCGGTGGTTCGGGAGATGTATTGGCAGGAATTATTGCCGGAATGTTGGCAGGGGGACTGTCTCTTCCGGAAGCGGCAAAGATGGGAACTTATGTCCATTGTCTTGCGGGAGATAAGGCGGCTGAGAAAAAAGGCTCTTATGCAATGCTGGCATCGGATATCATTGATAATCTGGGTGAGGTTATGAGATGATGTTATGTAAACCAAATAAACGCATATCATCAGAAAGGCGAAAAAAATGAAACGTTTTTACAGAGTGCAGGCTGATATTGATTTGTCTGCCATCAGAAAGAATATAGAAACCATGCATGGATGTATTCCAAAAGGGAAGAAAATGCTTGTAGTGCTGAAGGCAAATGCATATGGACACGGTGCAATTGAAATTGCGCGGGAGTTAGATGATTTATCGGATTATTATGGGGTTGCCTGTATAGAAGAGGGTATTGAGCTTCGAAAGGCAGGTATTGTAAAACCGATTCTCATATTGGGTCATACCGATGAGAGTCAGTTTGAGGAGCTTGTTACATATGATATTACACAGACCGTTTTTTCCTATGCACAGGCAAAGGTATTGTCGGATATTTCCGGAAAATTAGGAAAAACAGGAAAGCTTCATATAAAATTGGACACCGGTATGAACCGGATTGGTTATCCGTGTACCGGAGAATCGGTTGAGGAGATTGTAAGAATCTCCAAGCTGCCGAATCTGAATATGGAAGGAATCTTTACCCATTATTTCAAAGCGGATGAAAAGGATAAATCTTCTGCAATGGGACAATTAGAGTTGTATACGAATATGCTTTTACAGTTGGAACAGGCAGGCGTGACCTTCCCAATCCGACATATTTCCAATAGTGCCGGAATTATGGAAATGCCGAATGATACTTATGATATGGTGCGTTCCGGTATTTCTACTTATGGTTTGTATCCATCAGAGGAGATGGATAAACAGGCATGTGTGTTGTATCCGGCCATGAGCCTGAAAAGCTGCATTGCCCACATTAAGGAAGTGGAAAAAGGCGCAACCATTGGATATGGAGGAAGTTATACGTTACCGGAAAACCGGATGATCGCTACAATCGGAATCGGATATGCAGACGGTTATCCAAGAGCATTGTCCAATCAGGGCAGAATGTTAATTGGCGGTAAGTATGTTCCCATTGTCGGAAGGGTCTGCATGGACCAGACTATGGTTGATGTGACGGATGTACCGGATGCAAAGGTTGGTGACGAGGTTGTTCTTGTGGGCACCCAGGGAGAAAATCAGATATCAGTTGAAGAACTTGCCGATATGAGTGCCAGCTTTAATTATGAATTTGTATGTAACGTTAACCGGCGTGTACCACGGATTTTTTATAAAAACGAAGAAGTGGTAGCGGAAAAAAATTATCTCTTTTAAAAGGAATTCCAACACGAATTGAATACTCTCGGAATATAATGGTAATACTTAGACTACCTAACAGTTAGGAATCTATGAGTGGAGAGTGAAAAGATTGTTTGTGACAAGGGGAGATATTTATTATGCAGATTTGAGACCGGTAATTGGTTCTGAACAAGGTGGTGTCAGACCGGTACTTATTATACAGAACGAGGCAGGAAATAAATACAGTTCCACTGTGATCTGTGCGGCAATTACCAGCCGTCAGAACAAAGCAAAGATACCGACACATGTGGAATTGGAGGCAGATAAGTGTCATATTGCAAAGGATTCTGTTGTATTATTAGAACAGGTAAGAACAATCGATAAACAACGTTTAAGAGAAAAAGTATGTCATTTGGATGATGAAATTATGGGTACTGTTAATAAGGCATTGAAGATTAGTTTGTCTTTATTATAAGAGAGATATCAGAAAAGGAGTATGTATGGCGATAAATAGTACAGGGGGATTAAAGGCTCTGTTAGGGAAAAAAAGTGCGGATGAACAGGCAGATGCGGTAGAAGAAGAAATTTTGTCTATTGTGGAGGAAGGACACGAGCAAGGTGCAATCGAAAGTGATGAGGCGGCATTTATTTCCAATGTATTTGAATTTGGTGATAAAGAAGCCAGGGATATAATGACACCCCGTCAAAAAATTGTGGGAATTGAATCCAATCTGGATATGCAGGAAACCATGGAGTTTATGTTACAGAATAATTATTCCCGCTATCCGGTTTATGAGGAGGATGTGGATAATATTATTGGAATCCTACATATGAAAGAAGCGGTTGCTGCCTATATGAAGGATGCAAAGCAAAGCGTAGCAGATGTAGTCAGCAAGCCGTTTTATATTCATCCTACCCAGAAAATCAGCAAGCTGCTAAAGGAAATGCAGGAAAGCAAAAATCATCTGGCAATCGTTGTGGATGAATACGGTCAGACAGAAGGTCTGGTTGCATTAGAGGACATTATCGAGGTGATTGTGGGTGATATACTGGATGAGCATGACGAGGAAGAAAATGACATTATGCGCCTTGCTACCGGCAATGGATACATTGTAAACGGAACAACCAATTTAGATGAATTGGAAGATTTGTTTCATATCCGGTTTCCGGAGGAGGATATTGATACAGTGAATGGATTTATGCTGTATGAATACGGAAGGCTTCCGGAGCATCAGGAGGCGGTTCAGATTACATATCAGGGCTTTTTGTTTGAAGCAATCGACTATGAGGATCGAATGATTTCCAAGGTTCGGGTACGTAAATTACCGGAACAGGAGACGGAAAAAACCGAATAAAAATTATATTTTTTCAGGGAAAGACAGTATGATGAGAAAAAATCATTGTACTAGTGAAAACTATTCATTTTTTCACTTTACATTTTAACCCACAGCTACTATAATCGGATAGTATGTTGTGGGTTTTCTTATGCCCGCTGTATGTTACAGAATAAGAAATGTTAAGGAAAGAGGAACAAATTGTGAAGAATACTGTAGAAATCAGATGGCATGGCCGTGGTGGTCAGGGTGCCAAATCAGCAGCTTTAATGCTTGCAGATGCTGCGTTTATGACAGGAAAACATGTACAGGGATTTCCGGAATACGGACCTGAACGTATGGGTGCGCCAATTACAGCTTATAATCGTATCAGTGATAATCCTATTCGGGTACATTCTAATATTTACAATCCGGATTATGTGGTAGTTGTGGATGAGACATTGTTAGAAAGTGTTGATGTGACAGCGGGACTCAATCCGGAGGGTGCAATTGTTGTCAATACGACCCAGTCTCCGGATGAAATCAAATGCCATTTAAAGGGGTATTCCGGTGGAATCTATACCTTGGATGCCAGACGTATTTCTGAGGAGTGCCTAGGACGGTATTTTCCTAATTCACCAATGTTAGCTGCCATTGCAGCCATCAGTAAGGTAATGACAAAAGAGGATTTCTTCCGTGAGATGGAAGGCTCTTATAAGCATAAATTTGCAAAAAAACCGGAAGTGGTAGAAGGTAATCTGAAGGCACTTCGTATGGCTTATGAGGAGGTAGAGTAGATGGCAGCAACAGATATTTCAAAGATTACAGAGAAAAGTCCGTGGCAGGATATTACAGTAGGTAATCAGGTTTACGGTGCAGGAACCTCTAAGGTAGTAAAAACAGGTGAGTGGAGAACCCAGACACCGGTATTTGACAGTGAAAAATGTAAGCAGTGTTTATTATGTGTTCCGGTATGTCCGGATAGCTCCATTCCGGTAAAGGATTGCAGAAGAGGAGAGTTTGACTATGACCACTGCAAGGGATGCGGAATCTGTGCAAAGGTTTGTCCTTTTGATGCAATTTCCATGAAGGAGGGACAATAATATGGCAAGAAGAGACAGATTATCGGGAAATGAAGCCATTTCCTATGCAATAAAACAGGTAAATCCGGATGTTATGCCGGCATTTCCGATTACACCATCTACAGAAATTCCACAGTATGTTGCAAATTATATTGCAAACGGAGAGATGGATACAGAGTTTATTCCGGTAGAAAGTGAGCATAGCTCCATGAGTGCGACTATTGGTGCTTCTGCGGCAGGTGCGAGAGCGTTAACGGCAACCTCTTCCTGTGGTATGGCATTGATGTGGGAGGAATTATATGTAGCGGCATCAAACAGACTTCCATTAGCGTTATGTTTGGTAAACCGTGCATTATCCGGTCCGATTAACATTAACTGTGACCATTCCGATTCTATGGGCGCAAGAGATACCGGATTTATTCAGATTTATGCAGAAAATAATCAGGAAGTATATGATAATTTTGTACAGGCATATCGTATTTCAGAGCATAAGGATGTTATGCTTCCAATCATGATTTGTCAGGATGGATTTATTACCAGTCATGCGGTAGAAAACATAGAGATATTAGAGGATAAAGAGGTTAAGGATTTCGTTGGAGAATACGAACCTGAAAATTATCTGTTAAATGCCGACCAGCCGATGGCGGTAGGTCCGTATGCAGTATCTAACTATTATATGGAGACAAAAAAAGCACAGAATACTGCCATGGAGAATGCAAAGAAGGTAATTCTTGAGGTTGGAAAAGAGTTTGGCTCCTTATCCGGAAGAGAATATGGATTTTTTGAAGAATATCGTTTAGAGGATGCCGATTATGCACTTGTAATTATCGGTTCTGCCGCCGGCACTACAAAGGATGCGGTAGATCATTTAAGACAGCAGGGTAAAAAGGTTGGTCTTTTAAAGCTTAGAGTATTCCGTCCGTTCCCGGATGAAGAGATTGCAAAGGCACTTTCTCATTGTAAGACAGTGGCAATTATGGATCGTTGTGAAGGCTTCCGTGGAAAGGGTGGTCCTCTCGGAACAGAAGTAAAGGCGGCAATCTATGATTATGCAAATCATGTAAAGGCATTTAATTTGATTTATGGTTTAGGCGGACGTGATTATACCGTGGAGGAAGCCTGTCAGATTTATGAGGAGCTGGAAGCTTATGATAAAAATGGCACTGCTTTTGAAGAATATCGCTATGTAGGTTTAAGAGGATAAGAAAGGAGACAAACGAATGAGTTATAACTTTAAACAGGAAATGAACAAACCGGAACGTTTGGCTCCGGGTCATAGAATGTGTGCGGGATGTGGTGGAACCATTACCGTTCGTGCGGTACTTCGTGCATTACATGAGGGGGATAAGGCTGTAATCGGCAATGCAACAGGATGCCTGGAGGTTTCTACCTTTATGTATCCCTTTACCGCTTACGAGGACAGCTATATTCATAATGCATTTGAAAATGCCGGAGCAACTATGTCCGGTGTTGAGACTGCATACCGTATCTTGAAGGAAAAAGGAAAAATTAAAGAGGATTATAAATTCATTACTTTTGGTGGAGACGGTGGTACCTATGATATTGGTTTCCAGTCTTTGTCAGGCGCAATGGAGCGTAATCATGATTTTGTTTATGTATGTTATGATAATGGCGCTTATATGAATACCGGTATCCAGCGTTCTTCCGCAACCCCGATGTATGCAGATACCACAACGACACCGGTAGGAAGTCAGAGTAACGGTAAGATGCAAAACCGTAAGGATTTGGCAGCAATTATTGCAGCCCATGATGTTCCTTATGTGGGTCAGTCCACTTTACTTGGTAATTTTAAGGATTTACATACAAAGGCAGAAAAAGCAATTTATACAGAGGGTGCATGTTTCTTAAATGTCATGTCACCATGTCCGAGAGGCTGGAGATATCCGACAGAGGATATTATGGAAATCTGCCGTCTTGGTGTAGAGACCTGTTACTGGCCGTTATTCGAGGTAGACCATGGAAAATGGATTTTAAACTACGAACCTAAGAAGAAGCTTCCAATCGAGGATTTCTTAAGACCACAGGGTAGATTCAAGCATCTGTTCAAACCGGGTAATGAACATTTGATTGAACAGTTTCAGGCTGAGGTTGACAGAAGATGGGAAGAATTACAGTTTAGATGTTCTAAGTATTAAATTATGAGAAACGCCTTTTGTGAGTTTCTTAAGTTGTAGAGGCAGTCGCCAAAGTATGGTGCAAGTATATACCTTGGTTCATTGCTTCACATAAACAAAACAGTGCCGGAATCCTTATGGATTCCGGCACTGTTTTTAGTTTGCGCGACAAGGACATTTGACGACCGCTAATCAGAGCGGGCTTTACCAAGGGTAGCTTATCTATGTAATCAAGCATATCAGGCTAAATCGTACCATCCTTTTCTGCCTGGTCTACTTCTATGGCAAGCTGTTTTACCTGACCGGATAACATCAGTAACGCAATCAGATTCGGAATAACCATAAAACCGTTAAAGGTATCAGCAATATCCCAAAGTAATCCCAGATTGATGGTAGCACCGATAATAGAAACAAAAGAATAGATTACTAAAAACGGTCGTACAAGTTTTTCACCACCTAAAAATTCAATACATCTGGAACCGTATAAACCCCATCCGATAATGGTACTGAATGCAAAGCAGCACATTGCAACAGCGGTAAAGATGGAAACCCAGCTTCCGTAAGTGGCTGTAAATCCTGAAATGGTTAATTCTGCACCGGCTGCCTGACCGTATGTAATGTTCGGTGCGGCTAAGAGGATAACAAGGCCGGTTAAAGTACAGATGACGATGGTATCCATAAATACTTCGAAGATACCGAACATTCCCTGGTGAGCGGCATTGTCGGTATCTGCGCAGGCATGGGCAATGGAACCGGTACCAAGACCTGCTTCATTGGAGAAGATGCCTCTGGAAAATCCCTTTTTCATACAAAGGAACATCGCTCCAACGGCACCGCCGGTAACGGCTCTCGGTGAAAAAGCACCCTTAAGGATTGCTGCAAATACAGTCGGAATCTCATTGATGTTAAGGATGATAACACCACACGCCAGTATGATATATAACACAGCCATAAAAGGAACCAATTTTTCTGATACCTGACCGATTCGCTTAATGCCGCCTAACAGCACCATAGCTACCAGAGCTGCGATAAAGATACCAAAAATCAGATTTGCTTTATCATTGCCGTTTTCCTGCATGATATGAAGGTTTGATAATGCTGAGTTAATAGAAGCAACGATGGTATTGACCTGAGTTGCGTTTCCTGTACCAAAAACAGTCAATACTCCGAAAATAGCATATAATACCGCAAGAAAATGCCATTTCTTAGATAAACCGTTTTTGATGTAGTACATAGGACCTCCTACATATTCTCCGTTTTTGTTTTTTTCCCGAAAATGAATCGCCAGTGTCACCTCTGAAAATTTGGTACACATTCCAAGAAAAGCAGAACACCACATCCAGAATATGGCTCCGGGACCGCCTAATGCAATGGCTCCCGCAACTCCGGCTATATTTCCCGTTCCGACAGTTCCGGCAAGGGCGGTACACACTGCCTGAAAAGGACTCATGGTTCCGTCCTTTGCCTGGGTTTTGTCGAAAATCTTTCCGATTGTATTTTTCATGGCAACACCAAATTTTCGAATCTGGATAAAACGTGTCCGAATAGAAAGTAAAATTCCCACGCCGATAATGCAAAGCATTGCCGGAACCCCCCAGATAAATCCGTTCATAACTTGGTTAATTGATTCGATTTTTTCTAACATTTCCTTCTCCCTGTAAATAAATGCTGGCAAAAAAACAGCCGCACTACTAATATTACATAAATAGTAATTATTTGACAAGCTGTTATTTTCTGTGAACGTCGAAGTAAGTAACCCTTTGTCGAAATATGGAAGGTCATGTCGCAGGTTGCAGTCTTTTGTCGGTAATTACGATGAAAAAAGGCCCTTTACCCCGGTCTGTGTCGTTGACGAAGAAAATTCGGTTCGCTATACTTTTTTTATATGAAATATCGGCATTTTGCAAATGCTAATACAAGATATGTAAAAGAGGAGAGGATGATATGAGATACTTGAAGGCTGCTATGGGAATATTACTTGGGATTACGATGGCTGTTTCCTTATGGGGGTGTGAAGGAACGGATATCCCAAATGGGGTAAATCAGAAAGAAGTGCATGAACCCATCACGGTAATGACAATGTTCAAAAATATGTCGGGTTTTGTAGATTTGGTACATGAAAAATATCCGGAAATCAATTTGGAGGTTATACCCTACAGCGGAGAGAATATGTCGGCATATACTTCTAACCAGTTGAAAACAAATGACATGCCGGATATTTATATATCTACCATTTATGCACCGGGGCAAAGTGATGTAAGCGACCGATTGATTGACTTGTCAGGATACGCCTTTACCGATAATTATTTGGAAGCCAGACTGCATGAGGTTTCTGATCACGGGGAGATTTATATGCTGCCTACCAGTTATACATGCATAGGGATTACATATAATAAAACTCTGTTGGAAAAGCATGGCTGGAAATTACCGAAATCCTTTCGGGAGCTGGAAGAATTGGCGCCAAAGGTAAAGGAGGCAGGCTGTAGATTGGCGTTGGTACAAACAGAATATCCGGGGTATGGATTTCAGTATATATGTAATATTCTGGATACGAATTTTTTGAATTCTATGGACGGACGAAAGTGGCAGGCTGATTTTTTGGAAGGAAAGACAACGGTAGCGGGTAATCCTCAAATGATGGAAGCAATGCGGGTATTGGAAAAGTGGAGAGATATCGGAATGTTAGATGGAGAAGGCAATCCGGATAGCGATTATAAAACACGCAAGATAATGGCAGAGGGGAATACCTTATTTCTTCTTGGCTCTACAAATATTTTAGAGGAAAAGGATACAACAGATGAATTCGGATTAATGCCTTATTTATCGGAAGATGGTTCCCAAAATGTTCTTGTTATGAATGTATCCCGTTATGTGGGTCTGAATAAAAAACTGGAGGAAAAAGGAAACGAACAGAAATTAGAGGATGCTGTACATGTCGTGGAGCTTTTATCTACTGTAGAGGGGATGTCGAAAATTAACGAAAGTAAGGCACAAATGGAATTGCTTCCGTTGAAGGATTTTAATGTAGGGGAGGATAATTACTACAAGGATATAGAGAAAGAATTAAATGCAGGTCTGACAGCTCCATTTATTTATTCCGGATGGGATAACTTGATTGTTCCCATCGGAGAAACCGGAATTGAATATATCAAAGGAAATACAACCCTTAAGAGTGTAGTAGACTCTTTTGATGATAATCAGGAGCTGTTAAATGAAACGAACCGGATTTCATATACTACAGTAACGGAAAAAATTGAAAACGAAGATTGTGCCCGGTTGATTGGGATTGCATTTGCCAAGGCCTGTGATGCGGATTTATCTCTGATATCTCTCAATAAATGGTATCAATTACCGGATGATAGTGGTTTGAATTATGAAGGAGTAAGTGGGTGTTTATTTGCGCTTCCGGTAACCGATCAGGAAATTACCACCATTCTTCCTACAGGGTGGAGAGGAAATATAGAAACCGTAACATTAACCGGTGCACAGATTGAAGAATTGATAAAAAAGGGGTATGATAGAAACGGAGATGGAAATACATTTCCGTATAAGATGATTGCGCCGGATTCTTTCATACCGGAAAAAAATAAAACCTACAAGGTTGTAATCTGCGGTGTTACACAAGAGGTGGCGGAGCAGGGAAATCTGACGGATACGGGTATTTTGGGACTGGATGTAATGAGAGAATATTTCAGCCGGTTTCCGACCTTTTCAAAGAAGGACATCAAATGGGAGTAGCTGTAATTTATGAATCGAAAAAATGAGAGTAAATGGTTTAACGCAAAAATCAGCCCACGAATGGAAATCATTATCGTTATTTTTGTCATAATTGTGATGGGCTCTTTGCAGGCTTTTTTAAAGGCGTATGGTTCCTATAATGACCGGGTTCTTTACCGGGAACGATTGCATCAAATGCAGCAGGTTACCATTGAATTATTCGAAAGTTTGGAAAAAATGCTGCAAAAACAATGGAGTGATGTAGCAATTTCCGGTAATTATTTGTGTGATTATCATCCGGACACCATTGAGGAAATGCAAGGACTGATGGCAAAACAGATTCATCTGAACAATTTAGATCAAAAAGAGATTGATTTCATTGCAGTTGACAGTAAGGGTAGATATTATAGCCAAAACGGTATTCAGGGGACTATGACGGAGATGTCCTATATTTTATCCATGCCGGAACGGGTCAGCTTCGTATCAAGCTCCATGACAACAGAGGAAACTGCCATGTACTTCTTAAAAAAACTAGAGCAACCGTTAAAGGTAAAAAATGGGCAGGAAACCATTGAAATTATTTATTATGGTATGCAGCGGGATATGAATGAGTTTAATCCCTATTTTGTATGTAGTGCATATGAAGGAAATAACAGTGTTTATGTACTGAATGAAAATGGTGAAAAATTATTCAGCAGTTCGGATTTGATTCCGGGGTATAATATTTATTCAATTTTAGGAGAAATGGATTATTTGCATGGTTCTTCTTTTGACGAGGCAAAGAAGGAGCTGACCCAAAACGGGATTGCTTATTCCAATGCGGTTTTAAATGGAGAAGAATATTATTATGCCCTATATCAGATGAACAATGCAGACTGGACCCTGCTTTTTCTTGTTCCCTCTGATAGCGTTGCCATGGATACGGTATCTTTAATTAGAAATTCCGTCCGGTTTATTTTGGTGTTCATTATCATTATGGTTGCAATCAGTATAACGGCAATTGTTACTGTTTTGCGTATGAAGCAAATGCAGGATATTGATGTGGAACGACATAATAATGAAGTGTTAGAAAGGGTAAATACAGAATTAAAGGAAGCGGTTGCGGCAGCAGAGGAGGCAAACCGGGCAAAAAGTGATTTCCTTTCCAATATGTCTCATGACATTCGTACCCCAATGAATACCATTGTTGGTGTAACTTCTTTAATGGAACAGGAAAATGGTCTTTCCGAACAACAGCGCTTGTATATTAAGAAAACAAAGCTGGCGGGAAATCATTTGCTGGGATTAATCAATGATATACTGGATATGAGTAAAATCGAGGCGGGAGAGCTTATATTGAATGAGGAACCGATTTGCCTTGCACAGCAGATCGGACAGGTGGAAACCATTATCCGTGCTCAGTCATGTGAAAAAAATCAGCGGTTTGATATTGTGGTCAATCATATTACCGCTGAGAATTTGATTGGTGACGGTTTGAGGCTGCGCCAGATTTTTTTGAATCTGTTATCTAATGCAACAAAATATACTGATGCAGAAGGTTCTTTTTGTTTGTTAGTGGAAGAAAAGGAGATGAGTGAAGAAGGCTTTGTTTGTCTGCATGTGGCAGTGTCTGATACCGGCTGTGGCATGACAGAGGAATTTATAGAGCATATTTTTGAACCTTTTTTACGGGCGGAAAATTCCGTTACCAACAAGGTGCAGGGAACCGGACTTGGAATGGCAATTACCAAACAAATTGTTGATAAGATGAATGGAACAATCAAAATCCAAAGCAAAGAAGGAGTTGGAAGTTGTTTTGAGATTGATTTACCGATGCAGATTGACACCGGTTTCCGGTATGAAACGACCTTCAAAAATATTTTATGCTTATCAAAGGATGAGGCACTGATTCGTAACATGCAGGCTGCGGTGTCAGGAACGGATATTATATTATTATGCGGAAAAGATGAAAATGAAGGATTGGAAATCTTAAAGATGGCTTCTCCCGATGTGATTCTCGTAGATTATTCGGGAAAGAATGAACAAAAGGAAATGCTGTACCGGTTAAAAGAGGTTTCTCCATGTGATATTTTCGTAATGGGCAAGGAGAATACATTAAAGCATACAATTACCGATTTTAATATTATTGATGAGCAGGAGGTAAGACCGTTTTTCTTATCTAAGTTTTTAAAGGCTTTAAAGGAACGGAGAACGGTTACCTCTTCAAAGGGGGCTCACGGGGATTCTGTATTAAAGGGTTTACATTTTCTGTGCGCCGAGGACCATTCTTTTAATGCGGAAATTTTAAAAGCTCTTTTGGCATTAAGAGGAGCGGATTGTACCATTTATCCCAATGGAGCGGAATTGGTGGATGCATTTGAGCATGCAAAACCCGGAGAATATGATGCGATTTTAATGGACATTCAAATGCCCGTCATGAATGGCTTGGATGCAGCAAGAGCTGTTCGCCACAGCATAAATCCTCTTGGAAGAACGATTCCCATATTTGCCATGACAGCCAATGCCTTTTTGGATGATAAGAAAAATAGTATGGAGGCGGGAATGAATGCTCATATTTCAAAACCGATTGATATCTCGGATTTGGAACAACAGGTAAAGAAGTTTGTTTTATAAAATTAGCCAATTAAGAAACACTCTACAACCGATATTACTTGTGCAAAATTAAATATAGATATATCTATATTTAATTTTGCACAAGTCAAAAAAGAAAAAGCGTTTCGCAAACGCCTATTTTATAAAATACATAACAGGAGAAATGACGGATGAAGATTGACAAGGTGTTAGATGAATTAGAACAATTATTTACATTAGGGCAGATGAATCGGATAGAGGATTTTTTAAAGGAGCAGATTGAAATTGCAACAAAGGAAAAGGATGGTAATGCATGTCTTACGCTGCTAAATGAACTGATCGGGTTTTATCGTGTTACAACCCGGTTTCCGGAGGCATTACAGACGATAGAAGAGATTCAGGCGCTCCTTGTACAGATGGACTTGCAGGAAACAACAGGAGCGGGAACCTCATGGTTGAATATAGCAACACTTTATCGTGCCATGGGGAGGTTTCAGGATGCAGCTGCATGTTATAAAAAGGCGGAAGCAATTTATGAAAAACAGTTAGAGCCGGATGATTATCGTATGGCAGGTCTTTATAATAACTATAGTCTTTATTATCAGGAAACAGATCATTATGAGTTGGCGGTATCTTATCTGGAAAAAGCGTTAGCTGTCATTTGCAGGCTTCCGGATACTCTGGTTCAGCAGGCTGTTTCTCATACCAATTTAGGGCAGGTATATACGAAGATGAGGCAATGGGACAAGGCAGCAGAACATCTAAAGCAGGCAGAGACTCTGTTTTCAACCATCCAAAATGATGATGAGCATTACAGTGGATTGGCTAATGCATTCGGATATTATTACATGCAGAGGGAGGATTATAAGGCAGCAGTCGGTTATTATGAAACGGCACTTTTTCATGTTAATCATTTCTATGGAAAAACCCAAAATTATAACCAGATTCAGAAGGATCTTTTTGTGGCATATAAAAAAGCGGGTTATCCGGTTTATAACAATATGTTAGACTTATGTCAGGCTTATTATGAGACCTATGGCAAGAAGATGATTCATGATAATTTTCCGGAATATGAGAAACGGATTGCAGTTGGACTTTGCGGTGAGGGGTCAGAATGTTTTAAAATGGAGGATAGGATATCTATGGATCATGATTGCGGACCGGGATTTTCCATGTGGGTGACCCGGGAGACTTATGATGCCATGGGTATAGCATTACAGGCAGCATATGAGGAGCTGCCAAAGGTGTTTGCCGGTTATATCAGGGAAGATACCGTGTATGGACAGGGACGTTGTGGTGTTTGTATCATAGATGATTTTTATAAAAGGGTTCTTGGAAAGGATAAAATTCCTGAGCATCCTTTAGAATGGAACAGCATAGACGAGGCATTTCTTGCAACGGCAACCAACGGTAAGGTTTTTGTGGATGAAGAGGGATTATTTACAAGGAAGAGAGAAAGCCTTCTTGCCTATTATCCGGAAGGAGTCTGGCTTGAAAAACTTGGAAAAAAACTAATATATGCAGCCCAGACCGGGCAGTATAATTACGGACGGATGATGGCAAGGGGTGATTATGTAACCGCAGGCATTACACTGTCAAAATACATGGAAACCATTATGGAGGTTGTGTATCTGCTGAATCGTACCTATTGTCCCTATTACAAGTGGAAGCGGAAAATGATGGGTACCTTGCAGGTGCTTCCTGAAATCGGTCCGATATTGGATGCCATTGGGGATATGCCGTCCCAGCGTCAGGTATGGGAGCATTATACATATAACGGTAATCCAAATCCAAATGACATGATTGCCCAGACTATTGAAATTATTGCAAAGCTGGTTACGGATGTATTACAAAAGATGGAGCTGTCGGATATGGCAGATCCTTATCTGGAGGTACAAGGTCAGGCTGTTTTAAGAAAAGCATTGATGAAAAAGGAGTATGAATAATGGAAAAAAATGAAACAATAACAAAGGAACAATTAGTAAAGGAAATTATAGATTATGAATGGACGGAATTTGATCAGGTAAAAAATGAAGGTGGAAGAGCAAGCTGTCAGGATGATTTTCATACATTTTCCATTATGAGAAAGAGCCAGTATTTAACATGGACGGAAGATATGTTAAAGGAATATTTATGGCATATTGATAATTCTCTGAAAAATGGCAGAAATCTGATTACGGAAAAATACGGGCGGATGATGGAAAGTACCGCACCGGAGGAATATGACAAGATTAAGGCTTCCTTTCCGGTTCTTTCCGAAAAAAGAAAAGGAATCATGGAGGCAATTATAAAGATTCAGGTAGAATGGATGGAAGAATTTGCAAAGGAATTTCCCAAAATGGCCGGTAATGCAAGAGCAATCCATACTTATGAGGATACGGCATTTTCCACATCCTATGAAACTTATTTAAGAGGGGAGCTTGGAACCTATTCAGATGAACTGTTATCCTTGTATGGACGGTTTATTGTTGACTTATCCACAGACAATAAAAATCTTGCTTATATGACTATGGATTATACAGCAAAATTATACGGATATCAGAATGTGGAGGATGCAGAGCGACGGCTATAGTAAGAATAAATTTCCCTCCGGTGGGAAAACTATCATTACAAGTGATGATGGTTGGAGGTTTCGTTGATTTTGTATGAAAACATTTTTTCAATTTCAATCTGACTATCCCTCTGGAAGTGGCTTTTCTTTATTTGGATTTGGACATGTGGCGTGGCTGTGTTTTATTTTCCTTGCCTGCTTACTTTCTACAAAATGGTATCTGCAAAGGGATTGTGATAAGAGAAAAAAGGCCCGCATCCTTCTGGGGTCTTTTTTGCCCGTTATGGGAATTTACCGGGACGTTATTTTGATGATTACCGGGCATTTTAATAAAGATTTTTTACCTTTGCATTTATGCAGCATGGCGTTATGGATCGGAGCCGCTTATGTCTGGTCGAATCAGCATTGCTTAGGAGTTGTTTATCTGCTTTTATGTGTACCGGGAGCAATTTCTGCATTGCTGTTTCCGGACTGGAGCATGTATCCGTTCTTTAATTATATGCATATTCATGCATTCCTTTCCCATGGAAGTATTGTATGTCTGGGAATGTGGCTTTTTTTTTCGGAAGAGATTGTACCATATTGGAGCAATTTCTGGATACCCATGCTTTTCGGATTTTTGGGGATTGTAATAATGTATCCTGTAAATTTATATTTGAAAACAAATTATTGGTTTATTCAGACCCCCTCTGCCGGTTCTCCGTTGATGGTCATTTCGGAGTTATTTGGCAGTAGATGGTATTTGGTGGGTTTTATTTTGCTTTGCACGACATTTTTGGTTCTTTGGATGGTAATTCTTCGATTACTCTGTCATTTAAAAAAATAAGGTGAAATACATGTAAATTTAAGTAGATTATATTTCAGAAACCGTTGTGCCACAGACTTTAAGGGGACAGATAAAAAGTTTTGCAACAGATTCTAAAAATAAAAAAATTTCATATAGATGAATAAAGAAAATTCAGGTAATAAAATGTTAGATTATTTGTGGGCTGCTATGATATGTATTGGGATTATGATAGCAGCCTTTTCAGGTACTTTGAATCAGGTGAGTGAAGGAATTATAGACTCGTCCAAGGAGGCTGTAGATTTGTTGATTTTGATGATGGGTGTGATTGGTATGTGGAATGGTCTGCTTTCCATTGCAGAAACCAGTGGACTGGTTCGGAAATTAGCAGGTTACATGAAACCGGTTTTCAAATGGATTTTTCCAAACCTTCCATCTGATCATGAAGCCAATCATTATATGGCTGAGAATTTTATTGCTAATATGTTAGGGTTATCCTGGGCGTGTACACCTGCCGGATTAAAGGCAATGGGAGCTTTAAAAAAATTACAACAGGAACGGGGGAAGAACCCACAAATAGCAAGTGATGAGATGTGTACTTTTATGCTATTAAACATTTCGTCTCTACAGTTAATACCGATGAACATGATTGCGTATCGGAGTCAGTATGGAAGTGTGAATCCAACGATAATTGTAGGGCCGGCACTGTTGGCAACCACAATTACAACGGTTGTTACCTTATGTATTTGCAAAATAATTCTGAAAAGGAAGGGTGTTTAATTTGCTGAAGCTGTTAAATTTTTTTTCTGTTTTTCTGATTCCCGTTACCATTGTTTTCATTGTAATTTACGGAATTTTGAAAAAAAGACCTGTTTTTCAGGATTTTATTACCGGTGGGGAAAAGGGCATTCGGATTGTAATAGAGATAGCGCCCACCATTATCGGATTATTTGTTGCAGTTGGAATTCTGCGGGATTCGGGGACCCTTGATCTCCTTTGCAATATAATAAGACCGATTGCGGATTTTTTCCACCTGCCGGTAGAATTGCTTCCGGTAAGCATTGTTAAGCTGTTTTCTTCCTCCAGTGCCAATGGACTTTTGTTTGATTTGTTTAAGGAGTTTGGAACAGATTCCTATATCGGTTTATCGGCATCCATTTTATTAAGCTGTACGGAGACGTTGTTTTATACGGTTTCTGTCTATTTTATGAGTATGGGAATCAGGAAGACCAGATGGGTGATTCCTGTAGGTCTGTTTTCCATGCTGGTGGGCGTGATTGCCAGTGTAGTGACTGCAAAAATGATGACCGGTTAATCCGGATGTGTTTTTTGTTGCAAAAAAGAGAATAACCACAAATAAAACATTCTGTAATTATGAAAAAACAGCTTTCGAAAGCAGATGATGGTTCCTTATAAGGACATCTGCTTCCGTCGGTACTTAATAAGTGCGAAGCACAAATTTAGTACCGCTACGAGAAGCAGACAGTGGGAACGGTCCTTGAAAGGAACCATCACTGCGTAAGAAAGCGTCCCGGTAAGAATCGTGCCAACGATTACCTGACAGTAACTTGGATGTGGTTTTTCTTGCAAGAAAGATATAAGTGCCTTATAATATGATAGATGATTGTAAGGTACATAAGTAAACTTTTCTTACGGGAGGATATATAAATGCAAGATAAATTTGGGATTGACCAATATGTAAGAAGTATTCCTGATTTTCCGGAAAAGGGAATTATTTTTAGGGATATAACAACGATTATTCAAAGTCCGGAGGGACTTAAGAAAGCAATTGACGGAATTGTAGAGCAATTAAAGGACACTGATTTTGATGTGGTTGTGGGACCGGAATCAAGAGGATTTATCTTTGGTGTGCCGGTTGCGTATGCAATGGGAAAGGGATTTGTTCCTGTCCGAAAAAAAGGTAAGCTGCCATGTGAGACGATAGAAAAAGAATATAATCTGGAGTATGGTACAGCAATTCTTGAAATGCATAAGGATGCCATAAAACCGGGAGATAAGGTTGTAATTGTGGATGATCTGATCGCCACAGGAGGTACCATTGAGGCAATCGCCCAGATGGTGGAGAGTCTCGGCGGAGAAGTTGTGGGAATTGAATTTATTATGGAGCTTGCCGGATTAAAGGGACGAGACAAATTATCAAAATATAAAGTAGATTCTTTACTTATATATGATGGCAAATAATCAGAGAGGAGGTAGAGAATGTTAAGTACAATAATTATGGTAATTACCTGGCTGTTGCTGGCAGCAATACTCATTGTATTTGAGTTGATTTCTTTGGGACTAACCACAATCTGGTTTGCAGGTGGTTCCTTTGTTGCAGCCATTGCAGCATTAGCAGGTGCGAATCTGCCGGTTCAGATAATTTTGTTTTTTGTTGTATCCATCGGATTGCTTTTGTTGACCAGACCATTGGCTGTAAAGCATTTGGATGCCAAAACGGAAAAGACAAATGCAGAAGGACTGATTGGTCAGACCGCATTGGTATTACAGGAAATCAATAATTTACAGGAAGTCGGACAGGTAAAAATTAATGGAATGGAATGGTCTGCCAGAGCAAAAAATAACGAAGAGACCATTTTGGTTGGTGAGGCTGTTAAGGTTTTAGAGATTCAGGGCGTTAAACTGATCGTTGAAAGGGAAAATGCCGATTCGGTTTCTGATAAGAAAGAAGAAAAGACAGAAGAACCAAAACCGTTGGAACTGGATGATGACATTATTAAAACAGTATAGTAAGGAGATTATTTATGTTAGGTGGATTATTTTTTTTGATGGTATTTCTCATATTTATTTTAATTGTTGTGGTATCAAGCTGCATCAAGATTGTTCCACAGGCTCATGCCTATGTTATTGAGAGACTTGGTACTTATACAGGAACGTGGTCAGTTGGTATGCATTTTAAAGTGCCTATTATTGATAAGGTTGCAAGAAAGGTTACTTTAAAGGAGCAGGTTGTTGATTTTGCACCTCAGCCGGTTATTACAAAGGATAACGTAACAATGAGAATTGATACGGTTGTATTCTTCCAGATTACAGATCCAAAGCTTTTCTGCTATGGTGTTGAAAATCCAATCATGGCAATTGAGAATTTAACAGCAACAACACTTCGTAATATTATTGGTGATTTGGAATTAGACCAGACACTTACTTCAAGAGAGACCATTAATACAAAGATGCGTGCTACATTGGATGAAGCAACCGACCCATGGGGAATTAAAGTAAACCGTGTTGAGTTAAAGAATATCATTCCTCCATCAGCAATTCAGGATGCGATGGAGAAACAGATGAAAGCAGAACGTGAAAGACGTGAGCAGATTTTGATTGCAGAAGGTGAGAAGAAGTCAGCAATTCTTCGTGCGGAAGGTCAGAAGGAATCCGTTATTCTGAATGCGGAGGCTGATAAGCAATCAGCAATTCTTCGTGCGGAAGCAAAAAAAGAGGCAACTATCCGGGAAGCAGAAGGTCAGGCACAGGCAATTCTTGCAATCCAGCAGGCAAATGCAGATGGTATTCGTTTGTTGAATGAGGCAGCTCCATCCGGTCAGGTAATTCAGTTAAAGAGCTTAGAGGCATTTTCAAAGGCCGCTGACGGAAAAGCAACCAAGATTATCATTCCTTCCGAAATTCAAGGTTTGGCAGGACTTGCCAAGTCCGTTGTAGAAGTTGCAAAGGATGATACACAGGCGTAAGCTGTTATAGAAAGACAATTCGTTTTAAACTGAACGCAGAACATTGGACAGTTTAATCGGATTGTCTTTTTTGTTATGGCAATCGGGAAAATGCACACATTTATGCGATGCATTTGAAAATCTTTAATCAGCGCCAGATTCCCGGAGCATATTTTTTCTCTGCGCAGTAAATATGTTTTCGGGAAATGAAAAAGGTAGACGAATGCAGGGGAATCTCTTATAATGGATGGGTATATGTAGATTTGTATCCTGTATCAGATATTGAAATCTTTTTTTGTAGGATGCTGATAAAGGATGGAATCCCGATAGGAGGAATGTAATTTGAAATGGAAAATTGAAAAGAAATATATAAAAGGAGCAGTTTCCCTGCTGGCAGTCATTTTAATAGCAATGCTTTTTCAAAATGCACTACGTCATTCGCCGGGGGACAATGAGACTGTACAATTAATAGAGACAACCTTCCGGCCCATTATAGGAGGCTGTGTTTTTGCATATTTACTGAATCCGATTCTCCGTTTTTTTGAGCATTATATATTCAGTCCTGCTGGTAGTATTTTATGGAAAAAAGATGAGACAAAGAAAAAGAAGTTTTCCAGAGCATTGGGAATCGTGTGTACCATGGTTGCATTTTTGGTAATCGTAATCGGAGGATTATATCTGGTAATTCCTCAGGTCTATCAATCTTTGGTCAGTATTGTATCAGATGCACCGAAGTACTATGATTCAGTAGTAAAATGGATTGATTCTTTGGAACCGGAAAAGTCAGAGGTGAGCAAGTATATACTGATGGCATTGGATCGAATCTATGAGCAGGGAATAAAATATCTAAATGAAAATATTTTGCCGAACATGGATAAAATAGTAGTAGGAATCACATCCGGGATTGTGGGAGGATTAAAGTTATTATTACAGACAATCATAATGATAATCATCTCTATTTATGTTATGGCGGAAAAAGAATTGTTGATTTCCGTATGTAAGAAATTTACATTCAGTATATTTTCCCTAAAGCATGCAAATTCTCTGTTAAGAGGAGTCCGGTATGTTGATAAGGTGTTTGGAGGATTTATTAACGGTAAGATTATTGATTCCTTCATCATCGGTGTGATTTGTTATCTGTTTATGATAATTGCCGGAATGGATTATGCGGTATTGATTAGTATTGTTGTAGGTGTTACCAATATTATCCCGTACTTTGGACCGTTTATCGGAGCAATACCAAGTGCGTTGATCCTGTTAATGGTAGACTGGCATCAGGGAATCTTTTTTGTCATATTTATTCTGATTCTCCAGCAGATTGACGGTAATATTATCGGACCGATTATTTTAGGAGACCGGTTGAATCTTTCCAGTATGTGGATTTTGTTTTCCATTATGATTGGTGGCGGTTTATTTGGTGTTCCAGGAATGATATTGGGTGCGCCATGCTTTGCATGTGTCTATGCATTGATTGGTACATTGTGTAATTCCAAATTAGAAAAAAAACAATTACCGATACAAACAGAGCAGTATCTTGATATTGAAAGCATTTCCGCTAGTGGGGTAATTCAGAAACTAAATTCTGATCAGATGGACAAGACAGTGGAATCGGAGCAGGAAAAAGAGACATCGAAAGAAGCTGCAAATGGGATTTGTAATGAGAATAAAGTAGAAGACTATGAGAAAGAGGATGATAATATATGATACGTGACAAGTTAAAAGAGCAAAAGGCAGGACTTGTTCTGGAGGGAGGAGCATCCAGAGGCGTATTTACTGCGGGGGTTTTGGATTATTTAATGGATCAGGATTTTATGTTTCCTTATGTAATCGGTGTTTCTGCCGGTGCATGTAACGCTTTAAGTTATGTATCCATGCAAAGAGGACGCAGCTTTAACTGTCTTGCTCCTGAAGGGGAGGATAATCAGTATAAGTATAATGTAAGGGATGCAATCCGGCATAAAAGTATTTATGATATGGACAAATTGTTTGAAACCTTTCCCCGGGAGACATTTCCCTATGATTTTAAGACCTATGTGGATATGGGAATTGATTGCGAAATGGTTGTAACAAATGTATTAACCGGAAAGGCAGAATATATGCAGGAAAGGAAAAATGAGAATATGTTATGCAAAATATGCAGAGCCTCTTCCAGCCTGCCGTTGGTATCCCCTATGGTATATATCAGGGGCGTACCGTATCTGGATGGAGGTCTGGCGGATTCCATACCCTTAAGACGTTCGCTGAAAACCGGACACAAAAAGAATGTGATTGTTTTGACAAGACCTAATGGATACCGGAAAAAATTTCCGGATGAATCTCTTCGTTTGCTCATTCCTTTATATCATCAGTATCCGAATCTGATGAAAGCCATCTATTGCAGAGGCTTCTATTATAATAAAAGAATTGAGGCAATTGAAAAATTGGAACAGGAAGGTAAAGTTTTTGTTCTAAGACCGACAGTAGACTGTCCTAAGAGAACAGACACGGACAGAACACATCTTCAGGAATTCTATCAGCATGGCTACGAAACTATGGAAAAGCAAATGGATCAGATGAAAGAATTCCTTGGAATCCGGTAGAGTTTATAAGAATTTGTTGAGAGCTTCATCATAATGATAATCGATGCTGTTTAGTTTATTACACAATGTATCTTTGTCAAGATTCATATCATCACATAAAAGTTCGAGGCTGGAATAATGGTCCCGAAGCTGGGTGTTGATATAGCTTAATAGTATCATTGGGTCATTTGGTATATTTGACATAGTGGTGTTCCCTTCTAATGATTTATAATATAACATTGTAACTGATTTACAGGAAAAAGAAAAGAGTATTAAAATAACATACAGGAGGATGGTAGTATGGAAAAATTTGAAGGTTATGAGTATATAAGTGGCGGTGTATGTGCAGCTGCGGGTTTTCAGGCAAATGGTATTAATTGTGGTCTGAATCGGGATAAAAATAAAAATGATATTGCATTGCTGGTAAGTGATGTAATCTGTAATACCGCTGCGGTTTATACAACGAATAAAGTAAAGGGTGCACCGATTCTTGTGACAAGAAAGCATCTTGAAACAACCGGTGGCAAGGCAAAGGCAGTAATCGCAAATTCCAAGAATGCAAATACCTGTAATGCGGACGGAGAAGAAAAAGCACAAAAAATGGCTGATTTGGCTGCAAAGGAACTGGGGATTTCCCCAAATGAGGTTGTGGTAGCATCTACCGGAGTAATCGGTCAGATTCTTCCGATTGAACCCATTGAAGAAAATATGGGAAAACTGGCAAATGGTCTTTCTTATGATGGTAATGCAAAAGCGGTCAATGCAATTATGACAACTGATACCGTTCCGAAGGAGGTTGCGGTTACATTTACATTGGATGGAAAGACCTGTACTCTTGGTGGAATGGCAAAGGGAAGCGGTATGATTCATCCGAATATGGCAACAACCTTAAACTTCCTGACAACGGATGTAAGGATTTCCGTAAATATGCTGCAAAAGGCACTTTCGGAGATTACAAAGATTACTTATAACTGTTTAAGTGTAGATGGGGATACTTCTACAAATGATATGGTTTGTGTTATGGCAAATGGATTAGCCGGTAATAAAGAAATAGATGGGGAAGATGAAGCTTATCAAACATTTAAGCAGGCGTTATATATTGTTATGATGAATTTAACAAGAATGTTGGCAAAGGATGGAGAAGGTGCTACCAAATTAATTGAGTGTACCGTATCAAATGCAAAGGATCTGGATACAGCTATTATTGTAGCAAAGAGTGTCATTCGTTCTCCGTTATTCAAGTGTGCAATCTTTGGAGAAGATGCCAACTGGGGTCGTGTTTTATGTGCCATAGGATATGCGGAGGCAGAATTTGACATTCATAAAGTGGATGTGGATCTGGCATCCGTAAAGGGTGTGCTTCCTGTGTGCCGTGGTGGTGCCGGTATTCCGTTTTCAGAGGAATTTGCAAAGGAAGTTCTGGCAGAGGATGAGATTATGGTTAATATATCCTTGAATGACGGTGATGTAAGTGCCAAGGCATGGGGATGTGACCTGACTTATGATTATGTAAAAATAAACGGAGATTATCGTTCATAAATGGAGGTTTGTAAATGGGTGTTTTATCAAATTTAAAACCGGAAAAGGTATTTTATTATTTTGAAGAGATCAGTAATATTCCAAGAGGTTCCTACCATGAGAAACAGATTAGTGATTATCTGGTTGCATATGCAAAGTCCCATGGATATGAATACTGGCAGGATGAGATTTATAATATCGTAATGAAAATCCCTGCCAGTAAAGGAAGACAGCAGGAAAATCCGGTGATTCTTCAGGGACATATGGATATGGTTTGTGAGAAGACGGAAACTGCGGATATCGATATGAAAAAAGAGGGCTTGCGGCTGGCAGTTGACGGAGATTATGTCTATGCAAAGGAGACAACATTAGGTGGAGATGACGGAATTGCAGTTGCATATATGCTGGCAATCGGAGATGATTTGAGTATTTCTCATCCTCCTCTGGAATATATTATTACTGTTTCGGAGGAAGTTGGTATGGAAGGTGCATCTGCTATTGATTTGTCTATGCTTCAGGGAAATCAGATGCTGAATCTGGATTCGGAAGAGGAAGGAAGCTTTTTATGCAGCTGTGCCGGCGGATTGTCTTCTGTTTCCACCCTTCCTGTTACAAAGGAAGCATCTAAGGGAAGAAAGAAGCTTCATATTGTGGTAGATGGTTTGTTGGGAGGACATTCCGGCTGTGAGATTCACAAAGAGCGGGGAAATGCCTGCATATTATTGGGAAGAGTATTATCAGAGCTTGAAAAAAATGTTTCCTTTGGTATTGCTGATATACAGGGTGGGAAAAAAGATAATGCCATTCCTGTATCCGGAATGGCTGACATTTTTGTAGATGAAAAAGATATTGATACAGCGAAGCTGATCTGCAAGGATATGAAAGAAATTTTTCAGGATGAATATGCCCTGTCTGATCCAAATGTCAGTGTATCATGTGTTTTATCTGATGCAGAGGGTGAATCCCCGGTTGTTACGGTTTCGGATACAAAGAAAATAATTTCTTTATTGATGATGCTTCCAAATGGAGTAATGGCAATGAGTCCGTCTGTACCGGGATTGGTAGAAACTTCCTTAAATCTTGGTATTATGCTGTTAAAGGAGGATTGTCTGTATTTGCAGCAGGGGATTCGCAGCAGTGTAACTTCCAGAAAAGCTTACATTTTTGATAAAGTATGTGCTTGCGTTACTTCCCTTGGGGGCACTTGTGTAAAACAGGGAGAGTATCCTGCGTGGGAATATAAAAAGGATTCAGAGGTTCGTAGTAAAATCATTCAATTATATAGAAAAATGTATGATAAAGAACCGATTGTGGAAGGTATCCATGCCGGATTGGAATGTGGCTTGCTGGCAGATAAGATTGAAAATCTGGATTGTGTATCTATGGGACCGGATATATTGGATATCCATACGACGACAGAGCGGTTGTCTATATCATCGGTTCGCCGTGTATATGAATTTTTGATAGAATATTTGAAATGATAAATGCAATGACAGGAATGGAGGATATTATGCGAGTTGGAATGGGATACGATGTCCACAAGCTTGTGGAAGGTCGTAAACTGATATTAGGTGGAGTAAATGTTCCGTATGAAAAGGGTCTGTTAGGACATTCGGATGCGGATGTTTTAACCCATGCAATCATGGATGCCCTGCTTGGTGCCGCTGCATTAGGAGATATCGGCAGACATTTTCCGGATACGGATGAGAAGTATCGCGGAGCTGATAGTATTGAACTGTTAAGACACGTAAAAGGTCTGTTAGACCGGGAAAATTATGTGATAAGTAATATTGATGCTACGGTAATTGCGCAGAAGCCTAAGCTTGCGGCTTTTATTCCGGATATGGCTGCCACCATATCGGAAGCGCTTGGTCTGAATACAAATCAGGTTAATATAAAGGCAACAACAGAAGAAGGTTTGGGATTTACAGGTGACGGACAGGGAATTAGTTCTCAGGCTGTATGTCTGTTAGAAGAAGTATCCAATTTTGACTACAATGACAGATTGGAGACAACAGTAAGAAATTGCGCAGGATGTACAGGATGCCGTAAATACTGATTCTGTCATTGCAATTCGGGAGTGATATCTGTATAATTGCTACAGATAAATTTATTGCTATGGGAAAGATGAGGAAACATTCATGAAAATATTTAATACAATGACGAGAAAAAAGGAAGAGTTTAAGCCAATCAATGAAGGAAAGGTTGGAATTTATGTATGTGGTCCGACGGTGTATGACTATATACATATTGGAAATGCCCGTCCGATGATCGTTTTTGATACCCTTAGACGATATCTTTTGTATAAAGGATATGATGTCAATTATGTATCTAACTTTACAGATGTAGACGATAAGATTATAAAAAGAGCGTTAGAAGAGGGTGTAACCTCATCTGAGATTTCTGAACGTTATATTGCTGAAGTAAAAAAAGATATGGCAGATCTGAATGTGATGGAAGCTACCACACATCCAAAGGCAACGGAAGAGATTCCTGATATGATTAAAATGGTGGAGACATTAATTGAGAAGGGTCATGCCTATGAGGTAAACGGTACTGTTTATTTCAGAACCAGAAGTTTTCCGGGATATGGCAAGCTGTCGAAAAAGAACATCGATGATTTAGAAGCAGGACATAGAGACGAGAAGCATACATTAAAGGTTTCCGGCGAAGGAGAAAAAGAAGATTTTCTTGATTTTGTATTATGGAAGCCGAAAAAAGAAGGAGAACCGTCTTGGCCTTCACCATGGGGCGATGGACGTCCGGGATGGCATTTGGAATGTTCTGTTATGTCCAAAAAATACATTGGAGATATTATTGATATTCATGCAGGGGGAGAGGATCTGATTTTCCCACATCATGAGAATGAGATTGCACAAAGTGAGGCTGCCAATGAAGTGGAATTTGCCCGTTATTGGATGCATAATGGATTTTTGAAGATTGACGGAGAGAAGATGTCCAAGTCTCTCGGCAACTTTTTTACCATTCGTGATATCGGTAAAAAATACCCACTGCAGGTAATCCGGTTCTTTATGCTGTCAGCCCATTACAGAAGTCCTCTTAATTTCTCTGAGGAGCTTGTGGAGTCATCAAAGGCATCTCTTGGAAGAATTTTAAATGCAATGTCAAAGCTTCAGGACATTATGAACAGTGCGGCAGAGAAGGAATTAACAGAAGAGGAAAAACAGTTAGAAGCAAAATTAAAAGAATATGTGGTTAAATTTGAGGCTTCCATGGAGGATGACTTAAATACCGCTGATGCGATTTCCGTTATTTTTGAAATGGTTAAGCTTGTAAATTCCAATATAACAACGGATTCTGCTCTTCAGGTTATTCGGTTCGCATATGATACCATTGGTAAATTATGTGATGTTTTAGGTATCATTACAAAAACAGAAGCTGAGATTTTAGATGCAGACATTGAGAATCTAATCGAGGAACGTCAGGCTGCCAGAAAAGCAAAGAATTTTGCCAGAGCAGATGAAATCAGGGATATGTTAGCAGCGCAGGGGATTATCTTAGAGGATACCCGTGAGGGAGTCAAATGGAAGAGAGCGTAAATTTTCAATATTTTAAAGAAACATTTTCTGTTGCCCACAAGGATCCTTCTACTTATTCTCCATTGGCATTGGCTTATATCGGAGATGCAATTTTTGATGTGATGATTCGTACCATTGAGGTAAGTAAAGCGAATAAGCAGGTGAACAAGTATCACAGAGATGTAAGCAGAATTGTTTGTGCCCCTGCTCAGGCAAAGATGATTACAGGAATGCTTCCTTTTCTTACAGAGGAGGAGACAACCATCTACAAACGGGGAAGGAATGCAAATTCCTATTCCAAGGCAAAAAATGCATCCCGTTCCGAATATCGTATGGCTACCGGTTTTGAGACGGTATTGGGATACCTTTATTTAAAGGAAGATTTTCACAGATTAACAGAATTGGTGGACATTGCTCTTAAGGTATTAGAAGAACCGGAGGAATAAAAAGAATTACATTATAATATAAATGGAGAGATAGAGATATGAGATACGAAGAATATACCATTGAAGGCAGAAATGCAATTACAGAAGCCTTTCGTTCCGGTAAAACCATTGATAAACTTTATGTGTTAGATGGCTGCCATGATGGAGCTGTTAATACAATCAAGAATCTTGCCAGAAAGCAGGATACCATTGTTAATTATGTTACGAAGGAACGATTGGATCAAATGTCCACAACAGGAAAACATCAGGGTGTAATTGCTCAGGCTGCAGCATATGAATATGCGGAGGTTGAGGATATATTGAAGGCTGCAAGGGATAAGGAGGAACCCCCATTTATTTTTATTTTGGATGAATTAGAGGATCCTCATAATTTAGGAGCTATTATTCGTACAGCAAATTTATGTGGAGCACATGGTGTGATTATTCCCAAAAGAAGAGCAGTGGGGCTGACTGCAACAGTTGTGAAAGCATCTGCGGGAGCCATTAACTATACACCGGTTGCAAAAGTAACCAATATTGCTAAGACAATTGAGGAGCTTAAGGAACAGGGACTTTGGTTCGTTTGCGCGGATATGGACGGTGAGGTAATGTATCATCATAATCTTACCGGACCAATCGGACTGGTAATCGGTAATGAAGGAAGCGGAGTCAGCCGTCTTGTGAAGGAAAAATGTGACTATGTTGCGTCAATTCCTATGAAGGGTGATATTGATTCCTTAAATGCATCCGTTGCCTGTGGCGTATTAGCCTATGAGATTGTACGACAAAGATTGCAGGGAAAATAAATCATTTTATAAAAGGTGATAAATCATGAGTGAAAAAAATAAAAATACAGACATTGTTGATTTTGATTTAAATGAATATGATGAAGAATTTGCAAAAGAAGAACGCAAATTAAAATTAAAGGAAGAGAAGAAAATTGCAGCTGAAAAATCCCGTGCAGAAAAGGCAAGGGAGCAGAAGGCAGGAAAACGCAAAAATCAGGAGGATGCGGATAATCCGGGAAGGGATATGTTAAAAACAATCTTGCTAATCTTGTTTGTAATTGCGATTGCATGCTGCTTTTTGGGCGTGATTGCATTTATTGCTAATCATATAGGCGGAGATGGAAGCTCCAAACGAGAGGAAGTAACGACAGAAGCAACTACATCATCCTTTAATCCTTATGAAGGTAATAATTCCAATACATCCGATGACCAACGTCAGAATCTGGAAGAAAGCATTGAACAGATTACAAATCAGGTAAGACAGGATCAGACAACAGAGGAACCTGCCACGGAGGCTCCTGTTACGGATGCACCGGTTGTAACACCGGAAGTTACCACAGAGGAACCGCCTACGGAAGCACCAACGGAAGCTCCTGTGGAACCATCTACAGATGGTGTGATTGATTCCCAACCTGAAGAATAATGATAGATGGAGATTTTTATGGACTATAATACAAAATCGGATGAGGAATTGATTCTCCTTGACCATCAGGGGGATGATGACGCAACGGAATATCTGTTAAAAAAATATTCCCCACTTGTTAAAAAATCTATTCGTACCCTATATTTAATTGGAGCGGATACCGAGGATTTATTACAGGAGGGAATGATTGGACTGTTTAAGGCGATTCGTCACTATGAAGAGGATAACCGGCAGGGTTCATCCTTTTATACCTTTGCAAAGCTGTGTGTTGACAGACAGCTTTACAGTGCAATCAAACTATCCAATCGAAAAAAACATTTTCCGTTAAATTCTTACATTTCATTCTATAGTAAAATAAATGAAACGGATACGGAGCTCATTGAGAATCTGGAAGCCGGAAGTGAATCCAATCCGGAATTTATTATATTAGATCAGGAAAATGCATCTTCTATTGAAGATGTATTGGAGGAGCATTTAAGTAAAATGGAAAAAAATGTGCTCCATCTTTACCTGGAAGGTAATTCCTATATAGATATTGCCGGCGTTATTGGTAAAACTCCGAAAGCAGTAGATAATGCCATTCAACGTATTCGGGATAAAGTGAGAAAATTATACTTGGATAAAAATTAAAAAATATCTTTACAAGTAAAATATAATTTGATATTATAGAACAGTCGCAAAGACAAGCTGTTATAGCTCAGATGGTAGAGCGTCGCATTGGTAATGCGGAGGTCACGGGTTCAATTCCCGTTAACAGCTTTCTTTTTTTGCCCGAAAATAAGCCATTCTTCTTCATGGAAAGTTGTCAAAAATTGATTTTGATTAGATTTATGTGATAAAGGAAGGGGACGGATTCATTGACGTGAAATCTTAAGTATGATAAACTAATTTCTAGTTTTTTAGCTGATAAAAGGAATAAAATAAAGGAGAATATAGATTATGGAAGAAACAGTTTCTAAGAATTTTATTGAGCGAATTATCGATAAAGATTTAGAGGAAGGCTCTTATGAGAAGATTGTTACCAGATTTCCCCCGGAGCCAAACGGATATCTGCATATTGGACATGCAAAGTCCATCCTTTTGAACTCTGGATTGGCAAAGGAATACGGCGGAAAATTCAATCTTCGTTTTGATGATACGAATCCGATGAAGGAAAAGACAGAATATGTTCATTCTATATTAGAGGATGTAAAGTGGCTTGGGGCAGATTTTGGAGATAAATTCTACTATGCTTCCGATTATTTTGATGCTATGTATGAAGGTGCAATCAAGCTGATTAAAAAAGGAAAAGCCTTTGTCTGTGATTTATCTGCAGATGAAATCAGAGCATACCGGGGTACTTTAGAGGAACCGGGAAAGAATAGTCCGTACAGGGATAGAAGTATTGAAGAAAATCTGGACTTGTTTGAGCGTATGAAAAATGGAGAATTTCCCGATGGCTCAAAGGTTCTTCGTGCAAAGATTGATATGTCTTCAAGTAATATTAACATGCGTGACCCTGTTATTTATCGTATTGCCAGAATGAATCATCATAATACCGGGGATAAATGGTGTATTTATCCGATGTATGATTTTGCACATCCAATCGAAGATGCGGTTGAGGGTGTGACTCATTCAATCTGTACTTTGGAGTTTGAGGATCACAGACCGTTATACGACTGGGTTGTTAAGGAATTAGAGTTTGAGAATCCTCCAAAACAGATTGAATTTGCAAAGCTTTATCTTAAAAATGTCATTACAGGAAAAAGATATATTAAGAAGCTGGTGGAAGATGGCGTAGTAGATGGTTGGGACGACCCAAGACTCGTCACAATCAGTGCATTACGTCGAAAAGGCGTGACTCCGGAGTCTATCCGTATGTTTATGGAGCTTTCCGGTGTATCAAAAGCAAATTCTACATCTGATACAGCAATGTTGGATTACTGTGTAAGAGAGGATTTAAAATTAAAGTCAAAACGTATGATGGCTGTATTAAATCCAATCAAACTTGTGATTGACAATTATCCGGAAGGACAGACTGAGCTTTTGGAAGTCGAGAATAATCAGGACAACGAAGCATTAGGGAAAAGACAGGTATCTTTTAGTAAAGAATTGTATATTGAGCGTGAAGATTTTATGGAGGAGCCGCCTAAAAAATATTTCCGTTTGTTCCCGGGTAATGAGGTTCGCTTGAAAAATGCATATTTTGTAAAATGTGTCGGTTATGAGAAAGATGACGAAGGAAATGTTACTGTGGTGCACTGTACCTACGATCCGGAGACAAAGTCCGGTTCCGGTTTTGAGGGAAGAAAGGTAAAAGGAACCATTCATTGGGTTGACGCTGCTACGGCAGTGGATGCAACTGTTCGTTTATATGAAAATCTGATTCAGGATGGAGATGAGGTTTTGTTAGATGATTATTCTAATCTAAATCCGAATTCTTTGGTTGAATTAAAAGATTGTAAGCTGGAAGCGGCATTTAAGGGAACTCCGAAGGGAGAGGCATTCCAGTTTCTGCGAAATGGGTTCTTCTGTACGGATACAAAGGATTCTACAGAGGATCAGCTTGTATTTAACCGTATTGTCTCATTGAAGAGTTCATACAGGCCTGGAAAATAGGAGGCACCGGTTGTGGGAATATTATCAGGGCTTAAGGTCTTTGGTTTTAAAAATGAAAAAAGTAAAATATTTGAAGAGAGCGAATCGGAGGAGATAATTAAGTCTGAGAAGCAGGAGGAGAAAAAAAGAATCGTTGTAGATGAAGCAACACTTCTGTTTCCTAAGACTTACAAATGTCCGATTTGTGATCATACATTCAAATCTTTGGCTGTGCGAAGCGGAAAGACAAGGAACGTTGGACAGGATCAGGACCTGCGTCCTCGTTTTAAGGATATTGATCCAATAAAATACGATGCAATCGTGTGTCCGGAATGTGGATATGCTGCAATTGCCAGATATTTTGATTATGTGATGCCCATTCAGGCAAAAAAAATCAGAAAGAAGATTATGTCTTCTTTTTCAGGTATTACATTAAGTAAGGATAAATATTCCTATGAGGAGGCATTGACCCATTATAAGCTTGTATTAATGAGTGATGTAGTGGGAGATGTACCTAATAGCAGGAAAGCCTATACCTGTTTGAAAATGGCATGGGTAATACGAGGTTGGCTGGAATCCGGTGAAAATGGCCTGACGCAGGAGCGGATAGAGGAATTGAAGAAAAGTGAACAGGAATGCATTCAGAATGCATATGACGGATATATAAAAGCATTCTCTACGGAAGCTTTTCCTATGAGTGGAATGGATGAGATGACATTATCTTACCTTTTGGCACAGCTGGCATTTTCTCTTGGAAAATACAAGGACTCTGTTCGAATGTTATCAAACATATTGGGAAATAAAAACGTATCTGACCGAATCAAGGATAAGGCGGTACTTTTGAAAGAACAGATTCGAGATACGGTAAAATAATAATTTTGTCCGGATATCAAACAGACAGGTGAAATGTACCGACCTCCAAAAGTTAGACCTAAAATCTAACGATTGGAGGTCGGTATTTTTATATATTTTGCCTGTTGAATGATAAAAAAAAGAAGCCTTGAGAATCAAGACTTCTTTAAATAATAAGAGCGCGAGACGGGGATCGAACCCGCGACCCCCTCCTTGGCAAGGAGGTGCTCCACCACTGAGCCACTCGCGCATGTCCTAGCGACATGTTGTATAATATCAAAGTTGGATATATTTGTCAACACTTTATTTTAAAATTTTTAAAAAACTTTGTACATAACTTTCAACAACGGAATACTGGCATAAAAGACCGATGAATGATATAATATCGGACAGACATGTAAGTTGGGAGAAGCAGTATGGAATTATTAGATTTTTTGAAGGACTATATTACCCAATCGGAAGGTTTTATAAAATATCTGCCTTTAGATGTGTTAGAAATAAAAGAGGGTTATATAAAAGCACGGTTGAATCCGGTAGAGGACAACAAAAATCCATTTGGAACAATACACGGGGGCTGTTATTATGCGGTTGCGGATACCATTGCCGGAACAGCCTGTATGACGTATGGAAGCTACGTGACAACCACTACCGGGCATATGCATTATTTACGGGCTGTTCCTGTGAATGAACCTCTTGTAATCGAGACACAGCAGCTAAAGGTGGGAAATAATCTGATGACATATGATGTTTTGTTTTACAATACGGAAAAGCAACTGGTATGTAAGGCAACGTTGGAATATTATGTATTAGAGAAGATGAAGTTAGGTGAAGCGTATGGAATATAAGAAGGAAAATGACCGGGAGGTTCACAGTTCGTTTTTTGCGATGATGTCCCGGATGAAATATATTAACCGCTGGGCGCTTATGCGTAATTCCTATCCGGAAAATATCAGCGAACATTCGCTGGAAGTTGGAATGATTGCACATGTGCTGGCATTGATCAGTAATAAAAAATTAGGAAATCACTATAATGCGGAAAAAACTGCCTTGATTGGAATGTACCATGACTGTACGGAGATTATCACAGGCGATATGCCGACACCGATTAAATACTACAATCGTGATACAAAAGAGGCCTATAAAAATGTAGAAGAGGAGGCTGCGAAGCAATTATTGGGTCTGCTTCCGGATTATTTGTATGAGGAGTATGAGGGACTGTTATTGCCCAAGGAGGAGGACGCATATCTTTGGAAACTGGTAAAAGCCGCTGATCGAATATCTGCATACATCAAATGTGTAGAGGAGGAAAAGGCAGGAAACAGGGAATTTTCCAATGCAAAAGCGGCCACCTATGAGAAGCTTACGGCCATGGATTTGCCGGAGGTTCGGATTTTTCTGCAGGAGTTTGCCGAAGCCTATAAAAAGACCTTGGATGAATTACAATAGAAAATCATATTATGGGAATGGACAGAATCTAAAAAAAAAGGTATAATCATATATTATGGATAAGGTTATGTGTATTATTTTGGTTCGTACCGTATTGTTACGACAGGTATGATATGGAGGGAGTTATTATGAAGAATATTTTATTTGCGGCATCCGAGTGTGTGCCATTTATTAAGACAGGTGGATTAGCTGACGTTGTTGGAGCTTTGCCAAAGATGTTTCCAAAGAATGAATATGATGTAAGAGTAATTATTCCGAATTACACTTGTATTCCACAGGAATATCGGAATGAGTTTAAGTATGTGCATCATTTTTACATGGATTTAGGTCAGAGATTCCAGAATGTACACGTTGGTATCATGACCTATGAATTAGATGGAATTACATATTATTTTGTTGATAATGAGTATTATTTTTCGGGATGGGCTCCATATGGAACCATTCGGTTTGATATTGAGAAATTTACATTCTTCAGTAAAGCGGTTTTAGCAATTTTGCCGGTTATTAATTTCAGACCGGATATCATTCATTGTCATGACTGGCAGGCAGGCTTAATACCGGTTTATTTAAGAACCTTATATCATGATAATGATTTCTACTCAGGAACGAAGACGGTTATGACCATCCATAATTTGAAGTTCCAGGGTGTTTGGGATGTTAACACGTTCAAATATATTTCAGGTTTGCCGGATTATGTGTTTACGCCGGATCGTATGGAGTTCTTTAAGGATGGTAACATGTTAAAGGCGGGTATGATTTATTCTGATTATATTACAACAGTCAGTGACACTTATGCCGGAGAGATTCAGACGCCTGAGTATGGTGAGAACTTAGATGATGTATTACGGTTCCATAATAATAAGCTTTGTGGTATTGTAAATGGTATTGATTATGATATCTATAATCCGAATACAGATGAGAAGCTGTTTAGAAAATATAATGTCCGTAGTTATAAAAAGGGCAAAGCTGAGAATAAGATGGCACTTCAGAAAGAACTGGGTCTTCCGGTTGATGAGAATAAGTATATGATTGCCATTATATCCCGTCTGACTGACCAAAAGGGTCTGGATTTAATTGACTGGGTTATGGAACAGATTGTGGATCCATATATGCAGTTTGTTATCATCGGTACCGGTGAAGCTAAGTATGAGAATATGTTCAAGCATTATCAGTGGGTATATTCAGACCGTGTATCAGCTAATATTTTCTATTCTGATGAACGTGCTCATAAGTTATATGCGGCAGCAGATGCAATGCTGATGCCGTCAAGATTTGAACCGTGCGGGTTAACACAGTTAATTTCCCTTCGGTACGGAACCATTCCTATCGTCCGTGAGACCGGTGGATTAAAGGATACGGTTGAACCGTATAACGAGTATGAAGGAACCGGAACCGGATTCACATTTTGTAATTATAATGCAGATGAGATGCTTAAGATTATTAATTATTCGAAGGAAGTATACTACGACCACAGAGAAGATTGGAATAAGATGGTTGTCCGCGGTATGAAGGCTGATTTCTCATGGGATAAGTCAGCACAGAAGTACATGCAGCTTTATGACAAGATTTTAGGTTATTAGATGCATGACAGATAAGTAATTGAATAGTTATGGTATAACTGTAATTATTTAAATGAATATATAATTAGAGGAGTTAAAAAAATGATTGACATCAAATTTTTACGGGAGAATCCTGACATCGTAAAGCAGAATATTAAGAACAAATTTCAGGATGACAAATTACCTTTGGTAGACGAAGTAATAGAGTTAGATGCAAAAAGCCGTGAAGTAAAAGGTATGGCTGACAGTCTTCGTGCAGAGCGTAACAAGATTTCAAAGCAGATTGGTGCTTTGATGGCACAGGGTAAGAAGGAAGAAGCAGAAGAGATAAAGAAGCTTGTTACCCAAAAGGCAGAGGAATTAGCAGCATTAGAGGCTCAGGAGAAGGAATTACAGGAAAGAGTTACGCAGATTATGATGGTGATTCCGAATATCATTGATCCTTCTGTTCCAATTGGTAAAGATGATAGTGAGAATGTGGAGATTGAAAGATTCGGTGAACCGGTTGTTCCTGAGTTTGAGATACCATATCACACTGAAATCATGGAAAAATTTGATGGCATAGATTTGGATGCCGCAGGTAAGGTTGCAGGTAACGGATTCTATTATTTAATGGGAGATATTGCAAGATTGCATTCTGCGATTATCTCATATGCCAGAGACTTTATGATTGACAGAGGATTTACATATTGTGTTCCTCCGTTCATGATTCGTTCTAACGTAGTAACCGGTGTTATGAGCTTTGCTGAGATGGATGCCATGATGTATAAGATTGAAGGCGAAGATCTTTATTTAATTGGTACAAGTGAGCATTCTATGATTGGAAAGTTTATTGATACCATTATCAAAGAGGATCAGCTTCCGAAGACACTTACCAGCTATTCTCCATGCTTCCGTAAGGAAAAAGGTGCTCATGGTATTGAAGAGCGTGGCGTTTATCGTATTCATCAATTTGAAAAACAGGAAATGATCGTTGTATGTAAGCCGGAAGAGAGCCCAATGTGGTTTGATAAATTATGGCAGAATACAGTTGATCTGTTCCGTTCCCTGGATATTCCGGTTCGTACATTGGAGTGCTGCTCCGGTGATCTGGCAGACCTTAAGGTGAAGTCAATTGATGTTGAGGCATGGTCTCCAAGACAGAAAAAGTATTTTGAGGTTGGAAGCTGTTCAAACCTTGGAGATGCTCAGGCAAGACGTTTGAAGATTCGTGTAGATGGTCCGGACGGTAAGTATTTTGCACATACACTGAATAACACAGTTGTTGCACCTCCTCGTATGTTGATTGCGTTCTTAGAGAATAATTTGAATGCAGACGGAACTGTTTCTATCCCTGAAGCATTAAGACCATATATGGGTGGAAAAGATAAGTTACAGTAATGGAAAATTTCAGATAAAGAGATTTTATAAAATCCCTCAAGCCTAGGAATGGCTTGAGGGATTTTTAAAATAGTCTGTTATATGATGATACATGGATTTTACTGCGGGAGCCATAAGCTCTTTGTTTTGGTAGCAAATACCGATTCTGCGGTATTCCATTGGTTTGAAGGAATAGCAGTCTACTTCATATGGAATGTTCTGCATAACTAATTTGGGCATAACACAAATTCCAAAACCTGCCGATACCATAGCAATGGTGCTTAAATCATCTACTACATGACAGGATGATTTGATATGCAGATTATATTTGTGAAGTACATTCTGAATATCTGCATCCGTACTTTCGTGCTGAGACACAAAATTCTGGTTGGCAATTTCGCTGATATCAATATATTTCTTTTGTTTGGTTTCGAATCCCTTTGGAACAATACATTGTAATTCATCCTCATAAAGTGGGGTAAATTCCAAATCCTTGCAGCTGGATTCTGATAGAAAACCAACATCTACAACACCGGTTTTAATCCAGTTATAGACATCATCATATGTGCCCTGATATATAGTAATTTCTATATTAGGATGTTTCTTTTTGAAGGTTGATACCAGATTAGAGATAAAACTACAGCAAAAAGAGGAGAAGGTCCCGATTTTTACGGCACCGTTTGTTAATCCGTTAAACTCCAGAATTGCCTGCTGTAATTTGGCATCACTGTTCAAAACCGTCAAAATATAGGGTTCTAAATTTTCACCATAGCTTGTAAGCGTTACCCCATTTTTATTACGATGAAATAAGGGAAAGCCCAACTCCTTTTCCGCATTGGAAATTGCATGGCTGATAGCGGAAGGGGTAAGGTTTAAAACTTCTGCAGCTTTCTGAAAGCTGCCCTGATCCACAACAGTTTGGAATATCTGATAGGATAATAACGTCATTTAATGACCTCCTTCAAAAATAGGCTGTAAATCAGAGACAGTTAAGGTAACCAGTGCCTCTGTATCTGATAAATCAACGGTTAATAATCGATTTGCCTGATTAGAAATCGCATAGTCTAAAAAGTTTCTCATATCTCTGGCATTACCAAAATCTTTCGTTTTATGCATTGTGTAATGATGCAATTGCTCCATGAGGTAATCGGATGCGTCAGAGCTTAATTTGTAATCGTTCAGTTTACAGAAACGGTTGAACACCTGATAAAGCTCTCTTGCATTATAATCTTCAAAGTGCAAAGTCTTTTGAAACCGGGATTTTAAACCGGGATTTGCACTGATGAATTGTTCCATCAAATCGGGATATCCGGCAACGATTACGATTAAGTCATCCCGGTTATCCTCCATGGCTTTAACCAATGTGTCTATAGCTTCCTGTCCAAAATCCCCATTTTGTGTTTCCTTGGAAAGAGCATAAGCTTCATCTATAAATAACACCCCGCCAAGAGCCTTGTCTACTACTTCTTTTACTTTAATTGCGGTCTGTCCCATATAACCGGCAACCAGTCCGGAACGGTCTACTTCAACAATATGCCCCTTTGAGAGGATTCCCAAAGAACAGTATATCTTCGATAAAAGTCTTGCGACTGTTGTTTTACCGGTTCCCGGATTTCCTGTAAATACAAAATGCTTGGTTACAGGGGGAGCCTTTAATCCGTTGCTTTGTCTGATTTCAATAATTTTTAACAGGTTGATTAAGTTGCGAACCTCCTCCTTAACGGAAGTTAATCCAATTAAGGAATCTAATTCTCCTAATAAATCATCTAAATCAGATATTGTCTCATCTCCACCGGATATGGATCCGATAAAGGTTGTTCCTGTCTGGGTTTCATCTGTCGATTCCTGGATTTTTCTCTTAAATGGAATCCGGTCAGGTCGATTTTGTTTGATACCGCCGCTTTTCTGGTAAGACTTAATCTGGCTGTCTAACATAAAGTGGTACCGGGTAAGCTGATTGATTTCTATATGATCCACATGGCGACAGGATGCAAGAAAATCTTCGCCCATTGACTGAAATAAATGCAGATATAATTTTTTGATATCGTAATATTTGGAATCATAAGAAATAAAATCCTCTTTGGAATATTCTAAAAAATATTGGAGGGATTTTGGTGGATTGTTTAAAAAATCGTCGTCTAAAACGCCGCTGTTCACAATATAACGTTTGAAGGTTTCATTATCAAAATTATATCCAAGGGTTTTATTAATATATTTGATTTCATCCCTTGCAATTGTTTTGTCTGCAACGATTAAAAAAATAAGAAAATCCCGTAAATCCATACGAAGCTGTTCTTTTACGCTTTCCGGACGGTTTGTGGATGACATAAAAGCGGTATCCATTTCCCCGGCAATATTCATTGCGGTGGTGTACAAATTCTGAGTCTGACTGTCCATGTAAATCCTCCTGTGCATATCTTAGAATTTATCTAAGAAAAATCCTCTGTCTCATTGTATCAAATTCTGCTATATCATTCAATGGGGGATTAACGAAGCCCCTCTTGAAAAATATTAAATATGGTGTTAAAATACATAGCGATTGTGTTAACGAATCATATTTTGTAAGCACAAAAGAATAAGAAGAATAGAAGGAGAAATAACATGTCAGGACATTCAAAGTTTTCAAATATTAAACATAAAAAAGAAAAAAACGATGCGGCAAAGGGAAAGATTTTTACAGTTATCGGACGTGAGATTGCAGTTGCTGTAAAAGAAGGCGGTGCCGATCCTGCCAATAATTCAAAGCTTCGTGATGTAATCGCAAAAGCAAAAGCAAATAACATGCCGAATGATACCATTGATCGTGGTATTAAAAAGGCAGCAGGTGATGCAAATTCTGTGAATTATGTAACGATTACATATGAAGGATATGGACCAAACGGAACAGCCATTATCGTAGACGCATTAACGGACAATAAGAATCGTACAGCATCCAATGTAAGAAATGCATTTACAAAGGGTGGTGGAAATGTGGGAACTACCGGATGTGTATCCTTTATGTTTGATAAAAAAGGTCAGATTATCATTGATAAAGAGGAATGTGATATGGACGCAGATGATTTGATGATGATTGCTTTGGATGCAGGAGCAGAGGATTTTGATGAGGAAGAGGATTGCTTTGAGGTTTTAACTGCACCGGATGATTTTTCAGCAGTAAGAGAAGCATTGGAAGCAGAGAATGTTTCTATGGCATCAGCAGAGGTAACTATGGTTCCTCAGACTTATGTAGAGCTTACAGATGAAAATGATATTAAAAAGATGAATAAGATTCTTGATTTGTTGGATGAGGATGATGATGTTCAGGCAGTATATCATAACTGGGATGAATAATCATATTCCCCGTTAACGAATTATTATAGAAAATGTGGCAGCCTTGGTAATTTACCAGGGCTCTTTTCTTGAAAAAGAAGGTGGGTCTGTTTAATGAAAAAGGCTGCTGATTTATAGAATGAACTTCTTCAGAAATGGAGAAGTTTTTAAAATTAAAAAAAATTATAATTTATGTATGTTTCTTTTATTTGATACGTTACAATAGAATAAAAATATGATTAGAGTCAGGGGATGAGCGTATGATTCACAGTTTCATTTTATGGGAGCAGGAATTTTTGTTATGGATACAAAATAACATAAGAAGTGAAGCCACAAATCCAATCTGGATTGGTGTTACAACACTTGGCAATGGCGGTGCAATTTGGCTTTTGATTTCAATTGGCTTGTTGTTTCATAAAAAAACAAGACATGTTGGTATTTTGTCATTGTGTGCATTGGCAATGTCCTTTATCATTAATAATGTGATGTTAAAGAATCTGTTTGCAAGAAGCAGACCTTTTGATGCGATAAACGGATTGAATCATTTGATTTCAAAGCCAACCGATTATTCTTTTCCTTCCGGACACACCGGCAGTTCCTTTGCCAGTGGGGGTGTATTGTTTTTGGGGTTATCAAAAAAATATAGCTGGTTATTCCCTGTTTTAGCCGGACTGATTGCATTTTCCAGATTATACGTTGGGGTGCATTACCCTTCAGACGTAATTGGTGGAGCTGTGATTGGAATCGTAATAGCGATAACTGTCTACATCATAGGTATGAGTCGTTCAAAGATGGAGACATTTTGATGGGTGAGACAGAAGCAAATGAAAGAAGGATAAAAGTATGTGGCTTATATTTGCCTTTGGTTCAGCATTGTTTGCCGGACTTACAGCAATTTTGGCGAAATGCGGAATTAAAAACACAGATTCCAATGTGGCAACCGCATTAAGAACCATTGTTGTATTGATTTTTTCGTGGATTATGGTTTTTCTTGTAGGTGCTCAAAATGAAATTGGGACACTTAGCGGAAAGACAATATTGTTTCTTGTGCTGTCGGGATGTTCTACCGGAGCATCCTGGCTGTGTTATTTCAGGGCGTTGCAGCTTGGGGATGTGAATAAGGTTACACCAATAGACAAATCCAGTACCATTTTGACCATGTTATTGGCATTTATTTTACTAAAGGAATCCCTTACGGGAATAAAGGTTGTTTCTATGATTTGTATTGGCATCGGAACCTACCTGATGATACAGAAAAAGGAAACGATGGAACAGCAGAAAGAAAAAAATGGAGCATGGATGCTCTATGCATTCGGCTCTGCCATATTTGCCAGTCTGACGTCGATTCTTGGAAAAATCGGTATACAGGATGTTAATTCCAATTTAGGAACAGCAATCCGTACTGTTGTAGTTCTGATCATGGCATGGCTTGTTGTATTTGTGACAGGAAAACAGAAGACAGTTCGAGAGATTGATAAAAAAAGCTGGATTTTTCTGATCTTATCCGGATTTGCAACGGGAGCATCCTGGCTTTGTTATTACCGGGCATTACAGGAAGGACCGGCAAGTGTGGTTGTTCCTATTGACAAATTAAGTATTCTGGTAACCATTGCATTTTCATATCTTGTATTTCATGAAAAATTATCTGCCAAATCAGGTACAGGATTGGTGTTCATTGTGATAGGAACATTTTTATTGTTATTCTAGTTTTGTGACGATAATACGGCAGGAAGTTTTTTCATAATCAGCCGGGAATATGTTGCTTTTTGGAAGAAAGAATTAAGTTGCTGGGAGAATATGAAAATGATATAGTGAAACAAAGGATTACGAAAACTGTAAGAGGAGAAGGTTGCATGAATATATGGGAGATTTTACAGATTCAACCGACAAAGGACGAGGAAACGATAAAAAATGCATATCGACAGTTACTGCGGCAGACGAATCCGGAGGATGATGCAGATGGCTTTAAGCAGTTGAGAACAGCTTATGAGCAGGCTCTTGAATATTGTCAGCAGGAAGAGGAAAAAGAAGATTCCAAAGAGGACGCAAAAGAAAGCAGACTGACAAAAGAGATAGATGCATTATATAAGGATTACAAAAAAAGAATTGATGTTAATGAATGGAAACATTTATTTGCTCAGGAAGAATTTATGTATTTAGATGAGGAAGACAGTTCCTTAAATGAGTTGTTGGTTTACCTGATGACCCATTTTCATCTTCCGGAGGACGTTTTTGCTTATATAGATGAACGTTTCGAACTTCATAAGCGAAGAAGTGAATTAAGCAGATATTTTCCTGTGAATTTTTTAGATTATATTTTGAACTATAATAAGTACAGAGGTAAGGAATGGGATGCATATTCCTTATTTGAAGGCGATACTTCCTGTGTGGACACCTATATGGAAAAATGGGCACAGGTAAAGGTTGCATTTGGGGATGGTAAATACGAAGAGACATTAGAAGGAATAAAGGAATTAATGGGGATGCCGGGGTATCATCCATTTCCCGATGCGTTGGGAATCTGTACGAAGCTTCAGTTGTTAGAAGGGCATAATGAAAATAACAGCACAAAAAAAGAGGAAGAAAAGCTGCTTTGGGAAATGAAGCTGTTAAGGGAAAAATATCCGGAATCTATGTTGTTATATGAATATGAGGCGAAAGCATATAGGATTGTGAAGGATTACAAAAAGGCAGAACAGATATTAGAGGATATCCTGAGCCGGTACCCGGAACACATTTTTATACAAATTCAATTAGCGGATGCTCATTTCCTGCTTGAAGACTATGAAACTGCCGGTAAAGAATATCGGAAATTAATGTATGAACCGGCGGTAAGAGAACGTGCTTACTATGAAATGTTGGATACAGAACGGAAATTGATTGAGATAAGACAGCGGGAATTGGCAGATACAAAGGAACCGGATAAGATTAAATATTTACTGGCAGATTCTTATTATATGGTGGGGCAGAATGAGGAGGCAGCTTCTATGCTGCAATCCTTTACGCCGGCGCCGGAGGATTGCATTTCCTATTACAGTTTATTTGGCAGGGTTTGTTATACATTAGGAAATCTAAAGGAATCCTGTAAGAATTTATTGCAGTGTAAAAAATATCTGGAAGATTTTTTCAAAAATGAGCCACACAGTGAAAAGTTTATACAAAGAAAAAAACTTTATTCGGAGCTTTGCGTTCAGATTATGGAATGTATGATGAAACAGAAAGATTACGAAGACGTGGAGCAGTTTATGGAGGAGTCCCTTCCAAAGGATTTGTCAATGGGATTAGTGATGGCTGTTAACCGTATGAAGACTGTCCTTTTGTATGAGAAAGAACAATACGTTGAATGTATTAATTTGTGTGAAGCTTCCTTAAAAGAGGAGATAGATTGTCAGGAGGCCTATACATTTTATCTTTATATGGCAAAATCTTATGAGAAAATGGATTATTTGCAGGAGGCATTGGATGCGAGTATCCGTGCCAAAAATGAAGACCGGTATGCATTAGAGCCTTATGAGATTGCCATTGAAGTATTCATGGAGGTTTCTCAATATGAGGATGTATTACAGGTAATAGAGGAATACCGTCAGATCAAACCGGATAGTGACAGCATGAAATATTATGAGGCAGACTCCCTTTTTGGACAGAATGATTGCAGAAAGGCAATCTCCATTTTGGAAGAAATGATTCATGATTACAAGAGAGAGACCTCTGATTTTAAAGATATTGGGAAGGCAATGCTTTTACTGGCGGATTGCTACGAGGAAAACGGAAGATTTGAGGATATGCTTGCTGTATATCAAAAGGTTGAGACGTTGTTTCCGGAACATGAGGCTATCCATGGGCTGTTGGCATATGCATACAGAGAATTGGATGAGTACCGGATGGCAATTGAAGAATATACAAAACAGATTGAACGAAAGCCCCATGCATTTTACTATTCCAACAGAGGCGGCACTTATCATACCATAGCAGATTATGAACATGCCATGGAGGACTATCAAAAAGCCCTTACCTTAGATCCGGAGCGTGTGTTCTGTCATATGCAGATGGGTAAGATTTATCAGCTGACCAAACGATATGAGGAAGCGATTTGGAAGTTTAATGATGTCATAAAGCTTCTGGATGAGAACGAGGTGGAGCAGAAGTTAGAGGCATTGCGGTGGCAGAGCAGAAGTTATATTTGCATGAATCAATATGATAAGGGAATTGCTATTTTAGAAAAGTTACTTAAGGAATACGGAGATGAAGCAGATTATAGTCTTCGGTATGAGCTGGCACTGGCATATCAAAGAAATAACCGAAGTGACGCGGCATATGAGATATTGAAGGATTATCTGGATCACGGAACCGATGAGGATGAAAAATATTCCTATGCCGGTCTGATGTTGGAATTAATGGGTGAAGAAGGCATAATGGACAAAGCAAGATATGCATTTGAATTTGCAAGAGCAATTCATGATGATGACTGCAACCTGTACGAAAAATATGCCCGGATTCTTGTGTATAATGGGGAATACGAAGAGGCAAAGCGTCAGTACATGAAAGCTGTAGAGGATGATGAGGAGAATAAGCAGGGCTGGTATTCCTCATTGGTAGAGGCTTGTTTTTTGGCAGATGGAAGGATTCTTCCGGAGTATGAAATATTTGTAACCCGTTCCATGATTCCTGAGGAGAAGATGTTGACACCAAGAGAGTACATCCGGATGGGACGGCTTTATCGGGTACTTGGAGAATATGACAAGGCACTGGAATGTTTGAAACAATCCGTTTCCATGAACCTTTGCAAGGGCTGTGGATATGCAGGCTGTGAAGAAGGGCATTATGAACTGGGTCTGTTGTATGAGGCCATGAATGATACGGAAGCAGCCATAGCTGCCTATCGGGAAGCCTTGAAGGCCCATGGACATATTGGGGTTTATGAAAGACGCCTGAATGCACTGACAAAGGAATGACCCATGAAAATGGTAAATTACGGTTGACAAAAAGAAGTCCGGGGACTACCATGGTTGTATTTACAAAAGAAGGGATTCTTTGGGACAGCTCTGTGATTGGGTTCGGTGTGATTTACCCAAAGCGTGTTTTCCGTAGGTTGATTTTGTAAGAATATGATGAATGAAATAGGAGGCATTATATGTCAGGTAAGAATTTAGTAACAGGTATTGGTATTTGGATGGTTGTAAAAAGTTTGTTAAACTTGATCTTGGAATTTGGTTTCGGTAATATTATTATCCTTGTTGTAGCGGCAGGACTGGCTATTTTGTTAATGGCAAATGTACCTTATGCAAATTATGTGGTTGCTGTTTTGCTTGGAATTGTTGTATTAAAGAATCTTCCGGGTAACATCCTGTCTTTTCAGATTTTGTATCTGTTAGAGGCGGTTGTGGATGTTGTATGTATTGTGTTACTTGTTGCAGTGAAGGATGTAAAAGATCTGTTTGCAAGAAATTAATCCATTCCTGATAGAATCAGGTATAAGATGAAAAGGGACTGAAGCCGGTATGGTACAGGCTTCAATCCCCTTTCTTTTTTTATGATACGGATTGTACCATGGAACCGCCGGTGTTATACCAGCATTTCCTTTAACTCGTCTACACTGAATTGGAATTTGTTATTACAAAACTGACAGCCAACCTCAATTGGTTTGCCCTCGGCAATCATTTCTTCGATATCCTTTCTTCCAATCGATACGATAGCTTTATAAACCCGTTCCTTGGAACAGTTACAATGGTATTCCGGTGTGATGGTATCGTTAATCTGAATATCATATCCGTCAAATAATTTCTTCATCATATCCTCCGGTGTCATTCCCTGATCCATCAAAGAAGTGATGGAAGTAAAGTCCTTTAACCGGTTTTCCAGGTCAGTGATCAGATCTTCTTCTGCAAAGGGAAGTAACTGGATGATAAATCCTCCGGCGTGGCGCACAGTATTGTTTTTTTCCATCAATACACCTAATGCCACGGATGTGGGAATTTGTTCACTTGTTGCAAAATAATAGGTTAAATCCTCAGCAATCTCACCGGATACCAGATTAGACTGACCAACATAAGGCTCCTTTAATCCGATATCTTTGATGACACTTAAGACACCTAAATCTACAGCCTTTCCTACATCTAATTTTCCTTTGTCGCTAGGTGGCAAAATGATTTGCGGATGATTGGCATATCCTTTCACCTGGGCTTTGGAATTGGCGGTTACCGTAAGACCTCCGATGGGACCGGAGCACTGAATCTGTAATGTCAGTACATCACTGTCATTTTTGCACATGCTCCCCATAATGGAACCTGCAGTTAATAATCGTCCCAAAGCAGCAGTGGCAACCGGACTGGTGTTATGAATTTCTCTCGCTGTTTCTACAACCTGTTTTGTATAGGCACTGAAAAATCGAACCTGATTATCTGCAGCAGTACCTCTTAAAATGATATCTTTCATAATAATCTCCGTTTCTTTCGTTCATAAAATTATTAATGTTTTGCCGCAATGATGTAAATTCTTTCACTTTGATCCGTTGGCGGATTTTTAGAAAATGCATCATATGCCGCTACATATTCTAACCCTGCCTGTGTGAGTAAGTCAATCATTTTACTTAATTCATATGCTTTTTGATGATGGGTTTCTTCGAATTTTTTGTATGCACTACTGTAGCGTTTTTTGATAAATAAGGTTAAATCGTACTGATTTACGTTGTCCTCTTCAAAAAAAGTATTTTCCCATATATAACTGCAATCCTTTTGCTGGTCACAAAATACTTGATTACCAAGAACGTCTTTGTAGTAGTGTTTTGTTTTCAGATCAAAAACAAAAATGCCGTCTTTTTTCAGATACTGATGCACTCCCATAAAGGTTGTTAATAATTCATCATCATAAAGTAAATAGTTGATGCTGTCACATAAGGAATAAAATCCGTCATAGGATGCAGGATCTAATGTCAACTCGCACATATTTTGCCGTAAAAATTGCAGGTTAGGATTGTTTTTGTGTTTTTTTCCGGCAATGGAGATCATGTCCTTTGAAAGGTCGATTCCCGTAACATGATAACCCTGTTGGGATAAAAGATTGCAAAGCGTGCCAGTTCCGCAACCAAGCTCCACAAGATTTCCGCCTGTAATGTGATATTCCTGTAAGAGGGATATCAGATATTGGCTCCATTCCGGATATGGAATGTTGTCCATGAATTTGTCATATACTGTTGCAAAATTTTGATAGGAAGTTGACATAATATTATATAGCCTCCGTTTTTAAGTCTGTACAGAGACGGGATACGCTCTGATTCGCTGTCGTCAAATGCATCGTATGAATACGTGCATTTTCCTCGTCACCATAACAAAAATACAACCTTGAAAGAAAACTTTCAAGGTTGCAGATATTACATCATTGGGTAGATTATAGGTTAAAAATCTAATTTGTCCTGATCTTCTAATACATCAGGATCCTCTGATACGTCTGAAAGACCTTCATATTCGAAGCCGTCAACAGAGGATTTTTCTTCTGTGGCGTCAGTATTGGCATTTGCAGAAGAAATTGATGGATTTACTACGATATCATCTAAGGAAGAATCAGAAGGCTGTTCTGCATTCTCTGACTCCGGAACCTCTTTTGTATCGTCTGTTGTATCAGAATCGGTTGTGGCATTTTCGGTTGGAGCAGCCACATCTTCTGCAACAGTCTTTTTCAATTCGGTATCTGTTTCTTTTGTGTCGTCTGTATCGGTTGCAGTATCTATATCAGTTGTCTCCTCGGCAGTATCCTCCGAATCTTCCGTATGAGTGGATGTAATTGTGATAGAAGTATATTCCCGGTTATTCTTTGCATTGTCATCAAACAAAGTGTCGTCGCCAAAATCATCATCGTCAAAGACGAAATCCTCGGATTCATTATCTTTATCCATAAAGCCTGCAAGCTTTCCTACAACTGTCTGAAAAAGCTCACTTTCCTTAATCTTGTCACGGTATACGTAGCAGGCGCCTCCGATTGCGGTAATAGCAGTTGTAAAGGCAATAAATTTTCCAAACTTATTTTTTCCCATATGAATTCTCCTTTTTATTTATTTCGGAATTGTACATATATACAAAATTCAATCCGATATGATACTTATTTTAATACCTTAGGAACAAAAATGCAAATCATTTTTTGTTAAAATTACACAAAAACAATATGTAATTATAACGAAAGTGAAATAAAAATTAATTGTAAAAATAATGTGATTGTGCTATTATATCAATAGTTTATGTGAATTTTATGGATTTCATATAGGAATATCGAAAAAGATAAATTGTTAGGAGGTTTTAACATGCAGAATTTACCGGCTAATGTGACTCGTAGTAATGATACAAATATTATTTCTATTGCAGCATCTTCTAATAAAGGTATGCTGATTCGTTTCTTGAACGAACAGGTTGAAGAAGGCTTTTATGCAATGGTTATTGATTATTTGAAGGATCGTAATTTCGATCTGAATACCATGCTTGTGGATGATGATGTGAAGGCACAGTGTACAAAGTTATACGAATTAAGTGAGTTTGTAGATGTGAATATCAAGCAGGCAGGCAAGTATGAGATAGAAGAGTGGATTGAACCGTTATTCAAATTTGTATATGGTGATATTGATCCGACAGATACCGATGCAATTATCAATACAACAGGTATATATCGTTACAGTATCTGGCTTTTGTATTTATATCAGTTAGATCGTTTCCCGGAGGCTATGCGTTTGATCGGTGAAAGAGTTGCTCCTCTTTTGATTAATACATGTTATCAGATTGCAGATGCGGATGATCGTCCTGCAACTTATGATAAGGCAGTTATGGGATACATGGATTTGATTAATGTTGTAATGGAGATGGATTTACCGCCTTCTGCATCAAATTCAGAATCATATCTGAATAACCTTGAGGTTTTATATGATTACTTTATTGAAGATACCCATGTAGGTAATGATTACAAGATTCAGTTCAGTATGGGTATGTTTAATTCTTATATCCGTAAGAAGGATTATAACAAAGCCTTCGAATTTTACGGATTGAATGCAGAATATGTACCGGTAGATAATATGTTGGTTTATGATAACTTCAAAGAGCTGATTCGTAACTGTAACAGCACACAGTATACGAATGTATTAAGCCGTTCTATTATTTCTGCTATTTCAAAACAGGACATTTATAATAAGAGAATTGATACCTTATTGGTTGAGGTTTCTGCATTTGTTAAGAAGGTATGCCGTTACATTGAAGAAGAACCAACCATGAAAAAGAATATGCAGGTTCTTGGTACCGGTTCTTCCTTAAGTGATAAGAGTAACGTTTTTGAAGGCTTATACGAATACAATCTTGTGTTCTATGAGTGCGGTATTAAGCAGATGGTCAATCAGGATTTGTCGACTCGTTCGTGGGATGAGAAGTATGAGATTCTTGATTTGTTATATACTACATTGAATGTTGTATTTGATGGTTACAATGTATATGAGATTTCCAATAAGATTGAGCATCAGTATGTAGAGCTTACATGGATCGGTAATTATGTGAATGCAAATCCATCTATGCTGAAGTTATTCTTTAGTATTAAAGAAAAGATTAAAGCCTTTAAGATTCGTAAGGATACCATTATCGAGAAGAGTAAGACAAACATTGAGATTAAAGAATTGTTAGAGGATCGTCAGAAGCATCTTGTATTCCTGGCGGCTGATGATTTGATTAAGAATGGACTGAATAACAAGGATGTTCGAATTATCAGTAATACATATAGTCAGGAACGTTCTAAGAAGATGTTCCATGAGACATTTACTAAGATTAATCTTCCGTCTAAGTATGAAACAAAGCAGGAGTCATCCGGCGGTGGAATGTTTGGATTTGGTAAGTCATCTAACAATACCAATAATGAATTGAACAAGTTGTTTGCAAATCCACAGATTGAAGAAATGCTTTGTAAGTCTGAATGGTTATGGCAGCAGTATACCGAAAAAGGAAAAGAAAAACAGACAGAAGAAGAGGTTACTTATAGTATAGCTTGTCTGATTAAGGTTGTTGAATTATTAATTGTTCGTAAACCGGCAACAACATCGACAGCATCTGCACCGGCACCGAATAAGAAAGTAATCATTACCAAGACCGGTAAGGTTATTGAGTTGTCGGATGAATCAGATGATAAGTCAGTAACAAGTAAGAACAATGAGCCTACTGTAATCGAACATATTCACAATATCCAGAAAATCTTAAAGAATCAGAGTCTTGATAATGTTGCATATGTAAAGGCTTATATTGAAGATTGGGTTAATTTACTTATGCAGAACAAATTTGATCGTGATTCTTTACTTTCTTTGTTTGATGCAGAAGAGGTTCGTACAAAGACATTACAGACCATTAAGAAGTTATCCATTGACTTGGAAATATAATAGAATGTGGGAAAAAGAGAGCGTTTGTCTCTCTTTTTTCTTGCAAAGAATATTTAACAATGATATGATACATAAGAAAATATTTTGTACGGATTTTGCACAAAAAATATATTCTTGATGAGGGATTGCTATGGTAAAGATGAAGAATGATGGATTTTCTATGGTTGAGTTGGTAATTGTAATTGCAATTATGGCGATTTTGACAACGGCGTTAGCTCCGGTTCTGGTTAAATACATCAGTAAGTCGCGGATTAGTTCTGATATAGACACCGGAAAAGCGATTGTTACGGGAATTACAACCGTAATTTCGGATGGCGGTGATTATGCAGATGATGCAGTAAGCTACACCCAGCCCCACGAAGTAAATGACATGAAAAATGATACTTTTAAAAATAAGGTATTTGAGGTTGCAGGTATCAAGGGAAGTTCCATTAGCGGAAAGTCAAAAAAGGATGCCTTGGGAAATGCTATTAGTGATCGGAAGTTTTATTATACGTTGGATGTAAATAAAAACTTTGTTGCTGTATATTACGGTGGAACGGATGACAGGCATCAGATTTATCCGGTTATGGGAGAGTGCTTGTCAGGTCAGGCAGACTAAAAATATTTATGCTTCAAGATGAAAAACAGGGATGCTGTGTGAGTACACGGCTCCCTGTTTTTTTGTAAAATTATATGTCTTTTGCATCTGCGGTCAAGGTGCTGTGAGTTTTCTGAACCGCCCGAGGCAAAGCGTCTTTGGAATTTTTCCATGGTTCATTTTGATAACGGTAATCGAACTTGTTAATAAACCATTCGATATCCTCCTGCATCCGTCGCATATTATCAAAATAAGCTTTGTTGATATCTTCTATAAACCGGGTCAATGATTCCTTAGACAGATAGTTTGGAGCCTTATCATAAAGCAATGCATAGTGATAGGTACAAAATCCTTTTGAGTTACGGATCTTGTCGGATAACTCAGGATCCTTTTTGTAAATATGAAAAATCGTATCCACATACCGTTGGAAGGTCTGTTCCATTCTCTTGCAGATAAAACAGTTTCCTTCTAACTGTTTTACATAAGCACCGACACCGGTTTTTTCCGTTCCTTTTTTGAATAATCCTTTTCCGGTTACGGGTTCTTTTGATAGTTTTTCCAAATCCTTTGTTGTTTTTTGCATATGGGTACTTAGAATTAATGCAAGACCGAGACGATTTTTTTCAAGATAAAGCGCCTGAATGTGTTTTTCACAAAAACCGGATTCGTCTGTCATGGCACGATTATCGTCTTCCATATAGCTTGGTCCTAAGGTATACTCGATTGCATTTCTTTCAAGATCCTTTTTCATTTTACATAAAGGACATTCGCAGTCGCTCTCAAATGCTTCATTTACCGGTATGGTATATAGTTGTTCTTTCATTCCTTCTCCTTTTCCGTGTCAAAATTTGCCGGGTAGCTGCGAACCCCTTGGTTCAGCTGCATTACTTGTGCAAATTTAATATTATATATCGCAGGCGCGCTTTCGCTTCATCCGCACACAGCGGTACTAAATTCGGGATACGCTGACGCTTTCCCTCATTAAGTACTGGTGTGCTACAAGAGCCTGCTTATATATAATATTAAATTTGCACAAATCTGTAGGTTGTTGAGGGGTTCGCAGTTACCGATTGTAAAAGTTTGATATCAGTTAAACGTAATTATACAGGATTTTATGCTTTTTCGTAAAGAAAAAAGTCCTAAATAGTGATTGTTTTGCATAAAATAATTAGGAATGGAAAAATGTTAACAAAATGGTCACAATAATTTCTTGAAAAGGGGTTGATTTTTTTTGAGAAATTGATAAAATAAGAACTATGTTAGCACTCTGTTTTGATGAGTGCTAGTAAAAAGAAGACAGATACGAGAGAAAGTAACTTAAAAGGAGGACAATGATTATGAAATTAAAACCATTAGGTGAAAGAGTTGTATTAAAAGAGTGTAAAGCTGAAGAGACTACTAAGTCGGGTATTATTTTAACAACCGCATCTCAGGAAAAACCACAGTATGCAGAAGTTATCGCTGTTGGTCCCGGTGCAGTCGTAGACGGTGAGAAGATTGAGATGCAGGTTAAGGTTGGAGACAAGGTTATCTATTCCCGTTACGCAGGTAATGATGTAGAGTTAGACGGTGAGAAGTACATAATTGTAAAACAGAGTGATATTCATGCTGTAGTAGAAGATTAATTTTAATATAAAGAATTATGAACAGTAATTGATTTCATATATGATAGAAGATGAATGGAGGAATTGAAAATGGCAAAGGAAATTAAATATGGCGTTGAAGCCCGTAAAGCATTAGAGTCTGGTGTAAACCAGTTAGCAGATACAGTAAGAGTAACACTTGGACCAAAAGGACGTAATGTTGTTTTAGCAAAGTCTTATGGTGCTCCTCTTATTACAAACGATGGTGTTACCATTGCAAAGGATATTGAGTTAGATGATGCGTTTGAGAATATGGGTGCTCAGATTGTAAAAGAAGTAGCAACAAAGACAAATGATGTAGCCGGTGATGGTACAACAACCGCTACAGTTCTTGCTCAGGCTATGATTAATGCAGGTATGAAGAACCTTGCAGCAGGTGCAAATCCAATTATCTTAAGAAAAGGTATGAAGAAAGCATGTGACACAGCAGTAGATGCGATTTCTAACATGAGCCAGACAATCAACGGTAAGGAGCAGATTGCAAGAGTTGCTTCTATTTCAGCCGGTGATGAGACAGTTGGAACTATGGTAGCAGATGCTATGGAAAAGGTCTCTAACAATGGTGTTATTACAATTGAAGAGTCTAAGACAATGAAGACTGAGCTTGATTTAGTGGAAGGTATGCAATTTGACCGTGGTTATATTTCAGCATATATGTCAACTGATATGGAGAAGATGGTTGCAGAACTTGATAATCCATACATTTTGATTACAGATAAGAAGATTTCTAATATTCAGGATATTCTTCCAATCTTAGAGCAGATTGTACAAAGCGGTTCAAAGCTTTTAATTATTGCTGAGGATGTAGAGGGTGAAGCGCTTACTACATTAATTCTTAACAAGTTACGTGGTACATTCCAGGTAGTTGCTGTTAAGGCTCCGGGATATGGTGACAGAAGAAAAGCAATGTTAGAGGATATTGCAATCTTAACAGGTGGTACTGTTATTTCTGAAGAGTTAGGTCTTGATTTGAAAGAGACAACGATGCAGGATCTTGGACGTGCTAAGAGCGTACGTGTTGAGAAAGAAAATACAATCATCGTTGATGGTGCAGGTGCTGCCGATGCAATCGAAGGCCGTGTAAATCAGCTTAAGAGAGAGATTGAAGAGACTACATCAGAATTTGATAAAGAGAAATTACAGGAGCGTCTTGCTAAGTTAGCCGGTGGAGTTGCTGTTGTTCGTGTAGGTGCTGCAACAGAGACAGAGATGAAGGAAGCTAAGCTTCGTATGGAAGATGCGTTGGCTGCTACAAGAGCTGCTGTTGAAGAAGGAATCATTGCAGGTGGTGGATCTGCTTACATTCATGCAAGCAAGGAAGTTGCAAAGCTTACAGAAACACTTTCAGGCGATGAGAAGACCGGTGCCGAGATTATCTTAAAGGCATTAGAGGCTCCATTGTTCCACATTGCAGGAAATGCAGGATTAGAGGGCGCAGTTATTATTAACAACGTAAGAGAGTCTGAGCCGGGTGTTGGTTTTGATGCATTGAATGAAAAATACGTTAACATGATCGATGCAGGAATTATTGATCCTGTTAAGGTTACACGTTCTGCATTACAGAATGCAACCTCAGTTGCTTCTACATTGCTTACAACAGAGTCTGTTGTTGCTGATATCAAGGATGAGAATGCTGCTGCAGCTGCCGCTGCTGCAATGCAAGGCGGTATGGGTGGAATGATGTAATAGGTTTCACACAGCTACGCATGAACAAAGTTGAATCATCTGTGATATGATTCTTGTAAGACAGATTCATAGTCAGAAACTGTATTTTATGAATGACCATACATTCTATGATATGTATCCGGTTTTTTTGGATATATATCATGGAGGTGTGGTCATTTTTTTCTGCTGTTATTTTGACAGTTTTAAAAAGCATCCGGAAAGGAAGTGTACCTATGATTACCGGACAGTAACAAATCCCAATATAGCCATTACATCCTTTTTATTCTGTGGTATAATGCATCTAATACATTTGGAAAGGACGTTTCGAATATGGTAAAACCAATCGTTAAAGATATACTTTTTCTCGGACAAAAATCAGAACCTGTTACGCCTATGGATCTGGGAATTGCGAAAGATTTGCAGGATACATTAGCCGCTAACCGGAGTCGATGTATCGGAATGGCTGCCAACATGATTGGCTATAAGAAAAATATGATCATTGTCAGTACCGGTTTTTTGGATGTTGTCATGGTAAACCCTGTCTTGCTATCAAAAAGTGAACCGTATGAAGTGGAAGAGGGATGTTTATCTCTTGAAGGAAAAAGAAAAACCGTAAGATATAAAAACATAGAGGTTGAATTTCAGGATTTGCAATTCCAAAAGAAGAAAATGGAATTTCACGGCCTGGTAGCACAGATTATATTGCATGAAATGGATCATTGTTCCGGAGTGGTAATATAATAATGGAAATGTTCTTGGAAAAATCTGCAAAGAGTCAGATTCATAGAAAAAACTAGTGAAGGCAGAAATACGTTGTATAGAATGGTTAAGGTGACAACCATTATAATAAAGTGAATAGATTCGCTTGCTTTGCTTAAAATATATATTAAATTCTGCGGGAATGATAAAGAAAAAGAGTTTTACATTTCCTGTTAGATTGAAAAACATACAAGGAGAAAGAACCATGAAAGAATATAAACAGGCAATTATTATTGGGGCGGCTCCAATGGGAAAAGAGAAAATCCGCTTGTTGGGTCTTTTAAAGTGGGCAGGCTTGCTGCCACTAAGGAAAGAGGAACGAGAAAATGCCGATGCTTCGGATTGTACCGGAAGCTGCAAAACCTGTCAGAGTGCTTGTGGCCAGAAAGAAATGATAAAAGATCTTTATATCGTAGCGGCAGATGGAGGCCTGCAGTTTCTACAGGAGCATGGAATTACTCCGGATTACTGGGTGGGAGATATGGATTCTTTCCCATCTGTGGAGGGGGATGAATTACAGGCATATACAACTTTGATTCAGGGGATTCCCCATGAAAAGGTTCCTGTAGAAAAGGATGATACGGATACAGCATTGGCAGTGAAGAAAGCATATGAAGAAGGATACCGGGAAATGCTGTTATTCGGCTGTAGTGGCGGAAACCGTATATCCCACACTTTTGCAAATGTACAGCTTATGTGCCGTTATGAAGAAAAAGGCTGTCATATTAAAATGATGGGAAGTTCTTTTCAGGCTGAGATATTACGCAATGGAAAACAGGAATATTCGAAAGTATTAAGAGGAAGTATTTCCGTAATCTGTTTAAGTGATATTGCAAAAAATGTTGAGATAAAAGGATTAAAATATGAGTACCGGGGAGATTTGACGAACCGGAATGCATTAGGTGTCAGCAATTCCTTTATCGGACAGGACGGTTTCATACAGGTGGAGGACGGAATCTTATTACTGATATATGAAAAATAGACTATGTGTGTACGAGGAGATGAATCAGATGGATAGAAAAATGTTACCGGCTTATATGAAAAGCATGATTGATACGGAGCGTGCCTCTGTTGTGATTTGTAATCTGGATCATGAGATTATTTATATGAATCCTGCGGCTATCAGGAATTACGGGAAAAGAGGGGGAGCTGCTCTGCTTGGGAAAAGCCTTCTTTTATGTCATAATGAGAAATCCTGTATGGTAATCAAAAAGGTGATTGCCTGGTTTGAAGAGAGCAGAGAGCATAATATGATATATACATTTTATAACGAAAAGGAAAACAAGGATGTATATATGGTTGCGTTGAGGGATGAATCCGGAGCGTTGATCGGATACTATGAAAAGCATGAGTATCGGAACCGAGAGACGGCAAAGTTTTATGATTTTGACCATTCCCTGTTGTAGGTTCCGGTAAAATGGAGAAGATGAATGATAGCAACAGAACATAAGTTAAGATATTATCCCGGTAGGAAAGGTGGCAATGTATGAAGAAAGTATTAATTGTAGTTGATATGCAAAACGATTTTGTGGATGGAGCGTTAGGAACTGCCGAGGCAGTGGCAATTGTTGATTCGGTAGTAAAAAAGATTGAGAACTTTGATGGAGAGATTATTGCAACCTATGATACCCACGAAGAAAATTATATGGAGACCCGTGAAGGAAAATATCTTCCGGTTCCCCATTGTATAAAGGGAACACAAGGCTGGCAGCTCAATGAAGAGGTTCGACAGGCATTAGAAGCAAGAGGTTATAAGGTGATACATAAACCCACCTTTGGTTCTACAAAGCTGGTGGAATATTTGAAAGACTGTGATGAAAAGAATACCTGCGTAGAGTTGGTTGGATTGTGTACGGATATCTGTGTTGTATCCAATGCATTATTATTAAAGGCAAATTATCCGGAAATGGATATCATAGTGGATGCATCCTGCTGTGCCGGTGTTACCCCGGAAACCCATGAGGCAGCGTTAACAACCATGAAAATGTGCCAGATTCAAATCATATAGGTGAAGAAGGATATAATGGCATTTTTATGCTTCATCGAAGATGAAACGGCAGATAAAATTATACATCAGGATACAAAGGATAGATAAACACAGCCATAATAGAGAGTAAAACAGGCAAATCTGTCCCATAAAATTATAAGGAAGATAGGAATAATCCCATACATTCATATGAAGCTTGATGTTAACAATGTATCCGGTAATAAATTCTAAAATCGTAATGGTGATACAGCTTAATATCATCTGAGTAACAAAAGAGACTTTATGATGGAAAATGGTTTTTAAATTACCGCATATTAAAAATGCAAGACCTGCACAGATGATCATGGAGAAGTGGGAGTACCCACGGAAAACAATTTCCATATAAAAGTATGTGAAGCCTCCTGCAATAAACAGAAATAGATTTTTAATTAGATAATAATAAATTGGGTTGGTTTGCTTCATAATATATGAATCCTTTATTTCAATCTTAAATAATAAATAGTATTTCACTTACAAAAGGATTCTATACTGGAAGAATTTACTTATGGAGGATAGGTACGATGCTATGGGTGAATGATCATGGAATAGAGAAAAGATTATTTCGTTAAAGATTAGGAGCATCGCCGGAAATAAAAAGGATTGGATGATGTACCTTGCCAAATGAGGCTACAATCATCCAATCCTGACTACATTCTTATTATGTACCTTATATTATGGCTCTAATGGAGTCATCTTAAGTCCCTTATACATCTTGGTATAGAAACTAATCTCATCCTGATATAATACATATCCACGAGAACCATCTTTTACGATGTATGCGTACTTGTTCTTTGATACATTCATGTATAGTACTTCATCAACGTTTAATTCCTTTGCTTTTGCTTTTGCAGTATAAACGTTGAGTGGTTCAAGCTTGAATTTTTTTACTGCCTGTTCGACTGTCATATGAGACACCTCCTAATATTTTTGAATTGACAAACCGTCACAACCTATTCATAATTATATACGTTATCTTTATATTAGTATATTGTTTATTGTACACAAAGTCAATTGGTAATGTTGCACAAAAAGAAGAAAAATGATAAAAAAATCAAAAAAATTAATTGTGCAATTTGAATGGAAAGTATATGGAATGGAGTATAAAATGAAAAAAAATGTGAATTTTCAGCTGGAATTAGACCGGAAAATAAAGGAGATTGTGGCGGATACCAAAGAAGGAAAAGGTGTGCCGACATTGTTGTTGCATAGCTGCTGTGCCCCTTGTTCCAGCTATGTGTTGGAATATCTGTCACAGTATTTTTTCATCACAATATTTTATTATAATCCCAATATATCTGAAAAATCGGAATACGAGAAACGGGTTTGGGAGCAAAAAAGGCTGATTCGTGAGCTTCCGGTAGAAAATCCGATTTCCTTTATAGAGGGTAATTACAATCCGGCAGAATTTGATGCTGCAATTAAGGGTTTAGAGAATTTAGGAGAACGAAGCAGAAGATGCTATGAATGTTATAAGCTGCGTCTGAATCAGACAGCACTGCTTGCCAAAGAAAAAGATTTTGATTATTTTACTACAACCTTGTCTATCAGTCCGTACAAAAATGCAGCCTGGTTGAATGAAATCGGATTTTTATTGGAAGAAGCCTACGATATAAAGTTTTTATGTGGGGATTTTAAGAAGAAAAACGGTTATAAACGTTCCATTGAATTGTCGGAACAGTATCATTTATATCGTCAGGACTTTTGTGGCTGCAAATACAGTAAAGCAGAAGAGGAAATAAGAAAACAGAAAATGAAGGATTAATTTTTAAAATAGGGTTGTCAAGGTTAAAAATGTGTGCTATAATTCCTACAATTTGAGGAAAAGATTGGATATAATATAGAGGTTATGATGATATAATTTTCTGTTTTTGAAAATATTTTCCGAAATATATAGAGTGATAAAAAAAGAAACCCTGTCTATGCGTAGAGGTATAGGCTTTGTTAGTGGTTTTTTTTTTGGGAAAAAATCGGAAAGGAAGGTACTTATGAAGGCATTTTTAATCCTTGAGGATGGTCATGTATTTGAAGGAAAAAGTGTTGGATGCACAGATGAGATCATTAGTGAAATCGTATTTAACACTTCCATGACTGGGTATTTGGAGGTTTTAACTGACCCATCCTATGCAGGTCAGGCTGTATGTATGACGTATCCGTTAATTGGTAACTATGGTGTTTGTTTTGAAGACATGGAGGCCAATAAGCCTTGGCAGTCCGGATTTATTACAAGAGAGATTGCAAAACTTCCAAGTAATTTCCGTAATCAGGAGGCACTTGAAGAGTTCCTGATTGCAAATCATATTACCGGTATTGAAGGAGTCGACACAAGAGCAATTACGAAGATTCTCCGGGAAAAGGGAACTATGCGTGGTATGATTACAACGGATGAGAACTATAACATGGACGAGATTCTTCCGAAGCTGAAGGCTTTTGAAATCGGTGATGTGGTGGCTATGACAACCTGTAAAGAGATTGAGCATCATAATCCGGCTGACGGAATCTGCAGATTTAAGGTAGCGGTTTTAGATCTTGGTGCAAAGAAGAATATTATTCGTGAGTTGGTTAATCGTGGCTGTGAGGTTACGGTATATCCGTCTTATACAAAGGCTGAGGACATATTGAAGGATAATCCGGATGGTATTATGTTAACCAATGGTCCCGGAGATCCTAAAACAAATGTAGGCGTGATTGAAGAAATTAAAAAATTATTCGCAACCAAAACTCCTATTTTCGCTATTTGTTTAGGCCATCAGCTGCTTGCACTTGCAAATGGTGCAGATACAGAAAAGATGAAATATGGTCATCGTGGAGCAAATCATCCGGTAAAAGATCTGAAGACCGGAAAAGTATACATTTCTACACAGAACCATGGATACATGGTAAAAGAAGAAACAATTGATCGTGATATCGCAGAAGTAAGCTTTATCAATGTTAATGATAAGACAGTAGAAGGTGTACATTATCTAGGAAAGAATGTTCAAACTGTTCAATTCCATCCGGAGGCATGTGCAGGACCTCATGATACAAACTATTTATTTGATGAGTTTATGAATATGATGGAGGTGTCAAAATAATGCCAAAGAATTCAAATATTAAAAAAGTAGTCGTAATTGGATCGGGACCTATTGTAATCGGACAGGCAGCAGAGTTTGATTATGCCGGAACACAGGCATGTCGTGCTCTTCGTGAAGAGGGAATCAATGTTGTATTGATCAATTCTAATCCTGCGACCATTATGACGGATAAAAATATTGCAGACCACGTATACATTGAGCCGTTAACACCGGAAATCGTGAAAAAGGTTATTTTAAAAGAAAAGCCGGATAGTATCCTTCCTACATTAGGTGGACAGGCTGCGTTAAATATTGCAATGGAGTTAGAGGAATCCGGTTTCCTTCGTCAGCATAACGTCCGCTTGATCGGTACATCTGCTAAAACAATCAAGAAGGCAGAGGATCGTGATGAATTCAAGAAAACCATGGAAAAGATTGGAGAGCCAATCGCACCTTCCAAGGTTGTTACCAATATAGAGGATGGATTAGATTTCGTTAATAAAGTGATCGGATATCCTGCGGTTTTAAGACCTGCCTATACATTAGGCGGTTCCGGTGGTGGTATTGCTGCAAATGAAGAAGAATTTGTTGAGATACTGGAGAATGGTCTTCGTCTTTCACGTGTAGGACAGGTATTGGTAGAACGTTGTATTGCCGGTTGGAAAGAAATCGAGTATGAGGTAATGCGTGATGCCAACGGAACGGGCATTTGTGTATGTAACATGGAGAATTTAGATCCGGTTGGTGTACATACAGGAGATTCTATAGTAGTGGCACCATCCCAGACTCTGGCAGATAAGGAATATCAGATGCTTCGTACCTCTGCCCTTAACATTATTGACGAATTAAAGATTACCGGTGGATGTAATGTACAGTTTGCGTTGAATCCGACTTCCTTTGAATATTGTGTTATTGAGGTAAACCCTCGTGTAAGCCGTTCTTCTGCATTGGCTTCCAAAGCAACCGGATATCCGATTGCAAAGGTTTCCGCAAAGATTGCTTTGGGCTATCACTTAGATGAGATTAAAAATGCAGTTACAGGAAAGACTTATGCAAGCTTTGAGCCGGCATTGGATTATTGTGTTGTAAAGATTCCAAGACTTCCGTTTGATAAATTTATCAAGGCAAGCAGAACCTTAACAACCCAGATGAAAGCAACCGGAGAGGTTATGAGTATTTGTACCAACTTCGAGGGAGCACTGATGAAGGCACTTCGTTCTTTGGAACAGCATGTAAACAGCCTGATTTATGAAAACTTAGGTGAATTACCGGTAGAGACTATTCGTGAAGAATTATACCGTATTGATGACAGACGAATTTTTGTTGTAGCTGAGGCGTTAAGACGTGGAATCCCATTAAAGGAAATCCATGAGATTACTAAAATTGATATCTGGTTCTTAGACAAGATTCATAATATTGTTAAGATGGAGAACCGGTTAAAAGAGGAAGAGCTGACAAAAGAAGTAATGCAGGAAGCAAAACGGTTGGAATTTCCGGATGAGGTGATTGCTCAAATCAGAGGAGTTTCTAAGCAGGAGATTCATGATCTTCGCATGTCATACGGAATCATACCTTCTTATAAAATGGTTGATACCTGTGCGGCTGAGTTTGAAGCAACAACACCGTATTATTATTCCTGCTATGACGGAGAAAATGAGGTCGATGCAACCAGAAAGAAGAAAAAGGTTATGGTATTGGGTTCCGGTCCGATTCGTATCGGACAGGGTATTGAGTTCGATTTTTGTTCCGTTCACAGTACATGGGCGTTGGAAGACAGCGGTTATGAGACAATTATTGTAAATAATAATCCGGAGACCGTTAGTACCGACTTTGATATTGCCAATAAGTTGTATTTTGAGCCATTGACCGCAGAAGATGTGGAAGCAATCGTAAATCTGGAAAAACCGGACGGAGCAGTTGTGCAGTTCGGTGGACAGACAGCAATTAAGTTAACAGAGGATCTGTTGAAAATGGGTGTACCTATTTTAGGTACTTCTGCTGAAAATGTAGATGCGGCAGAAGACAGAGAGTTGTTTGACGAGATTCTTGAAAAATGTTGTATTCCAAGACCTGCCGGTAAGACAGTATTTACCTGTGAAGAAGCATTGGATGCTGCCCATGAACTGGGATATCCTGTTTTGGTAAGACCATCCTATGTATTAGGTGGTCAGGGTATGCAGATTGCCATCAGCGATGAAGATATTGTTGAATTTATGGAGATTATCAATCGTACCGTTCAGGAACATCCGATTCTTGTTGATAAGTATCTGATGGGTAAAGAGGTAGAGGTTGATGCAGTTTGTGATGGAGAGGATATTTTGATTCCCGGCATTATGGAGCATGTGGAACGTGCCGGTATCCATTCGGGAGACAGTATTTCCGTATATCCTGCAAGAAGTCTTTCCGATAAGATCAAACGTGTATTAGAGGATTATACGAAGAAGCTGGCTACCAGCCTTCATGTAATTGGATTGATTAATATTCAGTTTATTGTATTTCAGGATGAGGTTTATGTAATTGAGGTAAATCCACGTTCATCCAGAACAGTACCTTATATCAGTAAGGTTACAGGTATTCCGATTGTAGATCTTGCATCTAAGGTAATTACCGGTGAAAAGATTAAAAACCTGGGATATGAGCCGGGACTTCAGCCGGAAAGTGATTACTATGCAATTAAGATGCCGGTATTCTCCTTTGAAAAGCTTCGTGGAGCGGAAATCAGCTTAGGACCGGAAATGAAATCAACCGGTGAATGTCTGGGTATTGCGAAGGATTTCAACGAAGCATTATATAAGGCATTCCTAGGAAATGGGGTAGACCTTCCAAAGCATAAGAAAATGGTGCTGACAGTGAAGGATTCCGATAAGCTGGATGCCGTAGAGATTGGCAGACGTTTTGCAGCCCTTGGTTACGAGATTTACTCTACCAGAAGAACCTGTCGTGTGTTAAATGAAAATGGTGTTCCTGCAAAATTTATTAATAAAGTAGAACGGGAATCACCAAACCTTTTGGATTTGATCTTAAGTCATGAGATTGACCTTGTAATTGATACACCGGCTCAGGGTATTGAAAAGAGTAAGGATGGCTTCATTATTCGCCGTCATGCAATTGAGACAGGCGTTCCGGTTCTTACAAGCCTGGATACGGCAGCTGCATTGTTAACATCTTTAGAAACAGCGAATAAGGAACATTTGTCTTTGGTTGATATTTGTGAATTATAAAATTACAGAGATATTTATAATAAGGATGAATGAGAAAATGGGCAATTGGATATTTGGTTGCCCATTTTCCCGTTTCGTGATAAAGTAGAGGTACTATAGATTTACACTGAAGGAGGGAAAGATGGTAGTAGAACCGAAGGTAAAAGGGTTTATCTGTACTACGGCACATCCTGTTGGATGTAAAAAAAATGTGGATTCACAGATTGACTATACAAAAGGAAAAGGCAGTATTTCCGGTGCAAAAAAAGTATTGGTAATCGGAGCGTCAACCGGATATGGACTGGCATCCCGGATTACGGCGGCTTTTGGAATGGGAGCGGCTACGATTGGCGTTTTGTTCGACAAGGAAGCTGCAGGAAAAAGAACAGCAACACCCGGATTTTATAATACAAGAGCATTTGATGAGGCTGCAAAGGCGGCAGGTCTTTACAGCTGTTCCATTAACGGAGATGCATTTTCTGTTGAGATAAAGCAACAGGTAATTGAAAGAATAAAGAGTGATTTGGGAAAGGTTGATCTGGTCATTTATTCTCTTGCATCCCCAAGAAGAACGACTCCCGATGGAACCAGCTATGTTTCTTCTTTAAAGACGGTGGGAGAGGAATTTACACAGAAAAATTGGAATTTGCGGGATAATACCATTTCAACTGCAACGATTGCACCTGCAACAGAGGAAGAGATTGCCGCAACCGTTAAGGTTATGGGTGGTGAAGACTGGATGGATTGGATTCGTGCATTGGTTGAGGCTGATGTGATAGAAGATAATGCAAAAACCATTGCTTATTCTTACATCGGACCAAAGCTTACCTATCCGATTTACCATGAGGGAACCATTGGTCAGGCCAAGAAGCATCTGGCAGAAAGTGCTGTTGCGATTACGAAGGAACAGGTGGAAAAAGGGATTAAAGCCTATGTTTCTGTTAATAAAGCATTGGTGACTCAGGCGAGTGCAGCCATACCGGTTGTTCCGTTGTATTTATCTGTATTATACAAAGTGATGAAGGAAATGAATCTTCATGAAGGATGTATTGAGCAGATGAACCGTCTTTACAGAGAGAAGGTTTATGGTGAAAATGGAGTTATAACAGAACCGGATGGGCTGATTCATGTAGATGATTGGGAGCTTCGGGATGATGTACAGAAAAAGGTTATGGATATCTGGGAACAGGTTAACAGTGAGAATCTTTTAGAGCTTGCAGATACAGACGGTTACTGGGATGATTTCTATAAAATGTTTGGCTTCCATGTTGATGGAGTTGACTATGAGGCCGACGTAGAAGTATAAAGGAGGAGAAAGAATGAGCAAAGAGATACCTTACAAGATTTATCTGGAGGAAAGTGAGTTACCGAAACAGTGGTATAATGTTCGGGCGGATATGAAGAATAAGCCGGCACCATTATTGAATCCGGGAACTTTGCAGCCTATGACGTTACAGGAATTAGAACATGTATTTTGTACAGAATTAGCAATGCAGGAACTGGATGATACAACACCGTATTTTGATATTCCGGAAGAGATTATGAACTTCTATAAAATGTATCGTCCTGCACCTCTCGTACGTGCATATTGTCTGGAAAAAGCATTGGATACTCCGGCAAAGATTTATTACAAATTCGAAGGTAATAATACAAGCGGAAGCCATAAGCTGAATTCTGCCATTGCTCAGGCATATTATGCAAAGAAGCAGGGATTAAAGGGTGTTACAACAGAAACCGGAGCAGGACAGTGGGGAACTGCACTTTCAATGGCATGTTCTTATTTCGACCTGGATTGTAAGGTTTATATGGTAAAATGCTCCTATGAGCAAAAACCGTTCCGTCGTGAAGTAATGCGTACATATGGAGCCAGTGTTACCCCTTCTCCATCTATGGATACAGAGGTAGGAAGAAAAATATTGGCAGAGCATCCGGGAACAACCGGAAGTCTTGGTTGTGCGATTTCAGAGGCGGTAGAGGTTGCTACCCATTCAGAAGGATATCGCTATGTATTAGGTAGTGTGTTATCTCAGGTGTTGTTACATCAGACGATTATTGGATTAGAGACAAAGGCTGCATTGGATAAGTATGATATTACACCGGATATTATTATCGGTTGTGCCGGTGGTGGTTCAAACCTTGGCGGACTGATTTCTCCTTTTGCCGGCGAGATGCTCCGTGGGGAGAAGCAGTATCAGATTATTGCGGTTGAACCTGCATCCTGTCCAAGCTTAACAAGAGGAAAATACGCATATGATTTCTGTGATACCGGAAAAGTATGTCCGTTGGCTAAGATGTATACATTAGGCAGTGGATTTATTCCTTCTCCAAACCATGCAGGAGGACTTCGTTACCACGGTATGAGTTCAGTGTTATCCCAGTTATATCATGACGGATATATGGAAGCCCGTTCCGTAGAACAGACTGCCGTATTTGCAGCCGCAGAACGTTTTGCAAGAGTAGAAGGTATCTTGCCTGCACCGGAAAGCAGTCATGCAATTAAGGTTGCAATCGATGAGGCGTTAAAATGCAAAGAGACCGGAGAAGATAAGACAATTGTATTTGGTCTTACAGGAACCGGATATTTTGATATGTATGCATATGAAAGCTTCCATGATGGAACGATGAAGGATTATATTCCGACGGATGAGGATTTGCAGCCCGGATTTGCATCTTTGCCAAAAGTGAATGCATAATGAATCTGTAAAATCGAGAAAAAGAATTTAATAGGCAATATAAAAAGACATGAAGTTCAGTCAGATGAAATCTGACAGTCTTCATGTCTTTTTCTCTAAATTAATGAAATGAAATATCAATTCGGAAATCCTTTGTTACCCGGAATGACAGCATGTTAATAACCTGCATGGCACTGTCATACAAATCCTCAATCTTTTTCTTTGAATATCCGGTATAGCTTAACAGCATATATAATTGCAGCTTTGCGGCTTCGTTTACATCAATATCTGTTGTGTGAACCAGATAAAACAGCTCCTTTTTCATGCCAATCTCGGAATGGATTAAAATGGTATGCTCTGCCTCGGTAAGTTTTTTGTGAGATAACAGACCCTCTAACAGCTCGGTCTCTGTCTTTGCCATAAATTGGGAGAATTCCTTGTCTGCCTGTAATTCATAAACAAAGCTGGAAAAATGTTCATCCTTAAGCAGCTGATAATATGCGGTAAGATGCAGAATACTTACAAAATCAGGAGTAAATTCACTGATATCCAGAATGGAATCAAAATGTTCCAAAAACTGCCGGATGATTTCATCATAAATCGTCTGACCCAATAATTGTTTGCTCTTGAAATGATAAGGAATCAAAGCTCTGTTGATGGATGCAGCGTTGCTGATATCATCATAGGTTGTGTTGGAATATCCCTGACTGTATAGTAACTTTCTTGTTTCGTTTATTATGTTTTCTTTTGTGCGGTCGCCTGCTTTATATGTTGTTGCCATATGTTCCTCCTTGATCTGTGTATGATATTATCTTGTGAAATGTAATAATAATTGTACAAAATTGACTATAATCAATTTGTTATGATTATATAATGGAACAATATTGAAAACAAGAACAATTTGAAAATACATGAAAAATAAATCATAATATATTATTAAAAAAATAAAAGAAACGTAAAAAAACAGTTGTATTAATGAAGTGGTTACATGTATAATAGATTGAATAATTAATTTTCTTAGGTCAATAGCAAATATGACCGGATATTCGGGATCCGAATATTTAAAAATCAAAGTTATGGAGGATAAAATGGGTAAAAGAACAGATATTAACAAAGTGCTGATTATCGGTTCCGGACCAATCGTAATTGGTCAGGCGTGTGAGTTTGATTATTCCGGTACGCAGGCATGTAAGGCGTTAAAAAAATTAGGTTATGAGATTGTATTGGTTAATTCTAATCCGGCTACGATTATGACTGATCCGGAGACCGCGGATGTAACATATATCGAACCTCTTAACGTGGAACGGTTAGAGCAGATTATTGCCAAAGAAAGACCGGATGCCCTGCTGCCAAACTTAGGAGGACAGTCAGGACTTAATCTTTGTTCAGAATTATATAAAGCAGGAATATTGGACAAGTATCATGTACAGGTAATCGGTGTGCAGGTGGATGCCATTGAGCGTGGTGAGGATCGAATTGAATTTAAGAAAACGATGGACAGCCTTGGTATTGAGATGGCACGAAGTGAGGTTGCATATTCTGTTGAGGAGGCACTTCAGATTGCTGATAAGCTGGGATACCCGGTTGTTCTTCGTCCGGCTTATACCATGGGCGGTGCCGGAGGCGGCCTTGTATACAACAAAGATGAATTAAAGACAGTATGTGCAAGAGGACTTCAGGCAAGTTTAGTTGGTCAGGTTCTTGTAGAAGAGTCTATTCTTGGCTGGGAAGAATTAGAGTTAGAGGTTGTTCGTGACTCAGAGGGTAACATGATTACGGTTTGCTTTATTGAGAATATCGACCCATTAGGTGTACACACAGGTGATTCCTTCTGTTCGGCACCGATGTTAACAATTTCTGAGGATTGTCAGAAGCGGTTACAGGAACAGGCATACAAGATTGTTGATAAGGTTCAGGTTGTTGGTGGAACCAATGTACAGTTTGCTCATGATCCGGTTTCAGACCGTATTATTGTTATTGAGATTAATCCTCGTACATCCAGATCTTCCGCATTGGCATCTAAAGCAACCGGTTTTCCGATTGCATTGGTATCTGCCATGCTGGCAACAGGTCTTACCCTGAAGGATATTCCTTGCGGAAAGTACGGCACATTGGATAAATATGTTCCGGACGGAGATTATGTTGTAATCAAATTCGCCCGCTGGGCATTTGAAAAATTCAAGGGTGTTGAGGATAAGCTAGGTACTCAGATGCGTGCCGTAGGTGAGGTTATGAGTATCGGTAAAACATACAAGGAAGCTTTCCAGAAAGCCATTCGAAGCTTAGAGACAGGTCGTTATGGATTGGGACACGTCAAGAATTTTGATAGTTTAACCAAGGAAGAATTATTAAAGAAATTAATCATACCATCATCCGAAAGACATTTCGTTATGTATGAGGCACTTCGTAAGGGTGCAACCGTAGATGAGATTTTTGAGTTGACAAAGGTAAAGCATTACTTCATTGAGCAGATGAAGGAATTGGTGGAAGAGGAAGAAGCATTATTAAAATACAAAGGCAGTCTTCCGGAGGATGCCTTGTTAATCCAGGCGAAAAAGGACGGTTTCTCTGATAAGTATTTAAGCCAGATTCTTGAAATTCCAGAGGATGCTGTACGGAATAAGAGAATCAGTCTTGGTGTAGAGGAAGCATGGGAAGGTGTTCATGTTTCCGGTACGGAAGACAGAGCATATTATTATTCTACCTATAATGCAGAGGATAAGAGTACCGTATCCGATAATAAGAAGGTTATGATTCTTGGTGGAGGTCCGAACCGAATCGGACAGGGAATCGAGTTTGATTATTGTTGTGTACATGCAGCATTGGCACTTAAAAAATTAGGCTTTGAGACCATTATCGTAAACTGTAATCCTGAGACAGTTTCAACAGACTATGATACTTCAGATAAATTATACTTTGAGCCTCTTACCCTTGAGGATGTTTTAAGTATTTACAAGAAGGAAAAACCGCTTGGTGTAATTGCACAGTTTGGTGGACAGACACCATTGAATCTGGCTGCCGATCTTGAAAAGAACGGTGTTAAGATTCTTGGCACTTCTCCATCTGTAATTGATTTGGCGGAGGATAGAGATTTGTTCCGTGAAATGATGGATAAGCTTGAGATTCCGATGCCGGAAGCAGGCATGGCAACCAATGTAGAAGAAGCGGTTAAGATTGCCAATGGGATTGGATATCCGGTAATGGTTCGTCCTTCTTATGTATTGGGCGGTCGTGGTATGGAAGTTGTTTATGATGATGAAAGTATGGGAGATTATATGCGTGCGGCAGTAGGTGTTACACCGGATCGTCCGATATTGATTGACCGTTTCCTGAATCATGCATTAGAGTGTGAGGCAGATGCCATCAGCGACGGTACCCATGCATTTGTGCCTGCCGTTATGGAACATGTAGAGCTTGCCGGTGTTCATTCCGGAGATTCTGCCTGTATCATTCCGTCTGTTCATATTTCGGAAGAGAATGTTAAGACGATTAAGGAATACACAAGAAAAATTGCAGAAGAGATGCATGTAAAGGGTCTTATGAATATGCAGTATGCAATTGAGAATGGTAAAGTGTATGTATTAGAGGCAAATCCTCGTGCATCCCGTACCGTTCCATTGGTATCAAAGGTATGTAATGTGCGAATGGTACCACTTGCTACAGATATTGTAACCAGTGAATTAACCGGTAACCCTTCTCCGGTTCCGGCACTTCGGGAACAGGATATTCCATATTACGGAGTGAAGGAAGCTGCTTTCCCATTTAATATGTTCCAGGAGGTTGACCCGGTACTTGGACCTGAGATGCGTTCTACCGGTGAGGTACTTGGATTATCGCCATCTTACGGTGAAGCCTTCTTTAAGGCACAAGAGGGTGTGGGCTCTAAGCTTCCGATGAGTGGAAAGGTATTGATTTCCGTTAACCGCAAGGATAAGGAAGAGATTGTTGAGGTTGCAAAAGAATTATCTGATAATGGTTTTGAAATCGTGGCAACCGGTAATACGTATGAAGTGATTACCGCAGCAGGAATTCCGGCAGAAAAGATCAAGAAATTGTCAGAGGGTCGTCCTAATACATTGGATGCCATAACGAACGGTGAGATTGATTTGATCATCAATTCACCGGTGGGTAAGGACAGTGTGAATGATGACAGTTATCTTCGTAAGGCTGCCATTAAGACAAAGACACCTTATATGACAACCATTGCGGCAGCTAAGGCTACAGCAGACGGAATTGCTTATTTGAAAAAACATGATACAAGTGAGATTAAGTCTTTACAGGAACTGCATGGTGAGATTAAAAGCAAATAAATAGGGATATGAATTTCCTGTGATAAAAGAGTAAGACGGCTACGGAGCAATCTGTGGTCGTCTTTTTCTCATTTACGTAAGGCATGTTTCTTATGGGTTAAGTGTTATGAAAAAAATATGTTTCTGCAATTTTTATACAAAGTCAGATGTTTGCCGACTCGGAAAAAGTGACATATTTACAATCATAATAAATCAATGTTATCATATGTAGTAATTTAAACTTGAATGGAAGTTAAGTGATATGGAATATTATTCGTTGAATCAATACTTGCGGGACACTTTTGGAGGAAAGGTGTATAAAATTGCAATTGATGGAGGATTTACTTGTCCAAACCGGGACGGAACATTAGATAACCGGGGCTGTATTTTCTGCTCCGGTGCAGGATCCGGTGATTTTGCGGAAAGTCGGAAGGACTCTGTTACGGAGCAGATTGAAAAAGGGAAAGAAAGATTATCCGGGAAAATAAAAAACGGAAAATACATTGCGTATTTTCAGGCATTTACCAATACTTACGGACCTGTGGATGAATTGAAAAGAAAGTACGAAGAGGCAATCCGTCATCCTGATATTGTGGCAGTATCCATTGCCACAAGACCAGATTGTCTGGAAGACGACGTGTTGGATTTGATTGAAGAATTAAATCATATCAAACCTGTATGGGTGGAGCTGGGATTACAGACCATACATGAAAAAACGGCTGCTTATATTCGAAGAGGTTACCGTCTTTCCGTGTTTGACGAGGCGGTTTTAAGGCTGCGAAGAAGAGGCATAACGACAATTGTTCATGTGATTTTAGGGCTGCCGGGAGAAACAAGGGCAGATATGCTGGAAACGGTTTCTTATGTAGGTAAATCAGGTGTATCGGGAATAAAGCTGCAATTGCTTCATGTGCTCCGGGGAACGGATCTGGAAAAGGATTATGAATCCGGCAGATTTGAGGTAATGTCTATGGAGGATTATGTAAACCTTGTTGCGGATTGTATTGCAGCTTTGCCAAGGAATATGGTAATCCACCGTATGACAGGAGATGGAGACAAAAAAACATTAATCGCGCCCTTGTGGAGCGGGGATAAAAAACGTGTGTTAAATGCACTGAATAAGGCTATTAAAGAGAAGTGTTTCGAATAAATTTACGGATGACAAGGAGTATATAAGATGAAGTGTTATTTTGCTCCCATGGAGGGCATAACAGGATATATTTTTAGAAATGCATATGAAAAATATTACGGAGGAATCCACAAATATTATGCTCCCTTTATATCACCTGCGGATCATTGTGCAATGAACCCAAAGGAAAGAAGGGATATTTGTCCGGAGCATAATGAAGGTCTGACTGTCGTTCCCCAGATTCTGGCAAATAAGGCAGAGCATTTTATTGCATGTACGGAAATTTTGCAGGATATGGGATATAAAGAGATAAATCTGAATTTGGGCTGTCCTTCCGGGACCGTTGTTTCAAAGAAAAAAGGAGCCGGCTTTCTGACAGAGTATGATGCATTGGAACAGTTTCTTGACAGGGTGTATGACTATTGCGAACAGGTGGGTATTTCTTTATCCATCAAGACGAGAATCGGCCGTTTTTCACCGGATGAATGGTATGATTTGCTGGATATTTATAATCGCTTCCCGGTGTCTGAACTGATTGTCCATCCAAGAATCCGGGATGATTATTATAAAGAAAATCCCCGTATGGAATTTTTTTCCTATGCATTAGAAAACAGTAAAGCACCTCTTGTATATAACGGTGATTTATATACAGTAGAGGATTTGAAAAAATGCGAGGAAATGCTTACGGATAAGAACAGGGAACCGGTGGTAATGTTAGGTCGTGGTTTGCTTTATCATCCGGAACTGTTATCAAAATATAAGGAAGCCTTTAAGACCAATATTGACTTAAGTCAATTTGACAGAAAAGTGTTTCGCAGCTTTCATGATGATCTGTATCATGGGTATCAGGAAATCATGTCACCGGATATTAATGTGATTTATCATTTGAAGGGTCTGTGGGTTTATTGGGCGGATTTGTTCCCGGATCATAAAAAAATTATAAAAAAATTATTGAAATGTAAAAAATACGCGGAGTATGAGGCTATGTTGAGGGAGCTGGGCATCTAAGTAATTGTTGTTGGGAAAACCTCCATTGTAGGATAGAGATTCTTTTGGTAAAATAAAAATATCCGAATAAAATTGGTTTGGCAGAAGATACTATAAAGGTTATATTTTAGTTCTGAAAAAGGGGAATTTATGATAAAAATAGATTTGATTACCGGCTTTCTTGGATCGGGAAAGACAACGTTCATGAAAAAATATGCGCAGTATTTAATGGATCATGGGTTCAAGGTGGGTATTTTGGAAAATGATTATGGTGCTGTAAATGTAGATATGATGTTATTACAGGATTTGGAAGGTGATTCCTGTGGTTTGGAAATGGTTGCCGGAGGATGTGATGCAGACTGTCATAGACGGCGCTTTAAAACAAAACTGATTGCCATGGGAATGAGTGGATATGACAGGGTATTAGTGGAGCCTTCCGGAATTTTTGACGTGGATGAATTTTTTGATGCTTTATATGAGGAACCGTTGTCAAGATGGTATGAGATTGGAAATGTGATTGCCATTGTGGACGGGGATCTGGAATCGGAGCTGTCTAAGCAGTCGGAGTTTTTACTTGCATCCCAGATTGCAAATGCAGGCTGTGTCATTCTAAGCAGAACCCAGGAGGTTGGGGAATCGGATATTAAAGAGACGGTTGCTCATATGAACCGGGCGCTGGAGCAGTTTGATTGTAAAAGGCGGTTTACGCTTGATGCCGGGGATAAGGAGCATGACAGGGTCATTCAAAAATCCTGGGATGATTTTTCGGATGAAGATTATAACCGGTTTGCCGGATGTGGTTACCGCAGTGAAGCATATCGAAAGGAATATAGTGAAGAGAACGGTTATATGACCCTTTATTTCATGAATGGAAATCATGATTCGAAAACCTTTTGTCATATTGCAAGAGAATTGTTCTGTGATACAAAGTACGGAGATATATTCCGGATTAAAGGATTTCTCCGGCAGAATGACGGATGGGTTGAGGTAAACAGTACCCACAGAGGGATTACCGTGAAACCAATTGAAAAAGGACAGTCGATTATTATCGTTATTGGGGAGCATCTGAAGCAGACCCTCATAGAGGCTGCTTTTGGAATGAAGGCAAACGAATTGTAGGATAAATACGTCTCTTTTTGTTTTGTTTTATAGGAATGGACGTACCATATAAATCGTGATACAATCAGATAATTTACAAAGGAAAAAGGTGTTGTTTTAATGTTATATTTTATAGTAAACAGAACCTCGGGCACAGGAAAATGCGAGGAAATCTGGAAAAAGGCAAAAAAATGTCTCAAAGACAGTATGATTGAATATAAGGCATACGATACAAAGTATGTAGGACATGCAACGAAAATTGCTATGAAATTATGCGAATTACCTCAGGAGTCGGTGGCAATCGTTGTTGTAGGCGGTGACGGAACGATTAATGAGGTTCTAAACGGAATCACAGATTTCAAAAAAGTGCGTCTTGGTATTATACCGGCAGGCTCCGGTAATGATTTTGCCAAGGGAATGCATATAAAAAAGGATGTGATTGCCAATATTACCCAGATTGCCCTTCACGATCGGACGGATAATATGACCCGGATGGATCTTGGTATGGTTATTTATGACGGCTGTACAAGACCTCGGGTATTCGGAATCAGCTCCGGACTTGGTCTGGATGCCATCGTGTGCAAGAAGGCGTATCGTTCAGGGCTGAAAAAGCTGTTGAATAAGCTTCATCTTGGAAAACTTACATATGTATTCACAACCATATTCAGCCTGTTCTGTATGAAAACCGCTGACGTGAGAATGGATATGGAACGTACGGTTCAAAGTGAGAGCCAGCCTTTCCGGTTGAGAAAGGATATGCATAAGGTGATTTTTCTTGCTGCAATGAATCTTGCCGCAGAGGGAGGCGGTGTACCTATGGCACCTTCTGCAAACGGAACAAACGGATGTCTTGCCATGAGTAGTGCTTCCGGTATTCCTAAATGGAGAACTTTTTTCTGCCTGCCGTTTTTACTGGCGGCAAAGCAGGAATGGATTAATGGATTTGATTTGCTTTATACAGATAAAGCAACAATCAGTCTTTCCAAACCAACGACGCTTCATGTGGACGGAGAATACTGCGGGGAGGTCAGTAAAGTTACCTATGAATGTCTGCCCGGATTTTTGAATCTGCTAAATTAATTTTTTAATTGATACTTAACGAGGAAAAGCGTTTTATAAATGCCTAATTATAATACAAAGGAAAAGGAGGAAGATGTATGTTAAGTTATATTTATTTGGGGGGAGTTGCAGTTATTGTTCTTCTATTGATCGTGGTGATTTGTACCAGTTATGTGAAATCACCACCGGATAAGGCTTTTATTATTTCCGGACTTCGGAAAGAGCCGAAGATATTGATTGGTCGTGCCGGATTAAAGCTACCATTCTTTGAGCGGAAGGATGAGCTTACCATTAAGCAGATTTCCATTGATATCAAGACCGGCGATTATGTACCGACGGCGGATTTTATCGGTGTTAATATCGATGCAGTTGCCAAGGTAAAGATTCGTACAGATAAAGAGGGACTTCAGCTTGCAATGAAGAACTTCCTGAATATGAAGGAAAACCAGATCATTGAGGCTTTGGTAGATTCCTTGCAGGGTAATATGCGTGAGATTATCGGAACCATTACATTAAAGGATTTGTGTAATGACCGGAAAGCATTTGGTGATCAGGTGCAGGAAAAAGCGCAGAGGGATATGAACAGCTTAGGTATTGATATTATTTCCTGCAATATTCAGCATGTAGAGGATCAGAATGACCTGATTATTGCTTTAGGTCAGGACAATATGGCTGCTATCCAGAAGAGTGCAAGTATTGCAAAAGCCAATGCAGACCGGGATGTTGCAATTGCACAGGCGCAGGCAGCAAAGGAAGCGAATGATGCAAAGGTTTTGGCTGATACGGAAATCGCAATCAAGCAGAATGAGTTGTCCATTAAGCGGGCAGAATTAAAAACCTCGGAGGATACAAAGAAGGCTGAGGCAGATGCAGCTTATGAGATTCAAAAAGAAGCACAGAGAAAAACAATTGAAGTTACAAAGACAGAAGCGGATATTGCCCGTCAGGATAAAGAGGTTGAATTAAAACAAAAAGAAGTTCAGGTTCGGGAACAGGCATTGGATGCAGAGGTAAAGAAGCAGGCAGATGCAGAAAAATATCGTCAGCAGCAGATGGCAGATGTTGCTTTATATAAGCGTATGAAGGAAGCAGAGGCTAAAAAATACGAATTGTCACAGGAAGCTGAAGCAAAACGAATCCAGGCAGAAGCTGCCAAGTATGCCATGGAACAGGAAGCTGCCGCAATTCAGGCAAAAGCAGAAGCAGAGGCTGCCGGTATTCGGGCTAAAGGTGAAGCAGAGGCTGCTGCAATTCAGGCAAAGGCAGAGGCAGAAGCTGCCGGTATCGATAAAAAGGCTGATGCAATGCAAAAATACGGAGAAGCAGCTATTATTGAAATGCTTTGTGATATGTACCCACAGGTTGCACAGGCAATTGCCCAGCCTCTTGGAAGTATTGACAAGATTACGATGTACGGCTCCGGTAATACAGCACGTCTGACAGAGGATGTTACAAAGTCCTTCAAACAGGTGATTGATGGTATCGGAGACAGCCTCGGTATTGATCCTTCCGTATTGATAGCAAGCTTTGCAGGTACTAAGTTAGCAGGTCTTGGTCAGAGTAGGAATAACGAATCGAATCAGGAAATTCATGAAGCAGTTTCCGATGCAGCTGCAGCTACAGGTACTCCGGATGAGGGAGAATAGATTTGTAGATTATAATGATCTGCATAGGAAATTACACATAAAGGATTATAATTTAGGGAAAATATATAAGATGTTCACATTCTCTTCAGATTTGAAACATATTTTTTTCACAAATATGTTTTAATATATGAAGTATCAAATGAAGCTGCTGAGTTTTAACACAAAAAATATTACTCACATAGTTAGAACATAGATAGCTTCGACTAAAAATTACGTAGATGCATTCGGCATCGATTAATATATTCTCCCCCGCATGAAGCCGGACAATCATTAGACCATGGTTGTTCGGCTTCTTTACACGATTTTGTCACTTTTGAGAAAAATTTATGTAAAACATAAGAAAATAAAGCGAATTTCCTGTTGTTCGATATTGACAAAATTCTATAGTTTGGTAATATTTATATGTGTTTTTGTGTATACCATAAGAGCGTGGATGGGATAGGTTATAAGAATATAATTTCTGGTTTATATGATATCCCGGAGTACATAATAACAACAAATGAAAAGAAGAGAGGTAAAATTTAATGGCAAACATCGATTTAACTAAGTATGGTATTACTGGTACAACTGAAATCGTACACAACCCTTCCTACGAGATGTTATTTGAAGAAGAGACAAAAGCATCAAACGAAGGTTATGAAGTAGGACAGAACACAGAGTTAGATACTGTTAATGTTATGACAGGTATTTATACAGGACGTTCTCCTAAAGATAAGTATATCGTAGTTGATGAAAACTCAGAGAATACAGTATGGTGGGATTCTGAAGAGTATCATAATGATAATCACCGTATGTCAGAGGAAGTATGGTCAACTGTTAAGGAGCTTGCTAAGAAAGAGCTTTGCAACAAGAGACTTTTCGTTGTAGATACTTTCTGTGGTGCAAACAAAGATACTCGTATGGCAGTTCGTTTCATCGTTGAGGTTGCTTGGCAGGCTCACTTCGTTACCAATATGTTCATTAAGCCAACTGCAGAAGAATTAGAGACCTTCGAGCCTGATTTCGTTGTTTACAATGCTTCAAAGGCTAAAGTAGAAAACTACAAAGAGTTAGGATTAAACTCAGAAACTTGTGTAGCATTCAATATTACAAGCCGTGAGCAGGTTATTATTAATACATGGTACGGTGGAGAGATGAAGAAGGGTATGTTCTCTATGATGAACTACTACTTACCACTTAAGGGTATTGCTTCAATGCACTGTTCAGCTAATACTGATATGGAAGGTAAGAATACAGCAATCTTCTTTGGTTTATCAGGAACAGGTAAGACAACACTTTCTACAGATCCTAAGAGATTATTAATCGGTGATGATGAGCACGGATGGGATGACAACGGAGTATTCAACTTCGAAGGTGGTTGCTATGCTAAGGTTATCGGTCTTGATAAGGAGTCTGAGCCTGATATTTACAATGCAATCAGAAGAGATGCATTATTAGAGAACGTTACAGTAGATGCTGCCGGTAAGATTGACTTTGATGATAAGAGCGTTACAGAGAATACCCGTGTATCATATCCAATCGATCATATCGAGAACATTGCTTCAAAGGTAAATGGAGTATCTGCAGGTCCTGCTGCTAAGAACGTTATCTTCTTATCAGCTGATGCATTTGGAGTACTTCCTCCTGTTTCTATCTTAACACCGGAGCAGACACAGTATTACTTCCTTTCAGGATTTACTGCTAAGCTTGCTGGTACAGAGCGTGGAATTACTGAGCCAACACCTACATTCTCAGCATGTTTCGGTCAGGCATTCTTAGAGTTACATCCTACAAAGTATGGTGAAGAGCTTGTTAAGAAGATGGAGAAGAGTGGTGCTAAGGCATACCTTGTTAACACAGGATGGAATGGAACAGGTAAGCGTATCACAATTAAGGATACTCGTGGAATCATTGATGCTATCTTAAGCGGTGACATCAATAAGGCTCCTACAAAGAAGATTCCTATGTTTGATTTTGAAGTACCAACTGAGCTTCCTGGTGTAGATTCTGCAATTCTTGATCCTCGCGATACTTATGCTGATCCTACAGAGTGGGAGACAAAGGCTAAAGACTTAGCTGAGAGATTTGTTAAGAACTTCAAGAAGTATGAGACAAACGAGGCTGGTAAGGCATTGGTTGCTGCTGGTCCTCAGCTTTAATTCATTCTTTGCAAATTATATGATAGAATGATACAGACAGGAAATCAGATTATCTGATTTCCTGTTTTCTTGTTTTTTGATGTTTTTCTGATATGCAGAAAAAAGTGATATCGTGAAATGGAGCATAAATTATGGGAATTTTATATGGTGTAGGAGTCGGACCGGGTGACCCGGAATATATGACATTAAAAGCGGTTCGTGTGATAAAGGAAAGTGATATTTTATTGCTGCCGAACCGAAGAAAAGAAGATTGTTATGCATATCAGATTGTGAAAAATGTTATTCCCGATATAGAAGATAAGCAGGTGGTTTGTTTTGAGTTTCCGATGATAAAAGACACCCAACAGTTGGAGAATATACATGATGCAATATATGATCAAATAAATGAATATCTGCAAAATGGGATGCAGGTGGCATTTTTAACAATCGGAGATCCTTCGGTTTATTCCACTTATCATTATATTCACAGACGTGTGATTCAAAATGGAGGAGAAGCAAAAATGATAAGTGGTGTTCCTTCTTTTTGTGCAGCGGCAGCGGAATTGGGAATCGCGTTGGGAGAAAGATGGGAGGCAATTCATATTCTGCCGGGAAATTATCCATCTGAATTTTCTTCTTTTGAATCGGGGAACCGTATTTATATGAAGAGCGGAAAAAAATTAAGGACGCTGATTTCTGATTTGGAAGAGGAAAGTAAAAAAAAGGATATAAAGGTATGGGCAGTGTCTAATTGTGGCTTTCCTAATGAAAAAATATATGCGAATTTGGACGAATTAAAGGGAGAAAGGCAACACGACTATTTGACAATTGTAATTGTGAAAAGCTTATAATTATAATAGAAATTTATGAAAACGGTAAAATTCATGCATAATCGTATTTTTTCAATGCATAATTAGTTGTTTTGTGTTACAATGAATAGAGGATTTTCACTTTATTAGAGCTACAGGCTGATAAATTATAATAGATATAAGAGGGATAATATATGAGTAAAATAGTAAATGATTTGTTCTTGGATTTTTTTAATCAAATACCTGAAGGGGAAAGAAATGAAAAGGTTCTCTTGGAGATATTTGCTCAGTATGTACCTCGATTAGCTGAAAAATGCGGTTTGTGTTATATGGAGGCGGTTATACTCTGTGATGACAGAACGAATCCTGGTGACCGGAAAAAAATAATTCTATTTGATAATGGGCTTCAATCAGAATATGGAAACAAAAAAGAAAACGTTTATCATATGGATAATGGAGGGATGGTTCGCCTGACTGCCGGGATTGGGGATGATCGGGAGTGGAATCCTGAATTAGAAGGTGATTTTCGGTTTTTATCAAAATTGCTGTTCATTGTTTACGGTAGAACCGTTGCAATGAAACAATTATTCGAAGTTTCTTATACAGACAGGCTTACAGGAGTGGCAAACGAAGCACAGCTATATCGTTATATGGCGGGTTTGATGGAAGTAGGTGCTTTTGGTCAATATTGTTCGAATTTCATTAATATTAAGAATATGAAGCTTTTTAATGAAATATATAGTGACGCGCAGGGAAATCAAATTCTAAAGTCCTATGCAACAAAGATTAAGGATTTTGTTGGCAAAAAAGGCTGTGCCTGTCGACTTGGCGGAGATAATTTCCTTGTCCTGATCGAGACAGAACGGGAAGAAGATTTTCTCGTTTTTCTGAAAGAGCTGTGTGTAGAGATTACTTTGCCCGGTGACAGAATCGAATTTATTAAAATCGATTCCCGTCTGGGTTATTATCCGTTAAAACCGGGAGATGGTGTCAGCGAGGCTATGAATAACAGCTCAATCGCTTTAAATCTTGCAAAAAAATACCAGAATGCAGATGTCATTTTATTTCAGAATGATATGAAAGCCGATATGATGAAGATGCGTCAGTTAGAGGAAAGCATACCGGATGCCGTTGAAAACCGGGAATTTGTTGTGTATTATCAGCCGAAGGTCAGAATGTTGGAAAAGGATGAATGTGTATTGTGTGGCGGAGAGGCTCTGGTACGTTGGATCAAAGACGGACATATGATATCTCCGGGAGATTTTATTCCGATTTTAGAGAAGAATGGCATAATCACAGAGATTGATTATTATGTATTTGAAACTGTTTGTAATCAGATTCATAAGTGGGAAACAGATGGATTGACTCCTGTTTGTATTTCTGTAAATTTTTCAAGACGTCATCTTCGGGATCCGAGATTTGCAGATAAGGTAGAGGAGATTGTAAATGTTTATCAGGTAAATCCTGCTTATTTGGAAATAGAGATTACGGAATCTTATGATGCTGAGGATTTGGAGGCATTAACACAATTTGAAGAACGTATGCATGCATTGGGAATTCGTCTTGCCATGGACGATTTCGGAAGTGGTTTTTCATCCTTGAAAATGCTCAAGGACATGACAGCGGATATTGTTAAGCTGGATAAGAGCCTTGTGGATGGAATCGGATGTGAGAATAAAGAGGATGAGATTATTGTGTCTTATATTATTCAGATGATTCATTCTCTTGGTAAAGAATTAATTGCAGAAGGTGTAGAAAAGAAGGAACAGGCGGAGTTCTTAAAAAACAGCGGATGTATGATGATCCAGGGATTTTTATATGGACGTCCTGTGCCGGAAGAGGAGTTTTTGGAACGCATAAGACAGGGGAGATGATTATGCAAAAGAACGAGAAAGTGGTTGGTTTTGATGAACTATTAAAGGGACTGAGTGAGAATTACGAGGCCATTTATTATGTTGATTTTGAAAAGAATCAAATTGAACCTTATCGTATGAGTCGAGTGATAGAGGAACGATTTGGGGAATTCTTCCGGGCTAAGCCATCTTTTGAGGATGCTGTAGATTGTTACATAAAGGCTGTTGTTTCGGAAAAAGACCGTGAAGAACTGACAATGGTTACCCGGTATGCATTTTTAAAGGAGCAGCTGCGGGATGTCAGAGCCTTTTCCCATGAATATCGATTGGAAAGAGACGGGAGAGAACACGTATTTCGCTTTAAAATCGCAAATTTAGACGGAATTGGTGAATTAAAGAGGGCAGTTGTGGGTTTTGCGGATGTAAGTGCGGAAAAAACGAAGGATTATGATTATTATCAATCCGGCCATAAAATTCTCTTTGTTGATGATGATAATACGGAACGCTGTCTGTTGTTGGATGTTTTGCAGGAAAAATACGATGTTGCCGTTGCTGCAAACGGAGAGGAAGCATTAAAGATATTGGATGAATCCTATAATGAGATTGCATTGGTAATCACTGATTTGTATATGCCTGTTATGGACGGTTATTCTTTGTTAAAGCGAATGAAGGGAGTCCGGCAATACAGTAATATTCCGATTATTGTATTAACCGGTGGCTCGGATGAGGTAAAAAAGGATGATATGGAGTTAAGATGCCTTGAACTTGGGGCTTCTGATTTTATATTGAAGCCATATAACGTTAAGGTGATATTAAATCGTGTAAACAGTCTGATTCGTTTGAGAGAGTCTACCACTTTCCTGCATTATCTGGAACGGGATTCTTTGACCGGATTGTATACGAAGGAGTTCTTTTATCAAAGAGTCGGTCAATATCTTAGGGAAAGACCGGAAGATGAGTGTGTCATGTTCGTGACGGATATTATCGGATTGAAGGTTATAAATGAAAATTATGGTATTGAAACAGGGGATGACATATTAAAACAATTAGGGGATTTGTATCAAAAATTAGGCTGTTTTCTGTTCTGCGGTAGAGTTGAAGGGGATAAGATTGCCGGCTTTTTGCGTGCTGATGATTTGGAAATGCTTTTGGATTACATAAAGGAAAACAGACATAAACAGCAATTTCCTGTGTCAAATGTTATTATAAAGTATGGATATTACCGTATCCGCAAGAACACTAATTTAGAACCTCAGGGTATGTATGACAGGGCGTTGCTTGCCTTGACAAAAATCAAATCCGTATATGGTGTCTATATTTCCGAATATGATGATGAAGTAAGAAAGGATTTGCTGTTACAAAGACAGATTGTAGAAAGTGCAGAAAAGGCGTTGCAGGATAATCAGTTTACAATCTATTTTCAGCCGAAGGTAAATGTTCGGCAGGAAAAGATTAATGGTGCAGAGGCTTTGGTCCGTTGGATGCATCCTGATATTGGGTTTATGAATCCTGCTGATTTTATTTCGGTTTTTGAAAAAAACGGATTTATTAAGAAGCTGGACTATTACGTGTGGAAGGAAGTATGCCGAAGTCTCCGGACATGGAAACAAAGAGGCTTGAAGCTGGTTCCTATTTCCGTGAATGTATCCAGAAGAGATTTTGAAGATCCTTATCTTGCGGAAAGTATTATTGCTATTGCGGATCATTATCAAGTGGAACATTCACTGCTTCATGTGGAGATTACGGAGTCCTCTTATTCTGATGCACCTCATAGGATTGCCGAGACGGTACACAAATTCCATGATGCAGGATTTGTTGTTGAATTAGATGATTTTGGTTCCGGATATTCTTCCATGGTGGCTTTGAACGATTTGGATGTCGATGTTTTAAAGCTTGATATGAGTATTGTACAAAAGGATGATCCGGAATCAGAGCAAAGTGTTTTGGGATTTTCCATGCAGTTAGCCCGGATGCTGCAGCTAAAAACAGTGGCGGAAGGTGTAGAGACGAAGAAGCAGGCTGAACGGATTGCAGCATTGGGTGGAGACTACATTCAGGGATATTACTATTTTAAGCCGTTACCAAAGGATGAATTTGAAAAATATATGAATTGATATTAACATGGAATTTTGTAACGACTAAAAAGATATACAATCGGATAAAAGAGAAAGAAGGCTTTATTTTGAATAACAGGAAATCGGGAAACACATTAGGAATTCTTTTTATTATCGGTTCTGCATTTTGGTTTGCGGTAATGAATTTATTTATTCGATTGTCCGGTGCTGTACCTACATTGCAGAAATGTTTCTTTCGTAATTTCTTTGCATTGTTGGTTTCTGTTTTCAGTCTGATTGAGACAAAAACAAAATTTCAGATTGGAGAGGGAAATTTAAAATATTTACTGATTCGTGCCATTGCCGGAGGATTGGCGATGGTATGCAATTTTTATGCAGTGGATCATATGGCGATATCGGACGCCTCTATTTTAAACAAGCTGTCTCCTTTTTTTGCAATTATTTTTTCTGTATTTGTATTAGGAGAGGTGGCCAATCGTTTGGAATGGATATCGGTTATTGTGGCATTTACCGGAGCATTGTTTGTTGTAAAACCATCCTTCCATTTTGATGTATTGCCGGCAGTGGCAGGAGTATTGGGAGGCTTGGGCGCAGGTTTGGCATATTCCTATGTAAGGAAGTTAAGTATGCGTGGTGAAAAGGGAATGATTATTGTTGCTTTTTTTTCCGGCTTTACAACATTGATGCTGACACCGAATCTGTTATTTAATTATCAGCCTATGACCAAAATGCAATGGCTTTGTCTGACGATAACAGGTATTGCCGCAGCTTTCGGACAGATTTGTATTACAAAGGCATATGCATATGCTCCGGCTAAGGAGATTTCGGTGTATGATTTTTCCATTGTGATTTTTTCTGCCGTGTTTGGATTTTTCTTTTTAGATCAGGTGCCGGATATTTTAAGTATTATCGGCTATATCATTATTATCGGTATTGCCGTGCTTAAATGGTATCTGACTGTAGTGCGTACAAATCATATTGATCATAAATGATTTTAAGGAGGTTATTATGAGTTTTCCAAAGAATTTTTTGTGGGGAGGAGCAGTTGCTGCAAACCAGTGTGAAGGAGCATATTTAGAAGATGGAAAGGGACTTTGTGTACCGGATATGCTTTTAGGTGGTGATGTGGATACATCAAGAACCTTTTTACCAAAACAGGATCCGAATGCTTTTTATCCAAGTCATGAGGCAATTGATTTTTATCATCATTACAAGGAAGATATTGCGTTATTTGCACAGATGGGATTCAAATGCTTCCGTCTGTCTATTAACTGGGGACGAATTTTTCCAAACGGGGATGATGAACAGCCTAATGAGGCAGGGCTTGCATTTTATGATAAGGTGTTTGATGAATGTAAAAAATACGGAATGGAACCCCTTGTTACCTTGTGCCATTATGAAATTCCATGGAATATTGTTGTGAAATATAATGGATTTTCCAACCGGAAGGTAATAGATCTATTCCTTAAATATGCAAAGACATGCTTTACCCGTTATAAGGATAAAGTAAAATACTGGTTAACCTTTAATGAGATTAATATTGCCTGCATGGGTGAGGGTGGAATTGGTAATCTGTATGGTCTGGGACTTATGGATCCTTCGGATATTCAGTCTGAGGAAAGGATTCCTTTAGACCGTCTGAAATCAAACTGGCAGAATACCTTTGAGGCACTCCATCATGAATTTGTTGCCAGTGCATTGGCAGTAAAGGCAGGCCATGAGATTAATCCGGATTTTATGATCGGAAATATGATTGCCCATGTTACGGTTTATCCATTGACGCCGAATCCGAAGGATATCATGGCTGCCCTACAGGAGGATGATCTGAAAAATAATTTCTGTGGGGATGTACAGGTCAGAGGAGAATATCCATCCTTTATGCACCGATATTTCAAGGAAAAAGGAATTGATTCATCCTTTATTACAGAGGAAGATAAGAAAATATTAAAAGAAGGTGTAGTGGATTTCTATACATTTTCTTATTATCAAAGCGGATGTGTCACGGTGGATGATACTGTGGAAATGACGAATGGAAATATGACAAAGAATGCAAAGAATCCATATTTAAAAGCATCTGACTGGGGCTGGCAGATTGATCCGGAGGGATTACGTTATACCTTGAATCTGTTGCATGGCAGATATCCGGATACACCGTTAATGGTAGTGGAGAATGGATTTGGTGCATTTGATACGGTGGAAGAGGATGGCTCCATTCATGATGATTACCGGATTGATTATTTCAGACAGCACATTAAGGCAATGGGAGAGGCTGTAGATGACGGAGTGCCATTAATCGGGTATACAACCTGGGGACCGATTGACTTAGTCAGTGCAGGAACGGGACAGTATGCAAAGCGGTATGGATTTATATATGTCAATCGCCATGATGATGGAACCGGGGATTTTTCCAGAAGCAAAAAGGATTCCTTCTTCTGGTATCAAAAATGTATTCATTCAAACGGCATGGATTTGGGAGAATAATATAAATTTTGTGTAACGGAAGCTGGTGCAGCATATAAATGGCTGCACCGGCTTTTTTGACGTAAGAAATGGTCCGGGTAAGAATTGTGCCAAGGAATATTTGACGGCAACTTGCTTATTCTTATTCTTGTGGGAAATGACGGAATATGGTAGAATACAACGTAGTTGTGCAAACTATGACGGAAGAGAATTTTACAATTTTGTGTTTAATATAAAAGGGGCATATATATGGGAATTCGAAAGAAAATAGCTGTTTTGCTGGGACAGTCGGAAGAAAATTATCAGGAACAGTTCTTGACGGGATTTTTACAAGTCGCATTAGAACAAGATTATGATGTATGTATTTTTTCCATGTACCAAAAATATCAGGAAAGTGTAGGCAGAGAAGTCGGTGATGCCAATATTTTTAATTTGATACCTTATGATTCTATGGATGGTGTGATTGTACTGAACGATTGTATTCAGACACCGGGGGTAATAGACAGACTTGAGGATCAGATTAAAGCGGAATTTCATGGTCCGGTTATTTGTATAGATAAAGAAAGCAAGTATTTTCCTACGATTATGACAGATCATTACACGCCGGTCAAAAAATTGATTTCTCATTTGATAGAGGTTCATCATTATACGGATATTGCGTATCTGACCGGAAAGGAATGGCATATTCATTCAAAACTCCGATTACAGGCATATAAGGATTGTATGGAAGAACATCATTTAGAGGTAAGACCGGATCGTATTTTTTACGGAGATTACTGGTACACCAGTGGAGAGAATATGGCGGAAAGACTGTCTAGTGACAGAGAGCATTTACCTCAGGCGATTGCCTGTGCAAATGATTGTATGGCGATTGGTGTTGCAAAGTCATTAACCGCACATGGTATCAGAGTTCCGGAGGATGTTGCAGTCATCGGTTATGATTCTATTGAAGAGGGTCGATATAGTCCGGTGCCTCTTACTTCGGCACCAATTCCGGCAAAAGAATGTGGAAGACATGCTGCCCGCTCCATAAATGATATGCTTCATGGAAAGGAATTAAAGAAGCTGTCCGCAGATGCAGAATTATTTATCGGCGCCAGCTGTGGATGTGACTGTACCTTCAAAACAGATAAGAGTATGCTGCGGCCTACATGGGATACGGATATTTCTTCTGCAGGATATTATTCTTTGTATAATCATATGATGGATGATCTGTTAAGCCAGACAACCTTTGATGATTTGATCCGTACAGTATATTCGTATATTTATCAGATTCGTCCGTTTCAGGATTTTTACCTGTGCATGAATGAATCATGGAAGTATCCGGAACAGCTGTCCCAAAACACCCTTGCCTCTGAGCAGTTTAGCCAGCATATGATTCAGGCACTGCATTGCGGACGGGATGAGGATAATCAGGAAAAGGTAGACTTTTCTGTTATTCTGAACCGGCATGATCTGGTATCTGATTTTAACAAGGAAAGAGAAAAGGCAAAGGCGTATATTTTTACACCTCTGTGCTTTGAAAGACGTAGCTTTGGTTATGCGGTCATCAGTTATGATACTGCCCGTTCCTATGATGATACTTATGTTTTATGGCTGCGGAATTTGATGCATGGAATGGAATGTTTACGACGTTTTTTGGTATTGCAGCAGATGAATCAGATGATTCAGACCAGTCAGGTAAGGGATGCACTTACCGGTTTATATAATTATCATGGATTTTTAGGGCAGGGAGAAAGTCTTTTGCATGCTGCTGATAACCATTACGGTATTCTGGCAGTGGATATGAAAGGCTTAACTTACATTAACGATCATTTCGGCAGAAATGTGGGAAATCAGGCAATCACAAGCGTGGTAAAGTGCATGGAAAACGCATTCCCGGATGGAACAGCCTGCTGTCTTGGAAACGGAGAATTTTTTATCGCCCAATATTTATCGGATGGGGATTCCAATGCTTTTTATGAGAATAGGGATCGGCTTTTGAAGCTGTTAGAAGAGGAATCAAAAAATAATGCCGATTACCGGTTAGAGGTATATACAGGAGAAAAGGTTGCCTCTGTAAAGGATTTGGCAGAATTGGAAGATTTGATCGGTAATGCCGTTTCTCAAAAGAATGGTAACAAGGTTAGCGAACAGAAGATGAATCAAAGAGGAGATTTAACCCCGGAAGAACGGACAGAGGCGCAGACTGTGAATCAGCTGTTGGATGAAAATCGTTTCTTATATCATTTTCAGCCTATTGTCAGTGCAAAAACCGGTGAAATATATGCTTATGAGGCATTAATGCGGGCTGATGCAACACCGTATATGTCACCTCTCAAGGTTCTTAAGTATGCTGAATATTTCGGAAGATTATATGATGTTGAAAAAGCAACCTTTTTCAATGTACTACATAGAATTGAACAAACGAAGAATCTTAACTTCGACCGAAAGATATTTATCAACAGTATTCCCGGCAGCCGCCTGGTTGGTGAGGATGAAAAGAAGCTGGAAGGAATATTAAAAAATCATGCGGATACGGTTGTTGTTGAGTTAACGGAACAGACGGAATTAAGCGATGAGGCATTAGAGGATATGAAGTCTGTTTACAAACGTCTTGGAATCGAAACGGCGGTAGATGATTACGGTACCGGTTATTCCAATGTAACCAATCTGATCCGCTATATGCCAAATTATGTTAAGATTGACCGTATGCTGTTAAAAGAGATACAGGACAGTCCGCAAAAGCAGCATTTTGTCCGGGACATTATTGAATTTGCCCATGACAATCAGATTATGGCATTGGCTGAGGGCGTAGAGACTACAGAAGAGCTTCGGACGGTAATAGAATTAGGGGCGGATTTGATTCAGGGATATTATACAGCAAAGCCTTCTTATGAGATTATGGAGGAGATTCCGGATGATATAAAAGAAGAAATCATCCATTATAGTGATATTGCAAACGGAGTTGTCAGAAGAAAGGTTTTCAGAACCGGTAAAGATAACCGTGTATTTTTAACGAAATTAATGTCGGAACACTACGGAACCATAGAGGTTGTAAAGGACAAGTCGGTATATCGTGATTTTACCATTGTAGGAATTCCGGGGGATGAAGCGGATATTATGATTCGAATCCGGGATGGTTACAGAGGAAGAATTGAATTAGAGAATGTATTCTTACAAAAAAATAATCAGCATACCTGTATCAAGATTGGAAATCACTGTGATGTAACCTTAGTGTTTAAGGGGGAAAGCAATATTTTCAAAACCGATATTGTGGCAGAGGAGGATTCTGTCGTATTTTTTGAAAGAGTAATAAAATAGGAACGAAAAGAGGTGCAGCATGAAACAGGCATATAATCCATTTTTACCATTATATGAATATATTCCGGACGGAGAACCTCATGTGTTTGATGGGAGAGTGTATCATTACGGTTCCCATGACCGGGAAGGCGGTTATACATTTTGTATGGAAGATTATGTTGTATATTCGGCTCCTGTTGAGGATTTGGCAGACTGGAGATATGAGGGCGTGACGTATCGGTCCTGCCAGGATCCGGATTATCCGGCTAAGAAATATATGTATGCTCCTGATGTGGTAAAGGGAAATGATGGTAAATATTATTTGTATTACTGTATGGGTGGTGACTATGGAAATGGTGGCTATACCGGACCCATTAGTGTTGCGGTTTGTGATACCCCGGCAGGAAAGTATGAATTTTTAGGTCATATAAAATATCCATCCGGAGAACTTATGAAAAAGTATGTCTGTTTTGACCCGGCTGCCCTGAATGATAACGGAACCATCCGGATTTATTACGGAACCCAGTATGATTTTGAAGAGCGGGAGGATTTCTTTGAAAATCCTCAATACATGCAGGATGAGATTACGATGTTTGGCCGTACAAAGGAAGAGATATCAGATTATTATAAGCATCCGGAAAGCTGCCCGGATCACAATAGGACGGATAATGCTTGTGACAGTATTATGGGAGCGGCTATGGTAGTCTTAGAGGATGATATGTTAACGGTAAAGGAAGCACCGAGACATATTATCCCGTATAGAGTAAAGGGAACCGGTTTTGAGGAGCATCCTTTCTTCGAGGGTTCGTCTATGCGAAAGGTAGGAGAAAAGTATTATTTTATCTATTCCTCATGGCAGAATCATGAGCTTTGTTATGCAACCAGTGATTTCCCGGACAGAGATTTTGTATTTGGAGGTACCATTGTTTCCAATGGAGATATCGGTTTCCGGGGACGTAAGCCGGAGGAAAAATTAAATATGACGGGAACCACCCATGGCAGTATTGTTGAGATTAACCATGAGTGGTATGTATTTTATCACCGACTTACCCACAAATCGGATTATTCCAGACAGGCATGTGCAGAGAAGATACAAATTCTTCCGGATGGAAGAATTCCTCAGGTTGAGATTACCAGTTGTGGATTAAACGGAGGTCCCCTGAAGGGAAATCCGGGGCTGGAATACCCGGCAGTGATTTGCTGTAATCTTACGAATGGGAAGATGCCTCACGGTTCTAACAGCATCTATCCGATTCCTTTTCCAAATGTAACTCATTGTGGGGAAGAACGTTTTATTGGAGAAATCGAAGATGGTACTGTAATCGGATATAAGTATTTTGATTTTCGGGATGTTACCGGTATTTGTGTCACTGTCAGAAAAGAAACGGAGCATAACCGGGTCGTGTACAGGGGACCCGTCAGATTGGATGAACGTTGTGAGACGGATGGTAAGACGGAGGTTTCCCACGATTTGGCTTTGGATGAGAGCCTGTCAGAGGAAAGCTATATTGAGGTTCGAAGTAGTCTGGATGGAAAAATGCTTGGGAAAATTATGATCTCAGAGTCTGAAAGCTGGAATGAGTGTAGTGGAACGGTTCAGATAGAGAATGGGGTGCATGGTCTGTTTTTTGTCTATCATGGAAGGGAAAAGATTCAGATGAAGTCTTTTCAATTTCAAAATCTGTCGTAACATCATTTCGTTCCTGTCAGTAACGGGATTAAGAATAAAAAGGAAAGATGAAAACATTTTATGAGACTGGATCGTGTTGGAAATACGAAACGGAATATAATAATTGGAGAAGCAGATAAGATTGTAGGTATCTTTTTACCCTTTCTTGTCCGAACTATGATGATTCATCTGCTGGGTGCGGAATATCTGGGATTAACCGGGTTATTTTATTCGATTATGCAGATGTTGAATCTGATGGAAATGGGATTTGGCACAGCCATTATTTACAGTATGTATAAGCCGATTGCGGATAATGACACCCGGACGATGAATGCATTACTAAAGTATTATGCAAAAGTATATCGTATCGTGGGAATCATGATCGGTATTGTGGGTTTGCTGGTGATGTGTCTGTTACCGTATCTTGTAAAAGATGACATACCGGGAGATGTGAACATTTATGTTGTCTATGGTGTCTTTCTTTTAAACAGCTGTCTGAATTGTTTTCTGCTTCCGAATCGAAGAGCACTGTTAACAGGATTTCAGCGGGATGATGTGCTGGCAAAGATGCATATACTTGCACAGATTTTTCTTTACGGTGGACAGATTTTAAGTATATGGCTGGCAAGGGATTTTTATCTGTATGTAATCACCATTCCTGTATTTACGGTGCTTTATGCTTTGCTGTGTGGATATGAATCCAAAAAGATGTTTGGAGAATATCGGGAAGAGGGAGAGCTTCCAACGGATATTCAGTCAGAATTAAAAAAACAGGTTGCGGGGCTCATATTAAGAAAGGTTGCAACCTATTCCCGTAATACCTTCGATTCCATGTTTATATCAGCATTTCTTGGGCTGGAGCTGGTAGCGATATACGGAAATTATTATTATATTATGGATGCCATCGTTATGCTGTTGGCAGTTGTGAAAACCTCAATGGCAGGAGGAGTAGGCAACAGTATTGCAATGGATTCCTGTGAGAAAAATTATAATGATATGAGGCGTATCAATTTCCTGTTTATGATTATCAGTGGCTGGTGTACAACCTGTCTGTTGTGTTTGTATCAGCCCTTTATGAAGCTTTGGGTAGGAAAGGATATGCTGATGCCTATGTATATGGCAGTGGTTTTTGCAGTATATTTTTATGTGCTGAAAATGAGTGATATTCGCGCACTGTATTCGGAGTCCGTGGGAATCTGGTGGCAGGGAAGATATCTGTCAATCATGGAAGCACTTGCAAACCTGATTTTAAATGCCTTGTTTGTTATTTGGATGGGTGTATTTGGCATTGTACTGGCAACTCTGGTTTCCTATTTTATTTTTAATTTTATAGGTGGTGCCGTAATCCTATATCAATATTACTTTAAGGATTTTCAATTACGGGGCTATTTTTTGTCCCATGTCCGGTATGGAATGGTAACGGCTTTGGTTGCAGGGGTAACTTACGGTATTACAACCCTTGTTTCCTTTGACGGAATTTTGGAGTTGGTCGTAAAAGCAATTATCTGTATAGTTATTCCGGGAATTTTGTATTATTTATGTTATTTTAAAACTTACGATTATAAGGATTCTGTCTTTCTTGTGAAGGATATGATACGAAAGTAGCAGATAAAGGAAGGATTTATCATGATTAAACTTTTAGATTGCACATTACGGGATGGTGGCTGGGTAAATCAATTTAATTTTGGAAATGCCTGTATGTGCAATCTTGTAAATACATTGTCGGATGCTTTGATTGAATTTGTTGAGCTTGGTTATCTGGATGAGAAAAATGGAAGCCGTCTTGGAAAAACCATGTATGGGGATATGGATGCCATAGCAGATAATTACAGTGATAAAACAGCCGGGACGCAGATTAAAAAGATTGTAATGATTGATTACGGAAAATTTCCCGGTGAAAAAATTCCCTTAAAAAAGGATTCCTATGTGGATGGTATCCGTGTTTGTTTTCATAAAAAAAATATGAAGGAAGCCATTGACTATGCCGGTGAGATCGGGGATAAGGGCTATTTATTATTTTTGCAGCCAATGGCAATTACCAAATATTCCCATGAGGATATGATGGAACTGATTCAAAGAATGGGACAACTGAATCATGTATTTGCTCTTTATATGGTAGACAGCTTTGGTTGTATGGACGACGTAGAGTTATGTCACCGACTGGATTTGGTCAATGAACAGTTAAAGAAAGAGATTCATCTTGGAATCCATTTGCATAATAACCGGAATTTGGCGTTGTTAAACGCTCAGACGGCCTGTAAATGGTATCATTCGAAGAATATAAAAAGGGATTTGGTAATAGATGCCTCTTTATCAGGCTTGGGAAAGGGCTCCGGTAATCTTGTGTTAGAGGATTTTGTGTCGTATCTCAATGCGTATGAGGATAAAAACTATGACCGGATTCGGATTCAATCATTTGCGGAAAATGATATTATGCCTTTAAGGAATGAGTTTACGTGGGGATATTCACCCATCTATGAATTAAGTGCAAAATATCAGACAACTCCATCCTATGCCAAGATAATTTGCGAGGATGCAGGTTTTTCCATGAACCGGTTAGAGGTATTTTTGCAGAATCTTCCCGATGACAAGCGGGATTCTTGTGATAGAGTATATGTGTCGGATTATATAGAGCACATTCGACTGAATGGAGAGAGATCATGAAGATTTCAGTTGTAATTCCAATTTATAACGTAGAAAACTATATTGAAGCCTGTGTGAACAGTGTGCGGAATCAAAGCATTAAAGATATTGAGATTATATGCATCCATGATTGCGGAAGAGATCATTCTTTTGAATATGTGGAAGCGATGGCGGCGGAGGATTCCAGAATTCGTCCCTATGAAAATGAAAAGAATATGGGACTGGCCGCCACAAGAAACAAAGGGCTGCAGCTTGCAAAGGGGGAATATGTTTACTTTTTGGATTCCGATGACATGTTAGACGAAGGTGCATTGCAGGCATTGTATGAAAAGGCGGAAGAGGAGCAGTTGGATGCCGTTATATTCGGTGCCCGGTTTATCTATGATAATCAAGAGCTTCAGGAAAAATTCAGCAGTAATCCGGCCCGTTTTAAACAGACATATCCGGAGGTACTTTCGGGAAAAGCATTGTATAAGGAATGGATGAAGGTCTGGGACTGGATGCCCTCCCAACCAAGATTTTTTTACCGACGAAAATTTTTATTGGAAAATCATATCCGCTTCATTGACGGAATGGTACATGAGGATGAACCCTTTGCCTTTGATGTGTTAATGCATGCAAAGGCAGTCCGTGTTCTGGATACTCCGTATTTTATCAGAAGATTCCGTGAAAATTCCATTATGACCGGTGTACCGACAGAGAAGAATCTGCTTGGTTGTACAAGGATTTTACAACATATTATGTCGAAAAATGATTTATATGAAGAGGATTCGGAATTAAAGAATGCAGTCAACTTTTATCGGAAAAAGATAACTGCCAATGTAAGGAATAAATTTAAACAAACCGGATATCCGGGAGTCTTTCATGTGAAAAAAGAAATGCCGGTTTTATCTGTTATTATACCGGTTTATCAGGTAAGGGAATATATAGAGGAATGTCTGGACAGTGTCTTATCCCAGGATTTTTTGGATTATGAAATAATTTGTGTGGATGATGCTTCTACAGATGGTTCCTATGAAAAATTATTGGATTATACGGAAATGGATCCAAGAATTTTTGTGTATCGTAACGAAGAAAACAAAGGACAGGCAAGTGCCCGGAATATAGGTTTATCCCATGCCAGAGGTACTTATGTTTATATGATGGATGCAGATGATTATATCGCAAAGGATACCCTTTCCCTGCTGGTTTCCTTGTGTGAAGTTTCAAGGCTTTCCATGATTGCATTTGAAAATCATCAGTTTACTATGGAGAACCGTTTTGAAGCGCTTTCCCAAACGCCTTTATTTTCTTATGAAGCGGTAGAGGGAATTTATAGTGGAAAGGATGCATTTATTACCTGTGTGGAAGAGGATGTGATTTCTCCCAGTGTTCCGACTTATATGATAAAAAGAAGCTGTCTGGAGGAGAATGGTATTCGTTTTGACGAGAATATTCTTCATGAGGATATCGGATTTATTTTCAGTCTGTTTATGAATGTGGACAAGGTGCAGCTGCTGCATCGTGCCCTGTATCATCGAAGATTTCGTTCTTCCTCTACGGTAACAGGTGATTTTTCCGCTAAAAATATAGAAGGATATTTAAAGAGCTGGAGAAGGGCATTTTCTTATGAACAACGGATTTATGAATGGTATGGGGAAGATGAAAGAATGCTTCATGCATACAGGAAATGGATTCGGGATGTGTTAGGAAGAATCCGGATGTTATATCTGCAAAATGATGCCATTTATTGGGAACGGGGAGGCTTTGTAGACCCGGAAAGCAAATTACTTTTGGAGCTGTTAAAGGAAACTACTACCGGTCCAAGCCGGGGAAAGGCGATATTGGGAGATGACGGTGCCCGTAAGCTGATTGGGGAAGAAAAGGTTTACTTATGCGGGCAGGGACAATATTTGAATCGTATGATAGATACAGTGGGTGCATTAGGAGTAGAGATACTTGGTATTATAAAAAGCAATTTGTGGAATTTGGAAGGTAGAGCATATCGGGGATTTCCGGTTGTAGATGCAAAGACCGTAAAGGAAAAGCCGGGGGCTGTTGTTATGGCGGCTTCCCATTATAATCAGGACACATATGAAGCATTGCTGGCGGAGTATGGAATTACCGATATTATTTACGTGAATTTTTAACAGGTGGAGAATGTACAATGGAAGATAAAAAAGAACTAAGAGGACTGATTCAGCAATTTCATGATCCGGATATACAGGTTATCAGCTTTGATATCTTTGACACACTGTTATTACGTCCTTTTGGAGAAAAAGAAAAATTTGTTCTGTTAAATAAAAAATTCCGTCAAATCTCCAATTGTAATATTTCCTTTGAAAAGCTGAGAACTATGTCAGAGGAATGTCTTAGAAGAAAAATAATACAGGGGAAGCTGTCAAAAGAAGATATTACAATAGATGAGATTTATGATGTGATGCATAGGGATTACTTCATTGAGAAAGAGATTACTTCCGTTATGAAGGAAGAAGAATACCAATTGGAACTTCGGTTTTGTACTCCGAGAAAAACCGGAGCATATTTGTATGCACAGGCATTATTATCTGGTAAAAGGGTAGTTCTGATTACGGATATGTATTTGCGAAAAGAACAGATTCAGAAGCTTTTGGAACAAAATGGATACGGACAGGCTTTTGAATTATATGTATCTTCTGAAATCGGATTACGGAAAAATACAGGAAATTTATATCAATATGTTTTACGGGAAAGCCGGATAACAGCAAGTCAGATGCTTCATATAGGGGATAACAGGGAAAGTGATGTGGAAATCCCCTGCAATCTTGGTATTCGCGGTATTTATTTTCCAAGTACGGTATCCATGTATGAAAAATATGGCTGTGGCAATCAGGTAAAAAAGATGTGCAAAGATCTGACAAACTGGGAAATTGGTTCCCGGGAGCATGGAATTGCCATTATGAAGCATATGGCTGCAAATTATTATTTTGATAATCCGTATCGCTATTTTAATCAGGAATCAGACTATAACAACGATCCTGATTTTGTAGGCTACGGAGCTTTGGGAATGGAGATCCTGGCATTGGTTCGCTGGCTTATAGATAATGTGAAGCGGGATCATATAAAGAAAATGATATTTTTGTCCAGAGATGGTTATCTTCCCATGCAGGCATATCAAATGTTTTTGGGAAAAAATCCGGATTTGCCAAAGGCATATTATCTGCATACCTCAAGGCTTGCGTTACTGCCGGTTATGATAAAAGAAAAAGAGGATTTGTTTGATCTTCCGATTGATATTTCCTACCATACTCCGGAAAAACTGTTAAAGATACTTGCTTTTTGTAAGAAAGAAAATGCCTTTGAAGGGATGATAACTCAAAATCCCGGTCATTCATACGAAAAGGGAAAAGCCTTTGTTAAGGAGTCTTATTGGGAGTTTATTTCTGATTTTATAAAATACGGTTATGACAGCGAAAAGCATAATCTCAGCAAGGCGGCGGTTCGCCGTTATCTGCTTCAGAGGGTAGAGGATGATACAGCCATTTTTGATATGGGATATAGCGGCAGGATTGCAGGAGCCATAAAGGAGGCTGTTCATAAGGATTTTTCTGTGTATTATTTTCATACAGACGGACTTAGGGTGTATGAGGAAGAGGAAAAGTATCATATCAGGATACGAAGCTTTTTTGATTTTAGTCCATATATGGAATCGACACTTCGAGAATATGCTTACTTAGAACCGGCACCATCCTGTATCGGATATCAGCCGGATGGGACATTGATGTGGGATGGGGGACAGGATGATGCCTACAAGAAGGTTGTGACAGAATTTCAGAAAGGGGCGCTATCCTTTGTTAAGGACTTTTTGGATGGGTTTGCCTCATATGAAAAAGAAACCGCCTTTCGTTATCATAATGGAGCCATGTTTTTTGAAAGCTTTATTCGTCATTGCTCCGGAGAAGATCGGAAGATGTTTGCTTCCGTGCTGATGGATGATGAATTGTGGGGCGGAAGAAGAGACATTAATTTGTTGAAGCTTATGGAACGACGATTATTGAAAATGCCGGAGTATGCTACCGAATATGAGGAAGCTACGGATGTCTGTGACCAAACAGAACAGGATTTACCAATGAATCCGGATGATATGATATTGGAATCAGCACTGAATTGGTATGAATTCAGAAAAGACAGCAGAGTCTTATTATTGGACTGTGGTGTGGATGCGTATGTGAATCTGTTAAGCAGACGATGCAGGAAGGTTACCGTATTGGTAAAATCCACTTCAAGGCTTATGGATTTGCAAAAAAAATACAAGGAGAAGTCCAATATTCAACCTGTATTATCCTTAGGGGATAAGTTGTATGATTATGTGATTGGCACAGACTGTCTGGAATGTGAGAAGTATCCGGAAGAAGAACTGCGTATGCTTTTGTCTTTACTGAAACCGAAGGGCAGATTGCTGCTGCTGTGTGATAACAGATATGGTTTGCAGTATTTTTGCGGACGAGGAGAAAAATACACCGGAATTCCTTATGCGGGGATTAACGGATATTACAGGGATACACCGGTAGAAGGTATGATGCCTGCAGCAGACGGACATATGTTTAGTAAAAACCGGTTGAAGCAGATAATAAAGGCTGCCGGGGATGTGCCCTGTAAGTTTTATTATCCGGTTCCGGATGCAGGAATGCCTCAGATGATCTTTACGGATCATTGGAACAATAGTGTAAATGTAATGGAACGGATGGTAGATTATCATTATTCCCACAGAGAATTACAGGGAATCGAACATCGCATTATGAAGGATGTGATAGAAGAGGGGGCATTACCATTTTTGTCCAATTCCTTTTTTATAGAGCTGTCACCGGATGGTTCCTTTATGGATATGGAATATGGGGTCGTAACAACAGACCGTGGAAAAGAATACGGAATGGTAACCTCTGTCAGAGAGGATGGCAGTGTTTATAAACGACCGTTATGGGATGCCGGAGAAAAACAACTTCGATTTTTAGTCAATGGTATAAAGGAACTGGAACAGGCAGGAGTCAGTATTCTTCATGGCAGTCTGATGGAGGATGAATCCGGCTGTTATATGAAGCTGCCTTATGTTGAGGGAGAGAATTTAAGTGTTACCCTGAATCGTCTTGTTTCATCGGACAAAGATAGATTTTATGAAATTATGGATGAAATTTATCAGGCTGTTCAAAGGTCATATCGACCGGGAAAGGACGGAAAGGGAAGAGTCTTTTTGGATTTGGCACCCTGCAATTGTTTTTATCTGCCGGATAATCCCCGTGGAAAACAGTTGTTGTTTTACGACCAGGAATTTGTGGATGATAATAGTACGCCGGAATTTGCAATGTATCGAACTATTCGGTATTATTTGGAATCCTCTAAGGCGGCTCAAAAAGAATTTCCTAAGGATATTTTGTATCAACGGTATGGAATTACACCTGCTCTGATACAGGAATTTGAAAAAAAAGAACAAAACTTTTTAAAACAGATTCGGAACAAGGATCAGTACCAATGGATGTTTCGGGCAGCTACGCCGGATTATCGAAGGATATATCAGAATAACAAAGGAAGCATGAAAAAGCAGAAGAAACCATATCATATCGGGTATGTTCCCGGTGTTTTTGATTTGTTCCATACAGGACATTTAAAATTAATAAAGCGTTGTAAGGAGCGTTGTGATTATCTGATTGTTGGTGTGTTGACAGATGAACTGGTGGAATATTACAAAGGGAAAAAGCCTGTGATTTCTTATGAAAATCGTGCCTATGTAATCAATGGGCTGGAAGATGTGGATGAAGTGATTCCCGTCGATTTTTCCAACACGGATAAACTGGATGCATGGGAACAGCTTCATTATGACTGTCATTTTTCCGGGGATGATCATGCAAATCATTGGAACGATATATGGAATGAATTAAAAAAACGCGGCTCAGATATGGAATTTTTTTCCTATACAGAGGGAATCAGCAGTACACAGATTAAGACACAAATGAGAGAGAATAAAAAGGAATAAGGATATGGAGTATAAAAAGGATGAACTGGAACAATTACATAGCATAGAATTGGATTTGTATGCTGAGTTTAAGCGAATCTGTGAGAAATATCAATTATGCTTCGTAACCGGATTCGGAACAACCCTTGGAGCCATCCGTCATCAGGGCTTTATTCCATGGGATGATGATATGGATTTTCTGATGCCAAGAAAGGATTATGAAAGATTCCTTGAAGTAGCACCAAAGGAATTGGGAGAACTTTATGGATTGTTAGAGCCGAGAACAGAAAAAAATTATGTAATGGCATTTGCAAAATTAATCCGGAAGGATTCTACATTTATAGAAAAAACAGACCTGCATATCCGGTATCACAATGGTATTTTTATAGATATTTTTCCCATGGATTACTGGCCTTGTGATAAAAAGAAAAGGGATAGGGTTGCCTTTCGCTGCTATGTATTATTAAGACTTTGTTCTCTTGCAACCTACAAAAAACCAAAGCTTCCGGCGGGTATGAAGCCGTGGAAGAAACATATATCTTATTTTGGCTGCGGATGTATTCATTATGGATTAAGGCTGTTTGGATTTTCCACACAAAGGTTATACAAAAGATTTTTAAAATATGCGATGTCAACCTCCAAGGAGGATGGGGATTCTTATGTAACAGATCTTATGTGGTGCTGGATACGGGATGACGGAATGTTTGGTTTGCAATATAAGGACGAGGATTTATTTACTCCATTATGGGTTCCTTTTGAAAATGTTATGATTCCGGTACCGGAAAAATATGACAGTTATTTAACGATTGCATATAAAGATTATAGGAAGCTTCCACCGGTGGAAAACAGGCATTGTCATATGCCTGCCGTATTAAAATTTCCGGAAGAATAGATAAGGATTGGGACAATGAATATTCTATATATATTAGATAATAATTATGTTCCCCAGGTAGCAGCGGGAATATGTTCGGTTTGTGAGAATAATAAGTCTGTTAAGGAATTACATTTTTATGTGGTATCTTTGCATATATCTGAGGAAAATGAAAATATGCTATTTGATTTTGTAAAAGGCTATGAAGAAGGCGATATCATTCGTCAGGTTTCCTTTGTGGAGGTTGAAAATGTATCGGAGCTGTTTGACTTTTCCATTGACACAAAGGGATGGAATCCGGTTGTTTTAATCCGTCTTGTCTTAGACCGTCTTTTACCGGCTGATGTATCCAGGGTTTTGTATATGGATGGAGATACCATTGTGCGGGGAAATCTGGAAAAGCTGTGGAATACGGATATGAAGGATTGTTCCATTGGTGCCAGTATAGAGCCGACCTGCAGCAGGGAGAGAAAAGAAAAGCTTGGACTAAAAAATATGCCCTATTATAATGCCGGAATTATGTTAATAGATTTGGATAACTGGAGACGTCATAATACAGGAAAAGAGATTTTGGATTATTATCGTAACAGCGGAGGTTTTCTTTTTGCCAATGATCAGGATGCCATTAACGGTAGTCAGAAGGGGAAGATTATAACCTTATCCTGTACGTATAATTATCATAATACATATGACATTTATAATTATGGAATTTTTAAGTATTGCGATTATAAGGTTCCTTCCAAACAGGAGATGAAGCAAATAAAGGAAAATCCCTGTATCATTCATTATCTGGGAGAAGAAAGACCATGGAGAATGGGTAATACCCACCGTTTTCGGGATGATTATTTTTATTATCTGAATCAGACTCCGTGGAAGGGTATGAATATAGAAACGGGTTGGGAAAAATACTTCTTATGCTGGCGTATTTTTAATTTTTTCATGAAACCCTTCCCTTTGCTACGCTGTTATATTATTAATATGCTTATGCCGATTCTTTTAAAACGAAAACACAGGTAAAAGGAAAAAGAAGGATGGATATGGAAAAGCAATCAGAAGGAAAAAAGAATAGATTAAAAAGATTTGATTTTTTGAAACAAGGGGAATTGGGAGGAATACTTTTCTGTGCCATTTTGGCGGCTTGGTTTCTATATGGAGTATTGCCGATATCTGTTTATGATATTTTTACCAAACCCCTTGTACTCCTTTTGTATTTTCTGCTTGTTTGCTGTGGAATTGAAATTCTGTTTTGGGTATTCCGATTTTTATTGGGAGCCGGTAAGAAAAGCAGAATCGGTTTTCTTGCTGCATTGGTTTTGGTCGGCTTGAATGCCGCCTTCGCAACCAATATGCAAAGACTTGTTTCTTCTTTTGTGATTGGTTTTGTCATTGCTTTAGCTGTTGATCTGTTTGGAAGGTGCATATATGATATTTTTGGAAAACCAAAGGTACGGGAACCGGTTTGTTACATCATAACAGCGATTTCCTTTTGCGTGATAGTTTCTTTTGGCATATTTTTTCATGGCAGTTTGTTTACCGAAAACGCAAAGGAACAAGCCGAAGACATTGAGAAAATCTTTGATGAGACCGAAAAAGCAGACATGAATCATTACATTCAAAATGGGTCATATGAGGTTTCCGTTATGGATTATGGTTCCACAAAGGATAAGGAGCTGCAAACCGGTACGGTGGATCTTTCCCCTTACGTATCTGTTAAGGGAGTTACAAAGTTTCTGCATAAGCTGTATTTTAAGCAGTCCGTTGAACGAACTCCGGTTGCCGGAAGAATCTGGTATCCGAAAGACAAAACAGACAATCCTGTAGTATTTATTGTTCATGGCAACCATGCGTTTACGGTAGAATCTCATCTTGGTTATGATTATCTTGGTGAGTATCTTGCCTCTAATGGGTATGTGGTGGTTTCTGTGGATGAAAATATGTTAAATGAATTATCCGGTGAAAATGGAGGAAGAGCAATCCTACTTTTGGAAAATATCAGAACTATTTTAGAGAAAAATGAAAAGGAAAAAAGTCCGCTTTATCAACGGATAGATTCGGATAAAATTGCCATTGCCGGACATTCAAGAGGTGGAGAAGCAGTGGCTCTGGCATATGAACTGAATCAACTGGATGTATATCCCGATAATGGAAATCTTCATTTGAATTATCATTTTCCCATTACATCTGTAATCGCAATTGCTCCTTGTGTTGATCAGTATATGCCGGCAGGTCACTCTGTCAAATTAACAGATGTGAATTATTTATTGCTCCATGGTTCCGATGACATGGATGTTACCGGTGTAATGGGAGAAAAACAGTATCGGAATGTTACATTTTCCGGTAACGGAGCGTATGAAAAGGGTTCTGTATATATTGTTGGAGCCAATCATGGACAATTTAATTCCTTATGGGGACGATATGACCTAACCGGAGGCCTAAGTGGTTTTTTAAATACGGATGATATGATTTCTTCTGAAAAACAACAATGTATTGCGAAGGTTTATATCCGGGCTTTCTTAGACCAAACTTTTTTCGGTTCCGGACCGTATAAGGCTTTCCTGGGACAAAATCAGGAGGCTGACGGTTTTTTACCGGATACGGTAAAAAGAATTTCTTATCAGACGTCTGATTTTAAGTCGTTGTGTGATTTTGAAAGGGATGCGGATATTACGGTAGGTAATACAGAGGATATAAAAGTGTATGGTAGTAACGTTTCTCTTTGGAAGATACAAAAGGATGCTTATGGCAGTGGTGGTGATGAAGAGAATCACGTTCTGCGTCTTACTTGGAATTCCGGTACGGAACTCCCGGGTGTGGAACTGAGCTTTCCGGCAACGGATATTTCAAAAGGAACTCTGTCATTTCGAATTGCAGATATGAGAGAAGAGGAGAAGCTGTCGCCCTTTTCCTGTTCGGTTACGTTATATGACAGGAATCATCACAAAGCAACGGTTGCAAATCCATATCTGATACAGCCGTCTATTGCAAGACAGTTATATAAACAGGATATTTTGACCAATCAATATGAATACAAACATCAGATGGAAACGGTAAGTGTTCCCTTTGATACCTTTTATAAGGAAGAAGGCTTTGATGAAAAGCAGGTTACAAAACTTGTCATTTCTTTTTCATCTGAAGAAGCCGGAAATATCATTTTGGATGATATTGGGGTGTATGAATATCAGAAATAATATATTATAATCTAGTGTAGTATTTTTTTTACAGAGGAGAGCACATATGAATTATTTAGAGGAACGAATTTTAAAGGATGGAATCGTAAAGGAAGGAAATGTTTTAAAGGTAGACAGTTTTTTAAATCATCAGATGGATATTGATTTATTCAATGAAATGGGAAAAGATTTTAAAAAGAGATTTGAAGATAAAAATATTAATAAAATTCTGACAATTGAGGCTTCCGGAATCGGAATTGCCTGCGTGGTTGCACAGCATTTTCATGTACCGGTTGTTTTTGCAAAAAAAGCAAAAAGTATTAATTTAGAGGGGGAAATGTATGTTGCTGAGGTGGAATCCTTTACGCATAAATGTAAAAATCAGGTTATTGTATCCCAGAAATTTTTGTCGGAGGAGGATCATGTATTAATTATTGATGATTTTCTTGCAAACGGATGTGCCCTGCAGGGATTGATTCAGATTGTACAGTCAGCCGGTGCTACAGTAGAGGGAATCGGAATTGCCATTGAAAAAGGTTATCAGGCAGGTGGAACCATGATCCGTAATCTAGGCTTCCAATTAGAATCCCTTGCCATTGTTGATGAGATGGATTGGGAAACCGGAAAAATTGTATTCAGAGAACAATAAGAGGAGAAGATTATGTCACAGTTAAAACAGGATGATATGCCGGAATTATATCAGTTAGATGGAAAGGTTCCGGTCTTAAAAGCAATTCCATTCGGTTTGCAGCATATATTAGCGATGTTCGTAGCAAATATTGCACCGATTTTCATTGTAGCCGGTGCCTGTGGGTTAAGCAGCGTCCAAACAGCAAAATTAATTCAAAGTGCCATGATTATTGCGGGAATCGGTTCCATGGTTCAGTTGTATCCCATTTGGAAGATCGGTTCCGGACTTCCGATTGTTATGGGTATTAGTTTTACCTTTGTATCCGTATTTTGTTATATTGGCCCTAATTACGGATATGAGGCCATTGTTGGTGCTGTTTTGGTAGGTGGACTGATAGAGGGAATATTGGGCTTGTTTGCAAAATACTGGATGAAACTGATCGCACCGATTGTGGCGGCAACCGTTGTGACGGCCATCGGATTTTCCCTTTTGTCTGTTGGGGCGGCTTCCTTTGGTGGTGGAAGTGGCAGCGAAGATTTCGGTTCTGCTAAGAATTTAATTGTAGGTACGGTTACTTTGGTATGTTGTCTTGTATTTAATATTCTTGCCAAATCATACTGGAAACAGCTTTCTGTATTGTTTGGCCTGGTTGTAGGTTATATTTTATCCCTTGCTATGGGAATGGTTGACTTTTCTGCATTGTCATCTTCAAAAGTGGTTGCGTTGCCGGAAATTCTTCCTTTCAAGCCGGAATTTCATATCGGAGCGATTATATCGGTTGTAGTTATATTTATGGTTTCCGCAACGGAAACCATTGGTGATACATCTGCACTTGCAGCAACGGGATTAGACCGTGATGTAACTGCAAAAGAAATATCCGGTTCCGTTGCTTGTGACGGATTTGTCAGCTCCCTTTCTTCTGTCTTTGGCTGCCTGCCGATTACATCCTTTAGTCAGAATGTAGGTTTGGTAGCTATGACAAAGGTAGTGAATCGTTTTGTAATCTTTACCGGAGCGGTTATTATGGTTTTAGCCGGATTTTTCCCAATCTTTGGTGTGTTGCTTGCAACACTGCCGGATGCGGTTTTAGGAGGATGTACCATTATGATGTTTGGTTCCATCGTTTTAAGCGGTATGCAGATGATTACAAAGTGCGGATTTAGTCAGAGAAATATTACAATTGTTGCGTTATCCTTAAGTATCGGTTTGGGCTTTACTCAGGTTTCGGAGATTTTCGCGATTTTTCCTCGAATCGTCCAGACTGTTTTTGCGGAAAATTGTGTAGCGGTTGTATTTTTGGTTGCGATTATATTGAACCTTACACTTCCAAAGGAAATGGAATAGATGATGGGATAGAATGTGATCGCGTGTTTGTGTCAGGAATATGTTAATAAGACACCGATTCTGTTACCATTGATTCCGTTATATAGTGTGGGAAATTATAAGTGGCTGATTGGTTAGTTTTAATGTAGGTGAGGTTACAAGATGAACAAAAGACAAAAGAAAAAACAACAGAAAAATCAACAAAATCCAAAAAAGAAACAACAGCAGAAGAAGCAATCCGGTTTTAAACAACAGCAAAAACCGGTAGCTGCTCTACAACAGGAACAGCTATCGGTTTCGAAAGGGGAACAAACAAAAGAAAGAAAAGAGGATTCCAAAGCAAAAACCGGGAAGAAGATTCCCTTATTTGGCACATTTTATTTTGCCTGTTCCCTGATTCTCATGGAATTTGTAATGGCTTTTTCAACAGGTGGAAAAGTACTTAATCATTATGGCATTTATATCATTTGCTTTAGTATCGGATATGGATTGATATTGCAGGTAATTACTACTTTGACCTCCAAGGAGCGGGTGAATCAAATTTTTCAGGGGGGCTGTTTGTTTATATTGGCTCTGCTGTTTTGCATTATATATTTTCTTCATAGGGAATTTCAGGTGTTCTATAATCTGAGTACAATGCTGGCAGGTGCCTTAGATGCAATGGATGATTTTTCCGGGGATATTGCAGGAATGGTGTTTACCTTAAACGGAATGGTACATGTTATATTGTTTTTCCTGCCTTTTATTTTATATCTGATATTTCAGAAAAGGCTTTTGATTGCAAAGCATACCGGATGGAAAAAGAAGGGTGTACTGTTAGGGATTGCGGTTTTTGTATATCTGATTAATTTACTGACCATTCAATTGACAGATACAGATAAAAATATGTATTCCAAGGAATATCACTACGATTCTGCAACGATTCATTTTGGCGTCATGACAGGTCTGCGCCTGGATGTCAAGCAGACAATGGTGACGGATCAAGAGGAGGCTTCCTTTGTGATGGAGGATACGGAAGATTCCCTGACAGAGGATATGGCAGAGGTACAGAAGTCTACAGAGAATCAGCCGGAGGAGACATCTTCCCATGAGGAAATACAGGAGCCCCTCGGAAAAAATGAATTGGATATTGATTTTGATGCATTAGCCAAAGAAGATGGTGGCAAATATGCAGCGATTGATGAATATGTGGCTTCTTTAGAGGCAACATCAAAGAATGAATATACAGGACTTTTTGAAGGAAAGAATTTGATTTTCTTTACGGCAGAAGCATTTTCTGCGGAAGTAATCGACAAAGATTTAACCCCTACACTTTATCGTCTGGCAAATAAGGGAATTCAGTTTACCGATTTTTACCAGCCTGCCGGTGCAGGAACAACGGGCGGAGAGTACGGTAATTTATTCGGAATGTTAGCAACCTCCGGTGGTGAATCGGTGAAAAAAACTGCAACCCACTATAACTGGTCAACCATTGCGTCCCGCCTGACAGAAAAGGGATATTACGGAAAAGCCTACCATAATAATGATTATACATATTATGACAGGGATAAAACCCATATAAATCTGGGATATTCCGATGGCTTTGAAGGTGTAGGAAACGGCATGGAGGATATTATCACATCCCAGTGGCCGGAAAGCGATCTGGAGATGATAAAGGGTACCTTACCAACCTATATTGATAAAGAACCATTTAATATATATTATATGACGGTAAGCGGACACAGTCTTTACAGCTTCAGTAAAAATGCCATGTCGAAAAAACATCAGGAACAGGTTAAGGATTTAGATTATTCAGAGACGGTAAAGGCATATATTGCCTGTCAGTTAGAGTTTGAGGATGCGTTAACCTATCTTGTTGATGAACTGGAAAAAAGGGATTTGGCAGATGATACGGTAATTGTAATCAGTCCGGATCATTTCCCCTACGGATTGGGACAAAGCTACGGTGCAAACAGTAATCTGGCAGAATTATATGGAAGATCCGTGGATAATGATTTTATCAGAGACCATAACCGCCTGATTATATGGAGCGGATGTCTGGAAAAAGAGGACCCCATTGTAGTGGATACCCCGGTTACCAGTATGGATATTCTTCCAACCTTATGTAATCTTTTTGGAACGGATTTTGATTCCAGATTATTGCCGGGAAGGGATGTATTTTCAGAGGCATTACCATTGGCTTTCACATTGAGCTATGATTGGAAAACAGATAAGGGAACTTATATTGCCTCAAAAGGAACCTTTACACCTAAAAATACAAATGAAAAGGTTTCCGATGAATATATAGAGAATGTAAAAGCAATTGTTAAAAATAAAATCACTTATAGCAGAAGTGTGCTAAATCAAGACTATTTCCGACATGTGTTTGGAAAAGAAGGAGAGGATTAGGAAGCAATCGGAAAATGACAGAAGGTTCAATTTGATAAAAATAACCAAAAAAGAAGTGAAATTATTGTTATTTTTAATATAGAAATTTTCTCGATAAAGTGATAAAACCTTACTTGGCGTATAGATAAATACAGGAAAGACATTATCTGACGCAAATAACTTTAAGAGAAGAGGATGAGAGAATGAGTGGTATTCTAATGATGGTAATTGCCATTGTTGTCTTAGGTGGAGCTTATTTGATCTATGGACGATATCTGGCAAACAAATGGGGCATTGACCCAAATGCAAAAACTCCGGCTTATGAATTAGAGGATGGAGTAGATTATGTACCCGCTGATACCAATGTTGTATTTGGTCATCAGTTTGCTTCTATTGCAGGTGCAGGACCGATTAACGGACCGATTCAGGCTGCCATATTTGGCTGGGTACCTGTATTGTTATGGATTTTAATTGGTGGTGTTTTCTTCGGTGCCGTACAGGACTTTTCCGCAATGTATGCATCTGTTAAGAACAAAGGACGTACCATTGGATTCATTATTGAGGAATATATCGGTAAGCTTGGTAAGAAATTATTCTTAGCTTTCTGTTGGTTATTCTGTATTTTGGTTGTTGCTGCTTTTGCGGATGTTGTAGCAGGAACTTTTAATGGATTTGTTGCTGACCCGGTTACACAGGAGACTGTTAAATCATCAGCAAACGGTGCTGTTGCAACAACTTCTATGATATTTATTGTTGAAGCTGTTGTTTTAGGATGTATTTTAAAATACGGAAAGCTAAACAAATGGATTAACACAGCCATTGCCGTTGTAATGTTAATCGGAGCCGTAGCAATCGGATTACATTTCCCAATCTTTTTATCAAGAGAAGCATGGCATTTGATTATTTTTGCTTATATTGTAATTGCTTGTGTTGTACCTGTATGGGCGTTATTACAGCCAAGAGATTATTTGAACAGTTATTTGTTAATCTTTATGATTGTAGCAGCAGTAATCGGTGTATTTGTTTCGAATCCGTCTTGTAATCTGGCTGCATTCAATGGATTTGTTGTAGATGGACAGTATTTATTCCCGATTCTGTTTGTAACGATTGCCTGTGGTGCCGTATCCGGATTCCATTCTTTGGTATCATCAGGAACTGCATCCAAGCAGATTAAGAATGAGAAGAATATGTTGCCGGTATCCTTTGGTGCGATGTTAATGGAAAGTATGTTGGCAGTTCTTGCGTTGATTGCAGTTGCTTCCTTTGCTTCCGGTGAGGCAGCAGCTCAGGGTTATACAACCCAGCCACAGATTTTTGCCGGTGCGATTGCAAACTTCCTTGAAGTAACAGGATTGCCACATGACCTTGTATTTACATTGATTAATTTGGCAGTTTCTGCTTTTGCCTTAACTTCATTGGATTCCGTAGCCCGTATCGGACGTCTTTCCTTCCAGGAATTCTTTGTAGATAGTGATACAGATACAGAGCATATGAATCCGGTATTGAAGTTCATCACAAATAAGTATTTTGCTACCATTATTACTTTGGTTCTTGCATATTTACTTGCTAAGGTTGGATATGCTGAGATTTGGCCATTATTTGGTTCTGCGAACCAGTTGTTATCTGCCCTTGCATTGATTGCCTGTGCTGTATTCTTAAAGAAGACAAATCGTCAGGGTGCTATGTTATGGATTCCGATGTTCTTTATGTTAGCAGTTACATTTACTGCACTGGGAATGACAATCTATAAATTATCAAAGGCATTTATGACAACCGGTCTGGATTTAGGTAATACATTACAATTAGTATTTGCAGTGTTATTATTGATTCTTGGTGTGATTGTTGCGATTTCCGGTATCCGTAAGCTTACGGAAAAGCCTGCTGAGGAGAAAGCAGCATAAGGATAAATCTAAGTCAGAATGTGTATCATTTGAATAAAGATGATATTTGCAAATATCATAAGATTAAAACAGCCTTCCGGTTTGAAGTATCCGGAAGGCTGTTTTGCATAATAAGGATTCATGAAAAATCATGTCTGCTTATATGTTATATGAAATTATAAAACCTTTGACAAAAATTCCTTAAGTCTTGGATTCTTTGGATTACCGAAGAATTCCTCCGGTGAACCGGTTTCTTTTATCTGACCGTCGTCAATGAATACCACTTTGTTTGCAACCTCTTTTGCAAATCCCATTTCGTGGGTAACGATGATCATGGTCATTCCTTCTTTGGCAAGAGCCTTCATAAGGTCTAATACTTCCCCAACCATTTCAGGATCCAATGCAGAGGTTGGTTCGTCAAATAAAATCACATCCGGATTCATTGCCAATGCACGGACAATGGCTACACGCTGTTTTTGTCCGCCGGATAGGGTAGAAGGGTATACATCTGCCTTGTCGGATAGTCCGATTCGTTCCAAAAGCTCCTCAGCCTTTTTGCGGGAGTTTTCTATAATCTCAGCTTTTGTTGTTGTAACAGGCTGTTTTTCCTTCTTTTCTTTCCGGAAAAGATTTGTAATCGGAAGCAGACGATTCTGTCGCTTTATTTTCTTTAAATCCTGACACTGTACATGTACCGGTGCCAGCATAATGTTCTGAATTACGGTTTTGTTGTTATACAGATTAAAATGCTGGAATACCATTCCCATATGACGGCGGTGAATATTAATATCTACCTTTGGGTCTGCAATATCCACACCGTTAAAGATGATCTGTCCCCCGGTTGGATCTTCCATACAATTCAAACAACGTAAAAATGTACTTTTACCGGAACCTGAAGGACCGATAACAACCATAATGTCCCCTTTATCAATTGTGATATCAATGCCCTTCAAAACCTTGTTATCACCAAAATGTTTTTCAAGATTAATGACGTCTATCACTTTTTCTCAGGCTCCTTTCCATTAATTTAATTCCCAAGCTGATGATTAATACAAGGACAATATAAATGATTGCCATAACCAGATAAGGAATCATAAATTCGTAGCTGTTACTTCCAATGTAGTTAAATGCTACATATAAATCTGTTGCACCTACAAAGCTGACAACAGAGGTTTCTTTGATCAGAGAAATAAATTCATTACCTAATGTTGGTAAAATATTCTTAACTGCCTGAGGAATCACGATCATGCGCATGGTAGCAGCAAAGCTAAGTCCCATAGCACGACCACCTTCCATCTGACCGGGATCAACAGAAAGAATACCGCTTCGCATCATTTCTGATATGTAAGCAGCACTGTTCAAACCAAATACCCAGATAGAAACCTGTACACCGGTCATATGAACACCGATAATAGGCAGCAGAACATAGTAAAATACCAGCAATTGAACAACCATAGGGGTTCCACGGAAGAGTGCAACATAAAATCGGCAAATACCGTCTAAAATTCGTGGAAGACGTTTGTATTTTGGAATGACACGTACCGTTGCAATCAACGTTCCTATGATAATACCGATAATCAAACCGATAACGGCAATCATAAGTGTATTTTTCAAACCGGTCAGTACTTTAATATAACCACCACTGTGAACAAATATTTCTATGAATTTATCAATTTTATTTCCTATATTACCCATGAAATATCCTTTCATAATAAACCGGTATCTGTTTGATGCAGATACCGGCTTTGTTTGTTTTACTGCATTTCGTTGATTGCAGCAGTAATACTTGCTGCAGGAGCTGAGTCGATGACTACATAATTAATATTGCCGTTTAATAAATCCTGTACTGCAAGAGAACCGTTTTTATATCCTGTTGTTTTCATTGCAAAACCTTCAAATCCCCAGTCCTTATCACCTTCACAGAAGAACTGACCTGTTGTACCGGTCTGAACACCAACTGTAACGCTGCTGTCTTTTTCCTTTAATTTCGCAACTACATCATCCGCAGTTTTACAATCGTCAAACTCTGTATCATCAGAAGTAACAATCAGCTTTTGTGCTGCACTGTAATATGGGTCGGAGAAGGTTACATATTCTTCTCTGTCCGGCTTGATTGTAAGTCCTGCCATAGCGATATCGCATTTTTGTTGACCAACTGATAAACAAACCGCATCAAAATCCATGTTCTGGATTACAAGCTCTTTGCCAAGCTTATCAGCAAGTGCTTTTGCAATTTCCATATCAATTCCGTAATAGTCATCACCCTTTGTGTATTCAAACGGTTCAAAGGCTGCATTTGTTGCAACGACTAACTGATCCTTGCTGTCATCATAAGTAGCAGACTGTATGGCTACCGGAGTTCCGTCACCAAAGTAGTTGTTACAGATGTCGTCGAACTTGCCGTTTTCTTTGATTTCGGTAATAAAGGAATTCACTTCTTTCAGTAATTCCGGCTGTGTTTTGTCAACTCCAAATGCATATTCCTCATCTGTTAAGTTGATGTCGATTACCTTTGCTGTTTTTGTCTTTGATTTTGTGTCAGAATTTGCGTCTGACTGTGCTCCGCCGCAGGCTGTAAGAGTAGATACAGTCATAACTGCCAGCAGGGCTGTTGCTATGAGTTTTTTCATCTTCATTGTTTTCATTTCCTTTCTTAAAACATATAGGAATTAATATATCATTTTATAGGAAGAAAAGCAATCATAAGTAGATAAAATTATAATGGGTTTGGGATGATGGAACATATTTTATCAAGTCTTTTTTTATATTTAACCTGTCAAGTCTTTTTTTTATATTTAACCTTGCATTTCCCTATGCAATATGTTACATTCAGTTCAAAGCAGATTTTATCATTTGCAGACGAACGTATTCGTTTTA